>NZ_JBIWPJ010000005.1:671744-677106 GCF_044768205.1 Streptomyces sp. NPDC101160 | reverse complement strand
TCCAGGCGCAGGGGGCGGAGGCGCCCGCGTGGGCGCCGTCCCGTGTGCCCACCCGTCCCTCCCCCAGCGGGGCGATTGCCCACGCGGGGGCGGGGGCGGAGATCCGCCGGGGAGCGGAGCGGCGCCCCCAGAGGCGGCCGGCGACCCGCCGCTCCCCCCGCGCCCTCAGCCCAGCGCCGCCACCCTGTCCCGGTACGTGCGGGCCGCCGGGGCGTCGCGGTAGGGCTCCAGGCGGCGCTCGAAGTCGCGGATGTATTCGACCGCGCGTGCCGAGCGCATCTCCGAGGCCTGTTGTGCCGCCTCCGCGCCGAGCGCGCAGGCCTGGTCGAGTTCGCCGAGGGCGAGGCGGGCGGAGGCGAGGACCACGCGGCAGAAGAGGCGGCTGCGGGCGAAGCCGGGGCCGCGGAGTTGGAGGGCGCGTTCGGCGTGCTGGGCGGCGGCGCGGTACTGCTGGAGGTCGCGGTGGCAGTGGCCGAACTCGTCGGCGAGCTGCGCCTCGTCGAAGGAGCGGGCCCAGTACGGCACCTCGTCGCCGGGCCGGGCGGCCTCCAGGGCGCGTTCGGCGCGGGCGAGCGCGGCCCCGCAGGCGCGGGACTCGCCGAGGACGCCGTGTCCGCGCGCCTCGACGGAGTGGAGCAGGGCCTGCACGACGGGCGGCGCGGCGGAGCCGACGCCCTGCTGGGCGACCCGGGCGAGCTGGACGGCCTCGCGGCCGTGGCCGAGGTAGACGGCCTGGTGGCTCATGGTGATGAGGACGTACGAGCCGTAGGCCCGGTCCCCGGCCGCCTGGGCGAGCCGCAGCGCCTGCACGAAGTAGCGCTGGGCGAGGCCGTGCGCGGCGATGTCGTACGAGGTCCAGCCGGCGAGCCGGGTGAGGTCGGCCACGGCGCCGAAGAGCCGGCGCCCCACGCTCTCCCCGTACGTACCGCGCAGCATCGGCTCCGCCTCGTGCTCCAGGTAGCGGACCAGGGCCTGCCGGGCGTGCCCGCCGCCGTACGCGTGGTCGAGGGTGCGGAACAGCTCGCCGACCGAGCGCAGCGCGGCGATGTCGCCGCTGGTCACCCGCTGCCCGGGGCCCCGGTCGGTGCCGCGCTGGCGGGGCACCGAGTAGCGCCCCTGCAACGGCACCCTCGGTTCCGAGCCACCCGAGCCACCCGCGCGACCCGGGCCACCCAGGCCACCCGAGCCACCCAAGCCACCGAGGCCGCCCGAGCCACCCAGGCCACCCGAACGCCCCGGATCGCCCAGACCACCCGAGCCACCCGAACGACCCGGGCCGCCCGAGTCGCCAAGGCCACCCAAGCCACCGAGGCCACCAGCACCACCCGGACCGCCCAAACCGCCCGAGCCACCGGGGCTGCCCGGGGCACCCGGGCCGCCGCCCAGGCCGCCCGGTTCGCCGCGCGCCACCCGTTCGTCGGCCCGCCCGATCAGCCAGTCCCGGCTCGGCACGACCAGCCCGGCCGGCGTGAAGGCGATCTTGCGCAGCTCCGCGTGGCTCCCGGAGTCCTTGCGCCACAGCCCGCTGACGATGTCCACGGCCTCCTCGGGCGTCGCCGCGAACTCCAGGCCCGCGTAGACCGGGGCGCACGCGTCGAGCCCGAGGTCCTGCGCGGAGAGCCGGCGGCCGAGGCGGCGGGTGAAGACCTCGGCGATCAGGGCGGGGGTGGTGCCGCGCGGCTGCTGGCCGCGCAGCCAGCGGGTCACCGAGGTCTTGTCGTACCGCAGGTCGAGCCCGTGCTCGAGGCCGAGCTGGTCGACGCGTCTGGCGAGCCCGGCGTTGGAGAAGCCCGCTTCGGCGATGAGCGCGGCAAGCTGGCGGTTCGGCATGCGCTGCGAGGGTCGTTCCGTCATCAGCTGTGCGGTCTCCTGCCTTCCGGGCCCGGGGTGGCAGCCCGTACGGACCCTCGTGGCCCTCATGGAACGGCGTGAATTTAGCGGCACTAGCCGCCCTTACCGCCGCCTTCGCCCCACATTCATCCGATCGTGTGAGGATTGGCTCGTCGCTGACGCAGTGGACGTAGGACCCCTCACACACCTGCCGGAGGGCCGTCCGGCGTACCGCCGTACAGTGGCATGGGCGCGATTGACGCATGGTGCCGAGCCGGCTCCCGCCCCGGGACGATCCCCGGAACCCGGCCCCGGCACCCAGGAGGAGGCTTTGCCGTGAGTGAGCTGCGATTCGTCCGTCTGGGCTTCGGCGCGGACGCCGTCGACTACCAAGTGGCGTGGGACAAGCAGCGCGAGGTGCACGCCGCCCGGTTCGCCGACGAGGTCGAGGACACCTGTCTGCTCCTGGAGCACCCTCCGGTCTACACCGCGGGCCGGCGCACCGCGGAGAGCGAGCGCCCGCTGGACGGGACGCCGGTGGTGGACGTCGACCGCGGCGGCAAGATCACCTGGCACGGCCCCGGCCAGCTCGTCGGCTACCCGATCATGAAGCTGCCCCGTCCGGTCGACGTCGTGGCCCACGTACGCCGCCTGGAGGAGGCGCTGATCCGTACCGCCGCCGAGTTCGGCGTGGCGACCACCCGGGTCGAGGGCCGCAGCGGCGTGTGGGTGCTCGGCGACCCGGTCGAGCAGCGGCCGCAGTTCGGCGGCCTCTCGCTCGACTTCGACCCGCGGCTGCACGACGAGGAGTTCGACCCGCGGCTGAACGGCCCGGAGTACGCCCCGTCCAACGCCGGCCAGCGCCGCGAGGACCGCAAGCTGGCCGCCATCGGCATCCGGGTGGCCAAGGGCGTGACGATGCACGGCTTCGCCCTCAACGTGAACCCGGACAACACCTGGTTCGACCGGATCATCCCGTGCGGCATCCGCGACGCGGGCGTGGCCTCGCTCGCGAACGAGCTGGGCCGGGACGTCACGATCGAGGAGGTGCTCCCGGTCGTCGAGAAGCACCTGCGCGAGGTGATGGCGGAAGCGGTGCTGAAGCCGCGGGAGATCGAGCGCGACAGCGCGGGCGGCAGCGCGCCCGGGACGGCGCCCGCCGCGGAGCGCGCGACGGAGCGGGCCTCGGCCTGAGGAATGCCCACCCATGGCCACGGGTTGGCCAACGGTGAAGGCATAGGAAGCACGGGGCGTACCCTGGTGTACGCCGAAGAATCGAAGCTACAGGAGCCGATGTGTCCGCAGTCGCACCCGACGGACGCAAGATGCTGCGCCTGGAGGTCCGGAACAGCCAGACCCCCATCGAGCGCAAGCCCGAGTGGATCAAGACCCGGGCGAAGATGGGTCCGGAGTACAACAAGCTCCAGGGTCTCGTGAAGAGCGAGGGTCTGCACACGGTCTGCCAGGAGGCGGGCTGTCCCAACATCTTCGAGTGCTGGGAGGACCGCGAGGCGACCTTCCTCATCGGCGGCGACCAGTGCACCCGGCGCTGCGACTTCTGCCAGATCGACACCGGCAAGCCGCAGGCCCTCGACCGTGACGAGCCGCGCCGCGTCGGCGAGTCCGTCGTCACGATGGACCTGAACTACGCCACCATCACCGGCGTCGCCCGCGACGACCTGGAGGACGGCGGCGCCTGGCTGTACGCGGAGACCGTGCGCCAGATCCACCAGCAGACCGCCGAGCGCGCCGCCGGCCGCACCAAGGTCGAGCTGCTCGCGCCCGACTTCAACGCGGTGCCGGAGCTCCTGGCGGAGGTCTTCGCCTCCCGCCCCGAGGTCTTCGCGCACAACGTCGAGACCGTGCCGCGCATCTTCAAGCGGATCCGCCCCGGCTTCCGCTACGAGCGCTCGCTCGAGGTCATCACCAAGGCCCGCGACTACGGTCTGGTCACGAAGTCCAACCTGATCCTCGGCATGGGCGAGACCCGCGAGGAGATCAGCGAGGCCCTGCAGCACCTGCACGACGCGGGCTGCGAGCTGATCACCATCACGCAGTACCTGCGCCCGTCGGTCCGGCACCACCCCGTGGAGCGCTGGGTCAAGCCGGACGAGTTCGTGGAGCTGAAGGAGGAGGCCGAGGAGATCGGCTTCTCCGGTGTGATGTCGGGCCCGCTGGTCCGTTCGTCGTACCGCGCGGGCCGGCTCTACCAGCAGGCGATCGAGCGCCGTGGCGCGGTGGACAACGCCACCCAGGCCGTCTGAGCAGCCGCTTTCCCGCATGACGCACGACCTGATGCGGCCCTCCGTGCTCACGGAGGGCCGCATCAGGCTTTCATCAGTGTTTGACCGCCGGGTCACGCCCTGGTAACACCGACCTGTGAGGCTGTTCTCACTCACCGCCACCTCACCGCCACCGAGCGCTCACGGAGGCCCCCGCCCATGCAGGCCGCGCATATCCGAGCCAACGCGTTCCCGTCCGTCACCGGCGCCCTCAGGGCCGTCGAGACCCTGCTGCTCGCCCGTGGGCAGCGCACCGCCCGGCGCAACGCCTGGAACTCCGTCCTGGAGGACCGGCGCCGCGCCAAGGACCGTGTGGAGGCCCAAAACGTGATGGAGGCCGTGGCCGGTCGGGCATCCCGGGCCACGTAGACTTCAGGACATGGCGAGGAAGGCAAACACGGGCGGCGCTGACGCCGCCGCGAACCCCGGGCGACTGAAGCAGATCGCCCTCACGTACAAGATGACCCGGAAGGCCGACCCCCAGGTCGGGCTCGTCGTCGCGGGCGTGGGCATCGTCGTACTCGGTGCCCTCCTCGGAATCGGCTTCGCGATCGGTCACCCGGTCTACCTGGGCATCCTCGGTTTCGTCCTGGCCTTCCTGGCCATGGCGATCGTCTTCGGCCGGCGCGCCGAGAAGGCGGCCTTCGGCCAGATGGAGGGCCAGCCCGGCGCCGCCGCGGCGGTCCTGCAGAACGTCGGGCGCGGCTGGACCGTGACCCCGGCCGTGGCGATGAACCGGAGCCAGGACGTCGTGCACCGCGCGGTCGGCCGCGCCGGCGTCGTCCTGGTCGCGGAGGGCAACCCGAACCGGGTGAAGTCGCTGCTCGCGGCCGAGAAGAAGAAGATGGCCCGGATCGTCGTCGACGTGCCGGTGACCGACATCGTCGTCGGCAACGACGAGGACGCCGGCCAGGTGCCGCTGAAGAAGATCCGCACGAAGATGCTGAAGCTTCCGCGGGTCCTCGCCGGCCCCCAGGTGACGGCGGCCAACGACCGGCTGCGGGCCATGGGCGACCTGATGAGCAACATGCCGCTGCCGAAGGGCCCGATGCCGAAGGGCATGCGGATGCCGCGCGGCGGAAAGATGCGCTGAGCGTACGAGTCGTACGGCTCGTACGTATACGAGAGGGGGGGGCCCCCCCGGGGGGGGGGGGCCCCCCCCCCGGGGGGGGGGGGGGGGCCCGGGGGCCCCCCGGCCGGGGGGCCCCCGGGGCGGCGGCCCCCCCCCGGCGGCGCCCCGACCGCCGGCG
>NZ_JBIWPJ010000005.1:0-671734 GCF_044768205.1 Streptomyces sp. NPDC101160 | reverse complement strand
GGGGGCGCGGGCGGGCGGGGGGGTCTTTGGGCGCGCGTTGTTTGTGGCGTGCTGTTAGTTTATATCCCGCGGGGGGCCCCCCGGCGCGGGCCGCCCCCCCCCCCTCTCGTCGTTCGTGGGTCAGACGCGGACCTGGACGGCGCCGGAGAAGCGGTCGTGCAGGCCGCGCCCGTCGCGGTCCCAGATGAGGGCCGGGATCGCCAGGCAGACCAGGGCGGAGCGGAGCAGCGCGCGGAGCGGGTTGAGGCGGCCGCCGTGCGCGGAGACGACGCGCAGCCGGAAGAGCAGCTTGCCCGGCGTGGCGCCGACGGTGCCGACGGTCAGCGCGCTCAGGACGAACAGGATGAGCACGGCCCAGTTGCCGGTCGACTGTCCGTAGTGGTGGGTGAGGAGACCGTATGCGATCAGCATGCAGAGGGCCCAGTCGACGGCGAGGGCGCCGAGGCGGCGGCCGGGGCGGGCGATCGAGCCGGGCCCCTCCTCGGGCAGACCGAGCTGCTGCCCGCGGTAGCCGAAGTCCACGCCTGCTTCTTCGGCCGCGGCGCGGGGGCCGGAGAGCCATGATCCGAGTGCTTGCCTGTTGTCCACCCGACCACGGTACTGCGCCCGTTTTTGATCACTTCGGCCTGGGTCGGCGGGCGCGCGCGGCCCGGTTTCGCGCACCCGGGCCGGTTAACTTCGACGAAACAAATGGGTCATGCTTGAGAAATGCCGCATGCCTATGGTCGGGTCCAGCGTGAGCCACCCGCACTGGCCACATGACCGAGCTGCAACCCCGCCCCTCCCCGGGCCGGGAGTAGGAGGAGTTGGATGTCCGAGAAGCACGGGTTCCAGAACGCCGACGAGGTCAACAAGTTCATCAAGGACAACGACGTCAAGATGGTCGACGTCCGGTTCTGTGACCTTCCGGGCGTGATGCAGCACTTCACGATCCCGGCGACGGCCTTCGACCCGGCGGAGGAGCTCGCCTTCGACGGTTCGTCGATCCGCGGTTTCCAGGCCATCCACGAGTCCGACATGGCGCTCCGCGCCGACCTGTCGACGGCGCGCGTGGACCCCTTCCGCCGCGACAAGACGCTGAACATCAACTTCTTCATCCACGACCCGATCACGGGCGAGCAGTACAGCCGTGACCCGCGCAACATCGCGAAGAAGGCCGAGGCGTACCTCGCCTCCACCGGCATCGCCGACACCGCGTACTTCGGCCCCGAGGCCGAGTTCTACGTGTTCGACTCGGTCCGCTTCGAGACCTCCGCGAACCAGGGCTTCTACCACATCGACTCCGAGGCCGGCGCCTGGAACACCGGTGCGGAGGAGAACAACCGCGGCTACAAGGTCCGCTACAAGGGCGGCTACTTCCCGGCCCCGCCGGTCGACCACTTCGCCGACCTGCGCTCGGAGATCTCCCTGGAGCTGGAGAACGTAGGCCTGCAGGTCGAGCGCCAGCACCACGAGGTCGGCACCGCCGGCCAGGCCGAGATCAACTACAAGTTCAACACGCTGCTGGCCGCGGCCGACGACCTGATGCTCTTCAAG
Organism: Streptomyces sp. NPDC101160; assembly: GCF_044768205.1. Classification (NCBI taxonomy): domain Bacteria; kingdom Bacillati; phylum Actinomycetota; class Actinomycetes; order Kitasatosporales; family Streptomycetaceae; genus Streptomyces; species Streptomyces sp. NPDC101160. Next base: position 670,198 of record NZ_JBIWPJ010000005.1, on the reverse strand, counting down.
TACATCGTGAAGAACGTCGCCTGGCGCAACGGCAAGACCGCGACCTTCATGCCGAAGCCGATCTTCGGCGACAACGGCTCGGGCATGCACGTCCACCAGTCGCTGTGGTCGAACGGCGACCCGCTGTTCTACGACGAGGCCGGCTACGCGGGCCTGTCGGACACCGCCCGCTACTACATCGGCGGCATCCTCAAGCACGCCCCGTCGCTGCTCGCCTTCACCAACCCGACGGTGAACTCGTACCACCGCCTGGTCCCGGGCTTCGAGGCCCCGGTCAACATGGTGTACTCGCAGCGCAACCGCTCCGCCGCCATGCGCATCCCGATCACGGGCTCGAACCCGAAGGCCAAGCGCGTCGAGTTCCGCGCGCCGGACCCGTCCTCGAACCCGTACCTCGCCTTCTCGGCGCTGCTCCTCGCGGGCCTCGACGGCATCAAGAACAAGATCGAGCCGCTGGAGCCGATCGACAAGGACCTGTACGAGCTGGCTCCGGAGGAGCACGCCAACGTCCCGCAGGTCCCGACCAACCTCGAGGCCGTCCTCTCCGCCCTGGAGGAGGACAACGAGTACCTGCAGGCCGGCGGCGTCTTCACGTCCGACCTGATCGAGACCTGGATCGACTACAAGCGCACCAACGAGATCGCCCCGATCCAGCTCCGCCCGCACCCGCACGAGTTCGAGCTCTACTTCGACCTCTAAGCCGCGGCTGCCGAAACAGCAGGTACGGCAGAGACCGTCTGACGAGGGCCGTCATCCCGGAGACTCCGGGGTGGCGGCCCTCGCCGCTTGCCAGGTTCGTGTCTCCGGCGGCCGAGCGAGGCAGGAGGTGAAGCAACGCGGTCCCGCGTACCGCGCGCTCTCGTGTGACCAGAATGCGAACGGATGACGAAATCTCGCACTTACCTACGAGTAGCTGTTTCACGCTCCGCGACTGATCGCTAACGTGTGGTCGTCGTGGCCGCCACACCCGGAGCACAGGGCTCCGCTGGGACTAGTGGCGCGATGAGGATTTGCCGAACGTGACTCAGGCGGCACTTGCCCCTGCGGAGACGCTCAGACTTCAGCCGTATACCGACCACTGCCGCGTCATCGCCGACGAAGGCGCGCACGTGGTCATCGGCGTCTCACCAGGGAACAGCTATTTCACCGCTCAGCGACTGCGCAATCTGGCGCGCTGGGGGTTGGACCACTTCGAGAAGGTCGACTTCGTCCACACCGATCTGCATGTGGCGGAGATGTACGAGGCGCTCGGCTACGGCGCCGACGAGGCGCGGCGGAAGGCCGTGAAGAACCTGCGGGGGGTGCGGGCGAAGGTCGCGGCGGCCGTGGGGGACGTGGATCCCGACGGGCGGCGGCTGCGGGCGCGGGGGATGTCGGAGTTCGAGGGGATTCCGGCCTACCAGGAACTGCACCGGCAGGTGCTCGCCGCGGTGGCCGAGGACGCGGTGGTGCGGGAGACGTGTGACGCGCTGACCGGGATCTTCCTGAAGGGGAAGGTCGGTCCCGGGCAGGAGGTCACCGCGCGGCAGCGGGAGGTGTGCCGGGCGTACATCTGCGCCGAGGTGCCGCTGTTCCTGGACACGCCCGCGATTCTCGGGGTGCCGTCCTCGCTGAACTGCTACCACCAGGCGCTTCCGCTGGCCGATCTGCTGTACGCCCGGGGGTCCGGGCTCCGTGCCTCGCGCAACCAGGGCCACGGCATCGTCACGCCCGTCGACATCGAAGGAGATCCGCGATGAGCACCATGACCGCGAACAGCGCGCCCACCGTGAACGAACCGCTCGCCTTTCCCTTCGACTGGGACGGGACCCGGCTGCCCGCCGAGGTCGAGGCGCTGCGCGCCGCGCCGGTGACGAGGGTGCGGACGATCGCCGGTGCGGACGCCTGGCTGGTCTCCTCGTACGCGCTGTGCAAGCAGGTCCTGGAGGACCCGCGGTTCAGCCTGAAGGACACCTCGGCGCCGGGCGCGCCGCGGCAGTACGCGCTGACGATTCCGCCGCACGTCGTGAACAACATGGGCAACATCACCGGGGCCGGGCTGCGCAAAGCCGTGATGAAGGCGCTGAACCCGAAGGCGCCGGGGCTCGAGGAGTGGCTGCGGGAGCGGGCCGGGACGCTGGTGGACGCGCTGGTCGCCGAGGGGGCGCCCGGGGAGCTGCGGGGCGGCTTCGCCGATCCGTACTCTGCGGGGCTGCACTGCCGGATGCTGGGAATCCCGGAGGAGGACGGGCCGCGGCTGCTGCGGAGCCTGGACGTCGCCTTCATGAACGCGCCGCGCGAGATCGAGGCGGCGCGGCTCAACTGGGACCGCGACATCGCGTACATGACGGAGCGGCTCGACGATCCGGCGACCGGCGGGCTGCTGGCGGAGCTCGCGGCGCTGCGCGACGATCCGGAGTACGCGCATCTGACGGACGAGATGCTGGCGACGGTCGGCGTGACGCTGTTCGGCGCCGGGGTGATCTCGACCTCGGGCTTCCTGACGATGGCCCTGGTGTCGGTGCTGACCCGGCCGGACGTGCGGGAGGCGCTGGCCGGCGGTGGCGGCCGGGTCGCCGGGGCGATGGACGAGCTGCTGCGGGTCAACCTGTCGATCGGGGACGGGCTGCCGCGGCTCGCCCTGGAGGACGTGCAGCTCGGGGACGTGCTGGTGCGGGCGGGTGAGCTGGTGCTCGTGCTCGTGGAGGCGGCGAACCACGATCCGGAGCACTTCGAGGACCCGGCCGTCTTCCGGCCGGGCCGGGAGAACGCCGCAGACCATCTGTCGTTCGGCGGCGGCCGGCACTACTGCCCGGCGACGGCGCTCGGCAAGCGGCACGCCGAGATCGCCCTGGAGACGCTCCTGGAGCGGCTGCCGGACGTACGGCTCGCGGTGCCGGTCGAACAGCTGGTGTGGCGCACCAACTTCATGAAGCGGCTGCCCGAGCGACTGCCCGTCGCCTGGTAGGAGCGCGGGCGATGAGGGGCGCTGCCCGGCGGTGCCGGGCAGCGCCCCAGCCGCGTCAGCGGCCGTAGCGGATCAGGGCGCGGACCATGTGGCAGGTGGTGTCGGACGGCGGGTGGATGCCGAGCTGGGCGGCGGTCGTGCGTATCCGCGCGTTGGTGGCCCGGGACGGCAGATAGACGCCCGCGTCGAGCAGGGCGATGGCGAGGCGCATGGCCTTCAGCCGGCGGTTGTGGGTGACGTACCACTCGCGGGGGCGGCCCGCGGGGAGCGGCTGCTTCCGGAGGGGCTTCCAGGGTTCGATGGACGGTGTCCTGAGCGTGGCTACGGCCATGGGCGACCTCCTGACGAACGGGGGTGGGGGCCCTCCCCGGGACCCTCACCTTCACCCTCGATTTTACTGGCCACCACTGACAATCGCCCCTGGCCAGACAGGCTTTGGCGGTGCGTTCGGGGGCGGCCGCGGGGTGCGTCGGGGGTGCGATCCGGTGGTTGCGACGGGGGTGCGACGGGGGGTGCGTCCGGGGATGCCTCTGGCGGTACGTTGGAGGGCATGGAGATCTGGATCAACCCCGCCTGTTCCAAGTGCCGCAGCGCACTTACGCTGCTGGACGCCGAGGGCGCCGACTACACCGTGCGCCGCTACCTGGAGGACGTGCCGTCGCCGGACGAGATCCGGGCCGTGCTCGACCGGCTCGGCCTGGAGCCGTGGGACATCACGCGGACCCAGGAGGCGGACGCGAAGGAACTCGGCCTCAAGGACTGGCCCAAGGACGCGGCGAACCGCGACCGCTGGGTGGCGGCGCTCGCGGAGCACCCGAAGCTGATCCAGCGCCCGATCATCACCGCCGAGGACGGCACGGCCGTGGTCGGTCGCACCGAGGAGGCCGTGCGGGACGCGCTGTCCCGCTGACCGTCCTCCCTCTCCCTCCTCCTGCCTTCTCAGTCCGTGAAGTTCTCAGTCCGTGAAGTGGCGGGCGATCCGGGCGTGGGTGCCCGCCGGCGCCGACACGGGGAGCGTGAAGTGGGTCGCGTCGGGCAGGATCGCCGTCTCCGCGCCGGGGACGGCGGCCCGGACCCGGCGCTCCACCGCGCGCGGGTCGTGGACCCGTGACCGGCCGGCGAAGAGGACGAGCGTCGGCTGCCGGAGCGCGGCGAGCCGCTCGGCGGTGGGGCGACGGCCGGACACCGGTCGCGCGGTACGCAACTCAGCTCCCTGGGCGTACAGTTCGCGCCACTCCGGATCGACGGCCGCGCCGTCCGTCTCCCAGTCGAGGAGCGCGGCGCCGCGGGCCGGGGTGGGCCGGAGCAGCACCGGCAGGGCCCGCATCAGGAAGCGCGGGGAGAAGCCGGTGAAGCAGTTCGTCGGGTCGAGCAGGGCGAGCCGGCCGGCCCGGATAGGCGACGCGAGCGCGTACTGGAGGGCGAGCCACGCACCGTAGGAGTGGCCGACGAGGCCCACCGGGCCGGTGGGCGGGACGCCGAGCGCGTCGAGCAGGGCGCCGAGCCAGCCGGTGAGGTCGGCGACGGTACGCATCGGACGCCGGGGATCCGGGACGCTGCGGCCGGGTTCGCCGAGGACGTCCACGGCGTGCACCCGGTGGCTCGCGCCGAGCGCCTCAGCCGTCCCGTACCAGCTGGTGGCGGTGGCCCCGCCGCCCGGCAGGAGCAGCACGGGCGGTGCGTCGGCGGGGCCGTGGCTGATGACCTGGGTGGCGCCGTAGGGGGTGGGCAGGGTGGCGGTGGTGGTGCCGGCCGGCCAGCGGGCGAGGACGGCGTCATAGGCGCGCCCGTAGGCGAGGTGGTCGGAGTCGCATGATTCCCGGGGCACGCATGGATCCTCTCGCTCAGCGATAATCTCGCTGAACGAGATAATAGGCGGGAAGGCAAGGGCACCTCCATGGCCGAGTCGGAAGAGTTGCGGATCTTTCATCTGCTGCGCGCGGTGACCGTCGAATTCGGCCTGCGGCAGGCCGAGTTCGCCGCCCGCAACGCCATGCACCCGACGGACGTGCGCGCCCTGATCTGTCTGCTCGACGCCGAGCGGGACGGCACCCCGGCCACCGCCGGCCGGCTCGGGGCGCAGCTCGGCCTCAACTCCGCGGGCACCACCGCCGTCATCGACCGGCTCGAACGGCTCGGTCACCTCGCCCGGGTGCGGGACGAACGCGACCGGCGGCGGGTGCTGCTGCGGGTCGAGGACGGGGCGAAGGAACTCGGCCGGGCCTGGTTCGGGCCGCTGATCGACGGCACGGTGGCGCTGCTCGGCGACTTCGACGCCCGCGAGTCGGAGGCCGTACGCCGCTTCCTCACCGGCGTACGGGACCTCATGGCCGCCGGTGAGCCTCCGTCGGCACCTGTGCCTCCGCCTCCGCCAGGATCTCCGTGAGCCGGGCCCCGAAGCGCACGTCGCACGCGTGCGGCCTGCCGGTGCGTATCGCCTCGAGCAGCGCGTCCACCGCGCCGCCGAAAGCGCCCAGCGCGCCGTCCCAGCCCGGCATCGTCACCCGGCCCCGCTCCCCGTACAGGGCCAGGGCGGCCTCGGAGGCGGCGGGCGGGGCGCTGAGCGTGAGGGTGGCCGTGCTGCTCGCGCCCGAGGCGTGGCCGAGGACCAGATGGCGGGTGTCGGCCGGCCCGGCGGCGCAGCTCACCGAGGTGACGTCGCCGAGGACCGGGAGGTAGACGGAGAGGACGTGCGGGCCCACGTCCCACAGGCCGCCCTTCTCACGGCGCCAGGGCGAGGCCGCGTACGCGCTGTCCGAGCCGGGTGCGAAGAGGGAGCCCAGCCAGTGCGCCTCGCCGAGGAACCAGCCGCCGGCCGCCGCCTGTTCCTCGATCCAGCGGGCGGTGGGCTCCGCGAACCTGAGGGTGCAGAAGACGATCGACGCGACCCCGGCCGCCGTCACCTCCTCGGCCAGCTTGCGGGCCACCGGCACCGAGGTCGCCACCGGCTTGTCGAGGATCACATGACAGCCCGCGGCCGCCGCCCGGGCCGCCAGCGGGGCCTGGACGTCCGGCGGCAGGGCGATCGCTATCGCGTCGCTCGCCGCGAACAGCGCGTCCACGTCCTCGTACGCCCGGGTGCCGCACGCCGCGGCCAGCGCGGCCGCGGCCTCGGGCCGTCTGCCCCACACCCCGTTGAACTCCACACCCGCGTGCGCCGCGAGGGCGGGCGCGTGGGTGCGCTCGGCCCAGGGGCCGGTGCCGAGGAGACCGATACGGGGCTTCGTGCCCGGGAGCTTCGTCATGCCCTCCAGTCTGCCGGGCCGCGCCGACAGCGGGATCCGGGACGACCCGCAGATGCCCCTGGCTCGCCCCCGAGCGCACGCTCGGGGCGCACCCCCGACCCGCCGCACGCGCCCCCGACCCGGCCACACCACAAGCGTGCGAAACCCGGTGGCACCCCTCCCCTCCCCCGGTGTTAGCGTCTGCGGGCCGGCCGCGGGACTCCGGCGCGACTTCCGGGACCTGCCTCTACAGCAACGTATTCGTTGTTCGCGCCCCCATTCCCCGGCCGGCACCCGGGCGCCGGTACGGGCGAAGGAGCAAGGAAGCCGATGTCGGACCTCATCGCCGCCGAGGACGTGCTCCTCTTCGTCAACGCGGCCGTCACGGCCACCGGCCAGCGCGAGTTCCGCGCCACGGCCGAGGAACAGCGGCTCTCCCTCGACTTCCTCCACGCGTACGTGCGCGTCAACTACCGGCCGCTGTACGCCGCCGCGCTCGCGCTCGACATCAACGACCACAACGCCGCCCTGATCGCCGAGCAGCTGCTGCGCACCCCGCACGAGGCGGGCCCCGGCGAGGGCCGGCTGATCGCCGCGCGGCTCGCGGCGATGCCGCCGCAGCGCGTGTACCGGCTCTTCCGCACCCTGCGCGCCGCCGGGGTCAACAACCGCCGCACCCGCGCCATCGTCCGCGACTGGCTGACGGCCCGGCCCGACCTGGCCCATGACGCCGTGAAGTACCGGCCCGGGCTCAGGGCGGCCGTCCGCCACGCCCATCTGCCGTTCCCGGACGCGCCGGAGACGGGCGACTTCCTCTTCGCGCCGCGCCGCCGCGCCCGTTACGAGCACCGCACCCTGGAGGCGTACCGCAAGGCGCACCACGAGCACGGGGCGCAGTCGGCGCTGTACGAGCTGCCGTTCACGGTCGCCGAGGGGCTGGCCGCGAAGCACGGCGTGCCGCGCGCGGTGTTCCTGGAGCGGATCGCGCCGCGCATGACCCGCCTGGAGCGGCTGCGGACCCGTCCCGCCGAGGCGGGCACCGATCTGTCCGTGATGCCGCTGACGCGGCTCGCGCTGTACGTGCTGTCTCTCCCCTTCGGGGAGAGAAGGGAGCGGCGCGCCGAGCTGACCGGGGCGCTTCGGGCGGCGGCGCGGCGGGTGGCCGGGCCGCATGCCGGGAGCTGGGGCCGGGTGGCGGCGGTGCTCGACGACAGCTTCTCGGCGTCGGGCTCGGCGGTGAAGCGGCGCCGGCCGCTGGCCGTCGCGCTCGGCTGCCACTTCCTCCTGGAGGCGCTGGCCGCGCCCGGCGGGTACTCGGCGCACTGGACCTCGGGCGCCCGCGATCCGCTGCTCGTCCGGCCGTGGGGGGCGACGCCGCTCGGGGAGCGGATCATCGACGCCCTGGAGCGGGCGCCGGAGCGGCTGGTGATCGTGTCGGACGGCTGGGACAACGCGCCGCCCGGGCTCGCGGGCGAGGTGCTGCGGGTGTGGCGGACCCGGCTCGATCCGCTGCGCCGCACGAGCGTGGTGCACGTGAACCCCGTATACGACGCCGATGTCTTCGACGTGCGCCGGCTGGCGCCCGGGGTGCCGACGACGGGGATCCGGGACGCCGAGGACCTGTCGGCGCTGGTGGAGATCGCCCGGTTCGCGGAGGGGCGGGAGGGGCTCGCCGCGCTGCGGGCCTATCTGGACCGGCGGGTCGAGCTGTTCCTGGCGGCGCACTCCGGGGAGGCGGGGGCATGACGCGGATCGATCTGACCGGGCTCGCCGTCCGGCCGGCGCAGGTGTGGGGCGGGGTGCGGCTCGTGCCGCTGGTGCGGGACGAGCCGGTCGCCGGGCTGCGGCTGCGCCGCGAGGTGTACGCGCACGCCTGGGACGGCGCCGGCACGGTCGAGGTCGGCGACGGCACGACGTACACCTCGTACATCCCGCACGGCTTCGTCGCGGACTGGTCGGACGCGGGTGCGGGCGGGGACGGAGCCGTGTCGGGGGAGGCGGCCGTCTACGGGACCCGGCTCGGCGACGAGCCGCCGGTCGCGGTGCCCGTGCGGCGGCTCGCGCGGCGCCGCAGGGGCGAGCCGCGGCTGCGGTTCCTGCCGCTCCACCTCGCCCTGGAGGGCTATCTGGCGCTGCACTTCGGCGGCCCGTCGGTGGCGTGGGACGAGTGGTCCCGGGAGGCGGTACGGCGCGGCCTGTCGCCGCGCGCGGAGGCCGCGTACGCGGGGTGGGCGGTGCCGGGGCTCGCGGAGGCGCTGCGGGTGTTCGAGATCCATCCGGGGCAGTGCGGGATGCTGCTGTACGTGGCGGACGCGCTCGCCGCCGCCTTCGTCGTGCCGCATCCCGACGACTACCGGCTGCTGCACCCGACGCTGGTGGAGGACCTGTTCGGGGAGCTGGTGCACCAGTACGCGCACTACGGCGCGCCCGTGCCGGAGTTCCGGGCCTCGTTGGGGAGCGGCGCCTTCCGTACGCTCGGCGATCTGCGCCGGGCGGCGCGGGCGCAGGAGCGGGCGTGGGCCGAGGCGCACGACGGTCTCATGGCGCGGGACCTCCTGGAGACCCCGTACGCCTTCGAGCGGGTCCACGACCTGGGCGGCTTCCGGCTTTTCCGCTTCCTGCCGCCGTTCCTGCGCTCCGGGCAGGAACAGCACATCGGGGAGCTGATCAGCGACCACCGGGGGCGGACGGCCTATCTGAAGACGTTCCGGCTGTCGGAGGCGCAGATCCGGCGCGGGTACCTGCTGCGGCGGCTCGCGGACTGCGACTGGCACCTGGGGCGTACGGCGGAGGCGCTGGGCACCTCGTACGCGGAGCTTGTGGCGCGGATCACCCGGGCCGGTTTCGGTCCGCTGCTGAACGCGCACGAGATCGCACGGCGGCTGCGGGTTCCGGAGGAAGGCTGAGTAACACGGGGTTCACAAACGGGCAACCGACGGGAAATCCCGGGTTGCGAAGCTGCGCTCAGACGACACCGCCACCGCAGCTCTCGCACGTCGCGAGCCGCCACCGGCACCGGCACCCGCAGCACGCCAAAGGATGAGGCACGTGACCTTCAAGGCTGAGTACATCTGGATCGACGGCACCGAGCCGACCGCCAAGCTCCGTTCGAAGACGAAGATCATCCCGGGTGCGGTGCCGTCCCTGGAGGAGCTGCCGATCTGGGGCTTCGACGGTTCCAGCACGAACCAGGCCAAGGGTCACGCCTCGGACCGCGTCCTCAAGCCGGTCTTCGTCTGCCCGGACCCGATCCGCGGCGGCGACGACATCCTGGTGCTGTGCGAGGTCCTGAACACGGACATGACGCCGCACGTGTCCAACACGCGTGCCGCGCTGGCCGAGGTGTACGCGAAGTACGCCGCGCAGGAGCCGATCTTCGGCATCGAGCAGGAGTACACCTTCTTCGACGGCGAGCGCCCGCTCGGCTTCCCGGTCGGCGGCTTCCCGGCCCCGCAGGGCGGCTACTACTGCGGTGTCGGCGCGGACGAGATCTTCGGCCGTGACGTCGTCGAGGCGCACCTGGAGAACTGCCTGAAGGCGGGCCTGGGCATCTCCGGCATCAACGCCGAGGTCATGCCCGGCCAGTGGGAGTTCCAGGTCGGCCCGCTGGCGCCGCTCGAGGTCGCCGACCAGCTGTGGGTGGCCCGCTGGCTGCTCTACCGCACGGCCGAGGACTTCAACGTCTCCGCGACGCTCGACCCGAAGCCGGTGAAGGGCGACTGGAACGGCGCCGGCGCGCACACCAACTTCTCCACGAAGGCGATGCGCGAGGGCTACGACGCGATCATCACCGCGTGCGAGGCGCTGGGCGAGGGCTCGAAGCCGCTCGACCACGTCAAGAACTACGGCGCCGGCATCGACGACCGTCTGACCGGCCTGCACGAGACCGCCCCGTGGGACCAGTACTCCTACGGTGTCTCCGACCGCGGCGCCTCGGTCCGCATCCCGTGGCAGGTCGAGCAGGACCAGAAGGGCTACATCGAGGACCGCCGCCCGAACGCCAACGTGGACCCGTACACGGTGACCCGTCTGCTCGTGGACACCTGCTGCGAGGCGCTGGAGAAGGCCGGCCAGGTCTGAGCCCAGGGCTGGGACCAGGGCTGATCCCCGCGTTCTCCGAGAGGGGCGCCCACCGTACTTCGCGTACGGCGGGCGCCCCTCCGGCGTTGTCAGTGGCGCCTGCCACAGTGGACGCATGCTCGACATCACGGTGCAGACCGAGAACTGGGAGAGGCACGTCCGGCCGTCCGAGGAGGACCTGGCCGGGCTCGTGCGGCGCATCGGAGCGGAGGGGGACCGCTTCGTGATCGTGCAGCGGATACCGGACCTGCCGGCCGTCTTCGCCCAGGTCTGGCACGCCGACGACGGCGACTACCGGCTGGAGCACCGCGCCGGGGCGCCCGAGCTGCACTTCGAGACGCGGGTCGGCACCCCGGAGCGGGTGGCCGGGGTCCTCACCGCCTGGGCGCGCGGCGACGCGGACTGGGACGCGGGGCTCGTCTGGGAGAACATGGGCTTCCCGCCGGCGCCCGAGGTGCCCGAACTCCCCGACGAGGTCCGGGAGGGGCTGGCGGCGCGGGTGCGCGAGCTGCTGGTGTGCGGCTACGAGGACCGGGGGCGGCTGACCCGGATCGCGCAGGAGGAGGTGTTCTCCCCCGACGAGCATCCGGTCTCCCGGGAGCAGGCCGAGCGGCTGGTGGACCGGCTGTGGCTGGAGCGGGTGGCGGAGATGTCGGAGTGGGAGGGGACGACGGATCCGGAGCGGATCACGGCCGCGTTCCAGAGGCTGGACGCCGCCGGGATCGTGGCGCGGGAGAACTTCACCTGCTGCCGCTCGTGCGGCATCGGGGAGATCGGCGCCGAGGACGGCGCCGAGGAGGCGCGCGGGTTCGTCTTCTTCCACTCCCAGTGCACGGAGGGCGCGGCGAACGGCGGGCCGCTGCACCTGCTGTACGGCGGGTTCGACGGCTCGGCGGAGACGACTGCGGCGGTCGGCGGGGAAGTCGTGGAGGCGCTGCGCGGGCGGGGGCTGACGGTGGAGTGGGACGGGGATCCCGGGCAGTCGATACGGGTGACGGGGCTGGACTGGCGCAGGCGACTGGTGGGTTGAGGACGGTCGGCGGGAGCGGTGCGGTGGACTCGACCGGGCATGGGGGGTGCGCACGGGAATTCCCTCCTGGTTTAATAGGGATATGGCCCGCATCCAGAACGACACCGCTTCGAGGCGCTTCGACCTCGAGCCGTTCTGGCCTTCCCGGCAGCACCATGACTTCGACCGGTGCTGTCGGCGCGTGAGGAACGCGTCGGCCCTCTAAAGCCCGATCGGATCCGATATCCGGTCGCCGCGGCCTTCGGCCGACGCGCATGACACATGACGCACGACGTACGACGTCCACCGTCCGTTTGTGACTCGCGCGAAAGAGCTGAACTCTCATGGCCCACACGCAGACCGCCGCCGCCCCCGCTTCCCTCACCTCTCTCAACGCCCCTACGCGTCCCCGGCTCCGTGCCGTCGCGGCCGACGAGGTCGCCGGCCTCGCCCGGGTCGCCGAGTACCTGCCGCCGGGTGCCACGCTGCTGCCCGCGCCACAGCACACGCTGCCCGCGCTGCCGGGCCGGCCGCCGATGGTCGGGTATCTGGTGCTGCTGCCCGCCGACGACGAACCGCCGGTGGCGCCCGTCGCCGAGCAGGGCCCGGTGGCGATCGACAGCGTCCAGCGGATCGCCCGGGTCGACGGGCAGACACTGGACCTGACGTACCTGGAGTTCGAGCTGCTGGCCCATCTGGTCGCGCATCCGCACCGGGTGCACACGCGCGACCAGCTGGTCACGACCGTGTGGGGCTACGGGCACGTGGGCGACGGCCGGACCGTCGACGTGCACGTGGCCCGGCTGCGCCGGAAGCTGGGCGCCGAGCACCGCCACACGATCCAGACCGTGCGGCGGGTCGGCTACAAGTACACCCCCTGACCAGGGTCAGGCGGTACGCCTCGACTTCGCCCGGGCGGTGAACGCCAGGGCGAGGTCGACGGCCGGGAACGCCACCAGGCTCAGGCCGGGCAGCGGCACGAACTCTCTCTCCGGCGCTTCGGTCGCGGTTCGCGGTGATCTGGGGGACATTCGATGCGTAACGCTTCCGGAGGGTCGGAGGAGTCGCCGTATGCCCGCCATTCCCGCCGCCACCGTCGCCAACCTGCGGGATCTCGGCACGCTCCCGCTCGGCGCGGGGCGCAGTGTGCGCTCAGGCCTGGTCTTCCGGTCGGCCCAGCTGGACCGGCTGGAGGCGGAGGACGCGGTGGTGGCCGGGCTCGGGATCCGCACCGTGATCGACTTCCGCACCGAGGCCGAGCGGGCGGAGCGTCCCGACCGGGTGCCGGCCGGGACGCGGACCCTCGTCGCGGACGTGCTCGCGGACTACCTCGCGACCAGCGGTCTGCCGCCCGCCGCCCGGCTGAAGACGCTGCTGTCGGATCCGGCGCTCGCCGAGGAACATCTGGGCGGGGGCCGGGCGCAGGCGGCGTTCGCGCGGACGTACCGGGCCTTCGTGAACACGGACTCGGCGCGCGCCTCCTACCGGGCCTTCCTCACCGAGCTGGGCGATCCGTTCGCCGGTCCGGTGCTCTTCCACTGCACGGCCGGGAAGGACCGCACCGGCTGGGCGGCGACGGTGCTGCTCTCGCTGCTCGGGGCGGATGAGGAGACGGTGCTGGCCGAGTACCTGGCGGTCAATCCGGGGGTGCGGGAGGCCTTCGCGCCGCTCATCGAGGGCTTCACGCTGCAGGGCGGCGACCCGGAGCTGGCGCTCGCGCTGCTCGGGGTGGTGCCGGAGTACCTGGAGGCGGCGCTCGACGAGGTCGCGGTGCGGCACGGGACGATGGAGAAGTACGTACGGGAGGGGCTCGGCGTGCCGGACGAGGTCACCGACATCATCCGCGAGCGGCTGACGGTGTACGCCGCCTGAGGGGCGTGTCCCGGTCCCCCGGGTGCCCGCCCCGGGGTGACCATCGCACCATTCGCTCGTTCTGCTGAACGTGAGCACCCAGGAACTCGCCCCCGCTCCCGTAGACGTCGAGCACGCCGAGGCCGCTCTCGTCGAGCACTATCCGCGGCTCGTCCGGATCGCCTATCTGGTGCTGCCGCCCACGCTCGGGCGCAACCGCCGGGTGCTGACCGCGCACGCGCTCGTGCAGCGCTCGCTCCCGCGCCGCCGCACCTCCACCGCCTCCGCCAAGGCGGCCGTGCCCGGCGCCCGGCAGGCGGCGGAGGACGCGGTGGATCCCGGGTACGCGTACGTACGGGGCGAGGTGCTGCGGCAGGCGCTGGTCGCCGGGCTGCCGTTGCGGCGCCGGGCGCTGCCGCGGCGGGCGCAGTTCCCGCCGCTGCTGCCGCACGTGTGGGGGCTGCGGCTGTTCCCGCGGGCGGGCGGCGCCGACGAACTGGCCCTGGACCAGCGGCTCTCCGCGCTCTCCGGGCCCGGCCGGGCGGCGTACGTGCTGCGCGGTCTGGAGCGGCAGGGCGACCCGGAGGTGCTGCGGGTCCTGGCGGCGGCCGGGGTGGCGGACCCGGAGGCGGCGCTCGCCGAGGCGGACGAGGTGGAGGCGTCAGGGGGGCCGGGCGGGGCCGCGCTGCTCGACTCGCCCGAGTTCGACCCCTGTTCGCTCCAGGCGCGGCCGACGGACCTGATGCGGCGGCGGCAGCACGGCAAGGCGGCGCTCGCGGCGGCCGCGGCGGTCCTCGTGTGCGGGGCGCTGCTCGGGCTGCCGGGCGACGGCTGGGGCAGAAACGGTGCTGCGGCCCCGTCGTACGCCCGCAACCCGGCGGCCGAGGCGGCGCTCGACCCGGCCGGTCTGAAGCGGGTCGGGCCGGACGACTGGCGGCTGTCGTCCCGTACCGACTTCTCCGTGTGGCCGGCCCGCGGCGAGCTCACCGGCGACTCGGCGCTGCTGCGCCGGGCGCTCGCCGTGTGGGCGCGGCCCGGGCCGACCGTGCAGGCGTCGGCGACGCCCGGCACGCCACCGGGCCCGCCGATGGGCCCGGCCCAACTCCTGTTCGCGGGGCAGGTCGACGCGGCGCGCGTGGTGCTCTTCCACGACGGGCTGCGGGTGGTGCGGTACGCGGAGCCGGTCGGCGACACGAGTGGCGCGGCGCTCGACTTCGCGCGTACGGACGGGGCGGACGCGGTCGGTTCGGCGGCGCTCGTGGTGTCCCGCGCGGCGGGCAACGTCCGTTATCTGACGGCCCCGTGGGTGACGGAGGCGGCGGTACGGGACCTCCTCGTGCCCGGCGGGACGGCGCGGGCGCTCGTGCGGGACGGGTACGGGGTGACGGAGCCGATCCCGAGTCCGGTGACGGAGCGGGGGCCGGGCTGTACGCGCTGGAGCGTGCTCCAGGTACGGGACGGGGAGGGCGTCCAGGTGCTGACCGATCTCGGGGAGCTGGCCCCGGCCCGGCTCACGTCCGGCCCGCCCGGCCACGCCGCGGACGTGACGGGCGCGGCGGCGCGGGAGCGGTGGGCGCGGGTGGCGTGCCAGCTGGCGGCGGTGCGGTCGCACGGGGTGCGGTCGGTCAACGCGTGGGCCTACGCGACGCAGCGGCTGCCGGAGGGCGCGGGGCGCGCGGAGTGGGTGTGCGCGCGGGCGGAGACGTGGCGGGGGACGGGGAGCCGGAGCCTGGCGCTGTTCCGTGCGACGGGGACGATGCGGGTGGCGGTGCTCGCGGCGCGCTCGGAGGGGACGCCGGCGTGCGGGGTGCGGGAGCCGCGGGTGCTGGCGGGGGTGGTGTGGCAGGCGCGGAGTGGGGGGTGGTGGCTGCTGGCGGCGGGGTCCGAGGACGTGGCGTCGCTGGAGGTGACGGGGGCGGTGCGCGGGCGTGCCGAGGGGAACGTGCTGGCGGTGAAGGCCGCGCAGGGCAGCAGGGCCGACCTGACGGGGACGTTGCGGGACGGGACGCGGGTGGGGGCGCTGCGGTGACTTGCTCGCCTGCCCCGTTGTGGGCCGGCGGCGTCGCCCCACGACGGAAACCCGTGTGCAAACCCGTGCGCGACCCCTAGTCGTGTCGCTTACCGCTCAGTACATTGACGCCATGTCTAATACGCAGCCTGCACCGGTGGCGTCCGAGCACATCGAGCTCAAGGCCCGCAAGGTCTCCTTCGACTGGGAGGACACCCCGCTCCACTGGGTGCCCGACGACCCGTTCACCACGCACACCATCAACGTGCTGCATCTGCTCCTGCCGGCCGGTGAGCGCTGGTTCGTGCATGTCTACAAGCAGGTGTTGCCGTACATCACCGACGAGCGGCTGCGGGCGGACGTGATCGGGTTCATCGGGCAGGAGGCGGTGCACTCGCAGGCGCATGACGACGTGCTGCCGCATCTGAGGCGGCTGGGGCTCGACCCGACGCCGTACACCGCGCAGGTGGACTGGTTCTTCGAGAAGCTGCTCGGGGACCGGACGCTGCCGCCAGGGCGGGCACGGCGGTGGTGGCTGATGGAGCGGGTGGCGCTGATCGCCGCGATCGAGCACTACACGGCGTTCCTGGGCAACTGGGTGCTGAACGCCGACGAGCTCGACCGGGTCGGGGCCGACCCGGTGATGCTGGACCTGCTGCGCTGGCACGGCGCGGAGGAGGTCGAGCACCGGTCGGTGGCGTTCGAGCTGTTCCTGCACCTGGACGGCGGCTACCGGCGACGGGTACGGACCTGGGCGACGGCCTTCTCCGCGCTGGTGTTCATGTGGCAGCGCGGGGTGCGGTTCTTCATGGAGAACGACCCGACGGTCCTCGACGCGAAGCCGAGCGTCGGACAGTTCGTGCGCAAGGGCCGCGAGGGCGTGCTGCCGTCGACGCCCGACATGCTGCGCTCCATCCCCCGCTATCTGAGCCGCGCCTACCACCCCACCCAGGAGGGCAACACCGCCCAGGCCGTGGCCTACCTGGCGAGCTCCCCCGGTGCCAACGGAGGTCACCGCTGATGCGCGTACGCACGGTCGTCCTCGTCGCCGGGGGCGCGCTCCTCGTCAAGCGGGCGCTGCGGCGCCGGATCAACGCCTCGCCGCTGTGGCCGCTGCCCGCCCTCGAGGAGCCGATCTCGGGCCACGGCAGCCGGCTGGCCACCGTCACCCGGCGGGTCCTGGTCGCCGAACGCACCGAGCCCGCCGAGGGCGTGGTCCAGCTGCGTCTGGAGGGCGCGGGGCTGCCCGCGTGGCAGCCGGGCGCGCACATCGACCTCGTCCTCCCGTCCGGGACCGTGCGGCAGTACTCGCTGTGCGGCGATCCGGCGGACAGCGACGGCTACACGATCGCGACCCGGCTGATCGAGGACGGCCGGGGCGGCTCGCGCGAGGTGCACGAACAGCTGCACGTGGGCACGGAGATCGAGATCCGCGGGCCGCGCAACCGCTTCCCGCTCGCGCCCGCGCCCGCCTACGTCTTCGTCGCCGGCGGCATCGGGATCACGCCGGTCCTGGCGATGGTCCGCGCGGCGGAGGCGGCCGGGGCCGACTGGCGGCTGCTGTACTGCGGGCGCAGCCGCGCCACCATGCCGTACGCCGACGAGGTCGAGAAGCTGGGCCGCGGCCGGACGACCCTCGTGGCCGAGGACGCCGAGGGGCGGCCGGAGCTCGCCTTCCTCGGCGAACTCCCCGCCGAGACGGCCGTGTACTGCTGCGGGCCCGAGGGCCTGATGGACGCCGTGACCGCCGCCCTGCCCGAGGGGCGGACCCCGCACCTGGAGCGCTTCTCGGCCGCCAGGGCCGAGGGCGGGACGCCGTTCGAGGTCGAACTGCGGCGCACCGGGCGCACGTTGGAGGTGGCGGCCGACCAGTCGGTCCTGTCCGCCGTGCGCGAGGCCGTGCCGGGTGTTCTGTACTCCTGCCAGCAGGGGTTCTGCGGGACCTGCCGACAGCGGGTGGTCGAGGGCGAGATCGACCACCGCGACGAGCTGCTCACCGACGCCGAGCGCGCGGACTCGATGCTGATCTGCGTCTCGCGCTGCGCGGGCGGGCGACTCGTCCTGGATCTCTGAGACCTCTGAGACCGCTGACGGTCAGGGGGCTACGGCAGGATCCAGTCGAAGGCCAGGGTGGCGACCAGGCCGCCGCCCAGGAGCCAGGTGGCAAGCCGCGTACGGCCGTTGCGGGAGAGTTCGATCACGACCCCGCAGAGGATCATGGCGAGCCCGTACACCCCGACCACCAGGACGGACGTATGGGCCGCCAGGCGCACCACGAGGACGACGCCGAGCACCACGAGCAGCACCGATCCGACGACGACACGCAGGAGGCGGGCCTGCCGCGGGGTGAGGCCGGTGCGGTCGTCCTCGTCGGGGAGTCCGCCGTCCGTGGTGTCCTGCTCAGAAGCGCTCATATGCCGGGAGCGTAACGGACTCCCGTTAGGCTGTTCGCATGACGACCGGAGTGCGCCGCAGGATGGGCGTCGAGGAGCGCAAGCAGCAACTGATCGGGGTGGCCCTGGAGCTGTTCAGCCACCGCTCCCCCGACGAGGTCTCCATCGACGAGATCGCCGCCGCCGCGGGCATCTCGCGGCCGCTGGTCTACCACTACTTCCCCGGCAAGCAGTCGCTGTACGAGGCGGCGCTGCGGCGCGCGGCCGACGAGCTGGCCGCGCGCTTCGTGGAGCCGCGGCAGGGCCCGCGCGGCGCGCGCCTGCTGCGGGTGATGCGGCGGTTCTTCGACTTCGTGGACGAGCACGGGCCGGGCTTCGAAGCGTTGATGCGCGGCGGCCCGGCAGTCGGCTCCTCGACGACGAACGCGATCGTCAACGAGGTGCGTCAGGCCGCGTACGAGCAGGTGCTCATCCAGCTGGAGGTCGAGAAGCCCTCGGCCCGGCTCGAACTGGTCATCCGTTCCTGGGTGTCGCTCGCCGAGTCGACCGCCCTGCTGTGGCTGGACGGGCGCCGGGTGCCGCGCGAGGAGCTGGAGCTGCAGCTGGTGCACGACTTCGCGGCGCTCGCCGCGGTGGCCGCCGCGTACGACGCCGACATGGCGGAGATCCTGGTCCGGATGCTCGCCGACGAGCCGGCCGACGGGCCGTTCGGTGACCTGGTGGCGCGGCTCGTCGCGCTCGTGCCCGGGATGCCCGGCCAGGTCCCGGGTGAGGTCCCGGGGCAGTTCCCGGGTCAGCGCTTGGCGTAGGACGGGTCGAGGTCGCGGACCTCGGCGGAGAGGGTGACGCCCTCGGTCTCCTTCACGAAGCCGGGCAGCAGGTCGAGGACGGCCGCCGACAGGCGGGCCTTGGCCTCGGGCGTACGGCCCGCCAGCAGCGCGATGTCGACGTGGACGAGGGCCGGGGCGCCGGTGCCGTCGCCGGTCACGGTCTCCTCGATCTCCCGGAAGCTCGTCACGCAGGCGTCCAGCCGCGCGTCGACCGTCTCCACGACGATCGGGTGCAGCGCGAGGGCGAAGCCGCGCCGGTCGAGGGGCGCGGAGTAGTCGACGGTGATGTGGGGCATGGCACTCGCTCGTTCCTGCTGGTACAGACGGGTCGGAAGACACCTTTACGGTGATCGTCATGACGGCACAAGTGACCTTCCGGCAGGCGGACACCCGCGATCTCGACACACTGGTGCGGCTGCACGACGACGCCGCCCGGTGGATGGTGGCGAACGGCATCGACCAGTGGCGGCCCGGGACGCGCGGGCCCGACCACTTCCGGGCGCGGATCTCGGAGGGCGAGGTGTGGCTGGCCCTCCACGGCGAGCGCGCGGTCGGCGCGTACGAGCTGTGGTG
Source organism: Streptomyces sp. NPDC101160 (assembly GCF_044768205.1). NCBI lineage: Bacteria > Bacillati > Actinomycetota > Actinomycetes > Kitasatosporales > Streptomycetaceae > Streptomyces > Streptomyces sp. NPDC101160. Next base: position 651,283 of record NZ_JBIWPJ010000005.1, on the reverse strand, counting down.
GGCGGACGAGGCGGTCTGGGGGGCACAGCCGCCGGTGGCGGGCTATGTGCACCGGCTGATGACGGACCGGGCGGCGGCGCCCGCCGGGACCGGGCGGGTGCTGCTCGCGCACGCGGAGGAGCGGATAGCGGCGGCGGGCCTGGGGCTCGCGCGCCTCGACTGCGAGGCGCGCGATCCGCGGCTGCGGTCGTACTACGAGGGCGCCGGGTACGCGGCGGTCGTGGAGCGGCTCGACAAGGTGGCGGCGGACGGGCGGGAGTACTCCGTGACGCTGATGGAGAAGGCCGTGCCCCCGTCCTCGTAGCAGACGGGGGCACGGCCGGTCAGCAGCCCGCCGCTACCGCGCGGTGAAGACGGCCACCGTGCGGGCCGGGACCGTGAAGGTGCCCGAACCCGCCTCGTAGGAGGCGGACTTCACCACGGCGTCGGAGCCGGCGGCCTGCACCGGGTGGAGGCGGTACGCGGTGCCCGCCAGGGCCGCGACCGTCTGCTTGCGCTCCTGCGGCGTGGCGTTGAAGACCACGACCAGGTCGCCGAGGCGCATGGTGATCACGCCCGGGGTCTCGTCACGGCCGGACAGCGGGAAGGACAGGGCGCCCTGGACCTGTCCCGCCGTGGCGAGCGAGAAGACGGGCTCGGTGCTGCGGATCCGCAGCAGGTCGCGGTACGCGGCGGAGGCGCCGTCGATCTCCGCGCACCCCGGCTGCAGGGCCGCCGCGGCGCCCGGGGCGAGCAGCGGCCTGGCGTAGGACCACTTGGACCTGTTGTCGGCGGCCGGCGGGAGGCCGCGGCCGAAGCCGTTGCCGTCGCGGCAGTCCCAGTGGATCGCGTTGAACCAGTCGCCGCTGTCGAACGAGTTGCGGTCGAGCGACTTCGACCGCAGCAGGTCACTGCCCGCCTGGGCGAGCGCCGGGCCCTGCGAGAGCGTCGTCGTCGCCATGGCGAGGACCTGCATGCGGGCCCGGTCGGCGGCCGTCGTCGTGGCCGGCAGCTTGAAGGCGAGGGCGTCGTAGAGGCTCTCGTTGTCGTGGGCGTCGGCGTAGGCGAGGGCGTCGCCGGGGACGGCCGCGTAGCCGGCCGGGGCGCCGTTGTAGTCGACCTCGGAGCCCTTGACCGTGCGCCCGGAGGTGTCGGTGAAGGAGTAGGAGGCGAGGCTGCCGGACAGGCCGACCTTGATCAGGTCCTGGTAGTGGAGCAGCCGGGCCCGCTGCTGCTCCGGGCTGCCGTTGGCGGCGGACGCGTTCGGGTCGGTGTAGAGGCCGGAGGCGAAGCCCTGGATGCGGGGGTCCTCGTCGAAGGGGCCGCCGCCGCGGACGGCGTCGCGGGCCCGGTCGGAGAAGGTCGCGATGCCCGTGCCGGCCATGTTCTTCTGGGTGGCCTGGACGAAGCGGGCGTCGTCGGCGACCTCGCCGAAGTTCCAGCCCTCGCCGTAGAGGATGATCGCCTTGCCGTCGACGCCGTCCTTCTCGACGGTCAGGGCGTCCAGGGCGGCCCGCACGGCGAGGATGTTGGCCTTGGGGTGGTGGCCCATGAGGTCGAAGCGGAAGCCGTCGACCTTGTACTGCTTGGCCCAGGTGACGACCGAGTCGACGACGAGCTTGCCCATCATCGCGTTCTCGGGCGCGGTGTTGGCGCAGCAGGTGGAGGTGGCGACGGAGCCGTCGGCCTGGAGGCGCTGGTAGTAGCCGGGGACGATCCGGTCGAGGACGGACTTGTCGGACTGTCCGGCGGCGACGGTGTGGTTGTAGACGACGTCCATGACGGTGCGCAGTCCGTCGCCGTTGAGGGCCTGGACCATGCGCCGGAACTCGACGGTGCGGCGGGTGCCCTCGGGGTCGGTGGCGTACGAGCCCTCCGGCACCGTGTAGTGCAGCGGGTCGTAGCCCCAGTTGTAGGCGTCCTTGGCCGCGGCGGCGGTCACGCAGGCCTGCTGCTCCTCCGAGTCGGGGGCGTAGACCTTCAGGTCACAGGCGGGGGCGGTCTGCTCGGACTTCTTCTCCGGGACGGTGCCGAGGTCGAAGGCCGGGAGGAGGTAGACGTAGGAGGTGCCGGCGGCGGCCAGCGCCTTCAGGTGCCGGGAGCCCTTGCTGCCCCGGTCCGTGAAGGCGAGGTAGGTGCCCCGGTCCGCGGCGGGCACGGTGCTGTCCGCGATCGAGAAGTCGCGGATGTGCAGCTCCTGGATCTCGGCGTCGCGCAGCGGCACGGCGGCCGGCTTCCTCAGGCCCTGCCAGCCCTTCGGGGCGAGCCGCGGGTCGGCGAGGTCGACGACGAGGCTGCGCGCGGAGTCGGTGGTGAGGGCGGTCGAGTACGGGTCGGTGACCTTGTTCTCGACGACCTGCTGGACGCTCGGCGCCCAGACCTTCACGGCGTACCGGTACGGCTTGCCCGCCCATGTCCGCGGCCCGGTCACCGACCAGACGCCGGAGGCGGCGTCCCGGCGCATCGGGACGCGCTTGCCGTCCAGTTCGAGGGCGACGGACTGGGCGGTCGGCGCCCACACGGAGAGGGTGGGGCGGCCGGCGCGGAAGACCGGGCCGAGGGCCTTCCGGGTGGCCTGCGCCGCGTACAGGTCGTCGAGCACGCCCGCCGTCTGCACGCCGGTGGCCGCGAGCAGGGCGCCGTTCGCGGCGCGCTGGGTGGCGATGAGCTGGCCGCGCAGGGAGCTGCGCACGCGGTCGGCGTCACGCGGGTCGACGGTGAAGGCCGGGTAGTCCTTGAGGTGCGGGAAGCGGGCCTTCTGGGCGTCGGTGAGGGCGGCCGGGTTCAGCCGGAGCCAGCGGCCCTCGTCGCTCAGGGCGCCGTCGGTGACGGTGAGGCCGCCGTCGGCCGCGTAGACCAGCTGCTGGCTGGTGGAGTCGGTCGCCTTCACCTTCCAGACGACGGTGTTCCGGTCGATCCACTGCGCCTCGGACTTGCCGAGGTCGAGGTTCGGGGTGCCGCCGGAGGTGGGCAGCAGGTATGCGGGCTGTCCGGCGAGCAGCCACACCTCGTGGCCGTACGTGCCGAGGTCGAGGGACTGGTCGGTGGGCAGGTCCTTGGCGTCGCCCTTGTGCACGATGTACGAGAGCGAGCTCGCGCCCTCCGCGAGCGGCACCTCGTACACCGCGCCGTACGCGTCGAAGCGCGTCGGCGGCAGCGGCCGCGACCAGTCGGTGGGCTGGGCGGCCCCGGTCCACAGGTGCAGGCCCCAGCCGGCGTAGTCCCCGTCCGGGCGCTGGTAGTGGATGACGACCTTGGTCTTGTCCTGCTGGACGGGCGCCGGGTCGGTGTCGGCCTGCCCGGTGTCGCCCTGCGTGATCCAGACCTCGCCGGTGCGGGCGAGGGTGATGCTTCGCTGCGGGCCGTCGGGGGCGCCGTCCTTCTCCACGGTGTACGAGACGGTGGACGCGCCCTCGGGCACGCGCACCCACGCGAACGCCCCGTAGGCGTCGCGGCCGGTGAAGGCCGCTTCCTGGTCCGCTGCCCGCAGCTTCCAGCCGTCGTAGTTCCCGTCCTGCCGCTTGTAGTGCACGACGGCGTACGTGCGCTCGACCGCCACCGGCTTCTCGGGGGCGGGCGGTGCGCCGGCCGTCGAGGCGGCGAGGGCGCTCGCGGTGCGGCCGGCGGAGTCGACGGCGACGGCCTTGTAGCGCAGGGCGGTGCCGGCGGGGGCGGCCACGGTCTGGGTGACCTTGAAGGGGGCGTGGTCGGCGGTGCCGAGGGTCTTCCAGGGGCCGTCGCCGACCTGGGCGGCGAAGACGACCCGGTCGAGGCCGCCGCCGCTGACGTCGGCGCCGATCTCGACGGTGCCGGTGGCGCCGGCGGCCGGGGCCTTGAGGCTCACGGTGGGCGCGGTGGCGGGGGCCGGGAGGGGCGCGTCGGCCTTGAGGACCAGGGAGGAGAGGGCCGGGACGGTGAGGGTGACCTTGCCGTTCTCGGCCGTCAGGGAGCCCTCGCCTCCGTACAGGACGCGGAAGGCCGCCGAGTCGACCGGGACGGTGACGGTCTTCGGCTCGGTCGCGCTGTTGGTGGCGACGAGGTACTCCGTGCGCTGCCGGGCGTCCGTGCGCGAGAAGGCGTAGACGGAGCCCTCCGCGTACCGCTCCTGCTGCACGCCGTCGCGCAGGGCGGGGTTCTCGCGGGTGAGCTTCGACAGCGCGGCGATGGCGCGGTAGACCGGGTGGCCGGTGTCGTACGCGTCCGAGGCGTGCGTGCGGTCGGTGCCGAGCTGGTCGTCGTCGAGGTAGTCGGCGACCTGGGAGGCGAAGAGGGTCTGGCGGGCGTCCTTGTCGCCGCCGGCGCCGGTGAAGCCCTGTTCGTCGCCGTAGTAGACGACCGGGTTGCCGCGGGACAGGAACATCAGCTCGTTGGCGAGGCGGTCCCGCCGGACGAGTTCGGCGTCGGAGGCGCCCGGGTGGTCCTGCTTGAGGAAGGTCCCGATGCGGCCCATGTCGTGGTTGCCGAGGAAGGTGACCTGCTCGTAGGCGTTGGCCTTGTCGGTGGTGTAGCGGTAGTCCTCGGCGAAGACCTTCGCCAGGCGGTCGGCGCCGGCGCCCTGGGAGGCGTAGGCGCGGGCGGCGTCCTGGAAGGGGAAGTCGAGGGTGGCGTCGAGGCGGCCGCGGGTGACGTAGGGGGCGGTGACGGCGGGGTCGGCGGAGTAGACCTCGCCGAACATGAAGAAGTCCGGCCTGCCCTGCTTCTTCGCGTAGGCGTCGAGGGCGGTGGCCCACTGGGTCCAGAAGTCCAGGTCCACGTGCTTGACCGTGTCGATCCGGAAGCCGTCCACGTCGAAGTCGTGGACCCACTTCTCGTAGATCTTCTTCATGCCCTCGACGACCTCGGGGCGCTCGGTCCACAGGTCGTCGAGCCCGACGAAGTCGCCGTACTCGGCGGACTCGCCGGCCCAGGTGGAGTCGCCGCGGTTGTGGTACATGGTCGGGTCGTTGAGCCAGGCCGGGACCTTCGCGTCGGCCTTCTCGGGCGCGACGACCGGGGTGTACGGGAAGGAGTCCGCGTCCACCTTCCCGATCCGCTGCCGGTCGTCGAAGGGGCGGCCGGTGGTGTCGAGGTACGGGTAGGCGCCCTTGGGGCGGTAGCCGTACTTCTTCTCGGCGTAGTCGACGGTGTCGGCGGTGTGGTTGGTGATGACGTCGAAGAAGACCTTCATGCCCTTGGCGTGGGCGGCGGCGATGAGCTTCCTCAGGTCCTCGTTGGTGCCGAAGTGCGGGTCGACCTGGGTGAAGTCGGTGATCCAGTACCCGTGGTAGCCGGCGCTGGCGTCCTTCCCCTCGCCCTGCACGGGCCGGTTCTTGAAGATCGGCGCCATCCAGATCGCGGTGGTCCCGAGCCCCTTGATGTAGTCGAGCCGGTCCGTCAGCCCCTTGAGGTCACCGCCCTGGTAGAACCCCTTGTCCGTCGGGTCGAAGCCGGTGGCGGTGCGGCTGCCGGTGAGGCCGCCGCGGTCGTTGGCCGGGTCGCCGTCGGCGAAGCGGTCGGGCAGCACGAAGTAGAACTGCTCGCGGGTGAGGTCGTGCCGGGCGGGGGTGGCGGCGAGGGCCCGGTCGGAGGGCGGCGGAGGCGGCGCGGCGGCCGCCGCCACGGGCAGGGCCGGTACGAGGGCGGCGCACAGGGCGGCGGCCGTCACGACCGCCGTTCTCTTGCGTATCACGAGGGTGCTCCCAGGAGGTACGGGAAAGAGAGGGCCGCCCCGGCGGGGCGGCCCTGGAACACGGGGAGGCGTGGCTAGTTGCGGAAGGTGTCGTTCAGGACGACCTGGCCGGAGGCGGGGACGGTCGCGGTGCGGTTGGCACCGGACTCCCAGGTGACGTTCCCGGCCGCGTCCTTGCGGAGGTACTTGTACTCGAAGGCCGTGCCGGCCGGGAGGCTCGCGTCGAGCTTCCAGACGGGGTACGAGGCCGGGTCGAGCTTGAGGGCGGCGGCCGGGGCCCAGTTGCCGAGCTCCGGGCGGTTGCCCGTGACGTAGATGTTCTGGCCGGGCACGGTGGTGGCGTTGACGTTGAACGAGGCGCCGGCGGTGACCGGCTGGGCCGCGCAACTCGTCGCGCCCACCCGCAGGGCTAGCGCCGTGTTGGCGCCCAGCGTGGCCGTGAACTGGCCCGCGGAGTTCACCGTCACCGGGTTGCCCGACTGCACGTCGCAGTAGGTGCCCGCGGCCAGGGAGGTCTGGAAGGTGCGGGTCAGCGCGGCGGACTCGTGGTTGATGGCCACGTACGCCTTGCTGCCGCGCCCGAAGGCGATCTGGTTGTTGCCGTTGTCCCACCAGTCGGTGACGCCCTGGCCGCGGGCCGTGTTGCGGAAGGCGACCATGGAGGCGATCTCGCGCCAGGCGTGCTGGCACTTCCAGCCGTCGCTGTAGCAGGCGTTGACCTGGTGGTTGTTGGGCGCGCCGGCGTCCTTGTCGGTCCACTCGTAGCCGGAGTGGACGTCCGGGGAGCCGTAGGGCCAGGCGAGCATGAAGACGGCGGCGAGGGTGTAGTTGGCGCCGTCCTTGTAGTTGAGGGTGTCGCCGCCGCGTTCGGTGTCGTGGTTGTCGACGAAGACGCCGGCCTGGCCGCTGGGCAGGTAGCCCCAGGCCTCGCCGAAGTTCTTCAGGTACGCGAGCTTCTCGCCCTGGAAGACGCGCTTGAGGTCGCGGGCGTAGCGGAACTCCTGGACGTCGCCGTTGCCGAGGTACTCGCTCGGGGAGACGGCCTCGCCGGCGCCGTAGATGGCCTCCTGCTTCCAGTAGACGGAAGGGTTCGTCAGCCGGGACTTGATGTTCGCGAGGTCGGCGGCCGGCATGTGCTTGGCGGCGTCGACGCGGAAGCCGTCGACGCCGAGCGACAGCAGGTCGTTCAGGTACCCGGCTATCCGGCCGCGGACGTAGTCCTCTCCGGTGTCGAGGTCGGCGAGGTTGACCAGCTCGCAGTTCTGGACGTTGGCGCGGTCCTGGTAGTTGGAGATGGTCGCGCGGCAGTCGTCCATGTCGGCGCCGGAGTAGACGCCGGGGTAGTTGTACTTGCTGTAGGAGGAACCGCCGGTGCCGGTGTAGGTGGCGTTCGGGTCCGAAGGGCCGGCCATGTGGTTGATCACGGAGTCGGCGACGACCTTCACGCCCGCCGCGTGACAGGTGTCGACCATGCTCTTGAAGGCGGCGCGGTCGCCGAGCGGGCCGGCGATCTTGTAGCTGACGGGCTGGTAGGCGGTCCACCACTGGGAGCCCTGGACGCGTTCCTGCGGCGGGGAGACCTGCACGTAGCCGTAGCCGGCGGGGCCGAGCTGGTCGGTGCACGCCTTGGCCACCGACGCGAAGTTCCACTCGAACATCACCGCGGTGACGTCCTTCTCGCCGGGCGGGGCGGCCTGGGCGGTGGGGGGTGCCGTGACGGCCACAGCGGCTCCTGCCACAAGGGCGAGTGCAGCGGCCACGGTCTTTCTTGCCATGTTTCCTCCTGTACGACGTCCCTGTCGCAAGAGCTCCGCACTGAGCGGTTCGCAAGAAGTTGCCGAAAATTCAAGCAACTGTTTTCAGCCGTGACCGTAGGGGCGTACAGGTGTGCGGTCAACCCCCCGCACACCTCGGCGCAAGCGATTGCGCAAAGAGTTACGCGACGGCGCCCGGCAGCCGCGCCGGCGGCTGCGCCGTCGAGCCCCGCACCACCAGCTCCGGCTGGAACACGAACTCCGTCCGCTGGACCGGGTTTCCCTCGATCTCCTCGATCAGCGCGCCCACCGCCGCCGTCGCCATCGCCTGCACCGGCTGACGGACCGTCGTCAGCGGCGGGTCGGTGAACGCGATCAGCGGGGAGTCGTCGAAGCCGACGACGGACACGTCCGTGGGCACGTCGAGGCCCCGGGCGCGGGCGGCCCGCACCACGCCGAGCGCCATCAGGTCGGAGCCGCAGACGATGCCGGTGCAGCCCTCGGCGAGCAGCAGGTCGGCGGCGGCGTGGCCGCCCTCGACGCCGAACAGCGTGGGCCGCACGAAGCGTTCGGCCTCCGCCCGCTCGACGCCGAGCAGGGCCCGCAGCTCGGCGGCGAAGCCCTCCGCCTTGCGGCGCGAGGGCACGTAACGCGTCGGCCCGATGGCGAGCCCGATCCGCTCGTGGCCGAGTTCGACCAGGTGCCGTACGGCCATCCGGGCCGCGGCCCGGTCGTCGGGCGAGACGAAGTTGGCGTCGATGTGCTCGTTGAAGCCGTTGATGAGGACGAACGGCACCCCGCGGTCGGCGAGCCGGGTGTAGCGGGCCGGGTCGGCGGTGGCGTCCGCGTGCAGCCCGGACAGGAAGACGATGCCGGCCACCCCGCGCTCCACGAGCTGGTCGACCAGCTCGTCCTCCGTGGCGCCGCCCGGCATCTGGGTGCAGAGCACCGGGGTGTAGCCGTGGCCGGCCAGGACCTGTTCGACGACCTGGGCGAAGGCCGGGAAGATGGGGTTGGTCAGCTCGGGCACGACCAGGCCGATCAGGCCGGCGCTGCGCCGTTTGAGCCGTACGGGACGCTCGTAGCCGAGCACGTCGAGCGCGGCGAGCACCTTGTGCCGGGTCGCGCCGGCCACACCCGCCTTGCCGTTGAGGACGCGGCTGACGGTGGCCTCGCTCACCCCGGACTGGGCCGCGATGTCCGCGAGCCGCGGGGCGCCCCCTCCGGCGCCCCGCGGCAGGGGGATCGTCACACCGCCCACCAGACAGTGGTGTCCGCGGGCAGCTCGACGACGGCCTCCCCGTCATGGGAGACCGGCTCGTTGGCGAGCAGGAACCGGCCGGGCAGCGGGACGGAGATGGCCCGGCCGGTGGTGTTGGCGGTGCAGACGAAACCGTCGCGCCGGAAGGCGAGGACGCCCTCGGGGGCGTCCAGCCACTCGACGGACTCGCCCGCGCCGAGCCCCGGCTGTGCGCGGCGCACGGCGAGCGCGCTGCGGTACAGCTCCAGGGTGGAGGTGGGGTCGCCGGTCTGCGCCTCGACGCTGAGCGCGCCCCAGGTGTCCGGCTGCGGCAGCCAGGAGCCGCCGGCCCCGAAGCCGTACGAGGAGCCCTCGACGGTCCACGGGATGGGCACCCGGCAGCCGTCGCGGAAGCCGTCCTGGCCGGACGCCCGCCAGAACGACGGGTCCTGGCGGACCTCGTCGGGCAGGTCCGTGACGTCGGGCAGGCCGAGCTCCTCGCCCTGGTAGACGTACGCGGAGCCGGGCAGCGCCAGCATCAGCAGAGTCGCGGCGCGGGCCCGGCGCAGACCGAGTTCGCGGTCGCCGGGGGTGCGCAGCTGGGTGCCGAGGCCCGCCGGGTTGGCGAAGCGGGTGGCGTGCCGGGTGACGTCGTGGTTGGAGAGCACCCAGGTGGTGGGGGCGGCGACGGGGCGCATCGCGGCGAGCGAGGCGTCGATGACGCCGCGCAGCTCGGCGGCGTCCCAGTGGGTGCCCAGGTACTGGAAGTTGAAGGCCTGGTGCATCTCGTCGGGGCGCACGTAGTTCGCGGTGCGGTCGACGGTGGGGGTCCAGGCCTCGGCGACGAGGACGCGCTCGCCGTCGTACTCGCCGAGGACCTTGCGCCAGGAGCGGTAGATCTCGTGGACGCCGTCCTGGTCGAAGAAGGGCATGACGTCGTTGCCGAGCAGCTTCAGCTGGTCGTGGCCGCCGATGTCGGGCAGGCCCTCGGCCTTGACCAGGCCGTGGGCGACGTCGACGCGGAAGCCGTCGACGCCCATGTCGAGCCAGAAGCGCAGGATGGAGCGGAACTCGTCGCGGACGGCCGGGTGTTCCCAGTTGAAGTCGGGCTGCTCGGGCGCGAAGAGGTGCAGGTACCAGTCGCCGGGGGTGCCGTCCGGGTTCTCCGTACGGGTCCAGGCGGGGCCGCCGAAGATGGACTCCCAGTCGTTGGGCGGGAGTTCGCCGTTCACGCCCTTGCCGGGGCGGAAGTGGTAGCGCTCGCGCAGCACCGAGCCGGGGCCCTCGCGCAGCGCGCGCTGGAACCACTCGTGCTGGTCGGAGGAGTGGTTGGGGACCAGGTCCACGATGATCCGGAGGCCCAGTTCGTGGGCCTCGCGGATGACGGCGTCGGCGTCGTGGAGGGTGCCGAACATCGGGTCGATGGCCCGGTAGTCGGCGACGTCGTAGCCGGCGTCGGCCTGCGGGGAGGCGTAGAAGGGGGAGAGCCAGACGGCGTCGACGCCGAGCTCCTTCAGGTACGGCAGCCGGCTGCGGATGCCCATGAGGTCGCCCATGCCGTCGCCGTCACCGTCGGCGAAGCTGCGCGGATAGACCTGGTAGATCACCGCGTCTCTCCACCATCCCGACTGCGTGCCGGTGGTCGGGGCGGCGTCAGCGGCGGCGGTGGCGAGGTGCTGGGTCATGTCTTCCTTGCGTCGTAAGGACATTCGTACGGTCTTTCGTACGGGGTCGGTCCGGCGTGCGGCTCGGGCTCAGCCCTTGACGGCGCCGGCGGACATGCCGGTCACCAGGTGGCGCTGGGCGAAGAGGAACACCAGGGCGGCGGGGATGGCGATGAGCACGGAGGCCGCGGTCATCGGGCCCCACTGGGCGCCGTACTGGTTGACGAACTTCTGCAGTCCGCCGGCGAGGGTGAGGTTCTCGTCGCCGACCATGAAGGCGGAGGCGTAGGCGACCTCGCTCCAGGCGGTGATGAAGGAGTAGAAGGCGGTGACCGCGATGCCCGGCTTGGCGAGCGGCAGGATCAGCCGCCAGAAGGTGCCGAAGGGGTTGAGGCCGTCGACGTAGCCCGACTCGTCGATCTCGCGCGGGATGGTGTCGAAGAAGCCCTTCATCATCCAGGCGCAGAACGGGACGGCGATGGTCAGGTACGTGATGACCAGGCCGGTCGGGCTGTTGAGCAGGCCCATCGACGCCATGATGTTGTAGATCGGCACGATGAGGACGGCGACCGGGAACATCTGGGTGATGAGCAGCGTCCACATCAGGCCGCGCTTGCCGGGGAAGCGGAAGCGGCTGACGGCGTAGCCGGTGGTGGAGGAGACGAAGACGCCGATCACGGTGGTGAGGGCGGCGACGAGCAGCGAGTTGCCGAACCAGGTGAGGAACGGGGTGTCCCGCAGCAGGCCCGTGTAGTTCTCGAGCGTCGGCTCCTTGACGAAGTCCGTGGTGGTGGCGAACTTCGCGGGCTTGAGCGAGGTCAGCAGGACCCACAGCACCGGGAAGACGGCGATCACGGAGGCCACGACCAGCGTGAGGTGCAGCCCGACGGAGGCGAGCGGCGAACGCCGGCCGCGGCGGTAGGCGTTGGCCTTGGCGGGCACGCGGGCGTGCGCGGGGGCGGAGGCGGGGGCAGTGGTCACCAGACTTCTCCCTGCTTGCGGAGGACCCGCCGGTAGACCGCGGCGAAGACCATCAGGAGGATCAGGATCAGCACGCCCCAGGTGGAGGACTGGGCGTAGTCGCGCGGGCTGATCTCGAAGGAGAACTTGTACGCCTGGGTCACCAGGATCTGCGTGGCCTCGCCGGGACCGCCCCGGGTGAGCAGGAAGATCACCGGGAACATGTTGAAGGTCCAGATGGTGCTCAGCAGGATCACCGTCGTGCTGACCGACCGCAGGCCGGGCAGGGTGATGTGCCGGAAGCGCTGCAGGGCGTTCGCGCCGTCCATCTCGGCGGCCTCGTACAGCTCACCGGGTATGGACTGCAGGCCGCCGAGCAGGGCGACCATCATGAACGGGACGCCGAGCCAGACGTTGACGGCGATGACCGAGAACTTGGCCCAGGTCGGGTCGTTGAGCCACGGCACGGCGTCGATGCCGCCGCCCGCGAGCAGCGAGTTGAGGATGCCGCGGCGCTCGTCGTAGAGGAAGCGCCAGGCGAAGACGGAGACGAAGCCGGGGACCGCCCAGGGCAGGATCAGCAGCATCCGGTAGACGGAGCGGCCGGCGATCTTCCGGTTGAGGACGTTGGCGAGCGCGAGCCCGAGCGCGAAGGTCACCGAGACACAGGAGACCGTCCACAGCAGCGTCCAGCCGAGGGTGGCGAGGAACTGGCTGCCGGTGAGCGCGTCGACGTAGTTGTCCACGCCGACGAACTTGTAGGTCGCCGGGATGTGGTTGACGCCGATGGAACGCTCGACGTTGCGTTCGTCGGCGTCGGTCAGCGACAGCCAGATGCCGCGGACCAGCGGGTATCCGATGATCACGCCGATCACGAGCACGACCGGGGCGACCATCGCCCAGGCGTACCAGTGGGTGGAGAGGGAACGCCTCGTGGCGCTCTGCCGCTTGCCAGTGCCGCGGCTCCGGCCGCGGGCGACGTCGTCGCCCGCGGCCTTCGCCACCGACTGGCTGCTGGTGTCCACAGCCATCTAGCCGGTCTGCCTTCCTCTTGCTGCCGCTGCTGCCGTTACCCGGTGCTGCCGTTACTTCCAGCCCTTGAGGAGCTTGCGGTAGCTGTCGCCCACCGCCTTGGCTCCGTCCTCCGGGCTGGTCTGGTTGGTGAGGACCTTGGTGTACTCGGTGACGAGCGGGGTGAAGAGGCTGCCGCCCTCGGGGATCCAGGGACGCTCGACGGCCTTGTCGACGACCGGCTTGAAGAACGTGATCATCGGGTTGAGGGCCACGTCGGGGTCGTTGTAGGCCGACTGACGGGTCGGGAGCAGGCTGAGCTGCTTGGCGACCTTGATCTGCGACTCGGCCGAGCTCATGTACTGGACGAAGGCGTAGGAGGCGTCCAGGTTCTTGGACCCGGCGTACACGGCCAGGCCCTGACCGCCCTGCGGGGCGCCCTGGCCGGCCGAGCCGGCCGGGACCGGCGCGATGCCCAGGTTCGCCTTGTCGGCGAACTCCTTGCCGGTGTAGGTGTCGGTCACGGCCCACGGGCCGTTGATCATCATCGCGACCTTGCCGTCCTTGAAGGCGGCCTGCATGTTGTCCCAGCCGTTGGTCGCGTCCGTGATCGCGGCCTTGGAGTCGACCAGGTCCTTGACGGTCTTGAACGCCTTCACGCCGGCGGGGTTGTCGATGGTGACGGTCTTGCTGTCGGCGTTGACCATGTCACCGCCCTCGCCGTACAGGAAGGAGAGGAACCAGTAGGCGTCGTCGCCGCGCAGGTAGAGGCCGGTCTTGCCGGTCTTCTGCTTGATCTTGGCGGAGACGGACTTGAGCTCGTCGATGGTCTTGGGGACCTCGACACCGGCCTCCTTGAAGATCTTCTTGTTGTAGAAGATGCCCATGGAGTCGATGACCTGCGGCACGGCGTAGGTCTTGCCGTTGTACTTGGTGGACGCGGCGGCCTGCTTGAGGAAGTCGTCCTGGTCCTTCAGCGCCGGGGTGCCGTCGAGCGGCGCGAGGTAGCCGAGGTTCGCGAAGTCGGCGGTCCAGGCGACCTCGGAGCGGATCACGTCGGGGGCGCCGGCGCCGGACTGTGCGGCGTTCTTGAACTTGTTCTGGGCCTCGCCGAAGGGCACGTTGACGTACTTGATCGTGACCTTGGGGTGCTGCTTGGTGAAGTCCTCGGCAAGCTGCTTGAAGACCTTGTCCTCGGAACCGACCGTGGACGTGTCCCACCAGGTCACGGTGCCGGAGAGCTCGCCCGAGCTCTTCGAGCCGCCGCCGGCGGAACCGTTGTCGCCGCTTCCGCACGCCGCCAGGGTCACGCCCAGGGCCGCGACCAGCGCGGTGGCCGCTATGCCACGCCGCATGTGAACTCCTTCAGGATGGTCCCGGATGGACGAGGGGCTCGAACCTTCCTCATGCGACCGCTCCCTCGCGGCGCGCCGGGCTGGGCAGGAACGTAACAGGGATGAAAACTCGCCGAAAGACCTTGCGGGAAATTTCTGCAAGACACGGGGATCGTTACATCTGCGTGTCCCGAAGGTTGCCGATGAGCCGCTTGACAGCGAAGAGACCCCGGTCCCGCTTGCAAGAACTTGCGAAAGACACCCGAAGGGAGGCGAGAGCGGCCGGAACCCGTACGTGGTGGGCAATCCGACCCGCGACCGGTACAGTCCACTCCCATGACCGCGCGGCTCTCCGACATCGCAGCCCAGGCGGGGGTCAGTGAAGCCACAGTCAGCCGCGTGCTCAACGGCAAGGCCGGTGTGGCCTCGGCCACCCGTGAATCCGTGCTTGCCGCGCTCGACGTGCTCGGCTACGAGCGGCCCGTACGGCTGCGCCAGCGCAGCGCGGGCCTCATCGGACTGATAACCCCCGAGCTGGACAACCCGATCTTCCCCGCGCTCGCGCAGGTCATCGGGCAGGCCCTCACCCGGCAGGGATACACCCCGGTGCTCGCCACCCAGACCCCCGGCGGGTCCACCGAGGACGAGCTCGTGGACATGCTGGTGGAGCGCGGCGTGGCCGGCATCATCTTCGTCTCCGGACTGCACGCCGACACCACCGCCGACATGGGCCGCTACGACCGGCTGCGCGGCAAGGGCGTCCCGTACGTCCTCATCAACGGCTTCTCCCCCAAGGTGCAGGCCCCCTTCGTCTCCCCCGACGACCGGGCCGCGATGGTGCTGGCCGTGACGCACCTGGCGGCGCTCGGGCACACCCGGATCGGGCTCGCGGTCGGGCCGAAGCGGTTCGTGCCCGTGCTGCGCAAGATCGAGGGTTTCGGCAAGGGGATGCGGGAGCGGTTCGGGCTCTCCCCGGAGGAGACCGACGAGCTGGTCCAGCACTCCCTCTACACCCTGGAGGGCGGCCAGGCCGCCGCCGCCGCGCTCATCGCCAAGGGCTGCACGGCCATCGTGTGCGCGAGCGACATGATGGCGCTGGGCGCGATCCGGGCGGCCCGGCAGCAGGGGCTGCAGGTGCCGAAGGACGTCTCGGTCGTCGGCTTCGACGACTCCCCGCTCATAGCGTTCACCGATCCGCCGCTCACCACCATCCGCCAGCCCGTGCAGGCGATGGGGCAGGCGGCGGTCCGGGCGCTCCTGGAGGAGATCGGCGGGACGCCGGCGCCGCACAGCGAGTTCGTCTTCATGCCGGAGCTGGTGGTGCGCGGATCGACCGCCTCGGCACCCGCGTCCCCCGCCGCTCCCCCTGCCCCGTCCCCTACGTCTTGAGGCGGAGCGGGTGCGCCTGATACCCGACCGCGGGATGATCGGTCGAGGAGCAGGCATCTGGCAAACTCTCCTCCTATGGGTGAAACGACCGTGAAGACCTCGGAAATTCGGACGACCCCGTCGTCACCCATCGTGGCCGACGGCTGGTTCGCGCGCGCTCTGCGGGCCCGTACGCCCCGGCGCCCGCGGATCTGGTTCGAGGTGCTCCTGATCGCGGTCAGCTACTGGACGTACTCGCTCATCCGCAACGCGGTGCCCGAGCAGAAGGCCCAGGCCCTCCGGAACGCCGACTGGGTCTGGCAGACCGAGCACAGCCTCGGGCTCGCCTTCGAGCACGCCGTCAACCAGGCCGTCAACTCGGTGACCTGGCTGATCGTGGGCATGAACTACTACTACGCCACGTTGCACTTCGTCGTGACCATCGGTGTGCTCGTGTGGCTGTACCGATGGCATCCGGGCCGTTACGCGGCGTTCCGCACCGTCCTCTTCGCGACCACGGCCGTGGCCCTCGTCGGCTACTACCTGTACCCGCTCGCGCCGCCCCGGCTGATGAACGGCGGCCACTTCACCGACACCGTGCTGGTGCACCACACCTGGGGCTCGATGGCCTCGGGCAACCTCAAGCACATGTCGAACCAGTACGCGGCGATGCCGTCGATGCACATCGGCTGGTCGCTGTGGTGCGGGCTCACCATCTTCCTGCTGGCGAAGGCGCCCTGGGCGCGGATCCTCGGCATGCTCTACCCGGCGGCGACGCTGGTCGTCATCGTGGCCACCGCCAACCACTTCTGGATGGACGCGGTGGGCGGCGTGCTCTGCCTGAGCTTCGGCTTCGCCGTCGCGTACGTCTGGTTCGGCACCCACCCGCACCGGCTGCCGAAGCTGGTGGAGCCGCTCGCCTCGGCCCCGCAGGGCGTGACGCCGGGCGGTCCGCTCCCGGCGGAGGAGGCGGACCGGGACCCGGCGGACGCCGCGGCGCAGGACACCCCGGAGCGCGTCGGCTCCGGTAGGTGATTCTCCCGGAGCGCCTCAGCTCCGGTACGTGATTTTCCCGGAGCGCGTCAGCTCCGGTACGTGATCCTCCCGCCCGCGACCGTGAGCCGGATCGGCGCGGTCGCGGTCTCGTCGGCCGGGGCCGGGTCGACGGTGAAGGCGGTCAGGTCGGCCCGGTAGCCGGGCGCGATGCGGCCCGCCGTCCGCTCCTCCCCCGCGGCGAGCGCCGCGTGCGTGGTCATGCCCTCAAGGGCCATCTGCCCGGCGCAGCTCGCCCGCGCGCTCACGGGGATGACGGAGGACCGGGCGGACGAGGCCTTCGAGCCGGCGCTCGCCGGGTACCTGGAGCGCTGCCGGCGGCGGCTGCTGGACGCGGGCCGGCCAGGAGCCTCCCGGCAGCCGGATCTTGGGGCCTCCCGGCAGCCGGACCGTGACGAGCAGACCGCCGGCCGGGCGCGGGACGAGGTCGAAGGTGCCCTCGTGGGCGCGGACGATGCTGTGCACGAGGGCGAGGCCGAGGCCGACACCGGCGTGCTCGTCGGTGCGTACGCGTTCCGCTCCGCGCTGGAAGGGTTCGGTGAGGGTCGGCACCAGGTCCGGTGGGACGGTACGGCCCGTGTTCTCGACCCGCAGCACGCTCACGCCGTCCCGCGCCTCGGTGTGGACGGTCACGGTGCCGCCGACGGGCAGGTTGTGGACGATCGCGTTCTGGACGAGGTTCGTCACCAGCCGCAGCAGCAGCTCCGCCGAGCCGCTGGTCAGGGCCGCTCCCCCGGTGACGTCGAGCGTGAGCCCGCGCCGCTCGGCGAGCGGCAGCAGGGTCTCGGCGGCCTCCTCGGCGAGGAGGGAGAGGTCGACGGACTCGCGGCGGAAGGTGCCTCGGTCGCTGCGGCTGAGCACCAGCAGGGCCTCGGTGAGGTCGATCGCGCGCGTGTTGGCGGCCTGGAGGCGGGCGAGGACCTCGTCGCGGTCGCGCGTCGGGTCCTTGCGGGCGACGTCGAGCAGCGTCTGCGAGACGGCGAGCGGGGTGCGCAGTTCGTGGGAGGCGTTCGCCGCGAAGCGCCGCTGCTCGGCGACGTGCGACTCCAACCGGCCCAGCATGGTGTCGAAGGTGTCGGCGAGCTCCCGGAACTCGTCCCGGCGGCCCGGCATGCGGATGCGGTGGGACAGCGATCCGTCGCCGGCCAGCCGGGCCGCGGCCGTGATCCGGTCGAGCGGCGCGAGCATCCGCCCGGCCAGCAGCCAGCCGCCGAGGAGGCCGAAGACGAGCAGGAGGCCCAGGGCGACGGCCGCGGCGGGCGCGAAGGTGTGCACGAGGAGGTAGCGGTTGGGCGAGATCCCGAGCAGGCCCCGGTCGTTGTCGGGGACGTACCGCAGCAGGAAAACCCACACGACGGCGAGGAGCAGACCGCCGGCGACCGCGAGGAAGCCGGCGTAGCTGAGGGTGAGCTTGAGCCGGGCGCTGAGCCCGGGACGTCTAGCCACGACTGCCCTGCTGGGGGTCGATGCGGTAGCCGACGCCCGGCACCGTGGCGATGAGCCAGGGTTCGCCGAGGCGCTTGCGCAGGGCGGAGACGGTGATGCGGACGGCGTTGGTGAAGGGGTCGGCGTTCTCGTCCCAGGCCCGTTCGAGCAGCTCCTCGGCGCTGACGACCCCGCCCTCGGCCGCGACGAGGACGTCGAGGACGGCGAACTGCTTGCGGGTGAGCGCGACCTGGCGCCCGTCGCGGAAGACCTCCCGGCGGAACGGGTCGAGGCGCAGGCCCGCGATCTCGCGGACCGGGGGCCGGGCGTACGCGCGCCTGCGGTCGAGCGCCCGGAGCCGCAGGACGAGCTCCCGCAGCTCGAACGGCTTCGTCAGGTAGTCGTCGGCGCCCAGCTCGAAGCCGGAGGCCTTGTCGTCGATCCGGTCGGCGGCGGTGAGCATGAGGATCGGGATGCCGCTGCCGGAGGCGACGAGGTGCCGGGCGATCTCGTCGCCGGACGGGCCGGGGATGTCACGGTCGAGCACCGCGAGGTCGTAGGAGTGGACGCCGAGGAGCGCCAGGGCGGTGTCCCCGTCACCGGCGATGTCGGCGGCGATCGCCTCCAGCCGGAGGCCGTCCCGGACGGCCTCCGCCAGATGCGGTTCGTCCTCCACGATCAGTACGCGCATGGCCGAAGCCTAGGCAGCGGGACATATCGGCGACGTATGCGCCGGTGTCTCCTTCGCCGTGCGCCACCAGCGGCGCGAGGCGAGCCCGGCCAGGACCGCGCCGGTGGCGTTGACCAGGACGTCGTCCACGGAGGTGACCCGGTCGAGGCGCAGCACGTACTGCGCGGTCTCGACCAGGACCGAGCAGCCCGCGCCGAGCGCCAGGATCCGCGGCAGGGAGGCCGTCGCCGTCCACCGCATCGGCGCGAAGAAGCCGAGCGAGGCGAAGACCAGGAGGTTGCCGACGATGCCGAGCGTCCCCATGGTGGCCAGGTCCCGCAGCGGTACGAGGCTCACCCGGGCGGGCGCGACGCCGGGCGCCGCGCCCGGCATCAGGGTCATCCCCAGGAACGGCACCGTCCCGTGGACCATGCCCACCTCGGCCAGCGACAGCCGCCACGGCCACGCGACACCGGCGGCCCGCCGGCGCCGGGCGAGGGCCCACGCCACAAGGACGGCGAGCGGCAGCGTGAGCAGCGTCATGAGCACCACGCCGTTGAAGGTGTCGTAGCAGCCGTGCCACCGCCCGGCCAGGCACCTCGGCGCGGCCATCAGGAGCGGCCCGCGCAGGGCGTAACCGGCGCCCGCGAGGGCGAGGAGTGCCAGACCGGGGATCACGAGACGGCGCGGGTTCAGGGGTGCGTCGTGGTTCATGCGCCCATCGGACACGAGGGGGTGTTGCGTCGGCGTATGCGTTTCCCGCCCGTCCCCGGATGCCTGGGCGCCGTATCACTCACGCGCCGTAGAACAGCTCCTCCATCACCGCCCGCGCCCGCCGCGTGATGCGCCGGTAGTCGTCGACCATCTCTCCGACGTGCCCGGGGGCGTAGCCCAGATACCGTCCGACGGCGGCCAGTTCGCGGGGCTCGGAGGGGAAGGTGTCGCCGGCGCGGCCGCGGACCAGCATCACCGCGTTGCGCACCCGGGTGGCGAGCACCCAGGCCTCGTCCAGGGTCTGCGCCTCGTCCGTGCCGATGAGCCCGGCCGCGTGGGCGGCGGCGAGGGCCTCGCGGGTACGGGTGGTGCGCAGGCCGGGTTCGGCCCAGCCGTGCCGCATCTGGAGCAGCTGGACGGTCCACTCGACGTCGCTGAGGCCGCCGCGGCCCAGCTTGGCGTGCAGCGTCGGGTCGGCGCCGCGCGGCAGGCGTTCGGTCTCCATGCGGGCCTTGAGGCGGCGGATCTCGCGGATCGCCTCCTCGCCGAGCCCCTCCATGGGGTAGCGCAGCGGGTCGACGAGCTCGATGAAGCGCTGCCCGAGTTCCCGGTCGCCGGCCATCGGCTCGGCCCGCAGCAGGGCCTGGGCCTCCCAGACGAGCGACCAGCGGCGGTAGTAGGCCTGGTAGGACTTCAGGGTGCGCACCATCGGGCCGCTCTTGCCCTCCGGGCGCAGGTCGGCGTCGATGAGCAGCGGCGGGTCGGCGGTGGGCAGCTGGAGCAGCCGGCGCATCTCGGTGACGACCCGGTTGGCGGCCTTCGCCGCCTCCTGCTCGTCGACGCCCTCGCGCGGCTCGTGCACGAAGAGGACGTCGGCGTCGGAGCCGTAGCCGAGTTCGTGGCCGCCGAAGCGGCCGACGCCGATGACGGCGAACCTGGTCGGCAGCTCGTCGCCCCATTCGGCGCGCACGGCGGCCCTGAGCGCGCCCGAGATCGTCGCCGCGTTGAGGTCGGTGACGGCCCGGCCGACGCGGTCGACGAGGGCGCCGGGGTCGGCCTCGCGGGGGTTGTCCTCGGTGCCGTAGGAGGCGATGAGGTCAGCCGCGGCGGTGCGGAACAGCTCCCGGCGGCGCACGCCGCGGGCCGCGGCCACCGCCTGCTCGGGGCCGTCGGCGCGGCCGACGGCGGCGAGCACCTCCTGTTCCAGGTGGTCCCGGCCACGCGGCTTCAGGCCCTCCGGGTCGCCGAGGATGGCGACCGCCTCGGGGGCGCGGAGCAGCAGGTCGGGGGCGAGCCGGCCGGCGGAGAGGACCCGGGCGAGGTTCTCGGCGGCGGCGCCCTCGTCGCGCAGCAGGCGCAGGTACCAGGGCGTCCTGCCGAGCGCGTCGGACACCTTGCGGAAGCCGAGCAAGCCCGCGTCCGGGTCGGCCGAGTCGGCGAACCAGCCGAGCAGCACCGGCAGCAGCGTGCGCTGGATGGCGGCCTTGCGGCTGACGCCGGAGGACAGCGCCTCCAGGTGGCGCAGGGCGGCGGCGGGGTCCGCGTACCCGAGCGCTTCGAGCCGCTGCCCGGCGGCCTTCGGGCTGAGCCGGATCTCGCCGGGGGCGAGCTGGGCGACGGCGTCGAGCAGCGGCCGGTAGAACAGCTTCTCGTGCAGCCGGCGCACCACGGCCGCGTGCCGCTTCCATTCCCGGTTGAGCTCGGTGACCGGGTCGGTGCGCAGGCCGAGCGAGCGGCCGAGGCGGCGCAGATCGGCCTCGCCCTCGGGGACGAGATGGGTGCGGCGCAGCCGGTAGAGCTGGATGCGGTGCTCCATGGCGCGCAGGAAGCGGTAGGCGTCGTCGAGCTGGGCGGCGTCGGCGCGGCCCACGTAGCCGCCGGCGGCGAGGGCGGCGAGCGCGTCGAGGGTGGTGCCGCTGTGCAGCGTGGCGTCGCTGCGGCCGTGCACCAACTGCAGGAGCTGGACGGCGAACTCGACGTCCCTGAGGCCGCCGGGACCGAGCTTCAGCTCGCGGTCGACGTGGCCGGCCGGGATGTTGTCGACGACCCGGCGGCGCATCTTCTGCACGTCGGGCACGAAGTTCTCGCGTTCGGCGGCCTGCCACACCAGCGGGGAGACGGCCTCGATGTACGCGGCGCCCAGCTCGGCGTCGCCGGCCACCGGGCGTGCCTTCAGCAGGGCCTGGAACTCCCAGGTCTTGGCCCAGCGCTGGTAGTAGGCGAGGTGCGAGGAGAGGGTGCGGACCAGCGGCCCGTTGCGGCCCTCGGGGCGCAGGTTGGCGTCGACGGGCCAGATGCTGCCCTCGACCGTGGTCTCCGAGCAGATCCGCATGAGGTGGGAGGCGAGCCGGGTCGCGGCCTGCAGCGCCTTGGACTCGTCGGTGCCGTCCGCCGCCTCGCCGACGAAGATGACGTCGACGTCGGAGACGTAGTTCAGTTCGTGGCCGCCGCACTTGCCCATGGCGATCACGGCGAGCCGGCACTGCGCCGCGTCCTCGGGCGCGGCGGCCGCGGCGATGCGGAGCGCGGCGCGCAGGGTGGCGGTGGCGAGGTCGGCGAGTTCGGCGGCGGTCTGCGCGACGTGGGTGGTGCCGCACACGTCACGGGCCGCGATGGCGAGGAGGCAGCGCCGGTAGGCGACCCGCAGCGTCACCGGGTCGACGGCCTCGGCGAGCCCACGCTCGAACTCGGCGACGCCCGGGTGCAGGTCGGCCGCCTCGTACGTGACGAGGGCCTGCCAGTCGTGCGGGTGGCGGGCCAGGTGGTCGGCGAGCGCCTCGGACGCGCCGAGCACCCCGAGCAGCCGGTCCCGGAACGGCTTCGCGGACAGCAGCGTGGTGGTGAGGGCCGGCCGCTCGGCCGGCGGCTGCGCCTCGACGAGCCGGACCAGGCCGCGCAGCGCGAGGTCGGGGTCGGCGGTGGCGCCGAGGGCGTCGAGCAGCACGGAGTCGCCGCGCAGCGGGGCGAGGTCGTCCAGGTCGAGCAGCCGCTCGGCGGCGGACGGGTCGGTGAACCCGTGCCGCAGCAGCCGGGTGAACGTACTGCTCCTGCGTCCCGGCGCCGTCATCCCGCCGCTCCCTCCACCGGTCGATTGAGTGCCGGTCGAGCCTATCCCCGGCGGGGCGCCGGGTCGCCCCGGGGAGCGCGCGGCGGGGCGCGGCGGCAGAATCGGGGGCATGAACTGGACACTGGAAGTGGTCCCCGTACCCGTCAGCGACCTGGACCGGGCGAAGGAGTTCTACGGAGGGCGGCTCGGCTTCAAGGTCGACCTGGACCAGGAGGTCGCCCCGGGCGTCCGCGTCATCCAGATCACCCCACCGGGCTCGCGCTGCTCGCTCTCCCTCGTCCAGGGCATGCCGCCCTTCCCCGGCGCCCGCCAGATGGAACCCGGCACCCTGCACGGGCTCCAGCTGTGCGTCACCGACATCGACGCGGCGCGCGCCACGCTCGCCGCCGCGGGCGTGGAGATCTCGCCGGTGGTGCACGTGGGCGCGTCGGGCTGGGAGGAGGGCCGGGGTCAGCCGTGGAACTCGTTCCTGACCTTCTCCGACCCGGACGGCAACGGGTGGGTGGTGCAGGAGGCGCCGTCGGAGCTGTCCGAGCGCTGACCTCCGGGCGAACGCACGGCGTCGCCATTCCGGCCCGAAGCATGGCAGAGCGGATGCGCCAAGGGGGCTGTGACCAAGGGGTTCTGACGGCTGGTTAGCGTCCGGTGCATGTGGAGAACACGATCTCGGCCCCGGTCGCGCACCGGGGCGTTCCTGGCCTCGCTCACGTCCCTCGCCTCCCTCGCCTCCCTCGCCGCCCTCGTCGGCCTCGCCGCCGCACCACCCGCCGCGGCGAGCGGCACCGCCCTGTCCGGCGCGAACCGCATCGGCACCCAGCAGGCCCTCTTCCGCTCCGGAACGGCCGGATACGGCTGCTTCCGCATCCCCACCCTGGTGCGGACGAAGTCGGGCACGCTGCTCGCCTTCGCCGAGGCGCGCACCTCGCCGTCCTGCGCCGACCGCGGCCCCATCGACACGGTCGTGCGCCGCTCGACCAACGACGGGCGCACCTGGGGCCCGATACGGGTGGTGCTCTCGGGCAGCGAGACCGATCCCGAGGCACCGTACGTCCGCGGCAACGCCTCCCCCGTCGCCGACCTCGTCACCGGTGACGTCTTCCTGCTCTCCAACTCCGAGGACGCGGTCGCCACCACCGGCGACGCCCGCATGTCGTGGGTGCAGAAGAGCACCGACGACGGCCTGACCTGGGGCGCTCCGCAGCCGGCTCCGAGGCTGACCGCGACCGGCACCGGCTGGTTCGGCACCGGCCCGGGCCACGGCATCCAGCTGAAGGAGGGCCCGCACGCCGGACGGCTGCTCGTCGGCGCGTACGAGCGGGTCAGCGGCACCGACGCCCGCGCCGGCGTGCTCTACAGCGACGACCACGGGGCGACCTGGCACGCCGGCGCCACCGTCAACTCGTACGCCGAGGACGCCGGCGGCACCCCGCTCGCCAAGCCCGGCGAGCCGACCGTCGCCGAGCTGCCCGGCGGCCGGGTGTACGTCAGCGCCCGCAGCCCGTACGACGCCGGGCACCGGATGCACGCCGTCAGCGAGGACGGCGGCACGACCGTGCCGAAGCTGTCCCTCACCGCCGGCTGGACCGGCCCGGACGTCGACGCCTCGGTGCTCGCACCGGCCCGCACCTACCGCTCGGTGCCGGGCGACCTGCTGCTGATGTCCGCCCCGGCGCATCCCACCAACCGCCAGGAGATGCGGATCCGCTACTCCACGGACGAAGGCGCCACCTGGACGAACGCGACCGGCGGCCTGCTGAGCGCCGCGGCCGGCGACCGGGCCGGCTACTCCGACCTCGCCGAACTGTCCGAGGGCGAGTTCGGCCTGCTCTACGAGGGCGGGCCCAGCTTCTCCGCCGAGTACATCTACTTCAACCGGTTCCGCGCCGCCGAGCTGCAGCTGCCGGCGTCGGTCACCCACCTCGGCTCCGCGCTCCCCCAGCCCACCCCGGCCGCCGGGCGCACCACCCCGGACCGGACCGCCGAGGCCAACGACGCCTACCTCTCCTCCGGCGCCTCCCTCGGCTCCGGCGCCGTCTACCCGCCGGCCGGCACCACGACCTCCTTCGGCCAGGGTCTGGCCCTCGACGGCGTCGACGGCCACGCCGACCTGCCGTACACCCCGTCCCTCGACCCGGGCGCGGGAGACGTCACGTACTCCCTGTTCTTCAAGTACGACGCGACGACGAGCACCCCGCAGCAGGCGCTGTTCTGGGCGTACGGGGTGGGCTCGGCCAAGCCGCAGGTGTGGGTGCGGGCGCAGCCCGGCCAGAACCGGGTCTACGCCTGGGTGCAGGGCACCGGCGGCACCGCGACGGCCACGCTCCCCGGCCCGGACCCGGCGCGGCCCGCCTTCGGCGACGGCCAGTGGCACCACCTCACCCTGGTCCGCGCCGCGGCACGGTCACCCTGGACGTCGACGGGCGGACCGGCACCCAGCAGGGCGCCGTGTCGGGCGCGCTGGCCGGCCCGCGCACCGACGACACCACCGGGCTCGGCGTCGAGATCGGCGACAAGCCGGTCGTGGACCCGGTGGGCGCGCCCGCCGACGGCTTCACCGGCGTCGTCGACGAGTTCCGGCTCTACAGGACCGCGCTCCCCGCGGACCAGCGCGCCCTGCTGCGCGGCTCCGGCGCCGCCGCGGTGGCGCCGGACCGGCTCGCCGCGCACCTGCCGTTCCAGGTCGTCGACACCGCCGACCCGGCGGCGCTGCGCACCACCCGGATCCAGGACGACGTGTCCGGCCACTGCGCCGACGGCACCCTGCTCGGCACGACGTCCTCCGAGAGCGCCCAGACCGGCGGGCGGATCGGGAGCGGCGCGCTGGTCGTGAACAGCGGCCTGCCGGGCGTGGAGGTGCCGTACCTGCCCGCGCTCGACACCGGCGCCGGCGACTTCACCTTCACCCTGTGGTTCCGCTACGCCGCCACCACGAGCACCCCGGACGCGGCGCTGATGTGGGCGTACGGCTCCACCTCGGGCAAGCCGTCGCTGTGGGTGCGCGCGAAGCCCTCGCTCGACCGGCTGACGGTGCGGGCCGAGACGGCGGCCGGCGCGGTCACGCTCGACCTGCCGGACACCCAGGCGGCCGGCGAGAGCGACCGGCGCGCCTTCGGCGACGACCGATGGCACCTGCTCACCCTGACCCGGAGCGCCGGCCAGGCGCCCGGCTCCCGCCTGACCGTGGGCGTCGACGGCCTCGACCCGGCCGCGCCCGGCGCCCGCGTCGCCACGGCGGACGGCCTGGCCGGCTCCTTCACGGACGGCATCGCCACGCCCGAGGGCTTCCGGATCGGTTCGAAGCCGACCGGCACGGACGTCCTGACCGGCGCCCTCGACGACTTCCGCTTCTACGGGCGGGCGCTGTCCGCCGCGGACGTCGCCGACCTGGCCGACACGCCCGTGGGCGGCTGGGCCCCGCCGAAGGACCCCGCCCTGTGGTGGTCCATGGAACCGGGCAACACCGAACAGCACCTGGTGATGCGGCCCGTCGACGACGCGACGACCCGGGCCACGCCCGACGCCGGCACGCACTGCTCGCACGGGTACGTACGGGGCGGGGCGACGGTCTCGGCCACGGGCGCCAGGTACGGGCGCGCGCTCGACTTCGACGGGGTCGACGACGCCGTCGAGCTGCCGTACGGCGACGCGAAGGCGCTCGGCGCGGGCGACTTCACGCTGGCGGCGTGGGTGCGCTACCAGGACGGGCTCAACACCACTCCGGTGCTGGCCTGGGCGTACGGCGTCGGTGGCGGCGAGCGCCAGGTGTGGCTGCGGGCCGTGCCCGCGCAGAACAAGGTCACGGCCCTGCTCCAGACGGACGCGGCGACCACCACGCTCGACGTCGTCGCCCCGCCGGGCACGGTCTTCGGCGACGACACCTGGCGCCTGGTGGTGCTGCGCCGCCAGGGCGGCGCGCTGACCCTGTCGGTCGACGGCACGAGCGCCACGAAGCAGGCGCCGGCGGGCTCGCTGACGTACGACGACGGCTTCGACGTCCGCGGCTTCCTGCTGGGCGCCCGGCCCGACGGCGCCGCGGCGGACCGCTTCCACGGCTCGATGGACGACTTCCGGCTGGTCCGCCGGGCCCTGTCGGACGCCGAACTGACCGCGCTGCGGTCGGCGGACACGCCGGTCCCGGCGGACTCGGCCACCGCGGTCCGGCTGCCGTTCGACACCGTCACGGCGGCGGGCGCGTACGCCCGCATGTGACGGCCCCGGACGGGCCTCACCGGGTGTGACGGTCCCGGACGGGCCTCAGAGGACCAGGCAGTAGTTCCGCACCTTCTCGTCCTCGCCCTCGTACGTCATCCCCGCCGCCTCCATCACCCGCTGGGAGGCGATGTTGTCGAGGTCGGCGTCACCGCGCACGGCGGTGGCGCCGGCCTCGCGGGCCCGGGCGATCAGGGCGCGCAGCGACTCGGAGGCGTAGCCCTTGCCGCGGGCGCCGGGCACGAGGCCGTAGCCGATGGTCACGACACCGTCGGCGTCCGGCGGCCCGTGGAAGCCGATGCCGCCGACGGTGGTGCCGTCCGCGAGCAGCTGTATCGCGTACGGCCGGTAGGCCCCCGGGTCGCCGCGCTCGGCGACCCCGTTGAGGAAGCCCTGCGCGCTGCGCCCGTCGCCCGCGCCCGGGTACTCCTCGGCCCAGCGGTCGCCGGGCGCGGGCCGGGCGTCGACGATGCGCCGGGCGTCGTCGACGGAGAGCGGGTGGAGGAGCAGCCGCTCCGTCTCGATGATCTTCACATTGGTCACGGGCGGCAGTCTCGGCCCCGCCGCTCACGGAGCGCAACGGGTTTCTCGGCCCGGTCGGTCAGCCTTCCCGCTGGAGCTCCTCGGCGGACTCGCGGTACGCCTCGGCGGCGCGGGTGAAGTAGTCGAAGAGGACGGCGAGTTGCTCGGGCGGGTAGCCGACGAGGATCTCGGCGATCCGGCGCCGGGCGGGGGCGAGGGCCTGATCGAGGCCGGCGGGGCGGTCGACAGGTTCGACGATGACCTTGCGCCGGTCGCCGGGGTCGGCGGCCCGGCGGACGTAGCCGGCCTTCTCCAGGCGGTCGACGAGCCGGGTGGTCGGGCCGGTGGTGAGCCCGGTGCGGGCGCCGAGTTCGCCGGGGGTCATGGGTCCGGCCAGATCGAGGATGTTCAGCGCGTAGAGGTCGGTGGCGCCGAGGTCGACGGCGCGGGCGCCGGCGTGGCCGTGCAGCATCACGGCGCTCAGATAGCGGCGGTAGATCGCGCTCGCGTCGTGCGGCATCGACGCCTTCGAGGGCTGCGCGGGCGTTGACACGGTATCCCTCCCGACCTAATCTCTTCCCCAGAGAAGAGAGTTCCTGAAAGAAGTTACTTCTTCCGAGAAGATATCACTGAAAGGAGCACCGCCATGGACGCCACCATGAACACCGAGGACACCGCCGCGATCCACGCCCTCCTCCAGTCCAGCGCCGACGCCTGGGGCCGCGGCGACGGAGCCGCCTACGGCACGCACTTCACGGACGACGCCACCGACGTCACCTTCGTCGGCACCACCTATCACGGCGGCCAGGAGATCGGCCGCGCCCACCAGGCGCTCTTCGACGGCTTCCTCAAGGGCACCCGGCTCGTCGTCGACGTCGTCGACCTGCGCTTCTACGGCCCCGACACGGCGATCGCCGTCACCCACGGCGAGGTCACCAAGGGCGCCGCCCGCCCCCGCCGCCTCGGCAAGCGCGCCACGTACACCCTGGTCCGCACGCCCGGCGGCGACGGCGGCGAATGGCGCATCGCCGCCGTCCAGAAGACCAAGCACGCCCGGCTCATGGAGGCGTTCTCCTTCCGCGCCCAGCCGAAGACCGCCCCGGCGGCGCGACCGGCCGCCTAGAGAACCGGCAGGTTCTTGCGCAGCTCGAAGGCCGTGACCTCGCTGCGGTACTCCTCCCACTCCTGCTTCTTGTTCCGCAGGAAGAAGTCGAAGACGTGCTCGCCGAGCGTCTCCGCCACCAGCTCGCTGCGCTCCATCAGGGTGATCGCCTCGCCCAGGTTCTGCGGCAGCGGCTCGATGCCCATCGCGCGGCGCTCGGCGTCGCTGAGGGCCCAGACGTCGTCGTCGGCGCCGGCCGGGAGCTCGTAGCCCTCCTCGATGCCCTTGAGGCCGGCGGCGAGGAGGACGGCGTAGGTCAGGTACGGGTTGGCGCCGGAGTCGATGGAGCGGACCTCGACCCGGGAGGAGCCCATCTTGCCGGGCTTGTACATGGGCACGCGGATCAGCGCGGAGCGGTTGTTGTGGCCCCAGCAGATGTACGCCGGGGCCTCGCCGCCGGAGCCCGCGGTACGGCCGGAGCCGCCCCAGATGCGCTTGTACGAGTTGACCCACTGGTTGGTGACGGCCGAGATCTCGCCGGCGTGCTTGAGCAGGCCCGCGATGAAGGAACGTCCCACCTTGGAGAGCTGGTACTCGGCGCCCGACTCGTAGAACGCGTTCCGGTCACCCTCGAAGAGCGAGAGGTGGGTGTGCATGCCGGAGCCCGGGAACTCGGAGAACGGCTTCGGCATGAACGTGGCCTGCACGCCCTGTTCGAGCGCCACCTGCTTCATGACCAGGCGGAAGGTCATGATGTTGTCCGCCGTGGAGAGCGCGTCCGCGTAGCGCAGGTCGATCTCCTGCTGGCCCGGGGCGCCCTCGTGGTGGGAGAACTCCACCGAGATGCCCATCGACTCCAGCATGGTGATGGCCTGGCGGCGGAAGTCCATGCCCACGTTCTGCGGGGTGTGGTCGAAGTAGCCGGACTCGTCGGCCGGGGTGGGCCGGGAGCCGTCCAGCGGCTTGTCCTTGAGCAGGAAGAACTCGATCTCGGGGTGGGTGTAGAAGGTGAAGCCCAGGTCCGAGGTCTTGGCGAGGGCCCGCTTGAGGACGTAGCGCGGGTCGGCGAAGGACGGCGAGCCGTCCGGCATCAGGATGTCGCAGAACATCCGGGCGGTGCCCGGGGCCTCGGCGCGCCAGGGCAGGATCTGGAAGGTGGCCGGGTCCGGCTTGGCGATCATGTCGGACTCGTAGACCCGCGCGAAGCCCTCGATCGCGGAGCCGTCGAAGCCGATGCCCTCGTCGAAGGCCTGCTCCAGCTCGGCGGGGGCGACCGCGACCGACTTCAGGAAGCCGAGCACGTCGGTGAACCACAGACGCACGAAGCGGATGTCGCGCTCCTCGAGCGTACGGAGCACAAATTCCTGCTGCTTGTCCATTTCCACACCCATCCTCGCCGGTCAGGCCGCCTGCTCCCGGACCCGAGCATCCCACCACATGGTTTCGTTCACGTTGCACACCCATACTGCCTGCTCGGCTGTGACTCAGGTAACGGGGGACGGCTCGGTTCGTACCCCGTTCGGCCCACAGGGCCCCTTCTGCCACTACGATCTGCGCCCATGGGAGCCTCCCGGCTCGACGGCCCGCCGCGACACGCGCGTCCCCTGGCACTGGCGAGTGCCGTGGCGACGCTCCTCGGCGCGCTCTTCCTCTGCCTCGCGGTGACCGCCGAGCCCGGCGACCCGGACCCGCACGACCGGCACCCGGCCGCGCGGACCGTGCAGGAGGCCGGCGGGATCACGGGCGACCAGTACGTCTGCCCGTACGAGCCGGGCGGCTGCTCGCTCTTCCCGGCCCTCTCGCCGGCGGTGCTCAGCGCGCCGCCGATGGATCCGCCGCTGCACGCGGCCGGCCGGCTCCCGCACATCGGCGTCCCGCACCGCTCGGGCCAGGCGCCCCGCACCGACGCGCGGCCCCGTGCGCCGGACCTCCACGTCCTTCAAGTACTGCGGACGTAAGCCGCCGGTTCTTCCGACGCGATCCCCCTCCGTACACCTTTTTCTCTTACTTCACGAAGGACGACATTCCACATGGCCGCGAACCGCACCGCCACCGCCGAACGCCGCGCCCGAATAGAGGAGATGCGCCGCGCCGAGCAGGCCCGTGAGCGTCGCAACCGCTTCCTGACGATCGGTGTCTCCGCCGTCGTCGTGCTCGGCCTCGTCGGCTTCGGCGGCTGGGTGATCAACAAGCAGAGCAACGAGAAGGACCAGGCGGCGGCCGCCGCCAAGGCCCCCATCAAGGGCGAGAAGGACTGGGACGCCAAGAAGCTCGGCCGGAACCACGTCACCACCCCGGTGAAGTACCCGATGAACCCGCCGGTCGGCGGCGACCACAACCCGGTCTGGCAGAACTGCAACGGCGACGTCTACGACAAGCCGGTCGCCGACGTGAACGCCGTGCACTCCCTGGAGCACGGCGCCGTCTGGGTGACGTACAACAAGAAGGCCGCCCAGGGCGACCTCGACAAGCTGCGCGCCAAGGTCAAGAAGACCCCGTACTCGCTGATGAGCCCCATCGACAACCAGTCCGGCGCGATCATGCTGAGCGCCTGGGGCAAGCAGGTGACCGTGGACGGCGCCGACGACCCGCGCGTCGACGCCTTCTTCACCAAGTACGTCAACGGCCCGCAGACCCCGGAGCCGGGCGCCGCCTGCACCGGTGGCATCGACGCGAGCGGCCAGGGCGGCGCCGGGATGGGCCAGTGAGGCTGAACCGGACGCAGTGGGCGTCCGTCACCGCCGTCGCCCTCGCGGTGCTCTTCGCCGGCGGCGCGGTCACCGTCGCCTCGGCGGACCGCGACGACGCGCCGCGGACGCCGACCGCCGAGTCGGCGGACGCCGGTTTCGCCCGTGACATGGCGGTCCATCACCAGCAGGCCGTCGAGATGTCGTTCATCGTCCGCGACCGGACGAAGGACGAGGAGGTGCGCCGCCTCGCCTACGACATCGCCAACACGCAGGCCAACCAGCGCGGCATGATGCTGGGCTGGCTGGACATGTGGGGGCTGCCGAAGGTGCGGTCCGGCGTGGCGCCGATGGCCTGGATGGGCATGGGTGACATGCCCGGCATGGACATGGGCGGCGAGGACGGCGAGCTGATGCCGGGCATGGCCACCCGCGCCGAGCTCGACCAGCTGCGCAAGGCGTCCGGCCGGGACGCCGAGGTGCTCTATCTGAAGCTGATGACCGAGCACCACAAGGGCGGCATCCACATGGCCCAGGGCTGTGTGGAGAAGTGCGGGCCCGGCGTCGAGCGGGACCTGGCGCAGGGCATGGTCGACGCCCAGACGTCCGAGATCAAGCTGATGTCCGACATGCTGAAGGCACGGGGAGCGTAGCTCTCCGTCACGGCCACGACGGCCCCCGTGACCGCTGCGGTCGCGGGGGCCGCGTCGTGCCGGGACAATTGAGGGTGCTCGGGGGACGGACGTGTGCAAGGCCGCACGCAGGAGTACGACGACGTTCTACGAAAGGCGCGCACCCCATGACCACGGCGAAGGACATCATGCACCCCGGGGCCAAGTGGATCCCGGAACACGAGACGCTCGACCGCGCCGCCCAGATGATGCGCAACGAAAACGTCGGCGCGCTGCCCGTCGCCGACGAGAACGAACGGCTCTGCGGGATCATCACGGACCGCGACATAGTGGTCGGCTGTGTGGCGCTGGGTCACGACCCCGCGCAGGTCACCTGCGGGGACATGGCCAAGGGCACCCCTCGCTGGATCAAGACCGACGCGGACGTCGACGAGGTCCTCACCGAGA
Organism: Streptomyces sp. NPDC101160; assembly: GCF_044768205.1. Lineage (NCBI taxonomy): Bacteria > Bacillati > Actinomycetota > Actinomycetes > Kitasatosporales > Streptomycetaceae > Streptomyces > Streptomyces sp. NPDC101160. Next base: position 619,777 of record NZ_JBIWPJ010000005.1, on the reverse strand, counting down.
TGGAGGGCCACCAGATCCGGCGGCTGCCCGTCATCGACAACGACAAGCGGCTGGTCGGCATGATCAGTGAGGCCGATCTGGCCAGGCATCTGACGGACGAGCAGCTGAAGGAGTTCTGCGCGAACGTCTACGCCTGAGCACCCTCGCGTGAAACGGCACCGCCCGGACCAGTCGCGTCCGGGCGGTCCGCTATACGGGGCGGGGGTATGCTGCCCGGTATGGCGGAGACCAGGCGGGTGCGAAGGGGCGCGGAGCAGTTGCTGCTGCTCGCGGCACTGCTGCTCGGCCTGGTGACGATGCACACGCTGGGCCATGAGCCCCTGGGGCACGGTGCCGCGACGGCACAGACGGCGCCGATGGCGACCACGTCTCCTCTGTCACCCATGGCGTCGGCGGACCATGACCACGCCGGTCAGCACACCGGCCCTCACACCCCGCCCCACCACTCCGGCCACTCCGGCCACTCCGGCGGCCCCCTCGCCGTCTGTCTCGCCGTGCTCGGCGCGCTGGTCGTCGTGCTCGGCGGGGTGGCGCTGCGGCGGGCGCGGCGGGCCGGGTGGGCCCGGCTGCGTGCGGCCGGAGTGCGGTGGTGCGCGGGGCGCCGCGCGCCTCCGCTGCCCATAACCGTTCTCGACCGGGTGGCGGTACTGCGGATCTAGGAGGAACGGGCAGCAGACGCGTTCCCGTTCCCTCCCTCCTCCCCCGAGAGGTGTCTTCGTCATGTCTCCGCAGTTCAATCGCCGTTCCGTCCTGGGCGCCGGGCTCGCCGTCGCCGGCACCGGCCTGCTCGCCGCCTGCTCCGACACGCCCGCCCCGGCCAAGGGCGGCGCCGGTTACGTCTCCCCCACCGGCGCCGAGGTCGGCGCCGCCGAGCGGATGCGGCCCGGTGGCGGCCGGGTCCGCGACGTCAGGCTGACCGCCACGCCCACCACCCTGGACCTCGGCGCCGGGCGGACGGTGCGGTCGTGGGCGTACGGGGACTCGCTGCCCGGCAGGGAGGTGCGGGTCACCGCGGGCGACACCCTGGCCCTCACCCTCGCCAACCATCTGCCTCAGCCCACCTCGCTGCACTGGCACGGCCTGGCGCTGCGCAACGACATGGACGGCGTCCCGGGCCTCACCCGGCCGGAGATCAGGGCGGGCGGCGAGTTCGCGTACCGCTTCAAGGTCCCGCACCCCGGCACGTACTGGTTCCATCCGCACGCGGGCGTCCAGCAGGACCGGGGACTGTACGCGCCGCTGATCGTCGAGGACCCGAAGGAGCCGCTGGCGTACGACGCAGAGTGGGTCGTCGTCCTGGACGACTGGGTCGACGGGGTGGACGGCTCGACGCCGGACGCCGTGCTCGCCGAACTCCGCGCCGGCATGGGCGGCATGGGTCACGACATGGGCGCCATGCCGGGCATGGACCACTCCATGTCCGGGAGCGCAGGCCCCTCCGCCGGGCCCTCGCGCATGATGATGGGCGCCGTCAGCGAGCTCCTCGGCGGTGACGCGGGCGATGTGGCCTACCCGTACTACCTGGTCAACGGCCGGGTCCCGGACGCGCCGAGCGAGTTCCGGGCCAGGCCCGGCGACCGGGTCCGGATCCGCTTCGTCAACGCGGGCGGCGACACCGCCTTCCGGGTCGCGCTCGGCGGCCACGAGATGACCGTGACGCACACCGACGGCTTCCCGGTCGTGCACGCGAGGACCGACGCGCTGCTGCTCGGCATGGGCGAGCGGTACGACGTGCTGGTCACCGTCAAGGACGGCGTCTTCCCGCTCACCGCACTCGCCGAGGGCAAGCGGGCGACGGGGCTCGCCGTGCTGCGTACGGGGAAGGGCGCGGCCCCCGCCGCCTCCGTACGGCCCAGGGAGCTGGACGGGCGGGTGGTGACGGCCGACAGGCTGAGGCCGGCGCCCGGCTCGGCGCTCGCGGCGCGGAAGCCCGACCGGACGATCACGTCGAGGCTCACCGGCGGAATGGCGAAGTACGACTGGGCCTTCGACGGCGCGCCGTACGACCCGGCGCGGCGCTTCGGCGTGCGGGCGGGCGAACGGGTCCGGATGGAGTTCACCAACACCACGGACATGTGGCACCCGCTGCACCTGCACGGCCACACCTTCGCCCTGGCGAACGGGGTGCGGAAGGACACGGCGGTGATCCTGCCGAAGAGCACGCTCACGATGGACTTCGACGCCGACAACCCGGGCCTGTGGATGATCCACTGCCACAACGTCTACCACTCGGAGTCCGGGATGATGACCGTCCTCGGATACCAGAGGACATAGCGTCGAGTTGACGATAAACTGAGCGGGTGCCTCAACTACGCCTCGCTCTGAATCAGATCGACTCCACCGTCGGCGATCTCACCGGGAACGCCGAGGCCGTCGTCCTCTGGACCCGGCACGCCGCCGAGCAGGGTGCGCACCTCGTCGCGTTCCCCGAGATGGTGCTCACCGGCTATCCGGTCGAGGACCTGGCGCTGCGCTCCTCGTTCGTCGAAGCCTCCCGGGACGCCCTGCGGGGTCTGGCCCGGCGGCTCGCCGACGAGGGGCTCGGCGAGCTGCCCGTCGTCCTCGGCTACCTGGACCGCTCCGAGCGGGCCGTGTCCCGGCTCGGGCGGCCCGCCGGGTCGCCCGAGAACGCGGCGGCGGTGCTGCACCGCGGCGAGGTGGTGCTCCGCTTCGCCAAGCACCACCTGCCCAACTACGGGGTCTTCGACGAGTTCCGCTACTTCGTGCAGGGCGACACCCTGCCCGTCGTCCGCGTGCACGGCGTCGACGTGGCCCTCGCCATCTGCGAGGACCTGTGGCAGGAGGGCGGCCGGGTGCCGGCCACCCGCACCGCCCGCGCCGGACTGCTGCTCTCGATCAACGCCTCGCCGTACGAGCGGAACAAGGACGACACCCGGCTCGAACTGGTCCGCAAGCGGGCCCAGGAGGCCGGCTGCACCACGGCGTACGTGGCCATGATGGGCGGTCAGGACGAGCTGGTCTTCGACGGCGACTCGATCGTCGTGGACGCGGCGGGCGAGGTGGTCGCGCGCGCCCCGCAGTTCGCCGAGGGCAGCGTCGTCCTCGACCTGGAGCTGCCGGCCGCCGACCCCGGGGCGCCCGGGACCGGCAGCGTCATCGACGACGGGCTGCGGGTCGACCGGGTCGTGCTCTCCGCCGATCCGCTGCCCGCGTACGAGCCGGAGGTCACCGGCGGTTACGCGGACCGGCTCGACGACGACGAGGAGGTCTACTCGGCGCTCGTCGTGGGCCTGCGGGCGTACGTGAACAAGAACGGCTTCTCGTCGGTCCTCATCGGCCTGTCCGGCGGCATCGACTCGGCGCTCGTCGCCGCCATCGCCTGCGACGCGCTCGGCGCGCGGAACGTGTACGGCGTGTCGATGCCGTCCAAGTACTCCTCCGACCACTCGCGCCACGACGCCGCCGAGCTGGCCCGGCGCACCGGCCTCAACTTCCGCACGGTGTCGATCGAGCCGATGTTCGACGCCTATATGGGCGCGACCGCCCTGACCGGGCTCGCCGAGGAGAACCTCCAGTCGCGGCTGCGCGGCACGCTCCTGATGGCGCTCTCCAACGAGGAGGGCCACATCGTCCTCGCCCCCGGCAACAAGTCGGAGCTGGCGGTGGGCTACTCGACGCTGTACGGCGACTCCGTCGGCGCGTACGGCCCCGTCAAGGACGTCTACAAGACCGACATCTTCCGGCTCGCCCGCTGGCGCAACCGGGCCGCCGAGGAGCGCGGCCAGACCCCGCCGATCCCGGAGAACACGATCACCAAGCCGCCGAGCGCCGAACTGCGCCCGGGCCAGGTCGACACGGACTCGCTGCCGGACTACGACGTCCTGGACCGGCTCCTGGAGCTGTACGTCGACCGGGACCACGGCAAGGAGGCCATCGTGGCGGCGGGCTTCGACGAGGAGCTGGTCACCCGCACCCTGCGGATGGTCGACATCGCCGAGTACAAGCGGCGCCAGTACCCGCCGGGCACGAAGATCTCCGCGAAGGGCTTCGGCAAGGACCGCCGGCTGCCGATCACCAACAGGTGGCGGGAGACACGCTCCTGAGGCTCCGCGGCCCCCGCCGTGATCCGCCGGACCGGCCTAGAGCTTGACGCGAGCGGCCACCGGGAGGTGGTCGCTGTTCGTCTCCGGCAGCGTCCACGACGACATCGGCTCGACCCCGCGCACCAGGATCTGGTCGATCCGGGCCATCGGGAACGCGGCCGGCCAGCTGAAGCCGAAGCCGTCGCCGGCCGCTCCCTGGGTGGAGCGCAGCTGGGAGGTGACGCCGTTCAGGGCGCGGTCGTTCATGGTGCCGTTGAGGTCGCCGAGCAGGACGATCCGCTGGTGCTGGTCGCGCGCGATGGCCTCGCCGAGGGCGCCCGCGCTGGCGTCGCGCTGGTTGGCGGTGAAGCCGGCGTTCATCTTGACCCGTACCGAGGGCAGATGGGCGACGTAGACGGCGACCTCGCCCGCCGGGGCGGCGACGGTGGCGCGCATCGCGCGGGTCCAGCCGAGCCGGATGTCGACCGGCTGGGCGCCGCGCAGCGGGTACTTGCTCCACAGGCCGACGGTGCCCTGCACGGAGTGGTACTTGTAGGTGTCGGCCAGGCCGCGCTCGTACACCGGGACCATGTCGCCCTTGAGCTCCTCCAGGGCCACCACGTCCGCGCCGGAGGCGGCGATCTGACGGGCCGTGCCCTCGGGGTCCGGGTTGTCGGCGTTGACGTTGTGCGACACGACGGTCAGGTCGCCGCCGGCTTGCGCCTTGTCGACGACGAGGCCGCCGAAGAGGTTGAGCCAGACCACGGCCGGCAGCACCAGCGCGATCAGCGCGGTCGCGGAGCGGCGCAGCAGGGCCAGGACCAGGAGCAGCGGCACACCGAGGCCGAACCAGGGCAGGAAGGTCTCGCCGAGGCTGCCGAGGTTGCCGATCCGGTTGGGCACGTCGGAGTGAAAGCCCATCAGGAACGTGAGCAGCACGGCGCAGAGGGCGAGGAGGATGCCGCGGCGCCAGATCCCGCGGTCGCGGCGCAGTCTGGCGAGTCTGCCGCCGAGGCCGGGCCGGGAGCCGGGCCGGACCGCGGAACCCTGCTCGTCCGGCGTTCCGCCGTGCCCGGTCCCCGTCATGTCCACCCGCGTCATCGCTGTCGTCCTCACTGCCTTGCCGTGCGACCCGGTTCCGACACTAGGCGATCCCGGGTCGGTCGTACGCATCGAGGGACGACACACGCCCGTGGCGGGTTCCTGCAGGTGGCGCGGGACGGACGGCTGTGACAGAACGCGCACATTCGTACGAGACGGGGGCAAGCCTCACCCGGCGGGGCGCAGGCCCTCCAGGACGGCGTCGACTATCTGCTCGGCGAGGCCGGGCTCCAGGGCGGCGCCGGGGCGGATGACCGTACGCATCAGGAGGGGGCCGATGAACATGTCGCTGACGAGTTCGGGGCCGAGGTCGGCCCGGATCTCGCCGCGCTCCATGCCGCGTCCGATGGCGTCGGTGATCGTCTGACGGCGCGGCTCGATGACGGTCTGCTGGTAGTTGTCCCACAGCTTGGGATACATCTGCATCTGCGAGAACACGTTGTGCAGCAGCGCCGAGGTCCGCTTGATCAGACCGCGCCGCCGCATCGACTCCAGCATGATGACGAGGTCCTCCCGGACCGAGGTGCCGGGCAGCACCGGGTCCGGGGGCTCGACGGACCGGATGACGTCGATGAGCAGCTCTTCCTTGCCGGTCCAGCGACGGTAGATGGTCGCCTTGCCGACCCCGGCGGTGCGGGCGATCCTCTCGATGGACAGGTCGGTGAGCGGGACCCCGTTCTCCAGGAGTCCGATCACCGCGTCCAGGATCGCCTGGTCCGCCGCCTCGCTGCGGGGCCGCCCGCGCCGTGCGCTGCCTGCGCACGGCGACTGGGCCTGGGCCTCGGCCTGGGACACGTCTGTTCCGCCTCTCCTGTCGAGCCGCTGTCCGTTACCTCGGTACTGATTCTCCCGCCTCCGCGCGGCTGCCCGGAACGACCGCCTCCGCGTCCGCGTCCGGGGCGGCCGGCGGGCGGCCCGGGAGGAAGACGGCGACGACTATCGCGCCGAGGACGGCGACGGAGGCGGAGCCGATGGCGGTGATGTGCATGGCGTCGAGGAAGGCGTCGTACGCGGGGGCGACGAGGCCGCGGCCGGCCGGTCCGAGCTTCTCGGCGACGGCGAGGGTGGCCTCGATGGACTCGCCGGCCGCGTCGCGGACGCCCGCCGGGAGCGCGCCGAGGTGGTTCTCGATCTCACCGCGGTACGTGGTGGACAGGACGGAGCCGAGGACGGCCACCCCGAGCGCGCCGCCGACCTGCCGGAAGGTGTTGTTGATGGCGGAGCCGGAGCCGGCCTTCTCACGGGGCAGCGTCTGCATCACGGTGACGGTGACCGGGGTCATGATGTGCGCCATGCCCGCGCCCTGGAGGAAGAAGACGACCTCCAGGATCCAGATCGGGCTGTCGGCGCCGAAGAAGGCGAAGGAGCCGAGGCCGACGGCGACGGCCAGCATGCCGGCGGTGCACACCGCCTTCACCCCGAAGCGCTCGACGACGAGCCGCGCCCGGGGCGCGAAGACCATCTGGGCGACGGCCAGCGGCAGGATCAGCAGCCCGGACTGCAGGGCGCTGTAGCCGCGGACGCTCTGCAGGTAGAACGCCGAGAAGAAGGTCACGCCCATGAGGGCGAAGAAGGTCAGCGCGATGGCGGCGACGGCGGCCGAGAACGCGGGCTTGCGGAAGTACGAGATGTCGAGCGCCGGGTGCTTGCTGCGCTTCTCGTACGCGACGAAGCCGGCCAGGACGGCGAGGCCGGCGAGCGCCGGGGCGAGCACGCTGGCGTCGGTGAAGCTGGCCAGCTCGCCGCCGCGGATGATGCCGTACACGAGCAGGACGAGACCAAGGACGGAGAGCAGCACTCCGGGCAGGTCGATGCGGCCCGGCCTGGGGTCCTTGGAGTCGGGGACCAGCCACAGCATGAGGGCGAGGGCGAGCAGCCCGATCGGCACGTTGACCAGGAAGATCGAGCCCCACCAGAAGTGCTCCAGGAGCAGGCCGCCGGTGATCGGGCCGATGGCGATGGCGAGGCCGACGCCGCCGGCCCAGATGCCGATGGCCTTGGGCTGCTCCTCGCGCTCGAAGACGTTCATGAGCACGGCGAGCGTGGCCGGCATGACGAACGCGGCGCCGAAGCCCATCACGGCACGGTAGGCGATGAGCTCGCCCGGCGAGCCGGAGTGGGCGGCGAGCGCGGAGCCTATGCCGAAGACGACGATGCCGAAGAGCAGGATCTTCTTGCGGCCGAGCCGGTCGCCGAGCAGACCGGAGGTGAAGAGCAGGCCGGCGAAGACGAGCGTGTAGGAGTTGATGGCCCACTCCAGCTCGCTCTGGGTGGCGCCGATGCCGGTGGGGGCGGGGCTGGCGATGGTCTTGACGGCGACGTTGAGGATCGAGTTGTCGAGGACGACGATCAGCAGGCTGAGCATGAGCACGCCGAGGATCGCCCAGCGGCGGCGGTGCACGGCCTCCGGGACGCGGGGCGCGCCAAGGCCGCCCGCGGCGGCGGAAACAGGTGACGACTGAGACATGTCCTCCACCCTAGTCCTATTTCGATACGGGACCGTCTCGTATCGGAAATGCATTTACGGACTCTTTACGTTGCGGGGATGTGAACAGCGCCACGTGGCGCCGCGCCTCCGCCCGACTTCCCCGTCAGCCCGGCGGAGTGCCACCATGGATGTGGTCCGGGGACGCCACAGGGCGCCTCGAGATGACACAGAGGAGCCGTTCACCATGACGCTTCAGGCTGCCCAGAAACCGCCCGCCGACAGCAGCAAGGCGCTGTACGGCGGGAAGGGCACCCGCCGCATCACCGTCCACGACATCGCCGCCGCCAAGGTCCGCGGCGAGAAGTGGCCCATGCTCACCGCCTACGACGCGATGACCGCCTCCGTCTTCGACGAGGCAGGCATCCCGGTGATCCTCGTCGGCGACTCCATGGGCAACTGTCACCTCGGCTACGACACCACCGTGCCCGTCACGATGGACGAGATGACGCTGCTCTCCGCCGCCGTCGTACGGGGCACCCGGCGCGCCCTCGTCGTCGGCGACCTCCCCTTCGGCTCGTACCAGGAAGGGCCCGTCCAGGCCCTGCGCAACGCCACCCGGCTGGTCAAGGACGCCGGCGTCGGCGCGATCAAGCTGGAGGGCGGCGAGCGGTCGCTGCCGCAGACCGAACTGCTCGTCCAGGCCGGCATCCCGGTCATGTCCCACCTCGGCCTGACCCCGCAGTCCGTCAACACCATGGGCTACCGGGTGCAGGGCCGCAGCGACGAGGCCGCGCACAGGCTGCTGCGCGACGCCAAGGCGGCCCAGGACGCCGGCGCCTTCGCCGTCGTCCTGGAACTGGTCCCGGCCGAACTGGCCGCCGAGGTGACCCGCTCCCTGCACATCCCCACCATCGGCATCGGCGCCGGCGCCGGCACGGACGCCCAGGTCCTCGTCTGGACCGACATGGCCGGTCTGACCGGCGGCAAGGTGCCGCGCTTCACCAAGCAGTACGCCAACCTGCGCGAGACCCTCGGCGACGCCGCCCGGGCCTTCGCGGAGGACGTCAGCGGCGGGGCGTTCCCCGCCGAGGAGCACACCTTCCACTGACCACCCCGGCCACATGCCACCGGCCACATCCGGCACCACCCGGCAGCCCGCCGACCGTCCCCCGTCGGCGGGCTGCCGGCGTCCGCGGACGGCCCCCCTGTTGTCGGTGGCTGTCGGCGGCTGTCGGTGGCTCTCGGCGGCCCTGTCGGTCGGCTGTCGGTGCGCTGTCGGTGGCCACCTGTTCCATGGTGGACATGACGCGATCACACACCAACGCCGTCGAGGTACGGGGCCTCGTGAAGCACTTCGGCGAGACCAAGGCCCTCGACGGGGTCGACCTGGATGTCCGCGAGGGCACGGTGCTCGGGGTCCTCGGCCCCAACGGCGCCGGCAAGACCACCCTCGTCCGCTGCCTCTCCACCCTGATCGTCCCGGACGCCGGGACCGCCACCGTGGCCGGCTACGACGTGGTGCGCCAGCCCCGCCAGCTGCGCCGCACCATCGGCCTCACCGGCCAGTACGCCTCGGTCGACGAGAAGCTGTCCGGCTGGGAGAACCTCTACATGATCGGGCGGCTGCTCGACCTCTCCCGCAAGGACGCCCGCGCCCGCGCCGACGAGCTGCTCGAGCGCTTCTCGCTCACCGAGGCCGCCAAGCGCCCGGCCATGAACTACTCCGGCGGCATGCGGCGCCGGCTCGACCTGGCCGCCTCCATGATCGGCCGGCCCGCCGTGCTCTACCTGGACGAGCCCACCACCGGTCTCGACCCGCGCACCCGCAACGAGGTGTGGGACGAGGTCCAGCGGATGGTCGCCGAGGGCGCGACCGTGCTGCTCACCACCCAGTACATGGAGGAGGCGGAACAGCTCGCGAGCGAGCTGACCGTCATCGACCGCGGCCGGGTCATCGCCAGGGGCGGGGTCGACGAGCTCAAGGCGAAGGTCGGCGGCCGCACCCTCCAGGTCCGCCCCACCGACCCGGCCGACCTGACCGCGATGGCCGCGGCGCTGCGCGAGTCGGGTCTCGACGGGGTCGCCGGCGCGACCGTCGTACCCGACGAGGGCCTGCTGTACGTGCCGATCCTCAGCGACAGCCAGCTGACCGCCGTCGTGGGCCTGTTCGGCGCCCGCGGCTTCGGCATCGCCCACATCGGCACCCATCTGCCCAGCCTGGACGAGGTGTTCCTCGCCATCACCGGTCAGAAGACGACCGTTTCCGACACCGGCCACGACGCGCTCCACGAGGAGGTCGCCGCATGAGCACCACCACCCTGCCCCAGTCCCCCGCGGACACCCGCGGCCCGGCGCCCGCCAGGCGGACCGCGGACGGCCGCACCGACGGCCGGGTCGGCCTGCGCGCCAACCTGCGCCACATCGGCGCGCTCGCCCGGCGCAACGCGCTGCAGATCAAGCAGGACCCGGAGTCGATGTTCGACGCGGTCCTGATGCCGATCATCTTCATCCTGCTGTTCGTGTACGTCTTCGGCGGCGCCATGGCCGGCAAGGGCAACCAGCAGGTCTACGTGAACTACCTGGTGCCCGGCCTGATGGCCATGATGGGCATGAACATCGCGATGGCCGTCGGCACCGGCATCAACGACGACTTCAAGAAGGGCGTCATGGACCGGTTCCGGACCATGCCGATCGCCCGCTCCTCGGTCCTCATCGCGAAGATCGTCGTCGAGGTCGGCCGCATGCTGGTCGCCACCACGATCCTGCTCGGCATGGGCTTCCTGCTCGGCCTGGAGATCCACACCTCGGTGTTCCATCTCTTCGCCGCGATCGGCCTGTCGATGGTCTTCGGCGCCTCGCTCATGTGGATCTTCATCCTGCTCGGTCTCACCATGAAGACGGCCCAGGCCGTCCAGGGAATGGCCATGCTCGTCCTGATGCCCCTGCAGTTCGGCTCCTCGATCTTCGCCAAGCCGACCACGATGCCCGGCTGGCTGCAGTCCTTCACCGACTACAACCCGCTGTCCAACCTCGCCGACGCCGCCCGCAACCTGATCAACGGCGGCCCGGTCGCCCACTCGGTGTGGATGACGCTGGCCTGGGCGGTCGGCATCACCGTCGTCACGGCGCCGCTCGCGGTCGCCAAGTTCCGCAAGAAGACCTGACGCCGACACGGGGGAACGGGGAGAACGGGGGAACGGGGAAATACTCGGCGCGCCTCAGATCGCGTCGGCGCGTTCGAGCAGGGCGGCGGCCTCCTCAAGGGAGAGGCCGCCGCCCTCGGCGTACGCGGCCTCGAAGACGGCGTCGTCGCCGAGCGCCGTCCGGGCCAGCCGGGTCGCCCGCGCCACGTTCTCCCGCTCCATCGGCGGGGACAGATGACCGGGCGGGAGGAGCCCCTCGTACGCGCCGAGCAGCACGGCCGCGGTCCGCGCCCGCTTCGGCTCGCCGGGCCCGGCGAGCGCCCAGGCGGCGGTGATCAGGTGGATCGCCGGCATCTGCGGGGCGACCATCATCGACAGCGCCCCGAGGGAGCGCTGGTACGCGCGCCGGGACAGCTCGAAGGCCGAGGCGTACCGCCCGTCGAGGTTGTCGACCCAGCCCAGGCTGCCGAGGGTGAAGCCCTCGAAGATGGAGTACGTCTCGGAGCGGAACTCGTCGAGCAGCCGCCGCAGATGGACGCGGGCCTCGTCCGTACGGCCGGTGCGGCCGAGCAGCAGCGCCAGGAAGATCCGGGCCGCGAGCATCGGCTCGTGGCCGCGCCCGTGCTCGCCCTCCACGACCTCCCGCAGGATGCGCTCCGCCTCCTCGCTCCGGCCGGTCTCCATGAGCATGTCGGCGTACCGGGCGCGCAGCAGCGCCATCTGCGACTGGGCGCCGATCCGCCGCGCGTAGCCGATGGCGGCCTCGAAGTCCTCCGCGGCGCCCTCGAACTCCAGCCGCCGCTCGCGTGCCTCGGCCCGCGAGGACAGCGCCTCGGCCGCGCCCCAGGCGTCGTCGAGGCGGACGAAGATCTCCAGGCTCTCCTCGGCGTCCGCGGCGGCAAGCCCGGCCAGGTCGGCGCGGTTGGCCAGCATGTTGGCGCGCAGCTGGAGGGCGTTGGCCAGCTCCCAGTCGTAGCCGTAGCGGCGGCAGGCCGCCACGTGGGCCTCCAGGGCCTCGCCCATCCGGCCGGGTTCGCCGATGAGGAGGACGGCGAAGACGGTGAAGGAGCCGGGCAGCCGGCAGGTCTGCGGCAGCCCCGGCCCGTACACCCCGGTGATCTGCCGCAACCGCTCGACGCCCTCCGTACTCGTCCACCGCCCGGTCTCGTGGTCCATGTTGAGCAGCTCGATCATCCGCACCCCGCGCCTGGCCTCCCACAGCTGCTCCTCGCTCAGCGGCGGCGGCGCGGCCGTGATCGACTCGTACAGCGGTACGACGGGAGCCGGCGGCGGCCCGAACGGGTCGGGCCCGAGCGCCGACACCGCCTCGGCCCACTGGAGCGCGTCGCTCCGCAGGTCGCGCATGTTCCAGTACCAGAGCAGCGAGTGCACGAGAACGAGCCCCTCGTGCTCGTCCCGCAGCCGTACGGCGGTCCGCAGCGCGGTCCGCAGGTTCCCGTACTCCGCCCCGAACCGGTTCACGGCCGCCACCTGCCGCCCACCCCGCAGCTCGGGATCGGTCAGCCGCGCCAGCTCCCGGTAGTGCGTGAGATGCCGCCGCTCGGCGGCCGCCCGGTCCCCCGCCTCGTCGAGCCGCTCGGCGGCGTACTCGGCGACGGTCTCCAGCAGCCGGTAGCGCATACCGGCGCCGTCGGCGCCCTGGGAGGCGGCCTGGCCGGCGACGACGAGCGACTTGTCGACGAGGGAACCGAGCAGGTCGAGCACCTCGCCACGAGCGGGCCCGGGCGGACCCTGCCCGGTCGGTCCCTGCCCGGTCGGTCCCTGCCCGGTCGGGGGCTCGCCGCAGACCGCCTCCGCCGCTTCCAGGTCGCAGCCGCCCGTGAAGACCGCGAGGCGGCGCAGGACCGCTCGTTCGGGCTCGTCCAGGAGGTCCCAGGACCAGTCGACGACCGCGCGGAGGGTCTGCTGGCGCGGCAGCACCGTTCGCGCGCCCGAGGTGAGGAGGCGGAAGCGGTCGTCGAGGCGGTCGGCGATCTGGCGCGGGGTGAGCATCCGCAGGCGGGCGGCGGCGAGTTCGATGGCGAGGGGCAGGCCGTCGAGCCGGCGGACGATCTCCGCGGCCGCGTCCGGGTCGTCGGCGACCAGGAAGCCGGGGCGGACGGCGGCGCCCCGTTCGGCGAAGAGCCGGATCGCCGTCTCCTCGGGCAGCGGGCCGACGGGGTGCAGGACCTCGCCGGGGACGCCGAGGGGTTCGCGGCTGGTCGCGAGGACGGTGACGCCGGGGCAGCGGGCGAGGAGGAGCTCGGCCAGCTCGGCGGCGGCGCCCACGACGTGCTCGCAGTTGTCGAGGAGGAGCAGCAGACGGCGGTCCGCGCAGTGCTCGACGAGGCGGCCGGTGCGGTCCTGGTCCTCGCCGAAGCGGAGTTCGTCGGCGCCGGCGCCGCGCAGTACGGTCTCGCGGGCGCCGAGGGCGGTGAGGACGGCCTCGGTGACGGCCTCCGGGTCGGTGACCGGGGCCAGTTCGACGAGCCAGACGCCGTCGGGCCACAGCTCGGGCCCGGCGACGCGTTCGGCCGCCTCCTGCGAGAGGCGGGTCTTGCCGGCGCCGCCGGGGCCGAGGAGGGTGACCAGGCGCGTGGTGCGCAGGCCGTCCTGGAGGGCGGAGATGTCGTCCTCGCGGCCGACGAAGCTGGTGAGGCGGGCGCGCAGATTGCCAGTGACCGGCGCGGGCGGCGCCGCCGGCGCGGCCAGCAACCCGGCGTGCAGGGCCCGCAGTTCGGGCGCCGGGTCGGCGCCGAGCCGCTCGGCGAGCCCGCGTCGTACCGCCTCGTACGCGGCCAGCGCCTCGGACGGCCGCCCCGTGTCGCGCAGCGCCCGGATCCGCAGGGCCTGCAGCGGCTCGTCCAGCGGGTGGGCGGCGCACAGCGCGTCCAGTTCGGGCAGCACCGCGGCCGCCTCGCCCAGCGCGAGCGCGGCCGCGAGCCTGCTCCGGCGGGCGTCGAGCCGGCGGGCCTCCCAGCGGGCGGCCTCGGCCTCCCGGTCGGGCAGGTCGGCGAGGGCCGGCCCCTGCCACAGCGCGAGCGCCTCGTCGAGGAGCCCGGCCGCGCGCCCCGGCCGGCCCGCGTCCAGCTCCCGCACGCCCTCGGCCGCGAGCCGTACGAACCGGTGCGCGTCGACGTCGTCGGGCTCGGCCGCGAGGCGGTAGCCGCCGTCCGTGGAGAGCACCCGGTCGTGGCCGAGGGCCCGGCGCAGCCGGCCCACCAGGGCCTGGAGCGCGGCGACGGCGTCGGCCGGCGGCTCGGCGCCCCACACCTCGTCGACGAGCACGCCCACCGGCACCGCCCGCCCGGCGCGCAGCGCGAGCACGGTGAGCAGCGCGCGCACCCGCGGGCCGCCGGGAGCGACGGCGGTGCCTTCTGACGTGTGGGCCCGCGTCGGGCCGAGGACGGAGTAGCGCACGGGCCCATTCTCCGTGAGGAACGCGGAGGAGTGATCAGCCGCCGACGGGACCCGCGTCAGGAACCCGCGCCCCCGCCCGGTACGTTTCCCGCACACACCGACCGTGACCCAGACCGTGATTCCAGGAGCAGGCCATGTCCACGACCACCCATCGCCACGACGAGCGGCGGATCAGCCCCGTCTTCCTGGCGATCCTCGCGGTCATGGCCGTCACCGGCTGGGCCGTGTGGACCGGCTTCGCCACCTCCACGGGGCTCGCGGTCTTTCTCTTCGTGACCTCGGCGTGGATCGTCTCGCTCTGTCTCCACGAGTACGCGCACGCCCGCACCGCCCTGCACGGCGGCGACATCACCGTGGGCGCCCGCGGCTATCTGACGCTCAACCCGCTCGCGTACACCCATGCCGTGCTGAGCATCGTCCTGCCGGTGCTCTTCGTGATGCTCGGCGGCATCGGCCTGCCCGGCGGCGCCGTCTTCATCGACCGCAGCCGGGTGCACGGCCGCTGGAAGCACAGCCTCATCTCGGCCGCGGGCCCGCTGGCGAACGTCCTGTTCGCCATCGCCTGCACGGCCCCGTTCTGGCTGCACGCCCTCGACGGGGTGCCGCGCGCCTTCCAGTACGCGCTCGCGTTCCTGGCGTTCCTCCAGATCACCGCGGCGCTCCTGAACCTGCTCCCGGTGCCGGGCCTGGACGGCTACGGCGTGGTCGAGCCCTGGCTGTCGTACAGGATCAAGCGGCAGATCGAGCCGTACGCGCCCTACGGCTTCTTCGTCGTGATCGCGCTGCTGTTCATCCCTGCGCTCAACAACGCGTTCTTCGACGGGATCGACGCGCTGATGCAGACGCTGGGCGTGCCGGAGCTGTCCCGCTACTGCGGCTCGACGCTCTACCGCTTCTGGGAGTCGGCCCCGGACTTCTGCGAGGTCTAGGACAGGCCCTGACCCTGGTCCTGAGCCACCCGGCCGCGCTTGATGTAGTACCAGGCCATGTTGGAGGAGAGGCCGGCCAGCAGCACCCAGACGATGCCGAGGAAGCTGCCCTGGGCGAAGGAGACGACCGCCGCGGCGACGGCGAGCGCGCAGACGACCAGGGCGTAGAGGGCGAGGCGGGGCATGGGGGTCGGCTCCTGTCCGGTTACGGGCGATGTGCCCGTCCAGTGTCCCCCATGCCCGTGCGGTGCCCGGGACCGGCTCGGCCGTCGGCCCGGCCCTCGGCTCAGACCTCGGCTCAGACGTCGGTGACGCGCAGGCCCGCGTGGGCCTTGTAGCGGCGGTTCACCGAGATCAGGTTGGCGACGAGCGACTCGACCTGGTGGGCGTTGCGCAGCCGGCCGGCGAAGACGCCGCGCATACCGGGGATGCGGCCGGCCAGGGCCTGGACGATCTCCACGTCGGCCCGGACCTCGCCGAGGACCATCACGTCGGTGTCGATCTCGGCGATCGAGGCGTCCTGCAGGAGCACCGCCGACAGGTGGTGGAAGGCGGCGGTGACCCGCGACTCGGGGAGCAGCGCGGCGGCCTGCTCGGCGGCCGAACCCTCCTCCGGCTTGAGCGCGTAGGCGCCCTTCTTGTCGAAGCCGAGCGGGTTCACGCAGTCGACGACGAGCTTGCCCGCCAGTTCCTCGCGCAGCGACTCCAGGGTCTTGGCGTGGCCGTCCCACGGCACGGCGACGATCACGACGTCGCTGCGCCGGGCGCACTCGGCGTTGTCGGCGCCCTCGACGCCGAGGCCGAGCTCGGCGGCGGCGGCCTGGGCGCGGTCGGCGGCGCGGGAGCCGATGATCACCTGCTGGCCGGCCTTGGCCAGCCGGTAGGCGAGGCCGCGGCCCTGGTCACCGGTGCCGCCGAGGACGCCGACGACGAGCCCGGAGACGTCCGGGAGGTCCCACGGGTCCTTGGGTGCCGGGCTGGAAGTGGTGGAGGAAGTCATGGCCTCGACATTACTGGCCGGTCGGGCCGGAGGTACCCGTCCGGGTGAGTCCGTGCCGAACCGCTCGCGGGCCCGTGCGGGGCCCGGGCACCATCCGGGGCCATGGACGCCGTACGTGTCGCGCTGCTGCGCGAAGTGCTCGCCGGTACGGAGTGGCCGGCGGCCGCCCGCCGCTTCGCCGGTTCGCTCCGTTCCTCGGTCGTGTCGCACGGCGGTGGGCTGCTCCTGGTCGGCACGGCGGAGTACGAGCCGTGGCACCTGGCCGCGCACCTGGTCGACGAGTCCGCCTGGTCCGGCCGCCCGGAGCTCGCGCCCACCCTCGTACGGCACCGGGCGCGGCCCGGCGACCCGCCGCACCTGGCGGCCGGGCTCGGCCGGATCGAGTCGGCGGGGCGCGGGGCGACGCTGCTGATGGTGGCGCCGTCGCGGCCGGAGGCGGGGCTGCTCGAGCGGGTCCACGACGCGCGCCGGGCGGGGGCGACGGTGCTGTCCCTGGACAGCGGCGACCCCGAGCTGGGCGGGCTGGCGCACGAGACGCTGACGGTGGCGGCGGACGCGGAGGTCGACCTGGACACGGTGCAGCACCTGGTGAGCGCGGCGGCCGGCGAGAACTGCCTGCCGCCGGCGCCCCGTGGCCGGCTGCGCCTCCGCGACCGGCTGTCCCGGCTCGCGGACCAGCTGACGGCGCCCCCGCCGCCGAGGTGGTGACCGGCCGCCTGTCCCGGCAGGCCGATCAAACCGACAGCGCCCGGCCACCCCGCTGGTAACCGCCGCCTGCCCCGGCTCGCGGGCCGGCTGACCGCGCCCCCGCCACCCCGCTGGTAACCCGACCAACTGGCCACGCCCCCGCCGCCGAGAGGGCCACACGGTTATTCGGTTGCCCGGGGGCGGGCGGGCTCCAGAGCATGGCCTTCGTGACCCTGGTGAAACGTCTCCTCCCCGATCTCGCCCCCTGGCGCTCCTCCCGCGACTTCCGGCTGCTCTGGGTCCAGGGGACCGTCACCGTCTTCGCGAGCTTCATGGCGCTGATCGCGCTGCCGCTGCAGATCAAGGACCTGACCGACTCACCGCTCGCCGTCGGCGCGATGGGCGCGGTGGAGCTCGTCCCGCTGGTGGTGTTCGGGCTGTACGGCGGGGCGCTCGCGGACGCCGTCGACCGGCGCAGGGTGATCGTGGCGACGGAGGCCGGGCTCGGCCTGCTCGCGCTGCTGCTCCTGCTGAACGCCCTGCTGCCGCACCCGCTGCTGTGGCCGCTGTACGTCGTGGCCGCCGGCGTCTCCGCGCTGTCCGGGCTGCAGCGGCCGGCGCTCGACTCGCTGCTCTCCCGGATCGTGCCGCACGAGCAGCAGACGGCGGCGGCCGCCCTGAACGGGCTGCGCTGGCAGATCGGCTCCATCGCGGGCCCGGCGCTCGCGGGCCTGGTCGTGGCGTACGCGGGGCACGCCGCCGCGTACGGGGTGACCGTGGCCGGCTACGTGGTGTCCGTGCTGATGTGCCGGGGGCTCTCGCCCGCGCCGGCCGCGCACGACGCCGACAAGCCCTCGCTGCGCGGGATCGCGGAGGGCGCGCGGTACGCGTGGTCGCGGCCGGTGCTGCTCGGCACGTACGCGATCGACCTGGCCGCGATGTTCTTCGCGTTCCCGAACACGATCTTCCCGTTCCTCGCGGACGAGCTGCACGCCGAATGGTCGCTCGGCCTGATGTACGCGGCCGGTTCGGTCGGCTCGCTCGTCCTCGGCCTGACCAGCGGCTGGACGTCGAAGCTGCGGCGGCACGGGCTCCTGGTGGTGGCCGGGGCGACGGTGTGGGGCGCGGCGATCGCCGCGGCCGGCTGGTTCGGGAACGTGTGGCCGGTGCTGCTGTGCCTGGCCGTCGCCGGCGCGGGCGACATGCTGAGCGGGCTCGGCCGCTCCACCATCTGGAACCAGACCATCCCGGAGGAGCTGCGCGGCCGGCTGGCGGGCATCGAGCTCATCTCGTACGGCGTGGGCCCGCAGCTCGGCCAGGTCCGGGCGGGCACGCTGGCCGGCTGGACCGGCACCCGGGCGGCGGTCTGGTCGGGCGGTCTCGCCTGCGTGGCCTCGGTGGGGCTGCTGTGCCTGGCGCTGCCGAAGCTGCTCGCGTACGACGCCGCGACGGACGAGGACGCGCTGGCGCGCAGGGCACAGCAGGAAGCCGTCACCGCGGCCTAACGTTCCCGCTGGTCGTCCTCGGGGTGAGGGTGGTCGTGGTGATGACGGTGCGGGTGATGGTGGAGGTGGTGGTGGCTGAGGGAGGCCACCGCCAGGGTGGTCAGGACCGCCGCGCCCGCCGTCTCGACGTAGAGGGTCGGGCGGACCAGCTCCGCGCCGATCGACTCCTCGAAGCCGAACAGACCGGTGGTGAGGCTCAGGAACAGCGCGCCGAGCGTGCCGGCCGTGAACAGCGCGGTGACGGCGGCGACCGGCCCGAGCCAGCGCTCGGGTGTGACGAGCAGCGCCACGGCGAGCAGGATGCCGACGATGCCGTTGAGCAGGAAGAGCGGGCCGATGGTGGCGAGGTCCTGGTAGCCCTCGGCCCACAGCCGCAGATGGATCGCGGCCATGGTCGCCGTCAGGCCCGCTCCGGCCAGGCGCAGGACGAGCCGCGCGGCCGCTCCGTTCGTGGTCATGGCAGGCTCGGCGGGCTCAGTAGCCGGTGCCCGGGGACTGGTTGTTCGAAGGGCTCGACGGGTTGTTCGTGGCCGGTGCCGGGGCTCCGCCGACCGTGATGTCGGTCTTCATGCCGAGGTCCTTGTGTCCGTCGACCGGGCAGTAGACCTCGTACGTGCCGGACTTCAGCGTCACCGTGAGGGTGGTGGACTCGCCGGGCGAGACGTTCTGGCTGCGGTGCTCGTCGCTCTCGCCGCCGCTGCCCTCGATCTCCAGGGCGTGCTCGTGCTTGCCCGTGTTCTTCGCGGTGAAGGTGTAGGTGCCGGGCGTGAACTTCTCCGTCGACAGCTTGATGTGGAAGTCGGACAGCTCCGCCGTGACCTGGGTCGCCGAGGTGCCGGACTTCGGCGGGGGCGGCGGAGGCGTGCTGCCGCCCCCGTTGCCGTTGTCGCTGCTGCCGCAGGCGGCGAGCAGGGCGGTCAGTCCGCCGGCGGCCACGCCGAGCACCAGGCGCTTGCCGGTTCGTACGGTTGCCATGAGTCGGTCCTCCAGATCGTCCCCGGAAGGGGATACGGAGTCGGACGGGTGAGGGATTGCGTCGCGGGGACTCCGGAGACTCCGGGGGCTCCGGGGACTTCGCGGGCGGACAATGAATGCCGGGGGGCACGGAGCGCAATCCCTTCCGGGCGGCGGAGCGTATCCCTGACATGTGGCGCATGGGCCTTTCTCTCGGGCGGGTACCCGACGAGGCGCTGCTCACCGGTCTGACGACGGGCGACCCCGAACTCGCGGTCGCCTTCGTGCGCCGTTTCCAGCGCACGGTCTTCGGTGTGGCCGTGGCCGTCGTCGGCGATCCCCAGCTCGCCGAGGACGTCGCCCAGCAGACCTTCGAGCGGGCCTGGCGGCACGCGCAGGTGTACGACCCGCGGCGCGGCTCCGTACGGGCCTGGCTGACGACGATCGCGCACAACCTGGCGATCGACGCGGTCCGGGCCCGGCGGGCGAGCCCGGTGGCCCCGGAGGACCTGGAGACGCTGCTCGGCGCCGTGACCGAGACGCCCGAGCGGCGGGCGCTCGCCGACGACAGCGCGGAGCGGGTCCGGCGGGCGGTGGCGGAGCTGCCCCGGGAGCAGGCGCGGGCGCTGGTGATGGCCGGGATCTACGGGATGACGGCGCGCGAGATCGCGGAGGCCGAGGGTGTGCCGCTGGGCACGGCGAAGACCCGGATCCGGACCGGGACGATCAAGGTAAGGGCGCTGCTCGAACCGGCGGAGGGGAGGTGACGGCGGTGGGCGGCACGAGCGACATGAACGGCACGGGCGGCAGGAACAGCGGGAGCGGCGGTGGCGGCATGAACGGCGGAAGCGGCGGGGGTGGCGGTGGCGGCGTGGAGTGCGAGCGGCTGCGGGAGCTGGCCGCCGAGCTGGCGCTCGGGGTCCTGCCGGCCCGCGAGCGGGCCGAGGCCGTCGCGCATCTGGACCGCTGCCCCGAATGCCGCGAGTACGTCGAGCGGCTGACGGCCGTCGGCGACGGGCTGCTCGCGCTGCTGCCGGGTGCCGAGCCGCCGGTCGGTTTCGAGTCCCGGGTGGTACGGGCGCTGGGCGCGGCGCCCGTACGGAAGCCACGCCGGTACCGGCTGCGGCTGGCGGCGGCCGGGGCGGCCGCGGCGGTGGCCTGCGGGTTCGGCGGCTGGGCGGTCGGCTCGGCGGTCGTCGAGGGCGCGCCGCCGGCGGTGTCGCAGCGGACGGGGCTCGTGGAGGCGGCGCTGGTGTCGGGGACGGGGGCGGGCGGCCACGAGGTCGGCCGGATCTACGCGCACCCGGGCGGCGGCGGCTGGGTGTACATGTCCGTCGACCTGGACGGGGCGGCCGCCGGACCGGTCCGCTGTGTGCTCGTCCATGCCGACGGGTCGACGGTTCCGGTGGGCTCGTTCCCGCTCAGGGACGGCTACGGGTACTGGGGTGCGCCGGCCGGCGCCGATCCGACGACGGTGACCGGCGCCAGGCTGCTCGGCCCGGACGGGGACGTCCTGGCGACGGCGCGGTTCCCCGGCGCCTAGCGCCTGGGGCCCCGGACAGGCACTAGTCGGCCGACTCGTCCTTGCCGGCCCGGTCGTGCCACTTCGGGTCGGTGTCCCACTCCAGGTTCCGCTCCTGCGCCGTCTGCATGGCGCGGGTGGCCTCCTCCCGGCTGGTGTAGGGGCCGAAACGGTCCTTCGCCGGGCACTCGGGGCCCTCCTCGACCTTCTTGTGCTCCAGGCAGTAGTACCACTCGCCCGGCTTGCCGACCGTGCGCTTCTTGAACAGGGCCATCCTCGGCTCCTTCCTCCGTCACCATGCTGCCCCAGACGCGGTCGTTAGACTCGCTGACATGTCTGGCCAGTCGCTTCTCGTACCGGGGGAGCTCTCCCCCCACCGTTCCGTTCCGGGGTCCATCCGCCGCCCCGAGTACGTCGGCAAGCC
Source organism: Streptomyces sp. NPDC101160 (assembly GCF_044768205.1). Classification (NCBI taxonomy): domain Bacteria; kingdom Bacillati; phylum Actinomycetota; class Actinomycetes; order Kitasatosporales; family Streptomycetaceae; genus Streptomyces; species Streptomyces sp. NPDC101160. The sequence continues at coordinate 598,621 of NZ_JBIWPJ010000005.1, read as the reverse complement.
CGCGCCCACCCCGTACTCGGGGCCCGAGGTGCAGGACGCCGACACGATCGAGCGGATGCGGATCGCCGGCCGCATCGCCGCGCAGGCGATGGAGGAGGCCGCCAAGCACATCGCGCCGGGCGTGACCACGGACGAGCTGGACCGGGTCGCCCACGAGTACATGTGCGACCACGGCGCCTACCCCTCGACGCTCGGCTACCGCGGCTTCCCGAAGTCGCTGTGTTCGTCGGTCAACGAGGTCATCTGCCACGGCATCCCCGACTCGACCGTCCTGAAGGACGGCGACATCGTGAACCTGGACGTGACCGCGTACATCAACGGCGTCCACGGCGACAACAACGCCACCTACCTCTGCGGTGACGTCGACGAGGAGTCCCGGCTGCTCGTCGAGCGCACCCGGGAGTCCCTGAACCGGGCGATCAAGGCGGTCAAGCCGGGCCGCCAGGTGAACATCATCGGCCGGGTCATCGAGTCGTACGCCAAGCGCTTCGGCTATGGCGTCGTCCGGGACTTCACGGGGCACGGCATCAACTCGTCCTTCCACTCCGGGCTGATCATTCCGCACTACGACTCCCCGCACCACACGACCGTCATGCAGCCGGGCATGACGTTCACGATCGAGCCGATGCTGACGCTGGGCACGCACGAGTACGACATGTGGGACGACGGCTGGACCGTGGTCACGAAGGACCGCAAGCGGACGGCGCAGTTCGAGCACACGCTGGTGGTGACGGAGACCGGGGCGGACATTCTTACGTTGCCCTGACCCGTCGGAGGGGTAGCGTTTTACCGACAGGATGTCGGGAACGAGATGAACCCTTCCGGAGGCCCGCCTTGGACACGCCCTTCTCGACGCTGATCCGCACGGCCTCGCACGAGCAGCACACGCAGGCGGAGACGTCGACGTTCATGAGCGACCTCCTCGGCGGCCGCCTCGCCGTCGACGCGTACGCGCGGTACACGGAGCAGTTGTGGTTCGTGTACCGCGCGCTCGAGGACGGCGCGGCGGCCCTGGCGTCCGACCCGGTCGCGGGGCCGTTCATACAGCCGGAGCTGTTCCGCACGGCAGCCCTGGAGCAGGACCTCGCGCATCTGCGGGGCGCGGGGTGGCGGGCGGGGCTCTCGCCGCTGCCGGCGACGGAGGCGTACGCGGCGCGGGTCGCCGAATGCGCCCGCGACTGGCCGGCGGGCTATGTGGCCCACCACTACACCCGCTATCTGGGCGATCTGTCGGGCGGTCAGATCATCCGCGACAGGGCGGAGCGGACCTGGGGCTTCGCGCGCAAGGGCGACGGCGTGCGGTTCTACGTCTTCGAGGCGATCGACAACCCGGCGGCCTTCAAGCGGACGTACCGGGAGCTGCTCGACGCGGTGCGCGCGGACGACCTGGAGAAGCAGCGGATCGTCGACGAGTGCAAGCGGGCGTTCGACTTCAACGGCGCGGTGTTCCGGGAGCTGTCCGGGGAGTTCCCGCTCAGCGCGTGACGCCTACACGACGCGGGTGTTCTCGATCCGTACCCGCCCGCCGAGTTCCACGATGCCGTCGGGCCCGGGCGCGGTGAGCAGCTGCGAGCCGCGGCCCTGGGTGATGTTGAGCGCCCGTCCCAGCTCGGCCGTGAGCAGCAGCGCCGCCGCGCCCGTGGCCTCGTCCTCGTCGATCCCGTCCCCGCGCCCGGGGAACGCCCGCGCCCGGACCCGTCCGGCGGCCTCGTCCTCCCACGCCCAGGCGTAGACCCTCCCCCCAGGACTTCGTCCCGGGGGGACCCCCACCCCCGGCTCCGGCACTTCCAGGGCCTCCACCTCGGCCGCCGACCCGAACTGCTCCAGCGGCCACGGCGGCGCCCACTCGGCCCGCGCCTCGATCCACGTGAACTCCCCGTCCCCGCGCACCCACACCTCCCCGACCGGCGGATTGACGACCTCCAGATCGAGCAGCCAGGCGGCCCCCACGAGCGGATGCCCGGCGAACGGCAGCCGCACCCCGGGCGTGTAGATGTCGACGACCCCCCGCTCCGGATCGTCCACGAACACCGTCTCGCTGAACCCGAGCTCCTTGGCCAGCGCCTGCCGCACGGCCTCATCGGGATACCCGCGCCCGTCACGTACGACCCCGAGCCTGTTGCCGTACCGGCCGTCGCCCGCGCAGAAGACCCGCAGGACGTCGATGTCAGTCGTGTTCATGCCGGAATTCAACCATCCAGTCCTCCGGCCCGCCGGGCCTACTCACGCGTAACTGAAAGCCGGACAAACTCCCCCTCTTGACCATCCCTTGACCAAGTCGTGATGCCCCCATGAGCCCACCGTGACCGCTCCGTGTCCCCCTGGGCCGCCCTGAGAGCTGAATCACTGGACGCGCGGGTATTGCTGAGGTAAGCCTCGGTTAAGTTAGGTCCGCCTCACCCCGTCCTCTCCGAACCGTCCCCCGAGTGGAGCACCGCATGCGAGCCGTCCGTCTGTCCGTCGTCACCGCCGCCGCTGCCGCGGCGAGCCTGGCCGCCGTCACGGGGTGCGCGCAGAAGAGCGACGCCAAGGCGGACGACGGGGCGATCAAGGTCGTCGCCAAGGACGCCGCGTGCGAGGTGTCGAAGACGAGCTTCCCGGCCGGGCACGTGAAGCTGGACGTGGAGAACCGGGGCGACCAGGTCACCGAGGTGTACGTGCTGTTCCCGGACGAGCGGATCGTGACCGAGCGCGAGAACATCGGGCCGGGCACCAAGGCGACCATCACCGCCGAGATCAAGGCCGGTGACTACGAGATCGCCTGCAAGCCCGGCATGAAGGGCGACGGCATCAAGCAGAAGGTCACCGCCACCGGCAAGGGCGCCGCCAAGCGCTCACCGGAGCTGGACGCGGCCGTCGCCGCGTACCGCCAGTACGTGGAGGCGCAGGCCGAGCAGACCCTGCCGAAGGTGAAGGTGTTCACCGACGCCGTCCGCGCCGGTGACGTCGAGGCCGCCAAGAAGGCGTACGCCGAGTCCCGCATCGGCTGGGAGCGCACCGAGCCGGTCGCCGAGTCCTTCGGCGACATCGACCCGAAGGTCGACGTCCGCGAGGACGGCCTGGAGGCCGGCCAGGACCCGGTGAAGGACTGGACCGGCTGGCACCGCCTGGAGAAGGCGCTGTGGCAGGACAAGAAGATCACCGACCGCGAGAAGCAGCTCGCCGACCTCCTCGACAAGGACCTGGCGGACTGGGAGAAGCGCGTCGGCAAGGCCGAGATCACCCCGACCTCCATGGCCAACGGCGCCAAGGAACTCCTCGACGAGGTCGCCACCGGCAAGGTCACCGGTGAGGAGGAGCGCTACTCCCACACCGACCTCGTCGACTTCAAGGCCAACGTCGAGGGCGCCCAGAAGTCCTTCGAGCTGCTCAAGCCGGTCGCGCAGAAGAACGACCCCAAGCTGGCCGCCGAGCTCGACAAGCAGTTCGCCGCCCTGAACACGCTGCTCGACAAGTACCGCACCGACAAGAACGCGTACGTCTTCACCTCGTACGAGAAGGTCGGCAAGGAACAGCGCAAGGAGCTCTCGGACGGCGTCAACGCGCTCGCCGAGCCGCTCTCCAAGCTCGCCGCCGCGGTCGCGAAGTAAGGCAAGGGGAACACCCGGCATGAACGACATGAGTGAGAACGAGCAGGTCTCCGAGGACACCACCGGCGCCGCGTCGCCGTCCCGCCGCGCCGTCATCGGCTGGGGCGGTGCCGGGCTCGCGCTCGGCGCGGCCGCGGCCGGCGGCGCCGTCGCCCTGACCCGGGGCCACGACGACGCCACCACGCCCGTCGCCGACACCGGCTCCGCGGTGCCCTTCCACGGCGCCCACCAGGCCGGCATCGCCACCGCCGTCCAGGACCGGCTGCACTTCGCCGCCTTCGACGTGAAGACGACGGACCGCGCCGAGCTGATCCAGCTCCTCAAGGACTGGACCCGCGCCGCCGAGCGCATGACGGCCGGTCACGAGGTCGGCGAGGGCGCCTACGGCGGCCTCCCGGAGGCCCCGCCGGACGACACCGGCGAGGCCCTCGGCCTCAAGCCGTCCCGGCTCACCCTCACCATCGGCTTCGGCCCGTCCCTCTTCGACGGCCGCTTCGGCCTCGCCGGCAAGCGCCCCGGCGCCCTCGTCGACCTGCCCAAGTTCCCCGGCGACAACCTGGACCCGGCCCGCAGCGGCGGCGACCTGTGCGTGCAGGCGTGCGCCGACGACCCGCAGGTCGCCGTGCACGCCATCCGCAACCTGGCCCGCATCGGCTTCGGCAAGGTCGCGGTGCGCTGGTCCCAGCTCGGCTTCGGCAAGACGTCGTCGACGACCCCGGACGCCCAGACCCCGCGCAACCTGTTCGGCTTCAAGGACGGCACCCGCAACATCGCCGGCACCGAGACCGACCGCCTCGACAAGCACGTCTGGGTGTCCGCCAAGGACGCCCCGGGCGCCGCCGCGTGGATGACCGGCGGCTCGTACCTGGTGGCCCGCCGGATCCGGATGAACGTCGAGACCTGGGACCGCACCCCGCTCTCCGAGCAGGAGGACGTGTTCGGCCGGGACAAGAAGGAAGGCGCTCCGGTCGGCAAGGCCAAGGAGCACGACGAGCCGTTCCTGAAGGCCATGAAGCCGGACTCGCACGTGCGTCTGGCGCACCCCGACTCCAACGGCGGGGCCACCATCCTGCGCCGCGGCTACTCCTTCACGGACGGCACGGACGGCCTCGGCCGCCTGGAGGCGGGCCTGTTCTTCCTGGCGTACCAGCGCGACGTCCGCTCCGGCTTCATCCCGGTGCAGACCCAGCTGGCCCGCCATGACGCGCTCAACGAGTACACCCAGCACGTCGGTTCGGCGATCTTCGCGGTTCCGCCGGGCGTCCGCGACAAGGACGACTGGTGGGGCCGGGAGCTGTTCGCGTGATCGCGTAACGAAGCTGCGTAACGAAGAAGGAGTCCGACGTGTTCGGGAACTATCTGATCGGCCTGCGCGAAGGTCTCGAGGCCAGCCTCGTCGTCTGCATCCTCATCGCCTACCTGGTGAAGACCGGCCGCAAGGACGCCCTGCGGCCGATCTGGATCGGCATCGGCGTCGCCGTCGGGCTCGCGCTCGCCTTCGGCGCCGGCCTGGAGTTCGGCTCGCAGGAGCTGACCTTCGAGGCGCAGGAGGCGCTCGGCGGCTCGCTGTCGATCCTCGCCGTGGGCCTGGTGACCTGGATGGTCTTCTGGATGCGGCGCACCGCGCGGCACCTGAAGACCGAGCTGCACGGCAAGCTGGACGCGGCCCTGCAGATGGGCACGGGCGCGCTGGTGGCGACCGCGTTCCTCGCCGTCGGCCGCGAGGGCCTGGAGACGGCGCTGTTCGTGTGGGCGTCGGTGCGGGCCTCCTCGGACGGCACGTACGCGCCGCTGGTCGGCGTGGTCCTGGGCCTGCTCACGGCGGTGCTCCTGGGCTGGCTGTTCTACCGCGGCGCGCTGAAGATCAACCTGGCGAAGTTCTTCACCTGGACCGGCGGCATGCTGGTCGTGGTGGCGGCGGGCGTGCTCGCGTACGGCGTGCACGACCTCCAGGAGGCGGACTTCCTGCCCGGCCTGGCGAACAAGGCCTTCGACATCTCGGCGACCATCCCGCCGGACAGCTGGTACGGCACCCTCCTCAAGGGCGTGTTCAACTTCCAGCCCGACCCGACCGTCGTCCAGGTCACGGTGTGGGCGCTCTATCTGATCCCGACGCTCGCGATCTTCCTGGCCCCGATAGGGTCGGGTCCGTCCAAGCGGCTGGCGAAGCAGAAGGCGACGACCGAGACCGATGAGAAGGCTCAGGCGAACCGGGCCCAGGCGACCGGCTGACACCCTCGTCCGCGCGTCGGGCCGGCCGGGACTCCCGGCCGGCCCGCGCACGTTCCTGGCGGCGACGACGGCCGCCCTCCTCGCGCTGACCGCGAGCGGCTGTGTGACCGTGCACGGCGAGCAGGCGCTGATCCCGGCCGCCTCCCCGGCCGAGGCGCGGCAGGCGCTCGAGGACTTCACGACCGCCTTCAACGCCGCCGACCAGGCGTACGACCCGACCCGCGACGCGGACCGGGTCACCGGCGCGTTCGGGGAGATCAACCAGGCGGGCCTGAGGTCGCGTCATCTGACGAACCCGGGCGGCAACCCGAACCACCGGCCACTGGAGCTCACCGACGCGAAGTTCGCGATACCCAGGAAGGCCGGCTGGCCGCGCTGGTTCGTCGCCGACACCGACTCCAACCGGGACACCGACAGCGGTGCCGCCGACACCCGCTGGGTGCTTGTCTTCGTGCGCGGCGCCGCGGCCGAGCCGTGGCAGGCCGCCTATCTGTCGATCCTGAGCCCGGACCGCATCCCCGCCTTCAAGCGGGAGGCGGGGTACGCGGTGCCGGTCGCCGCCGACGCCGGCGGGCTCGCGGTCGCGCCGAAGGACCTGGGCGAGCGGTACGTGTTGTTCCTCAAGGACGGGCGGCCGGGGCCGTTCGCACCCGGCCCGCACACCACCGAGTGGCGCGCCGAGCGCAAGAAGGCGGCCAACCGGCCCGGACTCGTCACCCAGTACGTCGACCAGGCCGAGTCCCGCGGCGACTTCGCGCCCCTCGGACTGGCCACGCAGGACGGCGGCGCCGTCGTCTTCTTCGCCACCCGCTACTTCGAGCGGCAGACGGCCGCGCCCGGCTACCGGCCGAAGGTCGGCCCGGACGTGAAGGCGATGCTGACCGGCGAGGTGAAGAGCACGGTCACCAAGCGGTGGGTGTCCAGCCAGACGGTCCTCGTGAACGGCGACAGGGCCGAGATCCTGAGCCGGCTCCAGGGCGTGACGGCGGCCGAAGGGTCGTGACCCCGGGGACGGTGCCCCCGGGCGGTCACCCCCGGGCGGTCGCGTCCCGCCGGGGGGGACTCTCAACGGCTGAGCGGCCAGGCGATCTCGTGGTCCCCGGGGGCGCCCTGCTCCGCCTGCTCGGCCGCGTGCCGGCCGCAGGCGTCGGTGAGGGCCTCCAGGAGGTTCAGCGGCTCGGGCAGCGGGTGTTCCGGGCCGCGCAGCCAGGTGAGGACGGGCTGGGCGCCCTCGTCACCGGGCAGCCGGGACGGCGGTACGAGGACGTAGGAGCCGCGGCAGTGCCAGCGCAGGCCCGGATGCTCGTCCATGGTCTCCGGATGGCAGTCCAGCTCGCACGGCCACCACTCGTCCTCGTCCTCGGGGGTGCCGCGGGTGGCGGTGAAGAAGAGCATGCGGCCCGCGTCGGGCCGGTCCTCGGCGGCGTCGGAGACGACGACCGGGCCGACGTCCACGCCCTCGGCGAGCAGCCGCTCCAGGGCGGCGCGGCCGGCGGGCAGCGGCACGTCGAGCACGTCGTGGACCATGCCGGTGGCGGTGATGAAGTTCGCCTCGGGCTGGGTGCGGGCCCAGCGCTCGATCTGGGCGCGGTCGGTGGTCGACTGGGTCTGCCAGGCGAAGGAGACCGGGTGCCGGGCGGGCGTGGGACAGCCGATCCGCTCACAGGAACACCGGTAGCCGACGGGGTACGCGGCGGGGGCGAGCGGCAGCCCTGCGGCGGCGACGGCCAGGAGCAGCTTCTCGCGTTCGTTCTCGGTATCGGCCTTGGTCCGCTTGGGGCGCCTGCGCAGCCACTGCGCGAGTTTGCTCTCCGTGCCGCGGTAGCGGCCGATGCCGTCGCCCATCTATCCCCTCACACCTCATGCGTGCCCGGTCGGCCGGGGTTCGCCCGGCTGGCCCTCCATGGTCCCACCATCCTGCGCCCCGGGTGACCGGAGTCGGGAACCGGGGTCGGGAACCGGCTCGGAACGGGCGCGGAACCGGGGTCGGAACGGGCTCGGAACCGGGGTCGGGCCGGTCGCGGTCAGCGAGGGGCGAGTCCGCGCAGGGGGCGTTCAGCTCGTCGATGGTGGCGCGGGCGGCGCCGGGGGCCTTGGCGCCACTCGCTTTTCATCCGAACCACCCGAACGGTCCACTGCGCGGGGCGCCGAGAGAGCGGACCATGTCCTCAACGATCTGCGCTCAGCGATCAGCGACCGTAGAGGAGCCCTCTTTGCGCCCCACCCCGCGCGATGCCTCGCCCCGCCGTTATCTGATGTGCCCACCCGCGCACTTCAAGGTGACGTACTCCATCAACCCCTGGATGGATCCCACGAAGCCGGTCGACCTGCCGCTCGCCCTCGCGCAGTGGGAGGACCTGCGCGACCGGTACCGCGCGCTCGGCCACACCGTCGAACTGCTCGAACCGGCCCCGGACCTGCCGGACATGGTCTTCGCCGCGAACGGCGCGACCGTGGTCGACGGCCGGGTGCTCGGCGCCAGGTTCGCCTACCCGGAGCGCTCGGACGAGGCGGCGGCACACCTGGACTGGTTCCGCAGGAACGGTTATCCGGACGCGGACGTCCGAGTCCCCGAGCACGTCAACGAGGGCGAGGGCGACTTCGCCGTGACCGCGTCCTGGATCCTGGCCGGCCGCGGCTTCCGGTCCAGCCCGCTCGCGCTCGCCGAGGCCCAGGAGTTCTTCGGGCGCCCGGTGATCGGCCTGGAGCTGGTGGACCCGCGCTACTACCACCTGGACACGGCGCTGTGCGTCCTGGACGACGCCCGCGACGAGATCATGTACTACCCCGCCGCCTTCTCCCCCGGCAGCCGCACCGTCCTGGAGCGGCTCTTCCCCGACGCGCTGGTCGTCGAGGAGCCGGAGGCCGCCGTACTCGGTCTGAACGCGGTGAGCGACGGCCGGCACGTGCTGCTCCCGCAGGCGGCCGTGGGCCTCTTCGAGCCGTTGCGGGCGCGCGGCTTCGAGCCGATCGGGATGGACCTGAGCGAGCTGCTCAAGGGCGGCGGCAGCGTGAAGTGCTGCACCCAGGAGCTGCGGCCGGCGGGCTAGCCCCTGATCCGGCCGGCCAGTGCCAGCCGGTCCCGGGCCGATCCCGGGCCGGTCCCGGGCCGGTCCCGGGCCGGCCCCGACCGGTCCGGTCCGGCCTAGTCCTCCTCGGGAGGCCAGGCGTCGCCCCACTCGGCGTCCCTGGCCTCCTTGTAGAGCGCCCCGTGCCGCTTGGTCACCGTCTCCCGGGCGAGACCGTCGGGGCCGCAGAGGTCGAGCAGCACCTGGCCCTTGCGGATCTGCGGCCTGCGGGTGATCCGGGACGGGGCCGGGGTCACCGGGAACCGGGTGGCGGCGACGTACGCGTACTTCTCGTCCTCGTACGGCAGCGAGCCGCCCTTCACCTTCCGGTGCAGCGAGGAGCGGCTGACCCGGGCGGCGAAGTGGCACCAGTCGGTGCCGGGCACGATCGGGCAGGCGCCGCTGTGCGGGCAGGGCGCGGCGACGGTGAAGCCCGCGTCGATCAGCAGGGTGCGGGCGGCGATGATCCGCTCGTAGCCGTCGGGGGTGCCCGGCTCGACGATCACGACGGCCTGCGCGGTGCGCGCGGCCTCGGTGACGAGGGCGGTGCGGTCGGACTCGGTCAGCTCGTTGAGGACGTACGAGACGGTCACCAGGTCCGAGTCGGGCAGCCGCAGCGCCGCCCCGATCCGCTCCCGGCGCCACTCGGCGTCGAAGACGCCCCCGGCGAGCTCCTTGCCGAGGGCGAGGGCCGGCTCGGCCCAGTCGAGGACGGTGGTGCGCGCCGCGCCCTCCCAGGTCTCGGCGACGGCCCAGCTCGCCGCGCCGGTGCCGCCGCCGACGTCCGTGTGCGTGGCGGGCGCCCAGTCGGGCGCCGCGTCCGCGAGGGCGTACAGGGCGGCCCGTACCGCCTCGAAGGTGGCGGGCATGCGGTACGCGGCGTAGGCGGCGACGTCGGACCGGTCGCGCAGCACGGGCGCGTGGGTCGGGGTGGCTCCCCGGTAGTTCGCGATCAGCCGTTCGACGGCCTGGGCGGCCTGGCGCGGCGGCAGTCCGTCGAGGACGGCGGCGAGCGCGGCGCGCAGGGTGTCGGCGGAGGGGAGGGAGGCGTTCACCGCCACATTTTAGGCGTCGGCCCGGGCGTCGGCGTCCGTGCTCCGGGGCGCCGCCTTCCAGGGGCGGCACAGGAGCAGGAAGCAGGCGACGGCGGCGAGCGCGCAGCAGACCTGGACGACGGCCATCGGGACGGCAGTGGTCTCGCCGGCGATGCCGACGAGCGGGGAGGCTACGGCGCCGATGAGGAAGGACGAGGTGCCGAGGAGCGCGGAGGCGGAGCCGGCGGCGTGCGGGGTGCGCATGAGGGCCTGGGCGTTGGTGTTCGGCAGGGTGAGGCCCATCGCCGACATCAGCACGAAGAGCCCGCCCGCGATCGGCGCGAGGCCGGGGTCGCCGAAGACGCCGCTGGTCATGACGAGCAGCGCGAGGGACGCGGTGAGGATGACCGCGAGGCCGCAGCCGAGCGCCTTGTCGAGGCTGACCCGGCCGACGAGCAGCTTGCCGTTGACCTGGCCCATGACGACGAGCCCGACCGAGTTGATCCCGAAGAGCAGGCTGAAGGTCTGCGGGGAGGCGCCGTAGATCTCCTGCATGACGTAGGGCGAGGCGGTGATGTACGCGAAGAGCGCGGCGAAGGCCAGTCCGCCGGCCAGCGTGTAGCCGGTGAAGACGCGGTCCGCGAGGAGTCCGCGCATGGTGCGCAGGGCCTCGCCGACGCCGCCCGCGTGGCGCCGCTCGGGCGGCAGGGTCTCGTGCAGGAAGCGCCAGACGACGAGGGTGAGCAGGACGCCGACGCCGGTGAGGACGCAGAAGACGCCCCGCCAGTCGGTGAGCCGCAGGATCTGGCCGCCGATGAGCGGGGCGACGATCGGCGCGACGCCGGAGATCAGCATGAGGGTGGAGAAGAACCGGGCCATCTCGACGCCGTCGTACAGGTCGCGGACGACGGCCCGGGCGATGACGATGCCGGCGGCGCCCGCGAGGCCCTGCAGCAGCCGGAAGCCGACGAGCAGCCCGGCGGTGGGCGCGAGGGCGCAGACGGCGGTGGCGAGGACGTACACGATCATGCCGACGAGCAGCGGCCGGCGCCGGCCCCACTTGTCGCTCATGGGGCCGACGACGAGCTGGCCGAGCGCCATGCCGGCGAGGCAGGCGGTCAGGGTGAGCTGGACGGTGGCGGCGGGTGACCGCAGCGCCTCGGTGACCTGCGGCAGCGCCGGCAGGTACATGTCCATGGAGAGCGGTGGGAGGGCGGTGAGCCCGCCGAGGACGAGGGTGACGAGCAGCCCGGCTCTGCGGGCGGAGGCGGCCGGTGCGTCGGCTATGTGGGGCTTGGTGGTGGTCCGGCCGCTCTCCGGCATCGCTGCTCCGTTTCGTTGAAAGCCTCCCTATGTTAGGCGGGGCGGAGCCCGGGGTGACCCGCCTCGGTGACGAAGGACGCCGCCGTGACGACCGGCGCGCCCGGTGTCGTCACGTGGGAGACCGTACGGAAGTCGGCGCGGGCCTCGCGCTCGCCGAGGGTGACGGTGACGTAGCCGCGGCGCCCGTCGTAGAAGCACAGGTGCGGGTTGGCGCGGGTGAGGTTGGTGTGGTTGGACGGCCGCGCGGAGCCGTTCCTGCCGCTGCTGACGGAGGTGGCGACGATCTCGGTGCCGACGGTGCGGGAGGCCGGATCACGGAAGTCGGCCTTGATGTCGAGGGCGTACGAGACGTGGACGTCGCCGCTGAGCACCATCAGGTTCTCGACACCGGCCGCCTCGGCGCCGGCGAGGATCCGCTGCCGGGAGGCCGGGTAGCCGTCCCAGGAGTCCATGGAGAGCTTGAAGGCGCTGCCGGGGACGTTGCGGCGCTCGGAGAGGACGACCTGCTGGGGCACCACGTTCCAGCGGGTCCGGGACGCCTTCCAGCCGTCGATCAGCCAGCGCTCCTGCTCGGCGCCGGTGAGGGTGCGGGCCGGGTCCTCGGACTCCGGACCGGGGGTCTGCCAGCCGTCGCCGTACGCCTGGTCGGAGCGGTACTGGCGGGTGTCGAGGATGCCGAACTGGGCGAGCCGCCCGAAGCGCAGCCGCCGGTACAGCCTCATGTCGGGGCCGGTGGGCCGCTGCGGGCGGCGCTGGGGGTCCCCCCTGCTCGAGCGCAGCCGAGAGCTTGGGGGATGGTTCTCCCGTACGCGCGGTAGGCGGCGGCCCGGCGGATCAGGAGGCGGCGGCCCGGCGGATCAGGAACTCCTCGGGCGGGATGCCGTCCTCGGAGGTGTCGCCCGCGTAGTTGTTCTCGGTCTCGTGGTCGTCCCAGGTGACGGCGAAGGGGTGGGCGGCGTGCGCGGCCCGCAGGTCGGGGTCCGACTTGTAGAGGGCGTAGCGCAGCCGGTAGTCCTCCAGGGTGACCGTCTCCCGGTCGAAGACGTCGGGCAGCCTGCGGTCGGTGTAGGCGCGGGCGCCACCGGTGGCGTTCACGGCGTACTCGTAGAGGTAGTCGCCGAGGTGGAAGACGACGTCGAGGTCCTCGTCGGCGAGGTGGCGGTAGGCCGTGAAGTAGCCGTCGTGGTACGCCTGGCAGGAGACGGCGGCCAGCTTCAGCCGGGTGTTGTGCGCGCCGGGCGCGGGCGCGGTGCGGGTCCGGCCGACCGGGCTGGTCCAGGCGCCGGCGCGGAAGCGGTAGAAGTAGTCGCGGCCGGGCGCGAGTCCGTCGACCTCGACGTGCACGGTGTGGTCGAACTCGGCGTGCGCGGGCGCGGTGCCGCGCCGTACGCCCTTGGTGAAGCGCTCGTCGCGGGCCAGCTCCCAGCGGCGGCGCCGGTGGCGGTGAGGAAGCGGCGGCGTCCCAACTGGCGGGCCATCGCGCGGAGTTCGTCGGCGTGGGTCGGTACGGGTGTCATGAGCCCCTCCCCTGACGGATGCTGTCCATCCGCTATTGCAGGGGGGCGGGACGACCTCAGTTTGTCGGGTACAGAACATCCACGTGTCGGACGGATGAGTTCACGGGGCACCCGTCTGCCGTACGCTGCGCGCCCATGAGCAACGCACGTGTCGCAGTGGTGACAGGAGCCGGTTCGGGCATCGGCCGGAGCGTGGCCCGGGCCCTCGCGGCGGCCGGCTGGTCGGTGGCGCTCGCGGGCCGACGCCTGTCCGCACTGGAGGAGACGGCGGCCGGCCTGCCGGACGGTCAGGCCCTGTGCGTACCGACGGACGTGACGTCCGAGGAGCAGGTCGCGGCCCTCTTCACGGCGGTACGCGACCGGTTCGGCCGGGTCGACCTGCTCTTCAACAACGCGGGTTCGTTCGCGGGCGGCGGCACCCCGGTCGAGGACCTGGAACCGGCGACCTGGCGGGCGGTCGTGGACGTCAACCTGACGGGTGCGTTCCTGTGCGCGCAGGCCGCCTACCGCGCGATGAAGGAGCAGTCGCCGCAGGGCGGCCGCATCATCAACAACGGCTCCATCTCGGCGCACGTGCCGCGCCCGCACTCGATCGCGTACACGGCGACGAAGCACGCGATGACGGGCCTCACCAAGTCCCTGTCCCTGGACGGGCGTCCGTACCGCATCGCCTGCGGCCAGATCGACATCGGCAACGCGGCCACGGACATGACCGCCCGCATGCAGGCCGGCATCCTCCAGGCCAACGGTCAGCTGGCGGTCGAGCCGGTGATGGACGCGGCGGACGTGGCGGCGACGGTGGTGCACATGGCGGGGCTGCCGCTGGAGGCGAACGTGCAGTTCGCGACGGTGATGGCGACGGCGATGCCGTACATCGGGCGGGGCTGAGGCCGCCTTGCCCGCAGACCCCGGTCGCGGCTAGTCGGTCGGCGCCTGCCCGGTGTCGAAGCGGGAGACCTTGCCGCCGTCGACGGTGAAACGCCAGACGGTCCGCATCGAGCCCCAGGTGTCGTTGGTGTAGGTCGCGACGAGCGTGCGGCCGCCGTCGGTCTCCTCCTCGACCTCCATGCGGCCGTTGGAGGAGAAGACCTCCCGCTCGGTCCAGTCGTCGAGGTCCCGGTCCGAACCGTCGTCGGACATGCCGGCACCGGGCGCGAGGGCGGCCTGGAAGGCGGCCCGGTCGTTGGCGTTGAGCGCGGCCACGAAGGCGCGCACGGCGGGATCGCTGAGCTGCTCCACGGGAACGGTCACGCCCCGGACCGTACGGCGACCTCGCCGGACCCGCCGCTCAACACACCGACGGGGTCACCCGGGCGGGCAGGAAGAGCGGACGGGGAGCGGGCAGGAAGAGCGGACGGCGAGAGGGGGCGGGGAGAGCGGGCGGCGGTGCCTCCGCCCCGTTTCACCGGTGCCCCGGAAGGGGCAGGCTGCCGACCATGACCGATCCCGTCTGGCCGACCATCGCCCGTCTCCAGGAATGGCTCGCGGCCCATCAGCAGCTCCCGCCCGGCCAGGAGATCCTGCTGCGCGTCCTCAAACTCTCCGAGGAGGTCGGCGAGGCGGCCCAGGCGGTGATCGGCGCCACCGGCCAGAACCCGCGCAAGGGCCACAGCCACACCTGGCAGGACGTCGAGGCCGAGCTCTGCGACGTCGTCATCACGGCGATGGTGGCGCTGCGCACGCTGAACCCGGACGCGCGGAAGGTGTTCGAGGCGCATCTGCGGAGGGTGGCGGCCCGGTCCCTCGAATGAGCGGGGGCGAGGGAGAGGGGGTGGAGAGTGGGGCAGACGAGTCGGGCTGTACGCCGGGTTCTGTACCCCGGGACCTCGCGGTCGTCGGGGTGACGGCCATCCATCTAGGACCGGCGTTGCCGCCGGCCTCGTGCGGTCTACCCGCGGACTCGGGCGGGCAGCCCTCGATCGTCCGCGCAGGAACACCGAGGTGTTCCCTTTTGACCTTGCTCCGGGTGGGGTTTACCTAGCCGCCTGAGTCACCTCAGGCGCTGGTGGTCTCTTACACCACCGTTTCACCCTTACCGAGGACCGAGGTCCCCGGCGGTCTGTTTTCTGTGGCACTGTCCCGCGGGTCACCCCGGGTGGCCGTTAGCCACCACCTTGCCCTGTGGAGCCCGGACGTTCCTCGGGAGGATCCGAGGATCCCCACGCGGCCGCCCGCCCGGCTCGTCTGCCGTGCCGACCATGCTACCTGGCGTCGGGACCCGGGCGGATCAGCGGAACCCGGCAGTCTCCAGGCCGGAGACTGCCCACGCATCAGGCTTGACCTTGTCGCAGCGTCAAGGTTTCTACTGGGGGCATGTACATGCGTACGGGCAAGGGCATGCGGATCGGCGAGCTCGCCGCGCTCGTCGGGGTGACCCCGCGGGCCGTGCGGCACTATCACCGGCTCGGGCTGCTGCCGGAGCCGGTGCGGCGGGCGAACGGCTACCGGGAGTACGGGATCCGGGACGCGGTGCTGCTCGCGCGGGTCCGGCGGCTGACGGAGCTGGGGCTCGGGCTCGACGAGGTCGGAGACGTACTCGCGGACGACGAGGGGCGGGAGCTGGTGGAGGTCCTGAAGGAGCTGGACGAGGATCTGGGGCGGCAGGAGCGGGTGATCCGGGAACGGCGGGCGCGGCTCGCGGAGCTGCTCGCGGAGGCCCGGGAGGGGCGGCTCGCGGCCGACGGACCGGTGTCACCGGCGCTGGCCGGGCTGCTCGCCGAGCTGCCCGGGCCGGCCGCCGCGTCGCCGACGGCGATGAAGGACCGGGAGATCCTCCTCATGCTCGACACGGTCGTGCCCGAGCAGGACCGGGCCCGCCTGATGGAGCTGATGCGCGGGGTCGCACCGCAGGCACCCGCGCTCTACGCCCGCCTCGACGCCCTCGCCGACGCCGCACCCGACGACCCGCGCGTCGCGGCGGCGGGCGCCGCGCTCGCCGCCGTACTGCCCGACGAGGTGGGCGTGGAGGTGCCCGAGAGCGGGCTCGCGGACGTGTTCTTCGACGACCTCGCACCGGCGCAGACCGCCGCCGTGCGGCACGCACGGCGTCTCGTCGCGGAGCGGGCAGCGGAGCGGACCTCCGGCCGAGGCTCGGAGCAGGCCTCGGAACGGGGCTCGGGCCTGGCCTCGGAGCGGGCACGATGAAGTACACCGTCTACGTCCTGCTGCCCGCCGAACTCGTCCTCGCCGTCTGCCTCGGCGCCGGCGTGCCGGTTCCCGCGCCCGTCCTGGCCGCCGCCGAGGCCGCCGCCGCCTTGCTGCTCCTCGCGAACGGCGTCGCCTTCCTGCGGCTGCGGCGGCGCGGGCTCACGGCCCGTGCGGCGCTGCGCCGGCTCGTGCCCGAGCCGGCCCGGCGGCTCGTCGGGCACGAGCTGCGGCTGCTCGGGAGCCTGGGCCGGTGGATCGCGCGGCGGCCGGACCGCGGCGGGCCGGGAGCGGTGCCGTTCCCGCACGCCCGCGACCAGGCGCCGCTCATGTACGGCTTCGCCTTCGTGTGCGTGGTCGAGACCGTCGGCATGTCGTACCTGCTCGCCGAGTGGCCCGTCCCGCACGCCGTCTTCCTCGTCCTCGACGTCTACACCGTGCTCTTCGTGCTCGGCCTGCACGCCGCCTCCGCGACCCGCCCCCACCTGCTCACGGCGGACGCGCTGCGGGTGCGGCAGGCCGCGCACACGGACGTACGGATACCGCTGGACCGGATCTCCGCCGTGCGGCACGAGTCACTGTTCTCGCACGAGAAGGCGGACGGCGAGCTGAACCTGGCCGTCGGCTCGCAGACCTCGCTCACCCTGGAGCTGACCGGACCGGTCGACGCGCCGAGGCTGCTCGGGGCGCCGCGGCAGGTGCGGACCGTGCGCCTGCACGCGGACGACCCGCGGGCCCTGTTCCAGGCCCTCGCCCAGTCGGTCACGCGGGCGCGAACCGCACCTTCGCCCGTCCCGGATCCGCCTGCGTCAGCCTGACCCGCAACGGGTCGCCGAGCGGCAGGCGGGCTCCGTCGGCGACGACGTCCCCGATGACGGCCGGGTCCTCCAGGTGTACGACGCCGGTGTGGGCCGTCTTCAGGTCGATGACGATCGAGTCGAAGACCTCCCCGATCCGATGGCTCATCAAGGCCTCCTCGACGATGTCGACGGATTCCCGTTCGGCCTTGCCGGCGAGTTTGCCGCCCCTCGCCATGTCCGCGGGCAGTCCGTCCAGGGCGTGCAGCACCCACTCGGGCGGCGGCGTGCCCGCGACGGCCGCGAGGGCGAGTTCGCCCGCGTACCGGTCGACGAGACGCCGCAACGGGGCCGTGCAGTGCGTGTACTCGTCGGCGATGGCTGCGTGGATGGCGGGCGACGGGACGTTTCCGTCGGTGAAGGGGGTGTAGCCGGAGCCCTGCAGCAGGGTGGTGGCGTCCTGGAGGAAGGCGGCGTGCCTGCTGTTGTGCGGGTCGAGGGAGCGGATGAGGGCCGCGTACGAGACGTGGTGCGGCCAGTCGATGCCGAGGGCCTTCGCCGAACGGCGCAGCCGGGCGACGGACCCGTCCGGGGCGGGCGGCAGTGTGCGCAGGATGCCGGTGCCCGCGGCGATCATCAGGTCGGCCGCCGCCATGCCGGTCATCAGCGAGATCTGCTCGTTCCAGCCGTCGACGGGGAGCACGGCGCGGTACTCGAGGGTGTACGAGCCGTCGGTCTGGGTGACCTCCTGCTCGGGGACGTTGAGGGAGATCCCGCCGCGCTCGATCTCCAGCGCCTCGCGGAGCCGGCCGACGGTGGCGAGCAGGGCGAGCGGCTCCTCGGCGGTGCCGGCGTCGATCTGGGCCTGGGCGCCCTCGTAGTCGAGCTTGGACAGGCTGCGGACCTTCGCACGGCGCACGTCGGTGTGCACCGTGCGGCCCTCGGCGTCGAGGTCGAGGCGCCACAGCAGGGCGGGCACGGTGTTGCCGGGCAGCAGGCTCGCGACGCCCTCGGAGAGCACGGCGGGGTGCAGCGGCACCTTGCCGTCGGGCAGGTAGAGCGTGTTCGCCCGCTTGTGGGCCTCAGCGTCGATCGCGCCGCCGGGTGCGACGAAGGCGGCGACGTCGGCGATGGCGTAGTGAACCCGGTAGCCGCCGCCGTCCCGGCGGGCCAGGTGCATGGCCTGGTCGAGGTCGCGGGAGGTCGGCGGGTCGATGGTGAAGAAGGGGATGTCGGTGGCGTCCTCGTCGGGCAGGTGCGGCGCCTTCGCGACCTCCTCGGCCTCGGCGAGAACGGCCTCCGGGAAGCCGTCGGGAATCGCCAGCTCGGTGCGCAGCGCACGCAGGGCGGCCCGCAGCGGGTCGTCCGCTGCGGCGATCACATGGATGTGGCGGCGGGGCATGGACCGAGCGTATGGCGGGGGTGGGGACGCGGCATGTCGGCGGGGCGCGGGGATCGGCGAGGCGGGCGATCGACGAGGCGCGGCGATCGGCGGGGCACGGGGGTCGGCGGGGCGCAGGGTCGGCGGGGCGCGGGGTCGGCGGAGCGGGCGGGGCCGGGGCGGGTCCGGACGGGGCGGGGCGGACCGGGGCCCCGGCCCGACCTCGTACGCTGGGCCGGTGGGGCCGCACCCCCGCCACCCCCCGTATGTACGAAGGAGACCCACCGTGCTCGTCCTGTTGCCGCCCTCCGAAGGAAAGGCCGCCTCGGGGAGCGGGGCGCCGCTCAAGGCGGAGTCGCTGTCGCTGCCGGGGCTCGCGGAGGCGCGGGCGGCGGTGCTCGACGAGCTGGTGGAGCTGTGCCTGGCCGACGAGGAGAAGGCGCGCGAGGTGCTCGGGCTCAGCGAGGGGCTGCGCGGCGAGGTGGCCAAGAACGCCGAGCTGCGGACGGCCGGCGCGCGGCCGGCCGGGGAGATCTACACGGGCGTGCTGTATGACGCGCTCGGCCTGGCCACGCTGGACGCGGCCGCGCGCGAGCGGGCCGGCCGGTCCCTGCTGGTCTTCTCCGGGCTGTGGGGCGCGGTCACGGTCGCGGACCGGATCCCCTCGTACCGCTGCTCGATGGGTGTGAAGCTGCCGCGCCTCGGCGCGCTCGGGGCGCACTGGCGGGGCGCGATGGCGACGGTGCTGCCGGAGGCGGCGGGCGACGGGCTGGTCCTGGACCTGCGCTCGTCGGCGTACGCGGCGGCGTGGAAGCCGAAGGGCGAGGTGGCGGCGCGTACGGCGACGGTGCGGGTGCTGCACGCGCCGACGCGGAAGGTGGTCAGCCACTTCAACAAGGCGACGAAGGGCCGGATCGTGCGCAGCCTGCTCGAGGCGGGTGCGGCGCCGGGGAGCCGGGAGGAGCTGGTGGAGGCGCTGCGGGACCTCGGGTACGTGGTGGAAGAGGGCGGCAAGGCGGGGCTCCTGGACGTCCTGGTGGACGAGATCCACTGAGCGGGCCACGCCCTCGTAGGGCGTTGCAACATGCGCAATGCCCGTTGTGCGTGTCACTCGCCCTCGGGAGGATGAGGCGCATGCGCATGACGAGCGTGTTCGACCTCGCCCCCGCCGTGCCCGTCGTCCCGGTCGTCGTCATCGAGGACGCCGCCGACGCCGTACCGCTGGCCCGCGCCCTCGTTGCCGGCGGTCTGCCGTTGATCGAGGTGACCCTGCGCACCCCCGCCGCGCTCGACGCGATCCGGGCGATCGCGGACGGCGTCCCCGAGGCGGTCGTCGGCGCGGGCACGGTCGTCTCGGCGGCGGGCGTCGCGGACGCGGTCGGCGCGGGGGCGCGCTTCCTCGTCAGCCCTGGCTGGACGGACGGCCTCCTCGACGCGATGCGGGAGCCCGGCGTGCCGTTCCTGCCGGGCGTGTCGACGGCCTCCGAGGTCGTGGCGCTGCTCGAACGCGGGGTCACGGACATGAAGTTCTTCCCGGCGGAGGCGGCGGGCGGCGTCCCGTACCTCACGTCCCTCGCCGGCCCCCTCCCCCGCGCCCGTTTCTGCCCGACCGGCGGCGTCTCGCCCGCCAACGCGTCCCGCTACCTGGCGCTGCCGAACGTCTCCTGCGTCGGCGGTACGTGGATGCTGCCGGCGGACGCGCTCGCGGGCCGGGACTGGGCCCGGGTGGAGGCACTGGCCCGGCAGGTCGCCGCACTGCTCGGCTGAGAGTCAGCCGAACGCCACCGCGGCGTGGTCGAGCACGGGACGGTAACCGAGCCGCTGGTAGAGCGCGTTGCTCGTCGGGTTCGCCAGGTCGGTGAAGAGCAGCACCTGTTCGGCGCCCGCGTCGAGCGCCGCCCGGCTGACGACGCTGGTCACGGCGCCGCCGTAGCCGCGGCCCCGGTGGGCGGGCGGCGTGTAGACGGTCGAGACGCGCGCCTGGCCGGCGACGACCGGTGACATGCTCGCCATCGCGAGCGGCTCGCCGTCCTCCGCGACCCAGAAGCTCAGCCGCCCGCCGCCGATCCGCCCCTCGACGTTGGCCCGGTAATCCGCGTCCGGGTCCTCACCGATGTCCCGCGCGTACTCCCGCATCCATGCCAGCGCCCGCGGCACGTCCGCCGGCCCCGCCGTGCGTGCGGCGCCCTTCGGCGCGGGCTCCGGCGGCGTCAGCTCGCCCAGCCGGAACAGCCTCATCCGCCGCGTGACCGCCCACGCCCGCCCGGTGGCCCGCGCGAACACCTCGACGGCCTCCGACTCCCCTCGTACGGCGGTCACTTCACCCACCCCCGGCAGCTCCACCGCGAGCGCCCGCGCCGCCTCCTCCCCCGCCCCCGCCACCAACGGCACCCCGGCCGGCGCCACCAACACCGCCCCGCCGACCTCCCCACCGCCGGCCTCCACCCACCAGCCGCACGGCCCGACAAGCTGCTCGGGCATCTCCAGCATCGTGAGCATCGCGGTGTGGCGGGCGGGGTCGGCGGCGAGGTAGGGGCGGACGGTGTCGCGGAAGGCGTGGTGGTCGGTGGTGAAGTGCCAGCTCATGGAGCGATGTTGGTACGGGGCCGGGGCGGCGGTCCAGCGGTTTGGACGCGCGGGCGTCCCACGTGACCAGCCCGCCCCCCGGCTACCTCAAGTGCGACGTGTCGTTCAGCAGCCGCACCGACGCGTTCCCGTCGCCGTAGTACGCCACCGCCGAAATCGACGCCGCCGACAGCTCCATCCTGAACAGCGACTCCGGCGGCGCGCCGAGCGCCAGCCGGATCAACGTCTTGATCGGGGTGACGTGCGTGACCAGGAGCACCGTGCGGCCCGCATAGGCGGCCGTCAGGCGGTCGCGGGTCGTGGCGACGCGGCGGGCGACCGTCGCGAAGGACTCGCCGCCGCCGGTGGGGGCGGCCTTCGGGGAGGCGAGCCAGGCGTCGAGGTCGTCCTTGTAGCGCTCGCGGACCTCGGCGAAGGTGAGGCCCTCCCAGGCGCCGAAGTCGGTCTCGCGGAGGCCGTTCTCGATCCGTACCTCCAGGCCGAGGCGGGTGGCGACGGCCTCGGCGGTCTGGCGGCAGCGGGTGAGCGGCGAGCTGACGATCTCCTGGATGGTGCCGCGCGCGGCGAGCGCCGCGGCCACGGCCTCGGCCTGGCGCCGTCCGGCGGCGGACAGCTCGGGGTCGGCGCCGCCGCTGCCGGAGAACCGCTTCTCGGGCGTGAGCGCCGTCTCGCCGTGCCGCAGCAGTACGAAGGTGGCAGGCGCCCCCATGTCGGGCCCGGCCCAGCCCTGCGAGACGGGCGCGGCGGTCGCCGCGGTCTCGGAAGCCGCGGTCACGCCGGGCACCTCCGCCCGAGCCGCATGACCCGCGCCCGCGTTCGATGCGTCCGTCCGAGCCGCATGGCCGACGCCTCCATCTGTGCCCGCGCCGCGGCTCGACGCCTCTGCCCGAGCCGCATGGCCGACGCCGGCGCCCGCGCCCGGCATCGCCGCACGGGCCGCGTGGCCGGTCAGGGCTGTGCGCCCTGCCTCCGCCTCGAAGTCGCCGGTGGCTGTCCCCGCTCCCGTCGACGGCTCCCTGTCCACCTCGCGCTCCGCCTCGCGGTCGGCCTCACGCTCCGCCTCAGCCGCCGCGGCCAGCGAGGCACGCGCCTCGTCCGCGGCATCCGCGGCGAAGAGGCCCTCGGGCTCGTCGGGGCGGGCGCCCGCGAGGGCGGCGCGGGCGCGGGCGGCGCCCGCCGTCGCGTCGCCGGCGGCGCTGCGGGCGGCGGCCAGGTCGGCGGCGAAGGCGGGACGGGGCGCGGTGGCGGACGGGCTCCACTGCTCACCGCGGCGGCCCGCGTCCATCGCCTCGTTGGCGAGCCGGTCCGCGTGCTTGTTGCGTTCGCGCGGGATCCACTCGTAGCGGACCCGCCCCGGCGGGAAGACGCGGGCGGCCTCGGCGGCCAGCGGCTTCATGTCGGGGTGCTTGATCTTCCAGCGGCCGGACATCTGCTCGACGACCAGCTTGGAGTCCATGCGGACGTGCACCAGGGCGTCCGGGAACATCTCCCGGGCCGCCTTCAGCCCGGCCACCAGACCCTTGTACTCGGCCACGTTGTTCGTCGCGACGCCGATGTACTCGGCGCGCTCCGCGAGCGTCTCGCCCGTCGCCGGGTCCAGGACCACCGCGCCGTAGCCGGCGGGGCCCGGGTTGCCCCGGGAGCCTCCGTCGGCCTCGACGATCAGCTCGCTCGGCGCGTTCATCAGAGGCCGGACTCCGAGGTGCGGACCAGGATCCGGCGGCAGTTCTCACAGCGCACGACGGCGTCGGCCGCGGCGGCGCGCACCTCGTTGAGCTCGGTGATGTTGAGCTCGATGTGGCAGCCCTCGCACTTGCGCTGGTACAGCCGGGCCGCGCCGACGCCGCCCTGCTGCTCGCGCAGCTTCTCGTACAGCTTCATCAGGTCGGCCGGTACGGAGCCGGCCACCAGCTCGCGCTCCTTGGCGACCGACGCGGACTCGGCGTCCAGCTCGGCCTGGGCGGTGTCGCGGCGGGCGGTCGCGTCGTCGACCTTCGTCTGGACGGCGGAGGTCCGCTCGGTCAGCTCGGCGACCCGCTCCTGGGCGGACTCGCGGCGCTCCATGACCTCCAGGACGATCTCCTCGAGGTCTCCCTGGCGCTTGGCGAGCGAGGTGATCTCGCGCTGGAGGTTCTCCAGGTCCTTCGGGGAGGAGACGGCGCCGGAGTCGAGCCGCTGCTGGTCGCGGGCGGCGCGCTGGCGCACCTGGTCGACGTCCTGCTCGGCCTTGGTCTGCTCGCGGGCGCAGTCGCTCTCCTCGGTCTGCGCGGCGACGAGCAGGTCGCGCAGCTGCGTGAGGTCCTTGTTCAGCGACTCGATCTCGGCGTGCTCGGGCAGCGACCTGCGCTTGTGCGCGATCTGCTGGAGGCGCACGTCCAGGGCCTGGACGTCGAGGAGTCGGATCTGGTCGGCGGGCGCGGCATTCAGTTGGGGGCTCCAGAAGAGGTGTGGTGGGAGGACCAGGGGTCGGTGACCGTCTTCGAGACGTGGACGCGGAGGTCCCAGCCGTGGCGGTCGGAGATCGAGTCGAGCTGCGCGGCGGCCTGCTCGCACCAGGGCCATTCGGTGGCCCAGTGGGCGGCGTCGACGAGCCCGAGGGGCGCGCCGTGCCGGGTCGCGTGCTGCGTCGCCTCGGAGACGGGGTGGTGGCGCAGGTCGGCGGTGAGGAACGCGTCCACGCCCGCGGCCCGCACCGCGCCGAAGAGGCTGTCGCCGGAGCCGCCGCTGACGGCGACCCGGTGCAGGACCATGTCCGGGTCGCCGGCGACCCGGATGCCCTGCGCGGTGGCCGGAAGGCGCTTGGCGGCGCGGGCGGCGAACTCGGCGAGGGTCTCGGGCCGGTCGAGCTCGCAGATCCGGCCGAGGTTGTTCTCGGGGACCAGCGGGCCGGTGACCCGCAGGTCGAGCGCGCCGGCGAGGGCGTCGGAGACCCCGGGGTCGGCGGTGTCGGCGTTGGTGTGCGCCACGTGCAGGGCGATGTCGTGCTTGATCAGGCTGTGCACGACGCGGCCCTTGAAGTGCGAGGCGGCGACGGTCGTCGTACCGCGCAGATAGAGCGGGTGGTGGGTGACCAGGAGGTCGGCGCCGAGGCCGATCGCCTCGTCGGCGATCTCCTGGACGGGGTCGACGGCGAACAGGACGCGGCGGATCTCCGCGTCGGGGTCGCCGCAGACGGTGCCGACGGCGTCCCACTGCTCGGCCAGCTCTGGGGGCCAGAGGGCGTCGAGCTCGGCGATGACTTCAGACAGACGGGGCACGGAGGAAAGGCTACCTGTCCTCCGTCCCCCGCCGTTCTGGCCTGTGGACAACCCCGGCCCGTACGCGAACGGCGAGGAGAGGAGGATCGCGGACCGGATCGGGGACGAGAAGGCGGGTCAACGGTCGCACGGCCAGACGGACGCACGGCCGGAGGTGCGACCGGACGCGGCCGAAAAGTGCGACCGGACGGACGAAGACCGCATGGCGGCCCCGCGGGAACCGAATGCCCCGCCCCCTCCAGGAACCGGACGGCCGCACCACCCGTCCGGGCATAACGGCAGCTGAGGGCCCTCCACCGCATCCCCGGCCCGGGCCCCACCCCCAGCCCCGGCCCCACTAAGGTGTGCCTTACCTCACCCACCTCTGGCCACTCCAGCACACCCCGTCCCCTCCGCTCAGCGGAATCCTCGGACCGCCACCCTTTGGTGTGAAGTGGGGTGGCTCGTGTTGTTCGGCTGGAAGTGCGAAAACTAGCTTCGTTGCCGGAGGTGACGAGTCGATGACAGCCTGTGCCATCGAGACGACCACGGGGGACGCGGCCGGCGACGCCATGTGGCCGCCGATGCCCGCCCACCGCCCGAGCGGGTTCACGATCACCGCGAACGGCGCCTACGCGGCGCGGCTCGCCGGGTCCGGGGACGCCCTGTACGCGGAACGGTGGACGCTGGACGGCCCCGAGCCGTACGCCGTGCCGCTTCCGCTCGCCCAGCCGGAGGAGCCCGGCGCGCTGCTGCTGCCGCTCGCGGACGGCCGGGTGCTCGTCGGCCGCCGGGTGGACGGGCTCCGCCACACGTTCTCGCTGCTCTACCCCACCGGCCCGGACACCGGCGAGCTGGTCCTCGGCGCGGTCGAGGCGCCCGCTCCGGGCGCCCTGACGCTGCTGCCGCCGTCGCCCGACGGCATCTGCGCGTACGCGATGTGCGTCGGCCAGGACACCACCACGCTGTGGCTGGTGGCGGGCGGGGCGTTCGGGCCCGAGCAGGTCGCCGAGATCAAGGGCCGCTGTACGGGTGGGGTGTGGCTGGACCGTACGGGACGGCTGCTCGCGCTCGACCGGCAGCTCGGCGACGGCCCGGTGAAGGCCGTCGCGATCGACCTGGAGCGGGGCGGCGAGGTCACGCCGCTGCTCCAGATCACGGAGCAGAGCAACGACCGGCTGCTGCTCGCCGACCCCGACAGCGGCCTGCTCCTGATCCGCTCCGACGCGCCGTCGCCGGGGCACGAGCGGCTCGGCTGGGGCGTCCTGGGCAGCCTGCTGCCGGTGCGCTTCCCGGACTGTCTGCGGCTGGACGACGCGGCGGTGACGCCGTTCGCCGTACAGCCGGGGCAGGTGCTGATGCCGGAGAGCTGCGGGGTCGCGCTGCGGATCGACGCGGCGGGAGGCAGCTGGGTCGGCATGTGGCGGCCGTCCGCGCGCCGGATGAGCCAACTGGCCGCCCCCGTCGGCTGGCTGGCCGGATCCGGCCTGTGGACGGCCGACGGGGTGCTGCGGCTGCCGTACGCGACGGCCGACACGCCCTGCGGCCTCGCCGCCCTGGAGGAACCCGCGGAGCCGGCGGAACCCGCTGAGGCCGCCGCCGTTGAACCGGCGGAGGCCGGTGCGGAAGCGAAGGTGTGCCGTCCGATTCCGCTGGGCCAGGCGCCGCTGGCGGACCGCAAACCCGGCGCCTAGGACTGTCAGTCCCGGTGGCTAGACTCACGGACGCCGCACAGCAACAAGCGACAACCACGGGGTGAGTTCCACCATGAACAACATGAACGCGCAGGAGCCGAACGGCTCGGGCAAGCACCGCGGCCCGGCCGCGCCGGCCGAGGACTCCTCGTCCTCCCCGCACGGCCGCCACCGGCGCGAGCCCGAAGCGCAGTGACGAACGAACGGCCCCCGGAAGATCCCGGGGGCCGTTCGCGTGTCCGCCGCGCGGCGGTCAGCCCTTCTTGAGGCCAAGGACCTCCGCCGCCGCGAAGGTCTCCCCCGCCGGGCGCTCCGCGTAGTGCGGGGTGAGCAGCGCGTCCAGCTCCTCGTACGAGAAGACGTCCTTGGCCGTGTCGAACTTGGCGGCCACCCTGGGCCGGTCCACGATCGCCACCATCCCGCCGTGGACGACGAGCAGCTGCCCGTTCACGCCGGCCGCCGCCGGGGAGGCGAGATAGCCGACGAGCGGCGCCACGTGCTCCGGCGACAGCGGGTCGAGCTCGTCCTCGGCCGTCGGCTCGGCGAAGCCGGCGAACACGTCCTCGGTCATCCGGGTGCGGGCCCGGGGGCAGATCGCGTTGGCGGTGACCCCGTACTTGGCGAGCGCCAGCGCCGTCGACGTCGTCAGGCCGACGATGCCGCCCTTGGCCGCCGCGTAGTTGGGCTGACCGGCCGAGCCCGCCAGGAACGCCTCCGAGGAGGTGTTGACGATCCGGCCGTAGACCCCGCTCTCGCCCGCCTTGGCGCGGGCGCGCCAGTGCACGGCGGCGAAGTGGGTGGTGTTGAAGTGGCCCTTGAGGTGGACCCGGATGACCGAGTCCCATTCGTCCTCGCTCATCGAGAAGACCATCCGGTCGCGCAGGATGCCCGCGTTGTTGACCAGGACGTCCAGCTTTCCGAACTCGCTCACGGCCAGGTCCACCAGGCCCCGGGCGGTCTCGAAGTCGGCGACGTCGCCGAGGTGCGCCACGGCCCGGCCGCCCGCCGCCCGGATCTCCTCGGCGACCTCCTCGGCGGGTGCGGCGGAGGCCGCGCCGGAGCCGTCGCGCCCGGGCTGCCCGTAGTCGTTGACGACGACGGCGGCGCCGAGCCGGGCCAGTTCGAGGGCCTCGGCCCGGCCGAGGCCGCGGCCGGCGCCGGTGACGATCGCGCTCAGCCCGTCAAGAGGCAGTGACATGGGTCGTTTCCCCTCAGTTCGCGGTCAGATCTCGATGCAGGTACGCAGCGCCACACCCGTCCGCATCTGCTCCAGCGCCTCGTTGATCCCCGCCAGCGGCACCCGGTGCGTGATCAGCGACTCCAGGTCGATGCGGCCGGCCCGCCAGAGCGCGATGGCCCGTTCGTACGAGCGGAGCACGTCCCCGCCCCCGTACATCGACGGCAGGATCCGCTTCTCGTCGAAGAACAGCTCGAACATGTTGAGCTGGAGGAAGTCGTCGAGGGCGCCCGCGCCGACGACGCACAGGGTGCCGCCGCGCCGGGTGGTCTCGTAGGCCGTCCGCGCGGTGGCGGACCTGCCGACGACCTCGAAGACGTAGTCGAAGCCCTCGCCGCCGGTGACGCGCTGCTTGGCGTCACCGAGCGCGTCGGGGGCGACGGCCTCGGTCGCGCCGAAGCGGAGGGCGGCCTCCCGCCGCGACTCGACGGGGTCGACGGCGACGATCTGCGCCGCGCCCTGGAGCTTCGCGCCCTGGATGGCGGAGATGCCGACGCCGCCGCAGCCGATGACGACGACCGACGAACCGGCCTCCACCTTGGCCGTGTTGATGGCCGCGCCGAGCCCGGTCGTCACCCCGCAGCCGATGAGCGCGGCGATGTCGAAGGGCACGTCGTCGGGGATCGGGACGGCGCAGCCGGCGTCGACGACGACCTCCTCGGCGAAGGTGCCGGTGCCGGCGAAGCCGAAGACGTCACCGCCGGGGCGCTTGAAGTTGGGGGTGCCGGCGTTGAGGAAGCCGGCCAAGCAGAGCTGGGTCTGGCCGCGTTTGCAGGCGGGACAGCTGCCGCAGGCGGGCAGCCAGCACAGCAGCACCCGCTGCCCGGCGCTCAGACCCGTGACCCCGTCGCCGACGTCCAGGATCTCGCCGGCGCCCTCGTGCCCCGGGATGAAGGGCGCGGGCTGCGGCAGGACGCCGGTCATCGCGGAGACGTCGGAGTGGCACAGGCCGGTGGCCCGGACCCGGATCCGCACCTTGCCGGGGCCGAAGCCCACGGCCTCGACGTCGTCGAGGACTTCGAGCTTGTCCTGGCCTATCTCGTGCAGTACGGCTGCGCGCATGGTGCGGCTCCCCTCGGGGCTGGTCTCAGGAGTGGTCCACGACGGTGTCGGCGAGTACGGGGGCGTCGTCCCGTTCCACGGCGGTGACGGCGACCTGGACGGTGTGCTCGTCCTGACGCCACATCCGGATGCGCAGGGTCTCGCCCGGGAAGACGATCCCGGCGAAGCGGGTGCGGTAGGCGCGGACGCGGGTGACGTCGCCGCCGAGGAGGGTGTCGACGACCGCCTTGAGGGTCATGCCGTACGAGCAGAGGCCGTGCAGGATCGGCCGGTCGAAGCCCGCGAGCTTGGCGAACTCGGGGTCGGCGTGCAGCGGGTTCCAGTCGCCGGAGAGCCGGTAGAGCAGGGCCTGGTCCTCGCGGATGGGCTGCTCGGCGGTGGCGTCGGGCTCGCGGGCGGGGAGTTCGAGGCGCTCGGAGGGCCCGCGGTCGCCGCCCCAGCCGCCTTCTCCGCGTACGAAGATCTGGGCGTCGCTGGTCCACAGCGGCCCGTCCGCGTCGGCGGCCTCGGAGCGGAGCACGAGGACGGCGGCCTTGCCCTTGTCGTACACGGCGGCGACGCGCGAGGTGGAGACGGCCCGGCCGGCCACGGGCAGCGGGCGGTGCAGGGTGATCGACTGGCCGCCGTGCAGCACGGCGGCGAGGTCGATGTCGATGCCGGGGGCGGCGAGCCCGCCGACGACACCCATGCCGGCGCCCGCGACGGTGGCGAAGCTGGGCAGGACGTGGAGCCGGGATTCGAGGGTGTAGCGCAGCTCGTCGGGGTCGGTCGCGGGGACGCCCGCGCCCAGGCCGAGGTGGTAGAGCTGGACGTCCTTGTGGTCCCAGGCGATCTCCGCGCTGCGGGGCTCGGCGGCGACGGCCTTGGCGGCGTCAATGGGCATCGCGTTGCTGCTCCTTGCTGCTGCGTGTTGCAGGTGGAGACCTCGGCGCGGCCGTCCGCACCGTCGACCGCGCCGAGGCCGTGCGGGGCACGAACCGGAACGCACTAGAACGCGTTCTAGAACGGCGATCCCCATGTATAGCGGAGGGGTGCGGCGATGGGAACCCTCCTGACACCATGTCAGATACCGCCGGTACGGGACGGGTCCGGCGCGGGACCCAGGACATTTGTCACGGCCGGGTCCGTACGTCTGAGCCTGCCGGGACCCTGCCCGCGCTCCGTAGTTTCGTGGTCATGACGAACGAGACAACGGGATACGGCGCGGGGAACGAGACCGCGGTCGTCTTCTCCTCCGTGACCAGGGCCTTCGGCGCCGTCCGCGCCGTGGACGGCATGGACCTCACCATCCGCCGCGGCGAGACGGTCGCCCTGCTCGGCCGCAACGGCGCCGGCAAGTCCACCACCATCAACCTCCTCCTCGGCCTCGACGAGCCCGACAGCGGCCGGGTGCACCTCTTCGGCGCCGCGCCCGTGCGCGCCGTCGAGGCCGGCCGGATCGGCGCGATGCTCCAGGACACCCGCCCGGTGCCCCGGGTCACCGTGCGCGAGCTGGTCGAGTTCGTGGCCCGTACGTACCCGAAGCCGCTGCCGGTCGCCGAGGCCCTGGAGCTGGCCGGCCTCACCGACCTGGCCGGCCGCCGGGTCGACCGGCTCTCCGGCGGCCAGGCCCAGCGCGTCCGCTTCGCCGTGGCGCTGGCCGGCAACCCCGAGCTGATCGTCCTGGACGAGCCGACCTCCGCGCTCGACGTCGAGGCCCGCGAGGCCTTCTGGCACTCGATGCGGGCCTACGCCCGGCGCGGCAACACCGTCCTCTTCTCCACCCACTACCTGGAGGAGGCCGACGCCAGCGCCGACCGGATCGTGGTCGTCGACTCCGGCCGCGTCCTCGCCGACGGCACCGCCGAGCAGCTGAAGCGGGCCGCGGGCGGCACGACCGTCTCGTTCGACCTGGCCGGCCGCCCCACCGAGGGCCTGGCCACACTCCCCGGCGTCACCTCCGTCGAGATCCGCGGCGACCGCGCCCAGCTGCGCAGCGACGACTCGGACGCGACGGTCCTCGCCCTGGCCGCGATGGACGCGGTACGGGGCCTGGAGGTCGCCCCGGTCTCGCTCAACGACGCCTTCCTGGCCCTGACCCGCCCCACCGCCGCCGCCCGCACGTCCGAGACCCTGGAGATGTCCCGATGATCACCGCGTACGTCCGTCTCGAGGTCCGCCGCAGCCTGCGCGACCCCGGTTTCCTGATCTCGTCGCTCGGCGTGCCGGTGATGATGTACCTCCTCTTCACCAACCTCGGCGGCCAGAACGGCTCCGCCTACAAGGCGTACGCGATGGTCGGCATGGCGGCGTACGGCGCGCTGGGCGCCGCCCTGTCGCTCGGCAGCGGCGTCGCCGAGGACAAGTCGATCGGCTGGCTGCGCCAGCTGCGGATCACGCCGATGACCCCGCGCCAGGTCGTCACGGGCCGCGCCCTGACCGGCACGGTCGTGGTCGTGCCCGCCATCGTCGCCGTGCTGCTCGCGGGCGGACTCGTGAACGACGTACGGCTCGACGCCTGGCAGTGGGCCGCGGTCGCCGTCGCGCTGTGGGCCGGCTCGCTGCCCTTCACGCTCCTCGGCCTCGGCAACGGCTACCGCCTCTCCGCGCAGACCACCGGTGTCGTCAACATCGCCTGCAACCTGGGCCTTTCGGTGGTCGGCGGCCTGTGGTTCCCGATCTCCCTCTTCCCGCACTGGCTGGCCACGATCTCCTCGTACACCCCGACCAACCGCTTCTCGGAGCTGGGCCGCGCGGTGACGGAGGGCACGATGCCGGGCGCGGCGACGGTGGCGGTCCTGGCGGCCTGGGCGGTGCTGTTCGGCGCGTACGCGGCGGTCTCGTACCGTCGTTCCGCACGGACGGCGTGACGGCCGGCGTGACGGCTGGTGTGACGAGGGGACACGAGGACGATGAGGGACTTCCGGCGACGCAGGGCGGAGAGCAGGCGGGACGGCCGGCCGACGGGGCTGAGCCTGATGCCGTGGCTGCTGATGGGGCTGGGCGCCATGTCCAACCTCCTCCAGGGCAAGGTCCCCCATCCGTGGATCGGCTGGCTGGGCATCCTCGCCTTCAACACGCTCTACATCACGGTCGTGATCCGGGCCTTCGTCGAGAGCGCCCGCGAGACGCTGCTCACCTGGCTCCTCCTCGCGGGCCTGGTCACGCTGACCTTCACGCTCGCCATCGCCTACGGCGAGGAGTGGCTGCTGTTCTTCCCCCTGATGGGCCTCGCGGTCGGCGCGGTCGCCCGAGGCGGCCGCCGACTGCCGTTGATCGCCTTCGCGCTGGTGGCGGCGGTCTCCGTGGTCACCTTCTGGAAGGACGGCTGGGACTCGTTCGGGATCGTGTACGGCACGTTCATCTCGACCATGGTCACGGCGGCGATCCTCGCGCTGAGCGAGACGGTGCAGGAGCTGCGCGCGACCCGCGAGGAGCTGGCCCGCACGGCCGTCGAGAAGGAACGGCTCCGCTTCTCCCGTGACCTCCACGACCTCCTCGGACACACCCTCTCGGTGATCGTCGTGAAGTCGGAGGCGGCCCGCCGGCTCGCCCCGCGCGACCTGGACGCGGCGCTCGCGCAGCTGGCGGACATCGAGTCGGTCGGCCGGCAGGCACTGACCGAGATCCGGGAGGCGGTCACCGGCTACCGCGAGGGCAGTCTGACGACAGAGCTCGACCGGGCCCGCGACGCGCTCTCCTCGGCCGGCATCGAGCCCGTCGTACGCCAGTCGGGCCCTCCCCTGGAGCCGCCGACGGAGGCGCTCCTGAGCTGGGTGGTCCGCGAGTCGGCGACCAACGCCGTACGCCACAGTGGCGCGACCCGCTGCGAGATCGAGGTGGGCGGCGGACCGGAACGGGTCCGCCTGACGGTGACGGACAACGGGCGGGGCACGGGCTCGGGCACGCCGGGCAGCGGCCTGAAGGGCCTGCGCGAGCGGGTCGCGGCGGCGGGCGGCACGCTGGAGTCGGGACCGGGTCCGCGGGGCGGCTTCCGGGTGACGGCGGAACTGCCGGTGGAGGCTGCCGAACCTGCCGGTGCGGCCTAGCCGATGCTCTGCTGGGAGTCATTCCCGCTGACGGTGGCCTGCTGATCTCCGGACTCGGGGCCGTGATCGAGCCCGAGGAGGCCGACGAGTCCGGCTCCCGGGGCTTCGTCAGCGGCGAGGGCGTGCGGTGCGGCGGCGAGGCCGAGGGCGGCAGCGGCGAGGAGGGCGGCGGCGAGGCCGCGCTGGGTGGTGTTCATGCCGTGCCAACGAGCGGGGCGGGGCGGGGGATGCGATCCGGACAGTCTGCGGGAGTGCGCCCCGCCACACCCGGAGCACGCGACCGCAAGATCATTTCCGGGACGCGGCCATACGGGCGGAGGATTTCACTCCGGAGCGCCCGCGGACCCCCCGAACAGCAAGATCAACTTCGTTCAAGTTTGCACATTTCGCGGGAAGTTGTCCGCTTCACACCCAACCGAATTGCGGCGATTTCCGCCGGACCGGCACCCCTAGTACGGATGGAAACCGCCGGGGGCATATGACCAACCCTCGGCCGCACAGACCATGAGGGGGTTTCCATGTCTTCGAGCATCACCCGCCGTACGGCGTTGGGCGTCGCCGCGGGCGCGGCCGCCGGCGCGGCCGCGGGCCTCGCCCTGGCGAGCCCGGCGCAGGCCGCGACCGCTCCGGCTCCCACTCCCGTTCCCGCTCCGGGCTCGTTCGACGAGGTCTACCAGGGCCGCCGCATCAAGGGCGGCCCGTCGAACGGGGGCGGCGAAGGCGGCCACCACGGGGGACACGAGGGGCATCACGGCGGCGGTTACAGCGTCACGATCGACGGCGAGGAACTGCACGTCATGCAGAACGTCGACGGCACCTGGATCAGCGTGATCACCCATTACGAGCCGGTCGCCTCGCCCAGGGCCGCGGCCCGCGCGGCCGTACGCGAACTCCAGGGCGCCGCGCTCGTACCCGTCACCCTCCCCCACGCCTGACCCGCAGCAGGAGCCGCACCACCATGACCGTACGCAAGAACCAGGCCGCGCTCACCGCCGACGAGAAGCGCCGCTTCGTCAACGCCCTCCTCGAACTGAAGCGGAACGGCCGCTACGACACCTTCGTGACGACGCACAACGCCTTCATCATAGGCGACACGGACAACGGCGACCGGGTCGGGCACCGTTCGCCGTCGTTCCTGCCCTGGCACCGGCGCTTCCTCATACAGTTCGAGCAGGCGCTGCAGTCCGTGGACCCGACCGT
Source organism: Streptomyces sp. NPDC101160 (assembly GCF_044768205.1). NCBI lineage: Bacteria > Bacillati > Actinomycetota > Actinomycetes > Kitasatosporales > Streptomycetaceae > Streptomyces > Streptomyces sp. NPDC101160. The sequence continues at coordinate 565,492 of NZ_JBIWPJ010000005.1, read as the reverse complement.
CACGCTCCCCTACTGGGACTGGACGGCCGACCGCACCACCGCCGCCTCGCTCTGGGCCCCCGACTTCCTCGGCGGCACCGGCCGCGCCCGCGACGGCCAGGTCACCGACGGCCCGTTCGCCCGCTCCGGCAACCGCTGGACGATCAACGTCCGCGTCGACGGCCGTGACTACCTCCGCCGCGACCTGGGCGCCGGCGGCCGCCAGCTGCCGACGCGCGCCGAGGTCGACTCGGTCCTGGCGATGGAGACGTACGACTCGGCCCCCTGGAACAGCGCCTCCGATGGCTTCCGCAACCACCTCGAAGGCTGGCGCGGCGTGAACCTCCACAACCGCGTCCACGTCTGGGTCGGCGGCCAGATGGCCACCGGCGTCTCCCCGAACGACCCGGTCTTCTGGCTCCACCACGCCTTCATCGACAAGCTCTGGGCCACCTGGCAGGCCCGCCACCCCGCCTCGCCCTACCTCCCGGCGGCCGGCACCCCGAACGTCGTCGACCTCCACGACACGATGCGCCCCTGGAACGACGTGACCCCGGCCGACATGCTCGACCACACGGCCCACTACACCTTCGACACGGCGGCCTGACCGCCGCACCGGCTCAAGCGGACGGCGCCGACGTGACCGAGGACCACACCCCGAACCACTGCTCGGCGCCGTACTCCTCGAACCGCTCCACCTCGCGGAACCCCAGCTTCGCCGCGAGCCGCATCGCGCGCTGGTTGGCGGTCTGGGTGCCGAGCACCACCGGCTCGCCCGGATGTGTCCCGGCGAACCAACCGAGCGCCGCCGCGCACGCCTCGGCACCGTACCCCCGCCCCCACGCCTGCGGCAGGAACATGTACCCGAGCTCGGCCTCCCCGCCCTCCGCCCGGACCCGCCCCGGCCGCTCCGCGTCGCGCCGGTCGAACGTGACCATGCCGATCATCGCCCCGTCCGCCTCGACCACGAACAGCCCGAACCGCCGTCCAGGCACCTCGGGCATCGCCCGCTCCAGCTCATCACGCGGCCGAGCGCCACCCACGTACGTCCCCACCTCCGGCGACGCGAACAGCTCGACGAACACCGCCCGGTCCCGGGCCTCGGCCCCGCGGAGCACGAGCCGCCCGGTCGCTATCGGCGCGGGCGGCCAGGGAACGGATCCACGTTCGGTCATGGCGGGCAACCTACACGGCGCGCCCCAACGGGCCGCCCGAACTAGGCTGTTCCTCGTGAACGAGATGCCGCAGGACCACCGCCCCTCGAAGTCCGTCCGGGTCCTCCTCGCCGAGGACCAGGGAATGATGCGAGGCGCGCTCGCCCTCCTCCTCGGCATGGAGCCGGACATCGAGGTCGTGGCCCAGGTCGGCCGGGGCGACGAGATCGTCCCCACGGCGCTCACGGCTAGGCCGGACGTCGCCCTCCTGGACATCGAACTGCCGGGCCGCTCGGGCCTCGACGCCGCCGCCGACCTGCGCGACGAGGTGCCCGACTGCCGCGTCCTGATCCTCACCACCTTCGGCCGCCCCGGCTACCTCCGCCGCGCGATGGAGGCCGGCGCGGCCGGCTTCCTGGTCAAGGACGGGCCGGTCGAGGACCTGGCCGAGGCCATCCGCAAGGCCCTCCGCGGCGAGACCGTCATCGACCCGGCTCTCGCCGCAGCCGCCCTCAGCGCCGGCCCGAACCCCCTGACGGCCCGCGAACGCGACGCCCTGGGCGCCTCCGTCGACGGTGCGACGATCGCCGACATCGCGGCCACCCTCCACCTCTCGGAGTCGACGGTCCGCAACTACCTCTCCTCGGCCATCGGCAAGACGGGCACCCGCAACCGCATGGAAGCGGTGCGGGCGGCCCGCCAGCAGGGCTGGCTCTAGGCCGCCAGGCGCCAGGCAGCCAAGCCGCTAGCGCCGCAGCAGCGTCACCACCGCCGCCCCGCCCAGCCCGATGTTGTGCGCCAGGCCCACCCGCGCCCCCGCCACCTGGCGCGCGCCCGCCTCGCCCCGGAGCTGCCAGACCAGCTCCGCCGCCTGGGCCAGGCCCGTGGCGCCCAGGGGGTGGCCCTTGGAGATGAGGCCGCCGGAGGGGTTGACGACCCAGCGGCCGCCGTACGTGGTCGCGCCCGATTCCACCAACTTCCCCGAGGCGCCTTCCTCGCACATGCCCAGGGCCTCGTACGTCAGGAGCTCGTTGATGGAGAAGCAGTCGTGGAGTTCCACCACATCGACATCCTCGATGCCCAGGCCGGACGTCTCGTAGACCTGGCGGGCAGCCGCCCTCGACATCGGGCGGCCCACGACGTCGATGCAGGAGCCGGAGGAGAAGGACTCCTCCGTGTCGGTGGTCATGGCCTGGGCGGCGATCTCCACCGCGCGGTCGGCCAGGGCGTGTTCCGCCACGAAGCGTTCCGACACCACCAGCGCCGCTGCGGCGCCGTCCGAGGTCGGGGAGCACTGGAGCTTGGTGAGGGGACGGTGGATGGTCTTGGCGGCGAGGATCTCGTCGACCGTGTAGACGTCCTGGAACTGGGCGTTGGGGTTCTGGGACGAGTGGCGGTGGTTCTTGGCGGCCACGGCGGCGAGCTGGACCTCGGTGGTGCCGTAGCGGTCCATGTGTTCGCGGGCGGCGTTGCCGAAGATCTGGGCGGTGGGCGGGCTCATCTCGAAGCCGTGGCCGGCGGCCATGATGCCGTAGTGGCGGGCGACCGGTGACGTCTTGAAGTCACCGGCACCCTCCGCGCCGCCGCCCAGCGCACCCCGCGCCATCTTCTCGAAGCCCAGCGCGAGCACGCAGTCGGCCGCGCCGCCCTCCACCAGCTGGCGGGCGAGCATCAGGGCGCTCGAACCGGTGGCACAGTTGTTGTTGACGTTGTAGACGGGTACGCCGGTGAGCCCGAGTTCGTACGTGGCGCGCTGGCCGGCCGTCGAGGGCTGGAAGCAGTAGCCGACCGGGACCTGCTCCACCCGTGAGTACGGGATGCCCGCGTCGGTCAGGGCGGCCGTGCCGGCCTCCCTGGCCATGTCCCAGTACTGCCAGTCGCGCGTCTCCGGCTTCTCGAACTTCGTCATGCCCACACCGACGATGAATGACCGCATAGCGAAAGCCCCCTCAGTCCCTCGGCAGGCCGAGCAGGCGCTCGGCCACCACGTTCAGCTGCACTTGCGTCGTTCCGCCCGCGATCGTCAGACACCGCGACATCAACATCCCGTGCACCGCCCGTGGTGACGGCAGGAGTTCCAGCGTCAGCTCGGCGACCTTCTGCTGGTGCAGGGTCTGGACGAGCTTGCGGACGCTCGCGCCCGGGCCGGGTTCCAGGCCGGAGACCTGGAGCAGGGTCGTCCGCAGGCCGATGCAGGCCAGGGCGTGGGCCTCGGCGACGAGGGCGCCGATCCGGACCCGGACGGAACCGTCGACGGAATCGCACGCCGCTATCAGGGACTCCAGACCCGAGTCGAAGGCGACCTGGTCGGCCATGTGCACGCGCTCGTTGCCGAGCGTGTTGCGGGCGACCTGCCAGCCGCCCCCGACCTCGCCGACGACGGCGTCGGCCGGCAGCGGCACGTCGTCGAGGAAGACCTCGTTGAAGAGGGAGTCGCCGGTGATCTCCTTCAGCGGGCGGATGGTGATCCCGGGCGTGTTCCTCATGTCGACGACGAAGTAGGTGAGGCCGCGGTGCTTGGGCGCGTCGGGGTCGGTACGGGCGAGCAGGATGCCGTAGTCGGCCCACTGGGCCGCGCTCGTCCACACCTTCTGGCCGTTCACCCGCCAGGAGCCGTCGGCGCCGCGCTCCGCCCGGGTGCGCAGGGAGGCGAGGTCCGAACCCGCCTCCGGCTCGGAGAAGAGCTGGCACCACTGCTGCTCGCCGCGCAGGGTCGGGCCGAGGTGGCGGGCCTGCTGCTCGGCCGTCCCGTACGCGATCAGAGACGGGATCACCCACGTGGCGATGGAGAGGGGCGACAGACGGATCCCCAGGGACTCCATCTCGCGCTGCACGGCCAGCTGTTGGACCGGGCCGGCGCCCAGGCCGTACGGCTTCGGCAGGTGCGGCGCCGCGTAACCCGTCCCGGCAAGAACCCGCCGGGCTTCCCGTGGGTCCAACCCGGCGGCTGCCGCGAGGGCTTCGCGCGCCTCGCGCCGGAAAGCCCGCGCCTCCTCCGGGAGTTCGACGCGCAGCTCGCGCCGCGTCCCCGCCGCCGCGTGCCGTACGGCCGTCAGCCGGTGCGCGTCGCCCGTGCCGAGGAGCTCGCGCGCGACCAGCGCCCGCCGCAGGTAGACATGGGCGTCGTGCTCCCACGTGAAGCCGATGCCGCCGAGCACCTGGACGCAGTCCTTGGCGCAGCCGTACGCGGCGTCGAGGGCGGTCGCGGCGGCGAGCGCGGCCGTGTACGAGCGGACCTCGGCGGCGGCCGCCCCGGCGGCCATCCCCCCGGGCCCTGCGGGCACCCCGCCGGTCACCCCGGACGCGCCGCCGTCCTCGCGCGCCGCCCGCGCCGCGTCCCACACCAGCGCCCGCGCCTGTTCGAGGCGGACGAGCATGTCGGCGCAGAGGTGCTTGACGCCTTGGAACTGACCGATGGGGCGGCCGAACTGGACGCGGGTTCGGGCGTGTTCCGCCGCTGTCTCCACCGCCCGCGCGGCCGTTCCGCACGCGTCCGCCGCGTACAGCACCGCGGCCAGATCCCGTACGAGGCCGGAGTCGACGCCCGCGAGCAGCCGGTCGGCGGGGACGAAGACGCCGTCGGCGGCGACCTTCCCCGTGGGCCGCGTCGGGTCGGCGCTGTCGCCGTCCGGGCGTACGTCCACGGTGTCGGCGTCCACCGCCAGCCAGACGACGCCGTGCGACGCCGAACGCGCGGCCAGGACGATCAGGTCGGCGTGGCCGGCGCCGAGGACGGGCGGGGCCAGGCCGTCGAGGACCAGGCCGTCGTCGACGAGGGAGGAGGCGACCGTGAGGGTCCCGGCCCCGAACGCCACCGCCGCGATCCGCTCCCCGGCCGCCAGCGCGCCCGCCGACTCCCCGTGCCCGGCCCGCCGCAGCAGCTCGGCGGCGAGCACGGTCGGCAGGTACGGGCCGGGCAGCAGCGCGCGCCCCGCCTCCTCCAGGACCACGGCGAGGTCGACGAGGTCGCCGCCCCCGCCCCCGTACTCCTCGGGCAGATGGATCCCGAGCAGGCCCTGCGCCGCCGCGCCGTCCCAGTACGCGGGGCGGCCCAGAGCCAGGTCGGGGACGTCGAGGTGCTTGCGCACCGCCTCGGGCGGTACGGCGCGGGTGAGCCAGCCGCGTACGGATCGGGCGAGCTCCCGCTGTTCATGCGTGATGGCGATGCCCATGGCATCGCAGACTAGAACACGTTCCAATCTGACGGAAGGTCAGAAACCATGTGTGCTGCGGAACTTGCGCACCACAGAACTTCGGCGCCTCAGTCCGGCGGCTTCAGTTCGAGTCCGTGGCGCTTGCCGATCTCGGCGATCCGCGCGTAGTCGGGCGGCTCCTCCGACAGCGGGGGCAGGGTGTTCGACTCGGCGGGCTCGCCCACCTCGGCGAAGAACTTGTCGAAGCCGCCCGGTGTGTAGACGGCCAGGATCCTGCACTCCTCCACCACCTCCGGCTGCTCGTCGGTCCCGACGGGGATGTGGAAGAAGGAACCCGGTCCGGCGTCCACCACCTCGCCGGCGAGGTGCATGCGCAGCCGGCCCTCCAGCACGTAGATGGACTCGGCCACGTCGTGCGTGTGCGGCGGCGGGCCCCAGCCCTCGCGCAGCCACATCTCCATGACGCTGCACACGTCCCCGGACTCCTCGCCGGAGAGCTTCACCGTGTACAGCCCGTTCATGAACCAGAACGATCTGCCTTCACCGAACTTCAGCGAGACCTTCTCAGCCATGAGGACAGACCTCCTCTCGCTCTCGGCCTTGCTCCTTCCAGCGTCCGGCCGCCCGGAGCGCCCCGCAACCGCCGCGAGCCGCCGCCCCGTGCGCTCCGTACGTACCATGGGCGCCCGTACGTCCGTACTCGCCAGTAGGAGCCAGCATGTCCGAGCCCACCCCCGAGATCCTCGCCGCCTTCGAGGCCGCCAAGGGCTTCATGCCGGTGAAGGAAGGGCTCGCGCTGTACGAGGCCGCCGCCGAGGCCGCCGCGCTCGGCCTCCCGCTCCTTGAGGTCGGCACGTACTGCGGGCGCTCGACCATCCTCCTCGCCGACGTGGCGCGGGCGGCCGGGACCGTGGCCGTCACCGTGGACCACCACCGGGGCAGCGAGGAGCAGCAGCCGGGCTGGGAGTACCACGACGCGAGCGTCGTCGACCCCGAGGTCGGCGTCATGGACACGCTGCCCACCTTCCGCCGCACCCTGCGCAAGGCCGGCCTGGAGGACCACGTCATCGCGGTCGTCGGCCGGTCCCCGCAGGTCGCGGCCGTGTGGGGCGGGCAGCTCGGCTTCGTCTTCATCGACGGCGGCCACACCGACGAACACGCCACCGCCGACTACGAGGGCTGGGCCCCCAAGGTCGCGCCCGGGGGCCTGCTCGTCATCCACGACGTCTTCCCGAACCCGGAGGACGGCGGCCAGGCCCCGTACCGCATCTACCTCCGCGCCCTGGAGTCCGGCGACTTCGAGGAGATCTCGGTCACGGACTCCCTCCGGGTCCTGCGCCGCCGCCCGGTCGCCTAGGCGGCCGGCGCCTCCCGTCCCCGGCCTGCCGCCACGCCCGTCGCCGTGCCCGTCGCGGTGCCCGCCACCGCGCGCGCGAAGGCGGCGGGATTGTCGAACATGATGTTGTGGCCGGCGCCGGGAACGGTCACCACGCCCACGCCGGCGGCCCTGAGGCCGTCGGCGCCGGGCAGCTCGCCGCTCAACTCGCCCTGGAGGTAGACGCGCTCGACGCGGGCCTCGCGGAACATCTCCCGCATCATCGGCTCGGTGCCGCGCCGCAGATGCGCGGCCGTGCGGTGGAGGGCGAGCGGGTCCGCGAGCCGCATGGTCGCCGCCCAGGTGGGGCCCACGCGCTCAAGGACCCGGGCGAAGCCGCCGCCCCGCACGAACTCCTCCTCCGTGTACGACGCGATGCCGCTGCTGCCCGCCGAGAGCGGGGGAAACGCGTCGAGATTCCCCTCGGTGACGACGAGGCGCGTCACCAGGTCGGGCCTGCGGTGAGCGAGGACGATGGCGACCGCGCCGCCCATGCTGTGTCCCGCGATCACTCCGCCGCTCACCCCCGCTTCGTCGAGTGCAGCGGCCAGCGCGTCCGCGTGGTCCTCCAGGGTGTAGCCGAAGTCGGCGGGGCGGTCGCTGATGCCGTGCCCCGGCAGGTCGACGAAGAGGACCCGCCGGCCCGCGAGCTCCGGGCGGGCCGCGATGTGGGCGTGGTAGACGGTCGAGGCGGCGCCCAGACCGTGCACGAACACCGTCGCCGGCCCCTCCCCGGGTGCCTCGGTCCACCGGATCACGCTGCCCCGAGCGTCGAATCGCGCCTCACGCACTGCCCACTCCCCCGCTTCCGCTTCCCCGGCTCGGGCCACCGACCTGATGACCACGCGCAGGACCATATAACGACGACGTAGTACTACGCCACCGATGTACACCGGCGTGCATGACGGTGCGAGACAATGCGGCCATGCTGGAACTGTCGATCCTCGGATTCCTCTACGAAGCCCCCTTGCACGGCTACGAGCTGCGCAAGCGCATCACCGCCCTCACCGGCCACGTGCGCCCGGTCGGGGAGTCCACGCTCTATCCGGCGATCAAGCGCCTGGAGAAGGCCGGGCTGCTGGCGCGCGAGACCCAGCAGGGTCCCGCCGCCGCACCCCGGCACGTCCTCAGCCTGACCGCCGAGGGCAGGCGCGAGCTGCGCCGCCGGCTCGGCGAGGCGGAGGGCACCGGCATCACGGACGAGAACCGCTGGTTCACGCTGCTCACGTTCCTGCGCCACCTGGACGACCCGGTGGCGCAGGCCGGCGTACTGCGGCGCCGGCTGGAGTTCCTGGAGGAGCCGGCGAGCTTCTTCTACGACGGCGAACGGCCGTTGCGCGCCGAGGAGTTGGACGACCCCTTCCGGCGCGGCGTGCTGACCGTGGCCCGGGCCACCACCGAAGCGGAGCTGGCGTGGCTCCGGGCCACCCTCGCCGACCTGGAGACCGACTAGCACCAGCCGGTTCCGACCACTACCGACCAGTACGCCCGGCGCACCGGGGCGGCCCGGCGCACCGTGCGCAAGCGGCGTATCCGGCCCGTCTAGTACAGCGACGTCACGTACAGGCAGTTCGTGTACGTGTAGCCCGACTCGATCTTCGTCGTGCTGCCCTTCTTCACCTCCTGCGACGTGGTCGTGCCCGCGCGCTTCTGGAGCATCTGGTAGTTGCCCGGCGGCAGCGTCAGCGTCCGCTTCGGGTACTTCGAGGACGAGCCGGAGCAGGGCTTCAGGCTGCCGCCCTTGGGGATGAGGAGGGTCGGGTAGGTCTTGCAGCTGCCACAGGCCGGAATGGTGATGCGGCCGGTGACGGGGCCGGTGTAGAGGAGTTCGACCTCGCCCGGGCCGTCGTTGCTGACGACCATGGGCTGGCCCGAGCCGTCGGCGGTGTCCCCGGAGGGGACCTTGTCGCCGGCGGCCGGGGTCTCCTGGGCGATCTCGGCGGCGATGGCGACGTTGCGGGCCTGGGCGTTCTGCGGGCTGCCGGGGTACGCCTTGACGTAGTCGTTCATCGCCGAGACGGCCTCGTCGTACTCCTTCTTCTTGAAGTGGTCGATCCCGCACGCGAAGTCGCCGCGCTGGATCGACCGCTTGGCGTCCTGGCCGAGCGCGGCGAAGGTCGTGTTGGGGAGGAGGCCGACGGTGGTGTCGAAGCGGCGCAGTTCGGCGACGCCGTCGCAGGGCGAGACGGCGAGGGACTTGTCTCGGGTGCGCAGGCCCTCGCGGAGGGTCGGCTCGACCTTCGTCGCGTACGGCGACTGCGGGAAGGTGCTCAGCAGCTCGTTGAGCTGGTCGCCGGAGGTGCTCTCCTGGCCGGCCAGGCCGATCGTGCGTGTGCCGCACTCGAAGAGCGACTGGGCGAGCGGGTCGTCGGCCTTACCGACGAGGCTGCCGAGCAGCTTGCGGTCCACCGTCTCGGGGAGGGCCCGCAGATGCTTGAGGGGGGCGACGGCGTTGCAGTAGTCCTGCTTGTCGTACGGGGCGGAGACCGTCTTGTAGTAGGTGACGAGCCGGTCGGGGACCTGCTTCGCGGCGCGCGAGCCGGCGTGCCGGGCGCCGATGTCCTGGTACGTGGCCAGGGCCTGGCGGTAGGTCGTCTCGACGCTCGGGAAGGACTGGCCCTCGCCCTGCTTCACCTGGGTGTCGGCGGCGGCCAGGCGGTCGAGCAGCGACTGCTCGATGGCCTCGTCGCGCGCCGCGCCGTACGCGAAGGTGCCGCCGCCGGGGACGACGAGCAGCAGCGCGAGCGCGGCCGGCAGCGCGAGGCCGCGGCGCGGGGCCGGGAGCGCCAGGGTGTCGGGGTTCGCGCGCAGGCCGCGGCGGGCGCCGTCGGCGGCGGCGAGAAGGAGGAAGAGCCCGTACGCGACGAGCGCGCCGAGCGGGACGCCGTCGGGGTCGGCGGGCAGCGCGACGACGAGCAGGGCGACGGTGGCGGCCCAGCACACGGCGGCGGACTTCCAGTGCTTGAGGAAGACGTAACCGAGGCCCAGGCACGAGAGGTTGAGCAGGGCGACGGCCACTGCCTGGGCAGGGTTCGCGGGACCGGGCGGCGGCGCGGGCGCGGGCGGTGCGGGTGCGGGCGGCGGGCCCTGGAAGGCCGGCGGCACCGCGTCGTAGACGGGCGGGTGCGCGGGAGGCGGCGGCGGTAACGGACTCCCGCCCGGCGCCCCTTCCGGCGCTCCGCTCGGGGCCCCGACCGGGGCTCCCTCCGGCGATCCGCCAGTCGCACTGCCCGAGGCACCTCCCGAAGCGCCGCCCGAGGCCCCTTCCGGCGCCCCGCCCGAAGCACCGCCCGGCGTCGCCGTCCCTCCCGTGTACTCCCAAGGTCTGGGTGTTGCGTTGGTCTCGTCGGACTCGTCGCTGTGGTCGCGATGCTCTTCGCCCGTCACCGTGCCCCCTCTGCTCGTCGCGGCAGTTCCCCGCACTTACCCTTCACGATCCCTTTACACACACGGTTCCGGTGCAGGCAATCCCGGCCGGAAACCGTTACCGTCGCGGGGTGCCCCACCACCACCGGAAGCTTCTCGCGCTCGCCCTGCCGTCCGCTCTGGCGCTCGCCCTGACGGCCTGCGGCGGCGCCGCCGAGTCCGCGGCGCCGCGGCCGGCTCGTACCGTCGACGTCGACGCCAAGGCCACGGCCGCACCCAGTCGTACGCCCGCTGCTGCGCCCGCGGCGCCCGCCGCGCCTCTCGCCGGGCGGACGATCGTGATCGACCCCGGGCACAACCCCGGCAATTTCCGGCATTCCGCAGAAATCAACAAGAAGGTGGATATCGGCACGAACCGCAAGGAGTGCGACACCACCGGCACGTCCACGAACAACGGTTACACCGAGGCCGCCTACACCCTCGACGTTTCACACCGTCTTCGCGATCTCCTCAAGAAGCAGGGCGCCAGGGTCGTCCTCGTCCACGACGCCGACCGCCCGTACGGGCCCTGCATCGACGAGCGCGCGCGGATCGGGAACGAGGCGAAGGCCGACGCCGTCGTGTCCGTCCACGCGGACGGTTCGGCGGCCGGGAACCGCGGATTCCATGTGATCCTGCCCGCGAAGGTGCGGGGCGGGAGCGCCGACACCGCGAAGATCGTGGGCCCGTCCCGTACCCTCGGCGAGGCGCTGGTCGCGCAGTTCGCCCGCGCGACCGGGACGAAGCCCGCCAACTACATCGGATCCGGCACCGGGTTGGACGTCCGCGACGATCTCGGGGGCCTCAATCTCTCCACCGTTCCCAAGGTGTTCATCGAATGCGGCAATATGCGTGATCCGAAGGACGCCACGCTGTTCACCGACGCCGCGTGGCGCCAGAAGGCGGCGCAGGGGATCGCGAACGGCATCGCGGCCTATCTCAAGGGGTAGGACCCAGGGCCGGAGCCTGCGAACGATCGGGCGAACGATAGATTCGATCGGTACGCTCCGTACGCTCCATGCTCTCCGTACGCTTCCGTACGATGGGGCCGCCCCCGTGCTTCGCGCCACCCCGACGAGACGACCCGACGAAGGACTCTTACGTGAATATCCGCTCCCTCACCCGAGGCGACGGCGTGCTGGCCGGTGCTGCGGTGCTGCTTTTCATCGCCTCGTTCCTGGGCATCTCCGGCTGTAGCGGCCCGGACGACATGTGCAAGGGGTACGACTCCGCGTACTCGTGGGAGATCTCGCCGCTCGGCTGGGGCGCCGTCTTCCTCGGCATCGCCGGTGCCGCGCTCGTGATCCTCACGCGCGCGCTGCCGCAGGCGCAGCCGCGCAAGGTGCTCGGCCTGGAGCTCGGGCAGGTCGGCGCGGCCTTCACCGTCGCCTCGGCGTGGTCCATGCTCATGTGGGTCTTCGAGTCCGGCAACGCCGGCGCCGGCCTGATCCTCGGCCTCATCGCCTCACTCGTCATCGCCGGCGCCGCCGTGGCCGGCCCGCTGGTCCCGGCGCTCCAAGCGCCGCTGGTCGGTGCGCCGAAGCCGCAGACCCCGCAGCCGTACGGCGTGCAGCCGGGTGCCCAGCAGGGCGTCCCGGGCGGTTACGGCTACCCGGGCGCGCAGCAGCCGTACGGCGCGCAGCCGGACCCGTCGCTCGGCGGCGGCCAGCCCTTCGGCGCCCAGCCGCAGCCCCAGCCGCAGTCCGCTCAGCCCCAGGCCGCGCAGGCCCAGCCGCAGGCCGCACAGGCCCCGGCCCCGACGCCGGCCGCGGGCCCGGCGGCCACTCCGGCTCCGGCGGCTTCGGACTTCGCGCCGTTCTGGTTCGCGGTCCCGGTGGCCCGTCCGCTCTACAGCGAGGACGGCGGCACCGCCCCGATCGCCGAGCTGGCGCCCGGCACCTGGTACCTGGCGGTCGACCAGCGCGGTCAGGCCCTGGTGGCGCAGACGCAGGACGGCCGGCGCGGTGTGCTCCAGGACACGACGGGCATCCAGCGCGGCTGACGTCCGCTGAGCAACGGCCCCTCGCCCGGATCTCTTCCGGGCGGGGGGCCGTTGCCGTACAGTGCCGACCCGGCCGACTTGGCTGACGTATCGTCAGAAAGGCTGCTCGGCATGCGACTCGGACTCGCCCTCGGCTACTGGGGCCGCGGCCCCTCCCCCACGCATCTCGAACTCGCCCGCGAGGCCGAGGCGCTCGGCTACCACTCGGTGTGGACGGCCGAGGCATGGGGATCCGACGCCTTCACCGCGCTCACCTGGATCGCCGCGCACACCTCGCGGATCCGGCTGGGCACGGCGGTCGCGCAGATGGCCGCCCGGACGCCGACCGCGACTGCGATGCACGCGCTGACGCTCGACCACCTCTCCGGCGGCCGGATGATGCTCGGGCTCGGGCTCTCGGGGCCGCAGGTGGTGGAGGGCTGGTACGGGCGCCCGTTCCCGCGCTCGCCGCTCACCGCGACCCGGGAGTACGTGGACGTGGTGCGGCAGGTACTGCGCCGCGAGGGGCCCGTCACGCTCGACGGGCGCTACCACCCGCACCCGTACACCGGACCGGACGGCACCGGCCTCGGCAAGCCGCTCAAGCCCATCACGCATCCGCTCCGCGCCGGCCTGCCCGTGCTGCTCGGTGCCGAGGGCCCCAAGAACATCGCGCAGACGCTCCGGATCGCCGACGGCTGGCTGCCCCTCTACTGGTCGCCCAGCCGCTGGGCCGAGGTCTACGCCCTGCCGGCCGCGCTCCCCGAAGACTTCCTGGTCGCGCCGCTGGTACGGGCACAGCTCTGCGACGACGTCGCCGCGGGGCTGCTGCCCGTCAAGGCGATGCTGGGCTTCTACATCGGGGGCATGGGGCACGCGGCCCGCAACTTCCACGCGGACCTGATGGCGCGCATGGGATACGAGGCGGAGGCCCGGCACATCCAGGAACTGTTCGCGGCCGGGCGCCGCGAGGAGGCCGTGCTCGCCGTGCCGGACGCCTTCGCGGACGAGATCTCGCTCGTGGGGCCGCGGGAACGGATCGCGGAGCGGCTCGCGGAATGGCGGAAGGGCCCGGTGACGGACCTGCTGGTCACGGCACCGGACCCGGCGACGCTGCGTGCGCTCGCCGAGCTCGCCTCGTAGCGGGCGCCCTTGGCGGGCACTCGTGACGGGCAACTCGTCGCGGGCACCTGTGGCGGAGGCTCGTAGCGGGCACTCGTAGCGGGCACTCGTGACGGGCGTCAGCCGCCGCTGAGCTGGGAGGCGCTCGGCACCTTGTCGACGACCTCGGCGCCCGCGCTCTTCCCCGCGTCCTTCACGCTGTTGATGACGCCCTCGAAGGCACCGACGTCGCCGTCGGTCGCGTCGCCCTTGCGGAGCTTCGTACCGAGCCCCTTCAGCGACTCGATGCCGGCGCTCAGCGGCGCGACCGCCTTCGACAGGAGCGGGTCACCCTTGGCGTTGTTCACGGCGGCCTTGAGGCGGTTGTAGGTGAACGCGCCCGCGAGGCCCGCCTTGGCGAGGGCGAAGGTGCGGCCGTCGGCACCCTTCTTGAACTTGCCCGCCCGATAGGGCTTCACGATCCACTGGTACGTGGCGCCCGCCGCGAGGCCCGCGTTCGCCACGAAGCGGGTCTTGGCCAGCTTCTGCTTCTCGAAGCTCGCGCTCGCCGTCGGGGTCGCGGGCGCGGTCCCCTGCACGTCGGCACTCGTCGTCATGTTCTGCGAGCTGTCGCCGCCGCAGGCGGCCGTGGTCGAGAGCAGCGCGCCGGACAGGAGGACGGCGACGAGGGCGCGGCGGACACGCGGGAAGCGGGGCACGGTGGGCATGGCGTCAGCCTCGCCCGGAGCCCCCCGGGTGTGCCAGCGGAGTGAGTCCGTACGGGTTCCGCCGTCCCTTCCTGCACCCGCAGCCATGGATATCCCCGCAGGTCAGAGCCGTGGGACGTCCCTCCACGTCCCTGGGACGGCGAGACCTCTGGCCCTCACCGCCGGGCCCCTCGGAGAGTGATCACCGAGAGCGGAACGAGAGGTTCGAGGGATAGATGGTCAGAAGCCGCGTGTGCACCGGTGGGGGCCGGTGCCAGTGGTATTACGGGGCGCCCGACGCCCGGCTGCGGCCGGGCATCGGAACGTACCGGGGGTTCCGGACGACCGCGGGCGTGCCGCAGGAGCGTCTGGTGGTGCCGAGCGGGCGGGTGTCGCTGCTCATCGGCTTCGGCGGGGAGCTGCGGGTCCGAGGGGGTTCCGGCGGAGGCTCCGGCAAGGGTTCCGGCGGGGGGTTCGTGGCCGGTGCCGGGGCCGGGTTCGGGGCCGGTGCCGGGGCCGCGTCCGGGGCCCGGTTCGGAGCCGGTTCCGGCGGGGGTACGAGCGTGGGGCGGCACCGGTCGCTCGTGTCCGGGCTGCACACCCGGGCCCGGGTCCTCGGGCACGGGGGCGAGGCGTACGGCGTGGAGCTCGCGCTCGCGCCCTGGGCGGCGTACCGGATCTTCGGCAGCCCGCTCGGCGAGCTCGCCGACACGCTCGCCGACCCGGCCGACGTGCTCGGCGCCCGCGCCCGGCACCTGGGCGAGGCCCTGGCGGAGACGCCGGGCTGGCCGGAGCGGTTCGCGCTGCTCGACGCGACGCTGCTGCGCTGGACGGCGGAGGCGGAAGCGGCGCCCGGGCCCGCACCGGCCGTCCTGGAGGCGTGGCGGGTCCTGGAGCGCTCCGGCGGCGCCATCCCGATCCACGAGGTGGCGTCCGAGACGGGGTGGAGCATGCGGCACCTGGAGAGCCGCTTCCGTGAGCAGCTCGGCATCAGCCCGAAGCGGCTCGCCCGCGTCCTGCGCCTCAACCGGGCGATCCGCCTGCTCACCTCGGGCAGGCCGGCGGCGGACACGGCGGCGGAGTGCGGGCTCTACGACCAGGCGCATCTGAGCCGGGAGTTCAAGGCCCTGACGGGGTTGCCGCCGGGGCGGTTCCTGGCGGGCCGGGAGACGGCGAGCGCCTGGATAGCGGGCTGACGGGGGCGCCGGGCGGCCTCTCCGCGGACCCTGCGGTTTTTTCCAATGCGAAAACCGGCCGCGGATGTCATTGTTGATCTTGCGGGGGCTTTCGCCTCAACAGATGGGCGGGTCCCGGTGCGACAGGGGTGCACCGGGGCCCGCACATTCAACCGGTCGACTCAGCCGGTCAGGAGTTCTTCTCCTGGCTCGGGATGAAGCGGCCCGTACAGGTGGGCGCGCTGTCCTTGTCGCCCTTCTTGGGCAGGGCCGAGCAGACCCAGACCGAGCCGTCGTCCGGTGCCGCGATCAGCGGCGTGTAGACGTCCCGGTCGTAGTGGACGACATCGGCCTGGGCGGCGCCGTCGGAGTTGTTGACGACGACGGTGGCACCGATCTCGGCGAAGGTGATGCGGCCCCAGGCGGCCTGGCAGGCGCGGCTGTAGCGCAGCTCGATCACGAGGTCCTTGGGGATGGAGCCGGTGCGGACGGTGACCGCGTCGGCTCCGCAGTTCATCTTCTTCGGGTCCTTGCCCTCGCAGCCCGTGAGCTTGCAGCCGGTGGCCGGGCCCGCGACCTTCACGACCGGCTTGGGCTTGGGCGGCGGCGCGGGGTCGCCGGTGAGGGCGACGACCGCGTACGTGGCGGCGCCGGCCGTCAGGAGCGCCGCGAGGCCGAGCGAGCCCCACAACGTCCGGCGACGGCGGCCCGTGGCCGGATTCCGACCCTCCTCCGGCCCCGACCCCGACCCCGACCCCGACTCCGACTCCGACTCCGGCCCCTCCGGCCCCGAATCCGACTCCGACTCCGGTACGGACTCGGGGTCCGACTGGGAACCGGCCTCCGGCTCGGGCGCGGTACGCCGCGCCTCCTCCTCGTCCCAGAGCGCGAGCAGCGGCTCCGGGTCCGTCGCACAGAGCCGGGCCAGGCTCTCGACGGCGTCCCGCGGCGGGAACTGCTTGCCGTTGACCCAGCGTTCCCACGACGATTTGGCGTAGTGCGTCTTCTTGCTGAGCTGAGCGAAGCTCGATCCCGACGCCTTCTTCAAGGCAAGCAGTTCGCTTGCCAGGTCCTTGACCGACCCCGCACGGTCCATCTTTGACCGGTACTCCTGTCATGCGTGTTCATGCCAGCCATGAACACGCACATATTAGGGCCACGTGCGGGCGATTTCGCGCCACCGGCTGAGCAACCGGTTTTGTGCATCGTGCACAAAGTTCGCGCATCAAACAGGTGTATCAGGCACCTACAACTGTCACTTACAGCAGTCGGGCTCCAGGCCCCGCGGCAACCGCTCGCCGCCGAAGACCGCCACCGTCGCCTCCTCGCCGCCGAGCGCCGACACCGCGAGCAGCAGCGAACCCGCGGTCCAGGTGGTCTGCTCCTCCGGCCAGACGGCCCGGTTGCCCTCGAAGACGTAACCGGTCCAGTAGTTGCCGTTGTCGGCCCGCAGGTGCTGGATCGACTGGAGGATCTCCAGGGCCCGGTCCGACTCCCCCATCGCCCAGAGCGTGAGCGCGAGTTCGCAGCTCTCGCCGCCGGTGACCCAGGGGTTGGGCAGCACGCAGCGCACGCCCAGGCCGGGCACGACGAAGTCGTCCCACTTCTCCTCGATCCGCGCCTTCGCCTCCGTGCCGGTCACCGCGCCGCCGAGGACCGGGTAGTACCAGTCCATCGAGTAGCGGGACTTGTCGAGGAAGCGCTCCGGGTGACGGCGTATCGCGTGGCCGAGCGCGCCGGCCGCCAACTCCCAGTCGGGCTGCGGCTCCTCGCGCTCGTCGGCGATGGCCAGCGCGCAGCGCAGCGCCTGGTGGATCGACGAACTGCCGGTCAGCAGCGCGTCGTTCACCGGCGTGCCGTCCGCCTCGCGCTTCCAGCCGATCTGCCCGCCGGGCTGCTGCAGCCCGAGGACGAACTCGACGGCCGCGTAGACGACGGGCCACATGCGGTCGAGGAAGGCGTCGTCGCCCGTCGACAGGTAGTGGTGCCAGACGCCGACGGCTATGTACGCGACGAAGTTGGACTCCCGGCCGTGGTCGGTGACGTCGTCCGGGTCGCCGTCCTGGTAGGCCGCGTACCAGGAGCCGTCGCCGTTCTGGTGCCGGGCCAGCCACTCGTACGCCCGCCGCGCCGCCTCGTGCTTGCCGGCCGTGTCCAGGGCCATCGCGGCCTCGGTGTGGTCCCAGGGGTCGAGGTGGTGACCGCGGAACCACGGTATGGCGCCGTCCTCGCGCTGTGCGGCGAGGATGCCGGCCACGGTCCGGGCGGCCTGCTCGGCGGTCAGGACGCCGGGGAGCACCAGGTGCTCCGCGATCCGCTCGGGGCTGGTCACTTGGCGTCGGCCTTCGTGGTGTCGGCGGAGTCCACGGCATCGGCGGAGTCCACGGCATCGGCGGCAGCGGAGTCCAGTGCGGCATCCGCGGCGGCGGCCTTCGGCAGGTGGGGCTTGGTCGCGTAGGCGACGAAGCTCTTGCCGACGACGGGGTTGAGCAGCTGCTCGGCGATCCGGGTCACGGCGGGCTTCTTCATGATGTCCCAGACGAGCAGCTTGTGGTACGCGCGGACCGGCAGCGCCTTGTCGTTGTCCACGCCGAACGCGCACTTGAGCCACCAGTACGGCGCGTGCAGGGCGTGGGCGTGGTGGGTGCCGTACGGCCGCAGGCCCGCCTCGCGCATCTTGGCGAGGAGCTCGTCGGCCTTGTAGATGCGGATGTGGCCGCCCTCGACCTCGTGGTACTCGTCGGACAGCGCCCAGCAGACCTTCTCCGGGCCGTAGCGCGGGACGGTGACGGCGATCCGGCCGCCGGGCTTGAGGACCCGGACCATCTCGGCGAGCACGCCCTTGTCGTCCGGGATGTGCTCCATCACCTCGGAGATGATGACGACGTCGAAGGACTCGTCGGGGAAGGGCAGGTTGAGCGCGTCGCCCTCCATCGCGGTGGCGCTCGCGCCGGCCGGGGCCTCGCCGGCCTCCTTCATGGCCGCGAACCACTTGGCGACCTCGCGGATCTCCTCGCCGTTCTGGTCGAGGGCGACGACCTGGGCGCCGCGCCGGTAGCACTCGAAGGCGTGCCGGCCCCCGCCACAGCCCAAGTCGAGCACGCGGTCGCCGGGGGCGAGCGGGAAGCGGGTGAAGTCGACGGTCAGCACGGGGGTCTGCCTTTCGGGGGGTTGAGGTCAGGTTGTGGGCATACGTTCCGCCATGGGGGTCCCCCCAGGACGGAGCCCCAGGGGGAGGAACGGGTGGGCACGACCCACCCACCTGGCCGCACCCGGCACGCGAAGCTCGAACATCACCGGCGGGCCCCGGCGCCCTGCCGGGCGAGGGCCTCGCGGTACAGCTCGGCGGTGCCCTGGGCGGCGCGCGCCCAGGTGAAGTTGGCCAGCACCCGCTCCCGGCCGGCCCGGCCCAGCCGCGCCCGCAGCTCCGCGTCGCCGAGCACCCGCCCGAGCGCCGCGGCCAGCGCGCCCGCGTCGCCGGTCGGCACGGCGAGGCAGGTCTCGCCGTCGGGTCCGGCGACCTCCGGGATCGCGCCGCCGGTGGTGGCGACCAGCGGGGTGCCGGTGGCCATACCCTCGGCGGCCGGCAGCGAGAAGCCCTCGTAGAGCGAGGGCACGCAGGCGACCTGGGCGGAGCGGTAGAGGTCGACGAGCTCGGCGTCGCTGATGCCCTTGACGAAGCGGACGGCGCCGTCGAGCCCGTACCGCTCGATGGCCTGGGCCACCGGCCCGTCCTCGGCGCGCTTGCCGACGACGACGAGGTGGGCGTCGGGCTGCTCGGTGCGGAGCTTGGCGAGCGCCTCGATCAGGAAGACCAGGCCCTTGAGCGGGACGTCGGCGCTGGAGGTGGTGACGATCCGGCCGGGGACCTCGGCGACGGACGGGTCCGGGGACCACAGTTCGGTGTCGGCGCCGATGTGGACGACCCGGATGCGGTCCTCCCGTACGCCCAGGTGCTCGACGATCTCCTGGCGCGAGGTGCCGGAGACGGTGAGGACGGAGGGCAGCCGGCGGGCGACCCGCTTCTGCATGCGGGTGAAGGCGTACCAGCGGCGGACGGAGGCGCGGCGCTTCCAGTCGGCGGCGGCGTCGAGTTCGAGCTGCCGGTCGACGGTGATGGGGTGGTGGATCGTGGTGACGAGCGGGGCGCCGAGGGCGCGCGGGCCGCCGAGGAGCCCGTAACCGAGCGTCTGGTTGTCGTGGATCACGTCGAAGTCGCCGCGGCGGGCGGCGAGCATGCGCCGGGCCCGGAGCGAGAAGGTGAGCGGCTCGGGGAAGCCGCCGGTCCACATGGTGCCTACCTCGAGGGCGTCGATCCAGTCCCGGTACTCCTCGCGCGCGGGCGTGCGGAAGGGGTCGGGCTGGCGGTAGAGGTCGAGGCTGGCGATCTCGGTGAGCGGGACGCCCTCGTCGAGGGTGGGGTACGGCTGGGAGCCGACGACCTCGACGGTGTGGCCGAGCCGGGCGAGCTCCCGGGAGAGGTGGCGGACGTAGACGCCCTGGCCGCCGCAGAACGGATTCCCCTTGTACGTGAGGAGAGCGATCCGCAGCGGACGGTCACGGTCACCGTCCGCGGTGGCGCCGCCCTGCCGGGGGCTCGCCTCTATGGCCTCCGCGGTCAACTGGGACCCCCTTCGAGCGTGCGTTTCGCGGGAGCGTAACCGCCCGCGCTAACCTAGAACAAGTTACAGATCGATCCTGCGACGAGCACTGAATCTACCGGCAGGTAGCTCAGCCGTAAGAGGCGCGTCAGGTGATTCGCACCACGGCCGCCGACCCGCCATACTGTCGCCCCTCCACGCACGGACAACGCACGGACAACCACCGACAAAGCACCGTCAAACGCACCGACAACGCACGGACACCGCACGGAACGGGACCCATGACCGCGGAAGCCAGACCTGCGTCACCGCCCCTGACAGAGCGCCAGGAGGCCCGTCGGCGGCGCATCCTGCACGCCAGTGCGCAGCTCGCCGGGCGGGGCGGTTTCGACGCCGTCCAGATGCGCGAGGTCGCGGAGGCGGCCGGGGTCGCGCTCGGCACGCTCTACCGCTACTTCCCGTCGAAGATCCATCTGCTGGTCGCGACCATGCAGGACCAGCTCCAGCACATGCACACCATGCTGCGGAAGCGGCCGCCGGCGGGTGCGGACCCGGCGGAGCGGGTGGCGGAGACGCTGATGCGGGCCTTCCGGGCGCTGCAGCGCGAGCCGCAGCTCGCGGACGCGATGGTGCGGGCGCTGACCTTCGCGGACCGGAGCGTGAGCCCCGAGGTGGACACGGTGTCACGGCTGACGACCGCGATCATCCTGGACGCGATGGGGGCGGAGCATCCGACGCCGGAACAGCTGTCGGCGGTGCGGGTGATCGAGCACACGTGGCACTCGGCGCTGATCACGTGGCTGTCGGGGCGGGCGTCGATCGCACAGGTGAAGATCGACATCGAGACGGTGTGCCGGCTGATCGACCTGACGGCGCCGGGGGCCGCGCCCGCGCGCCCCGACGGGCGCGGGCGCGGCTGACGTCCTGCCGCGCTGCGTCAGGGGGTCTTCTGCGGGCCGGCGGCCTTGAGCGCGGCCTCGCACTCGGGCTTGGCGTCGGTGGCGATGAACATGTCCATCTTGAGCATGCCCATGCTGTGGTCGCTGGCCTTGAGCAGCCAGGTGCCCTTGCTGAGGCTCTTGATGGTCGAGCCGCTCTGCTCGAAGTTCTTGTCGATGTTCCAGCCGGCCTGGCCGAGGGCCGTGACGGTCTCCTTGTAGGACTTCTTCTGGTCGGCGGCCTTCGCGGAGTCGGCGGTCCACATGACCATGCACTGCTCCGTGCCGGCCGGCACCTTGTCGCCGGAGGCGTCCTGGGTGAAGCCGGCGCCGGTGGCCGCGGTATCGATCTCCTTCTTCACGGCCTCGGCGGTCAGCTCCTCGCCGCCACCCGACCCGCCGGTCGAACCGCCGGTCGAACCGCCGGACGTGACAGAGGTGTTGCCACCGCTCGAACCACCCTTGTCCGAACCGCCGTTGCTCCCGCAGCCCGCGACCAGCAGCACCACACCGGCGGCCGCGGCCACCATCCTCGCCTTGCGCACAACTCTCCCAAATACGTGCGCACGAAGGCCCCTTGCCCCCGTGACCAAGGGAGTAGTTTTGCATACGGAAACCGGTCCTCCGGCCTGCTCCGGCCCTAGTCCTCGGGCGGGAAGATCTGCTCCCCGCCGTCCGCCAGGGTGATCGTGATCGCTTCCACCGGGCAGCCCTCCGCCGCCGCCAGGACCTTCTCGTTCGCGTCGGGGTCCGGGTCACGGGGGTGGGACTGGCGGGCGCTGTCGAGGCGGAAGGCGTCGGGGGCGTGGTTGAGGCACATGCCGGAGCCGATGCAGACGGTGCGGTCGACCTCCACGTGCCAGCGGTCGCCCATCAGGCAGCACTCCCCGGGCCCTCGTAGCCGGCCGGGAGGTGGATCATCTTGTGTTCCAGGTACTCGGAGAGGCCCTCGGGGCCGAACTCGCGGCCCAGGCCGGAGTTCTTGTAGCCGCCGAAGGGGCCGAGCATGTCGAGGCTGAAGGTGTTGACGTTGAAGGTGCCGGTGCGGACCTTGCGGGCGAAGTCGACGCCGTGTTCGACGTCGGCGGTCCAGACGCTGCCGGAGAGGCCGTAGTCGGAGTCGTTCGCGATGCGCAGCGCGTCGGCCTCGTCCCCGTACGGGAGGAGGCAGATGACCGGGCCGAAGATCTCCTCGCGGGCGATCCGCATGGAGTTGTCGACGCCGCCGAAGAGGGTCG
This sequence comes from Streptomyces sp. NPDC101160, assembly GCF_044768205.1. Lineage (NCBI taxonomy): Bacteria > Bacillati > Actinomycetota > Actinomycetes > Kitasatosporales > Streptomycetaceae > Streptomyces > Streptomyces sp. NPDC101160. The sequence continues at coordinate 543,684 of NZ_JBIWPJ010000005.1, read as the reverse complement.
GCTCGACGTACCAGCCGCGGTCCAGGCCGGCCGGGCGGCCGCCGCCGGTGAGCACCTTGGCGCCCTCGGCCTGGCCGATGCCGATGTAGTCGAGGGAGCGCTGCTGCTGGCGGCGGGCGACGAGCGGGCCGACCTGGGTGGCCGGGTCGAGCGGGTCGCCGACCACGAGCGCGCCGGCCGCCGCCGCGAACGCCTCCGCGGTCTCCTCGTAGCGGGAGCGCGGGACCAGGATCCGGGTCTGGGCGACGCACGCCTGGCCGTTGTTCATCCACGCGGCCGGGACGATCCCGGCGACGGCCGCGGCCAGGTCGGCGTCCGGCAGGACGACGGCCGCGGACTTGCCGCCGAGTTCGAGGGTGACCCGGGTGAGGTTGCGGGAGGCGACCTCCATCACGCGTTTGCCGGCCGCGACCGAGCCGGTGAAGGAGACCTTGTCGACGCCCGGGTGCCCGACCAGGTACTCGCTGACCTCCCGGTCCGCGGGAAGGATGCTGAGCACCCCCTCCGGCAGCCCGGCCTCCGCCGCGATCTCGCCGAGGATGTACGAGTCGAGCGGTGACTCCGGCGACGGCTTGAGGATCACCGTGCACCCCGCGAGCAGCGCGGGTCCGAGCTTGGCGGCGGCGGTGAACTGCGGCACGTTCCACGGCACGACCGCCGCGACCACCCCGACCGGCTCGCGCCGCACGAGCAGCGGCCCGAGGACACCGGGACGCCGCTCCTCGTACGCGTACTGCCGCGCGACCGTGATCGCCGCGTCCCACACCATCATCGCGCCGAGCGCCTGGGCGAGGACGGACCAGGAGTACGGGGAGCCGTTCTGCGCGCTGATCGAGCGCGCTATCTCCTCGTGCCGTACGGCGATCGCGTCCTTGATCCGGCCGACGACCTCGATCCGCTCCTCCAGCGTCGTCCGCGGCCAGGGCCCCTCGTCGAAGGCCCGGCGCGCGGCGGCGACGGCCCGGTCGACGTCGGCCTCGGAGGCGTGCGGGACCCGGCCGATGACCTTCTCGGTGTGCGGGGAGACCACCTCGATGACCCCGCCTCCGAGGGGATCGGTCAACTCGCCGCCGATGAACAGTTTTCCGTGCTCCACAAGCTCGGTCATGGCCGACTGCCTCCCGGAACCCACGCCTCTTCTGACGGTGTGTCAGAACTGATACCAGTTCCAGTTCCAGGGCGCCAGACCACGGCGCGGGCGACCACGGCCGAAACGGCCGGAAGGCCTCCTGGACCCAGGCTCGCCTGACGATCCATCAGTTCTCGTTATAGTGGTCAACGGCCGTACCGGTACGCAGAGATGAGGACGCTCATGGCGCAGGTGACCGAGACGGTGACGGACCACGGCGGCGGCGTCTGGTCCCTGCGGGTCCCCATCCCGGACAACCCGCTCGGCCACACCCTCGTCCACGTCGTCGACACCGACCGCGGGCCCGTCCTCGTCGACACCGGCTGGGACGACCCCCGGTCATGGGCCGAGCTCACGGGTGGGCTCGGCGCCCTGGGCATCGGCGTACGGGACGTCCACGGCGTGGTCGTCACCCACCACCACCCCGACCACCACGGCCTGTCCGGCCGGGTCCGGGAGGAATCCGGCGCCTGGATCGCCATGCACGCCGCCGACATCGCCGTCGTCCGCCGCACCCGCGAGGCCGAGCCCGGCACCTGGCTCGACTACCTCGCCCGCAAGCTCGAAGCCGTCGGCGCCCCCGAGGAGCACACCGCCCCGCTGCTCGCCGCCCGCGCCGCCCGCCGCGACGGCCGGACGCGCACGCTGCCCGGCCTGCGCTCCGCCCTGCCCGACCGCGAGATCGTGCCCGGCGAACTCCTCGACCTGGCCGGCCGCCGGCTGCGCGCCGTCTGGACCCCCGGCCACACCCCGGGCCACGTCTGCCTCCATCTGGAGGAGGCCCACCCGGCCGGCCTGCCCGGCCACGGCCGGCTCTTCTCCGGCGACCACCTGCTGCCCGGGATCAGCCCGCACATCGGTCTCTACGAGGACCCCGACGACGCGACAGACACCGACCCCCTCGGCGACTACCTCGACTCCCTCGAACGCATCGGCCGCCTCGGCGTCGCCGAGGTGCTCCCCGCCCACCAGCACGCCTTCCCCGACGCCGCCGGCCGCGTCCGCGAACTCCTCACCCACCACGAGGCCCGGCTCGCGGACCTGCTCGCCCTCCTCGCCACCCCGCTCACCCCCTGGCAGCTCGCCGAGCGCATGGAGTGGAACCGCCCCTGGGACCGCATCCCGCACGGCTCCCGCAACATCGCCGTCAGCGAGGCCGAGGCCCATGTGCGGCGCCTGGTGAAGCTGGGCCGCGCGGAGGCGGTGGCAGGGACGGAGCCGGTGCGGTACGTGGCGGTGTGACGGGCGCGGCGTCACGGCGCGGCGTCACGGGAGCGGAGTCACGGGAGCGGAGTCACGGCGCGGAGTCACGGGCGCGGAGTGACGGGCGCGGCGTCACGGGCGCGGTGTGACCTACGGCGCCGGGGGGCGCCTGGGGCCCGGCCGGTAAAGTGGGCGGCCGTCGTCATGCCCGTACTGGGGAAGCCGGTGGGAAACCGGCACTGTCCCCTCCCCTCGCCCGGCGCTCCGCGCGGGCCGGGGATGCCCCATGCCGTGAGCCACCGTCACCGGTGGCGTCGGAATGCCCGGTACGGGACGTGAGCGCCGGCACCGTCGAGGAATACGGCGCCGGAGGCCGGCTCCCCGGGTGCCGGTGTCCGGTGCCCGCAGGAGAGGGACCCATGATCAGCGTTCGCCGCGCCGCCGCCGCACTCGCGGCCGGTGCCGTGCTCAGCACCACCGCCGCCGGAACGGCCGCCGCCGCGCCCGCCCCCTCCCCCGTCCCCGTGAAGATCCCCGCCGGTCTTTACGGCACGGGCGACCCCACTTACGACGGCGTCTGGCGCCAGTCGCTCGCCTTCCTCGCCCAGCGCACCTCCGGCATCCAGCCCGCCGACCAGGCGGTGAACTGGCTGCTCGGCCAGCAGTGCGCCAACGGCGCCTTCGCCTCGTACCGCGCCGAGCCGGCCAAGCCGTGCGACGCGAAGACGATGCTCGACACCAACGCCACCGCCGTCGCCGTCCAGGCCCTCGGCGCCGTGGCCCGCCAGTCCGGCGCCCCGGAGAAGACCGCGCAGGCCGCGAAGGACGGCGCCGCCTGGCTGAAGAGCGTGCAGAACAAGGACGGCGGCTGGAGCTACAACCCCGGCGGCGCCAGCGACGCCAACTCCACCTCCGTCGTCATCGGCTCCCTCGCCTCGGCCGGCGTCCGGCCCGCCGACGTGCGGTCCGCCGCCGGCAGGAACCCGTACGACGCCCTCCTCACCTTCGCCCTGCCCTGCGCGGGCGCGGCCGCGAAGGACAGCGGCGCGGGAGCCTTCGCGTACCAGCCCGACAAGACCGGCAAGCTCCTCGCCAACGCCGACGCGACCGCCGCCGCCACCCTCGCCGGCCTCGGCAAGGGCATCACCGCGCGCGGCGCCGACCCCGAGCAGCGGCCGGTCTGCACGGACGCGGCCAAGCCGGCGCCCGACCAGGCCGCCCGCAACGGCGCCGCCTGGCTCGCCGCCCAGCTCGCCAAGGCGCCCCACCTCTCCACCCCGCCGCTGCCCGGCGCCGCCGAGAGCGCCGAGCTGCCCGACTACGGCAACACCGCCGACGCCGTCGTCGCGCTCGCCGCCGCCGGGGCGAAGAAGGAGGCCACCGGCGCCCTCGCCTGGCTGGAGAAGAACTCCGCGCCCTGGGCGAAGACCGGCGGCCCCGCCGCGTACGCCCAGCTGGTCTTCGCCGCGCACGCCATGGACACCGACCCGCGCAGCTTCGGCACCGTCGACCTGCTGGAGCAGCTCAACGCCACCGGCCCGGCCCCGAAGGCCCCCGACAACTCGGAGGCGTCGGCCGGCGCGGACGAGGACGAGGGCGGTTTCGACGTGTGGTGGATCATCGGCATCGGCATGGTCGTCGGCGTCGGCATCGGCTTCCTCCTGAGCGGCCGCAAGAAGTGAGGCCGCAGCTCGCGGTGGGCGCGGCCGCCCTGCTGATGTCCGTCGCGGCGGCCGCGCCCGCCCAGGCCGTCGGCTACCGCTACTGGTCCTTCTGGGACGGCGGCGGCAAGGGCGGTACGTGGGCCTACGCCACCCTGGGCCCCGCGAGCGCCCGGCCCGCCGACGGCGACGTCGTCGGCTTCCGCTTCGCCGTCAGCCAGGACTCGAACGACGCCGCGCGCCCCTCCGCCCGGCCCGACTTCGCGCGACTGTGCGCGGGCGTGCCGGAGCAGGCGGGCACCAAGCGGGTCGCCGTCGTCATCGACTTCGGCCGCCCCGAGGACGCCGCGGCCGGCGAGACCCCGCCCGAGCCCGGCCTGCGGACCGGCTGCCCGCGGGTCCGCGAGGACGCCACGGCGGCGGAGGCGCTGGCGGAGGTCGCGAAGCCGCTGCGGTACGACACGAACGCGCTGCTGTGCGGGATCGCGGGCTATCCGGCGAAGGGGTGCGGCGAGCAGGTGTCGGCGGAGTCCACGGAGGCGTCCCCGAAGCCCGCCGCCACGAAGGGCTCCGGTGGTCCGTCGCTCGGGCTCGTCGCGGGCGGGGCGGCCGTGCTCCTGCTCGGCGCCGCCGGTGTCTGGCAGGCCCGCCGCCGTCGCGGATGACGCCGCTGCGCGCCCCCGAGGCGAACCGTTCCAACGCCCTGCACCCCGGCGCCTGGTGGCTCTGGGCGCTCGGCCTCGCCGTGGCCGCCTCCCGCACCACCAACCCGCTCCTGCTCGGCCTGGTCGTCGGCGTCGCCGGTTATGTCGTGGCGGCCCGCCGTACGGACGCGCCCTGGGCCCGCTCGTACGGCGCCTTCGTCAAGCTCGGCCTGTTCGTCGTCGCCCTGCGCGTCGCGTTCTCGCTCGTCCTCGGCTCGCCGATCCCGGGCTCGCGGCTTCTCTTCACGCTGCCCGAACTGCCGCTGCCCGACTGGGCGCAGGGCGTGCGGATCGGCGGCCGGGTCACCGCCGAGCAGGTCGTCTTCGCCCTGTACGACGGCCTGAAGCTGGCCGCCCTGCTCATCTGCGTGGGCGCGGCGAACGCTCTCGCCAACCCGGCGCGGCTGCTCAAGTCGCTGCCGGGCGCGCTGTACGAGGCCGGCGTCGCCGTCGTGGTCGCCATGACGTTCGCCCCGAACCTCGTCGCCGACGTGCTGCGCCTGCGCACCGCGCGCCGGCTGCGCGGCCGCCCCACGGGCGGTGTCCGGGCGCTCCTCCAGATCGGGCTGCCCGTGCTCGAAGGCGCCCTGGAACGGTCGGTGGCCGTCGCCGCCTCCATGGACGCGCGCGGCTACGGCCGTACGGCCCAGGTCCCGCCCGCCGTCCGGCGCACCACCAACATCCTCACCATCGGCGGGCTGCTCGGCGTGTGCGCCGGTTCGTACGGGCTGCTCGCCGCCGAAGGCGCGGGCTACGGGCTGCCGCTCCTCGCCGCCGGCCTCCTCGCCGCCTTCGCGGGCCTGCGACTCGGCGGCCGCCGCGCCGCCCGTACCCGCTACCGCCCGGACCGGTGGGGCGCGCGGGCCTGGCTCGTCGCCGGGTCGGGCGTCGCCGTGGCGGTGGCGATGATCCGGGCGGGGTCGGTGGCGCCGGAGGCCCTGCATCCCGGGGTCGTACCCCTGGAAGCCCCCCAGCTGCCGCTGTGGCCGGCGGTGTCCGTACTGCTCGGTCTGCTGCCCGCGTTCGTGGCCCCGGTGCCGAAGGATCCGAAGGAGGCGAACCGGTGATCCGTTTCGAGGACGTCTCGGTGACGTACGACGGCGAGGCCGCGCCCACGCTGAGGGACGTGGACCTCGTGGTGCCCGAGGGCGAGCTGGTCCTCCTCGTCGGCCCGTCCGGCGTCGGCAAGTCCACCCTGCTCGGCGCCGTCTCCGGTCTCGTCCCCCACTTCACTGGCGGCACCCTGCGGGGCCGCGTCACGGTCGACGGCCGGGACACCCGGACGCATCCGCCGCGCGAGCTGGCCGACGTCGTGGGCACGGTCGGGCAGGACCCGCTCGCCCACTTCGTCACGGACACCGTCGAGGACGAGCTCGCGTACGGCATGGAGTCGCTCGGGCTCCCGCCCGCGGTGATGCGGCGGCGCGTGGAGGAGACGCTCGATCTGCTGGGGCTTGCCGAGCTCCGCGACCGGCCGATCGCCACCCTCTCCGGCGGACAGCAGCAGCGGGTCGCGATCGGTTCCGTCCTCACCCCGCACCCGAAGGTGCTGGTCCTCGACGAGCCGACCTCGGCGCTCGACCCGTCGGCGGCGGAGGACGTGCTGGCCGTGCTGCAGCGTCTCGTGCACGACCTGGGCACGACGGTGCTGATGGCGGAGCACCGCCTGGAGCGAGTGGTCCAGTACGCGGACCAGGTTCTGCTCCTCCCGGAGGCCGTGCTGGGCCCGCCGGCCGAGATCATGGCGGTGTCGCCGGTGCGTCCGCCGGTGGTGGCCCTGGGCCGGGCGGCGGGCTGGGACCCGCTGCCGCTGACGGTGCGCGACGCGAGGCGGCGCGCGGGGGCGCTGAGGGAGCGGCTGGCGGGGCGGGAGCCGGCGCCTGCGGCGGGGCTGGACTCTCAGCCCGCCCGCCGGAATCCAGCCCTGCCGGCGCTTGAGGCGCGGGGGTCCGGGGGCGGAGCCCCCTCACGTGGCGGAGCCGCACAGGTCACAGCCGGGAAGGGGCGGGGTGGCGGCTTCCCCTTGTTCACACGGCGCCGCACCAGCCCAGCCCCGTTCCCCGACCCCACCACCCCCCTCCTCTCCGTCACCCGGCTCGCCGTCCGCCGCGGCCGCGTCGAGGCCCTCCGCCGCGTCGACCTCCAGGTCCGCGCCGGCGAGACCGTCGCCCTCATGGGCCGCAACGGCGCCGGGAAGTCGACGCTGCTCGGGACCCTCGTCGGGATGATCGCGCCGACGGGCGGGACCGTGCGGGTCGCCGGGCTCACCCCGCATGCCACGGACCCGCGGGCGCTGATCAGGCACGTGGGGCTCGTGCCGCAGGAGCCGCGCGACCTCCTCTACGCGGACACCGTCGCCGCCGAGTGCGCCGCGGCCGACCAGGACGCGGGCGCCGCGCCCGGGAGCTGCCGGGCCCTGGTGTCCGAGCTGCTGCCGGGCGTCGCGGACGGAACGCATCCGCGGGACCTGTCCGAGGGGCAGCGACTCGCCCTCGCGCTCGCCGTCGTACTGACCGCACGCCCGCCGCTGCTCCTGCTCGACGAGCCGACCCGTGGTCTGGACTACGCGGCGAAGGCGCGTCTCGTCACGCGTCTGCGTGCCCTCGCGGCGGACGGCCACGCCATCGTGCTCGCCACGCACGACGTGGAGCTCGCCGCGGATCTCGCGGACCGTGTCGTGGTCGTCGCGGGCGGTGAGGTGGTGGCGGACGGGCCGACAGCCGAGGTGGTCGTGTCCTCGCCGGCGTTCTCGCCGCAGGTGGCGAAGATCCTGGCGCCGGAGCCGTGGCTCACGGTGGAGCAGGTGGAGGAGGCGCTGCGCGCATGAGCTCGCGTCCCGTCCGGCTGGGGCCCCGTTCGATCGCCGCCCTCGTCCTGGTCTCCGTCGTCGGGCTGATCGCCGTCGGCTGGCCCCTCTTCGCCGACGCGGGGTCCACGCTGACGGACCACGCCGCCGACGCGCCGTGGTTCTTCGCGCTGATGCTGCCGCTGCTCATCGCCGTCGTCGTGGCGACGATCGCCGACTGCGGGATGGACGCGAAGGCGGTGGCGATGCTGGGCGTGCTGGCCGCCGTGGGGGCGGCGCTGCGGCCGATCGGGGCGGGGACGGCGGGCCTGGAGCCGATGTTCTTCCTGATGGTGCTGAGCGGCCGGGTCCTCGGGCCGGGCTTCGGCTTCGTGCTCGGCGCGGTGACGATGTTCGCGTCGGCGCTGCTCACGGGCGGGGTGGGGCCGTGGCTGCCGACGCAGATGCTGGCGATGGGCTGGTTCGCGATGGGCGCGGGTCTGCTGCCGGGCTCCGACCGGCTGAGGGGGCGCGGCGAGCGGCTGGTGCTGGCGGCGTACGGCTTCGTGGCGGCGTTCGCGTACGGCACGGTCACCAACCTCTACGGCTGGGTGACGGTCGGCGGCATGGGCCAGGGCATCTCCTTCCAGCCGGGGGATCCGGTGCGGGAGAACCTGGTGCGGTTTGCGGCGTACGTGGCCGCCACCTCGCTCGGCTGGGACCTGGGCCGGGCGCTGCTCACCGTCGTGCTGACCCTCACCGCCGGCGGCGCGCTCCTGAGGGCGCTGCGCCGGGCCACGCGGCGGGCGAACTTCGAGGCCCAGGTCACATTCGAGGCCCCCGGGAGGGCCCTCCAGGGTGAGGCCCCTCATAGGACCCACGTCACGTCCGAACCGGAATAGTAGACCCGGGCGAGACCACCCAAATCCACCCATACACCGCCATGAGCTGCGGTGATGTCATGGGCCGGACATATCACACGGGCCCGGTACCGCACCCCCGTCCTCCGAACCGGCCTCGTACTGGGGGTCGTTGCCACGGCCTCGCCGGGCTGCTTCTCTGGTGGACGTCGCCAGGCAGCCGGTGCTCGGGACTTCTCGTTCGAGAGCATCACGGCAGGCCGGTTCCCCCCAGTTCCCGGGACTCCCGGGCCCTGGTTCCGGCATGCCGAAAGCGCCCGGCGCGACCTTTGCCCCCGACGTTAGGTAAGACGTTTTGTTCCGCTCGATCGCCACTCGTGTCAACTCCCGCAAGAAGACCTTCGCCGTTTCCGCCGCCGTCCTCATCGGCGCGTCCGGCGCGGTGCTCGGCACGACGGGTACGGCCTCGGCCGCCACGGAGCAGGAGATCGCCCGCCAGATCGTCCCGCCGGCGCAGTTCGCGTCGTTCAGCAAGATCGTCGAGCACGAGTCCGGCTGGAACCACACCGCCACCAACTCGTCCTCCGGCGCCTACGGCCTGGTCCAGGCCCTGCCGGGCTCCAAGATGGCCTCGGCCGGTGCCGACTGGAAGACGAACCCCGCCACCCAGATCAAGTGGGGTCTCAACTACATGAACGAGCGCTACGGCTCCCCGAACGCCGCCTGGGCCTTCTGGCAGACCCACGGCTGGTACTAAGCCGGACCCGGTAGCACCCAGACGTCGCAAGGCCCCGTCCTCCCCAGCGGAGGAACCGGGGCCTGCGGCGTTTTCTCATGCCGTCCATCCGCCGGTCCGTCCATCCGTCGATGCGTCCGGTCCGTCCATCCGTCGATGCGTCCGGTCCGTCGATCCGTCCGGTCCGTCGATCCGTCCCTCCGCCGATCCGTCCCTCCGTCGGTCAGACGCCCAGCAGCATCCGGACCTGCGGCCACAGCCCGTCCAGGACAGCCGGGTCGTTCTTCAGCTTGGCCAGCAGCACGAGCCCTTCCAGCTGGGCCACCACCGCCCGGGCCACCTCCGCGCCCGCCCGGTCCGCCGGGATCGCCCCCTCGGCCGCCGCCTCCCCGAGCACACCGGCGATCAGCTCGATCTGCTCGTCGAAGATCTCGTCGAGCCGGGCCCGGACGTCCGGCTCCTGGGTGCTCAGCTCCAGGGCGAGGTTGCCGAGCAGGCAGCCGTCGACCGTGCCCCCGGTCTCCTTGAGCCGCCGCTGGGTCTCCGCCGGGCCGGTGAGCAGGGCCCGCAGCCGGTCGAGGGCGGGGCCCGGCGCGGTCAGGGCAGCGGTCCAGCAGGCGCGCTCGGCGGCCCAGTAGGCGCTCGCGACCTCGACGGTCAGGGCCTGCTTGGAGGCGAAGAAGTAGTAGAAGCTGCCCTTCTTCACGTCCGCCCTGGCACAGATCTCGGCGACGCCGAGGCTCGCGTAACCGCGGCCGCGCATGAGCTCGCCGGTGGCGTCGAGGAGTCGTTCACGTGCCGTGCTGGTGCGTCCCATGACGGTGACTATAGGCGTGACGGGACGCGCCGTCCCGGCTTTTAGTTGACCGGTCGTCTATACCCTCCTACTGTCCTCCACACAGGCGGGCACCGCGCCCGCCGGGACCGAGGAGGCTGTATGCGGCCGGGCCGTCTGGGAGAGCTCCTCTCCCTCGAACTCCCCATCGTCCAAGGACCGTTCGGCGGGGGCCTGTCCTCAGTCGAACTGACCGTCGCCGTCTCGGAGGGCGGCGGCCTCGGCTCGTACGGGGCCCATGTCCTCGCCCCGGACGGGATCACCGCCCTGGTGGCCCGGCTGAAGGCGGCGACGGACCGGCCCTTCGCCGTCAACCTGTGGGTGCCGCAGGAGGGCGAGCCCGGCCCGGACACCGACCCCGCCGCCCTCGGCCGGCACCTGGACCGGATCCGCCCTTACTACGACGAGCTCGGCGTGACCGCCCCCAGCACCGCCGGGCTCGCCTCCGTCCTGGCCGCGCACCCCGATTTCGACGCCCAGCTCGACGCGCTGATCGCCGCCGCCCCGCCCGTCGTCAGCCTGGTCATGGGGCTGCCCCCGGCCCGCTTGGTCACGGCGGCCCGGCGCCAGGGCATCGTCCTGATCGGCACGGCGACCACGGTCGCGGAGGCCGTCGCCCTCGAAGCGGCCGGCGTGGACGTGGTGGTCGCCTCGGGCAGCGACGCGGGCGGGCACCGCGGCGCCTTCCTCCGGCCCGTACGGGAGTCCCTGGTCGGTACGTTCTCACTCGTCCCGCAGGTGGCGGACGCGGTCGCGGTGCCGGTCGTCGCCGCGGGCGGCATCGCCGACGGGCGGGGCGTGGCCGCCGCCCTCGCGCTCGGCGCCGACGCCGTACAGATCGGCACCGGTTTCCTCGCCACCCGCGAGTCCGGCGCGAGCCCGGTCCACCGCCGGGCCCTCGGCACGCCGGAGGCCCGTACGACGGTGCTGACCCGGGTCTTCTCGGGCCGCACGGCGCGCGGCATCCCGAACCGCTTCGTCCGGGACATGACCGCCCACGAGGAACACGTACCGCCGTATCCGCTGCAGAACGCCCTGATGCAGCCGATCCGGCGGGCCGCGGCCGCGCAGGACCGCCCGGAATACGTCAATCTGTGGGCCGGCCAGGCCGCCGGACTCAGCCGGCCGGGCGTACCGGCGGCCGAGTACCTGGCGGCGCTCGCAGCCGATGCCGACGCCGCCGTCGCCGCCGCCGTCGCCGCCGACGCCGACGCCGACGCGGACAAGTGGACGGGGAGCCCCGCCGTTCCGGATCCAGCTACAACTGATCCGGCTGCAACCGGTCCAGCTACAACCGCTGGATGATCGTGCCGGTCGCCAGCGCCCCGCCCGCGCACATCGTGATCAGCGCGAACTCCTTGTCCGTGCGCTCCAGTTCGTGCAGGGCCGTGGTGATCAGACGGGCCCCGGTGGCGCCGACGGGGTGACCGAGGGCGATGGCGCCGCCGTTGACGTTCACCTTCTCCAGGTCCTGGTCGAAGACCTGCGCCCAGCTCAGCACCACCGACGCGAAGGCCTCGTTGATCTCGACGAGGTCGATGTCCTTGAGTGACATCCCGGCCTTGCCGAGCACCGCCCGGGTCGCGTCCACGGGTCCGTCGAGGTGGTAGTGCGGGTCGGCGCCGACCAGGGCCTGGGCGACGATCCGGGCGCGCGGCCGCAGCTTCAGGGCGCGGGCCATGCGCTTGGAGGCCCACATGATCGCGGCGGCGCCGTCGGAGATCTGGGAGGCGTTGCCGGCGGTGTGGACGGCGGTGGGCATGACCGGCTTGAGCCGGGCGAGCCCCTCCATGGTGGTGTCGCGCAGCCCCTCGTCACGGTCGACGAGCCGCCACATGCCCTGCCCGGCGTGCTGCTCCTCCTCGGTGGTCGGGACCTGGACGGCGAAGGTCTCGCGCTTGAAGCGTTCCTCGGACCAGGCGACGGCGGCGCGTTCCTGGGAGAGCAGGCCGAGCGAGTCGACGCGCTCGCGGGTGAGACCGCGGCGGCGGGCGATGCGCTCGGCGGCCTCGAACTGGTTGGGCAGGTCGACGTTCCACTCGTCCGGGAAGGGCTTGCCGGGCCCGTGCTTGGAGCCGGAGCCGAGCGGGACCCGCGACATGGCCTCGACGCCGCACGAGATGCCGATGTCGATGACGCCGGCGGCGACCATGTTGGCCACCATGTGGCTGGCCTGCTGCGAGGAGCCGCACTGGCAGTCGACGGTGGTGGCGGCGGTCTCGTACGGCAGGCCCATGGCGAGCCAGGCGGTGCGGGCGGGGTTCATGGACTGCTCGCCGGCGTGGGTGACCGTGCCGCCGACGATCTGCTCGACGCAGTCGGCGTGGATGCCGGTGCGGCCGAGGAGTTCACGGTAGGTCTCGCCGAGGAGATAGGCGGGGTGGAGGTTGGCGAGCGCGCCTCCGCGCTTGCCGATGGGGGTGCGTACGGCTTCGACGATGACGGGTTCCGCGGCCATGAGCTCGTCCTCTCCTCGCCCGGGCGGGTGTCCCGGCACCCTCACCGGTCGACGGGTCACGTGGAACTGGTGCCGAACTAGTACGTGTTCTAGTTCCGGTAGCAGTCTTATGACTGCTACCGCCGGTACGCAAGGGTCCGGGACGCAACAGTTCCCGCCGTGCGCCTTGCTACTTGTAGAACTCGTTACTACCTTTCCCGGCAACTTCTGATGGTCCATCAGATATGGAGTGTGTTGCCGATGAGCTGCCCCCACCTCGACTCAGGGGCCTCCGAAGGGGTCTCCGGAGGGATCCCCGAAGGGATCTCCGGAGCGATCTCCGAAGGGATCTCCGAAGGGTTCGACGCCACCGACCCCGATCTGCTCCAAGCCCGCGTCCCCCACCCGGAGTTCGCGCGGCTGCGGCAGACCGCCCCCGTCTGGTGGTGCGCCCAGCCCCCGGGCGTCACCGGCTTCGCCGACGAGGGCTACTGGGCCGTGACCCGCCACGCCGACGTCAAGTACGTCTCCACGCACCCCGAGTTGTTCTCCTCGAACGAGAACACCGCCGTCATCCGCTTCAACGAGCACATCACCCGGGACCAGATCGAGGTCCAGAAGCTGATCATGCTCAACATGGACCCGCCCGAGCACACCCGGGTCCGCCAGATCGTCCAGCGCGGCTTCACCCCGCGCGCCATCCGCAGCCTGGAGACCGCGCTGCGCGACCGCGCCCGGGCCATCGTCGCCGAGGCGAAGGCGACGGCCGGCTACGCGGACGGCACCTTCGACTTCGTCACCCGCGTCGCCGTCGAGCTGCCGCTCCAGGCGATCGCCGAACTCATCGGCGTACCGCAGGAGGACCGGGCCCGGATCTTCGACTGGTCGAACAAGATGGTCGCGTACGACGACCCCGAGTACGCCATCACCGAGGAGATCGGCGCCGAGGCGGCCATGGAGCTCATCGGCTACTCCATGAACCTCGCCGCCGCCCGCAAGGAGTGCCCGGCCAAGGACATCGTGTCGCAGCTCGTCGCCGCCGAGGGCCAGGGCAACCTCTCCTCCGACGAGTTCGGCTTCTTCGTGCTGCTGCTCGCCGTCGCCGGCAACGAGACCACCCGCAACGCCATCAGCCACGGCATGCACGCCTTCCTCACCCACCCCGAGCAGTGGGAGCTCTACAAGCGGGAGCGGCCGGCCACCGCCGCCGAGGAGATCGTGCGCTGGGCCACCCCGGTCGTCTCCTTCCAGCGCACCGCCACCCAGGACACCGAAATCGGCGGCCAGAAGATCCGCCGCGGCGACCGCGTCGGCCTCTTCTACTCCTCCGCCAACAACGACCCCGAGGTCTTCGAGAACCCCGAGAGCTTCGACATCACCCGGGACCCGAACCCGCACCTCGGCTTCGGCGGCGGCGGACCGCACTTCTGCCTCGGCAAGTCCCTCGCCGTCAAGGAGATCGAGCTGATCTTCGAGGCGCTCGCCGACGAGCTGCCCGACCTGACCCTGGCGGGCGATCCGCGCCGGCTGCGGGCGGCCTGGCTCAACGGGATCAAGGAGCTCAAGGTCAGGGTGGGGTAGGCGGTCCCGGGCGGACGGAGCGGGCGGGCGGAGCGGAGGGAGCGGGCGGGCGGAGCGGGCGCGCGAACGGAGCGGGCGAACGGAGCGGGCGAACGGAGCGGGCGAACGGAACCGGCAGGTCCGTTCGCGCGTCCGAGCAGGCATGCGGGGGACAACCACACGACGAATCCTGGCGACGAGAACTCTTACGGCACGCATCCTGGCCGTGCTCGTCGCGCTGCTCGCGCTCCAGCTCGGCTCGCTCGTCGCGCCGGCGTACGCCTGCGGCTGCGGCGCCATGGTCACCAACCGGATGGCGCAGCTCGGCGTCGACCGGGAGACCTCGGTCGTGCGCTGGGACGAGCGGGCGCGGGTGGAACAGATCGTCATGCGCTTCACCGTGCACGGCGACGCCGAACAGGCCGCCTGGATCATGCCCGTACCGCACCGCGCCGACGTCAGCCTCGGCGACCCGGACCTCTTCGGCGAACTCGAAGGGCTCACCGCGCCCGAGCACCGCGACCGCGACTACTTCTGGCCGCGCGGCTCCGACTGGCCCTTCTCCGGCGGCGACGGCATGGCCGGCGCCGCCCCGCCCGGCGCGCGCGGCCCGGGCGTCGGCGTCGTCGGCCGCGAGCGGCTCGGCCCCTTCGACGTCGCCCGGCTCACCGCCACCGACCCGACCGCGCTCGGCGACTGGCTGCACCGCAACGGCTTCGAGCTCTCCGACCGGCTCTCCGGCGAACTCCGGCCGTACGTGGAGCGGAAGTGGGAGTACGTGGCCGTGCGCCTCGCCCCCGAGAAGGCCGGCGAGAAGCTGTACGGCGCCCTCGACCCGATCCGGATCCGCTTCCCCAACGACCGGCCCGTCTACCCGATGCGGCTCTCCCGGCTCGCGAAGACCCCGCAGTCGCTGGGCCTGTACGTGGTCGCCGGCCACCGCATGGAGCCGCGCGGCGCCATCGGCGGCGCCCGGCCCGAGGTCCTCTTCGCGGGCTCCGTCACGCCGAAGCGGGAGGGCGAACTCGCCCGCCTGGCCGGCCCCGGCCCGGTGTTCCTCACCGCCGTCGACCAGTACTTCCCCGAGCCCGCCCGCATCGACGGCGACCACGAACTCGTCCGGACCGCCGCCGACACCCCGTACCGCGTGATCGTCTGGCACGACCGCCTGTGGACGGTCGCCGGCGGCATCCCGGTCTGGCTGCTCACCGCGGGCGGCGCCCTGCTGGTGCTCGCGTCGGCGGGCTTGGCGACGGCACGCGTACGGGGCGGCGCGACGCGGGCCGGGACCGGGGCCAAGCGTGCGCTCGGCCGGCTGAGCGCCTGACGGCGGCGCGGACGCGAGACGCCGGGGCGTCTGTACGGGGTCGGGCTCGGCGGCGCGAGGCCGGGGGCGGGTCCGGCAGGCCGAGTTCCGCGCGGCGGCGGGGCGTACGGGCTCGGGCAGCGGAGGCCTGTACGGGCTCGGGCGCTGCGGCCCGGGCCGGGTGCACGCCCGGCCGCAGGGGCCCTACGCGGCGGCGTGTGTACGGGCTTCGGGCGGCGCGGTCCGAGGCCGGTGCACGCCGTGCACGCCCTACCGCAGGGGCCCTACGGACGGCGTGTGTACGGGCTCGGGGCGGCGCGATCCGAGGCCGGTGCACGCCCTCCCGCAGGGGCCCTACGCGACGGCGCGCATGCCGACTCGGGCTCCGCGGCCCTGGCCCGGGGCCGGGCCCGGTGTACGTTCGGCCGCATGAGCAACGACCACGCGCGTTGGACCGCTGTCGACCACTACCTCACCGACCTGCTCGCCCCCGCCGACGAGGCCCTGACCGCCGCCCTCGCCGACTCCACCGCCGCCGGACTCCCTGAGATCGCCGTCGCCCCCAACCAGGGCAAGCTGCTCCACCTCCTCGTCGCCGCGCAGGGCGCGCGGAACGTCCTGGAGATCGGCACCCTCGGCGGCTACAGCACCATCTGGCTGGCCCGCGCCCTGCCCGCCGACGGCCGGCTCGTCACCCTCGAGTACTCCCCCGTCCACGCCGACGTGGCCCGCGCCAACCTCGCCCGCGCCGGCCTCGGCAAGACCGTCGAGGTGCGCACGGGCGCGGCCCTGGACACCCTGCCGCTCCTGGAGCAGGAGGGCGCGGGCCCCTTCGACTTCTTCTTCATCGACGCCGACAAGGTCAACAACCCGCACTACGTCACCTGGGCCCTGAAGCTCTCCCGCCCGGGCAGCCTCGTCGTCGTCGACAACGTGGTCCGGAACGGCAAGGTCGCCGATCCGGACCCCGACGACGAGGTGATCACCGCGACCCGGGAGATGTTCGAAATGGTGGCGCGCGAGCCGAGGTTGGACGCGACGGCGTTCCAGACGGTGGGCACGAAGGGCTACGACGGCATGCTCGTCGCCCGGGTCGTCGGCTAGCCGCCACCCCCGGCCTATGCTGCCTCCATGAGCATCGTAAAGATCAACGTCCTGACCGTCCCGGCCGAGCAGCGCGAGGTCCTGGAGCAGCGCTTCGCCTCCCGTGCCGGTGCCGTCGAGGGGTCGGACGGCTTCGAGTGGTTCGAGCTGCTTCGGCCGCTGGAGGGCACGGACCAGTACCTCGTGTACACGCGGTGGCGCAGCGAGGAGGACTTCCAGAACTGGATGAGCGGTTCCATGAAGGAGGCTCACCAGGGCGGTGCGGACCGGCCGAAGCCCGCCTCGACCGGGTCCACGCTGTGGTCGTTCGAGGTTGTGCAGCAGGCGTCCCCGAAGTAGTCCGGGGTAATTCAGGGGCGCCCCGCGGTCATGCGCGCCGAGAATGGCGCGCATGACCTGGATCTTCTCGCCTGAGCGCGTCGACACCCCGGACGCCACCGCCCTGCGCCGCGACTACTACGGCGATGTCGCCGGCCGCTACTGGAAGCGGCCCGCCACTGAGGCGGAGATAGACGAGGGCCTGACGAACGACGGCGTCGAGCTGCTCACGCCGCCCACCGGGCAGTTCCTGGTGGCCCGGTACGGGGAGGGCGCCGAGGCCGCCGGCTGCGGCGGGGTGCTGATGCTCGACGCCGAACGCGCCGAGCTGACCCGCGTCTTCCTGCGCCACGCGTACCGGGGTCTCGGCGGCGCCGGCGCGCTCCTCGCGCACCTGGAGGACGCGGCGCGCGAGCTCGGCGCCAAGCGCATGGTGCTGAACACGCGCCTGGACCTGGTGGAGGCGCGGGCGCTGTACACGCGCAACGGGTACGCGGAGATCCCGGCGTACTGCACGGGCCCGTACATGGAGATCTGGTACGGCAAGGAGCTCTGACCCGCCTGGTTGACCAGCGGTTGACCGGTGTTGGACTGCGGTTGACCGGTGTTAGACGGTGGCTGACCGGCGTTGGACGGTGGCTGACCGGCGTTGGACGACGGCTGACCGGCCCGCTAGGCGCGGTGGTCGCGGGGCGGCTCCGGTTCGCGGGGCTGTTCCGCGTCCGAGCCGGCGAGCTCGGCGGTGAGGAGTTCGACGAGCCGGACGAGGTCGGTGGGCCGGTCCGGCCCCCACCAGTCGCCGAGGAGGTCGGCGAGGGAGTCCTCACGGGCCTTCGCCAGCCGTACGGCGGTCTCCGCGCCGGGCGCGGTGAGCACCAGCTGGAGCCCTTCGCGCGCCACGAGCCGCCGTTCCTCCAGCTGGCGGGCGGCCTCGGTGATGGCGCGCAGCGGTACGGGGGTCGCCTCGGCCAGGCGGGCGGGTTCGACGGCGCCGTGGCGGCGTACGCGCAGCAGCAGCCAGCTGGCGGCGGGCAGCAGGTCGAGTCCGGCGCGGGCGGTGATCTTCTCGTAGACGCGTTTGCGGCCCTCGCGGGTTCCGAGCACGGACAGCGCGCGGGCGCACTCGTCGTAGGAGGAGCGCTCGACGGGGTTGGCAGCGACGGTCGGGCCGGCGTCGGGCGCGGTGACGGAGCCACGCAGCGGGTCCTCCTTGAGGCACCAGGCGACGACGAAGGCGACGAGGACCACCGGCGCCGCGTACAGGAACACGTCGGTGATGGACGTGGCGTACGCGTGCAGGACGGCGGGCCGGAGGCCGGCCGGGAGCGCGGCGATGGCGCGCGGGTCGGCGGCGATGCGGTCGGGGCTGACGCCGGGCGGCAGCGGCTCTCCGGCGATGGCGTCCTGGAGTTGGCCGGTGAGGCGGTTGGTGAAGATCGTGCCGAAGACGGCGACGCCGAAGGACGCGCCGATGGAGCGGAAGAAGGTGACTCCGGAGGTGGCGACGCCGAGGTCCGCGTACGGTACCGCGTTCTGCACGACGAGGACGAGGACCTGAATGACGAGGCCGAGTCCGGCGCCGAAGACGAAGAAGTAGACGCTCATCTCCCGGGTGCTGCTGGTTTCGGTGAGCCGGTTCAGGAGCAGCATGCCGAGCGCCGTGACGGCGGTGCCGGCGATGGGGAAGACCTTCCAGCGGCCGGTGCGGGAGACGATCTGCCCGGAGGCGTTGGAGGTGAGCAGGATGCCGACCACCATGGGCAGCATGTGCACGCCGGACATGGTGGGGCTGACGCCCTGCACGACCTGGAGGAAGGTCGGCAGATAGGTCATCGTGCCGAACATCGCGAAGCCGACGACGAAGCTGATGACGGCGACGAGGCCGAAGGTGCGGATCCGGAACAGCTTGAGCGGCAGCACGGGTTCGGCGGCGCGCCGCTCGACGAGGACGAAGCAGCCGAGGAGGACGGCGCCGAGGACGACGAGTCCGACGATCTGCGCCGAGCCCCAGGCCCAGGTGGTGCCGCCGAGGGAGGCGACGAGGACCAGGCAGGTGGCGACCGAGGCGATGAGGAAGGTGCCGAGGTAGTCGATGGTGTGGCGGGTGGCCCCGACCGGGATGTGCAGCACGGCGGCGATGACGAAGAGCGCGACGACGCCGATGGGAAGGTTGATGTAGAAGACCCAGCGCCAGGAGAGGTGCTCGGTGAACAGTCCGCCGAGCAGCGGCCCGAGAACGTTGGCGGAACCGAAGACGGCACCGAACATGCCCTGGTAGCGGCCACGTTCGCGCGGCGAGACGAGGTCGCCGACGATCGCCATGGACAGCACCATCAGCCCGCCGCCGCCGAGGCCCTGGACGGCGCGGAAGGCGATGAGCTGCGGCATGTTCTGGGCGATGCCGCAGAGCGCCGAACCGATGAGGAACAGGACGATCGCGCCCTGGAAGAGCCTCTTGCGCCCGTACTGGTCGCCGAGCTTGCCCCAGAGCGGGGTGGCGGCGGTCGAGGCCAGCATGTAGGCGGTGACGACCCAGGACAGGTGCTCCATGCCGCCGAGTTCGCTGACGATGGTCGGCAGGGCGGTGGAGACGATCGTCTGGTCGAGCGCGGCGAGCAGCAGGCCGAGCAGCAGCGCGCCGATCGCCACGAGGACGGTCCGGTGGCTCCGCCTCTCCCCCGGCGCCGCCCCCGGTGGGGGGCCTCCGGCGGGCTGCGGAGCGTGGGTGTCCTGGGCCATGGGCATCTCCTCCGGGTCCTGCGGGTGCGCAGGTGCTGCGGGTCCTCCGGACGCGTCCTTCGTGGATCCATCGTGGATGGTTCACACGGTTATGGCCTGTTATGGCCTGCGGAGGGGTGCAGGCATTCACCTCGCCGTGTCGGGCGGGCTGCATAATCGCTCGCAGTTGACTGGGGAGGGGCTCCAACCATGTCCGGAAACGTCTGTCCTGAGTGCGGTGCACACAGACCCGGCTGCGCCTGCGAACGCACACAGGCACAGGCTGCCGCACGGGCCGCGGCGGAGGACTTCGACCCGCTGCGCATCCGGCCGTACGTGTCACTGGGCGCGCCGGACGACGACACGGCGGTGATGACCCCGGTACCGCCTGGGGCGGGCGCGGCGGGTGTGCCGGGGGCGCCGGGGGCAGCAGGGGTGGAGGACGTGCCGGGAGCGGCGGGCGTGCCGTGGGCGGCGGGGGGCCCGGGGGCTCCGATGACGGCGGGGGCTCCGATGACGGCGGGGGTTCCGATGACCCCGGCGGGACCGTTGCCGCCGGAGGCTCCGCCGGGCGCGGCGTCGGGGGCGGGAGCGGGTGCGGCGTCGGGTGCGGGAGCGGGTGCGGCGTCGGGTGCGGGAGCGGGCGACGGGCCGGGGGCGGGAGCGGGCGCCGGTCAGGGCGCGGCTGCGGGCGCGCTGCCGGATGCCGGGCCGGGTGCGGTTTCGGACATGGCGCCGGGCGCGCTACCCGGGGAGCTTCCGACTCAGGTGCAGGCGGCGTACCCGGCCGGAGGGTACGCGGAGGGGTACGGCGCCGGGTACGGCGCCGAGTACGGGGCCGGAACGGCGGCCGGCGGGTACGGGCCCGGGACTGCGACGGCCGAGTACGGGGTTGGGGCTGGGGTTGGGGTTGGGGTTGGGGCGGCGACCGGGTACGGGGCTGGGTCTGGGGCAGCGACCGGGTACGGAGCCGGGGAAGCGGCCGAGTACGACGGGGCCGGGGCTGGGGCTGGGGAGGCGGCCGAGCACGGCGGGGCCGGGTACGTGGCGGGGGCCGAGAGCGGCTATGCGCCTCGGGCCGAGGCCGGGTACGCGGGCGCGTACGCCCCCGCGCGTCCGCCCGCGGGCGGGTACGAGGGCGGCGACGCCTACGAGCCGGCGCACACCCTCGCGTACGCCCCCGACGGGTACGAGGAGCGGGGTCGCGGCCGGAGCCGGGGCGTGCTGATCGCGGGCGTGGTCGCGGCGGCGGTCGTCGGCACCGCGGTCCTCGCGACCGCGCTGATCGGCGGCGACGAGGGCACCGACGACCGGGCCGACGTCCCCATCGTCACCACCAGCGCGTCCCTGAACCTCGCGGTGTCCGAGGCGCCGACCGCGACGCCCTCCTCCTCGGCGTCCACGTCCGCGTCGCCGACCGCGAGCCGGAGCTCGGCGTCCGCCTCGCCGTCGCCGAAGGCGACCCGTACCGCCACCGCCACGACGTCCACCGCGCCGACCGGCCCGGCCCGGCCGACGGCCACGGCGCCGGCGAGCGGGGTCGCGCCGACCGAGAGCGCGACGCCGGAGCCCGAGACCCTGAGCATGGGCTCGACGGGACCGGAGGTGGAGGACCTCCAGTGGCGACTGCGCGAGGCGGGGCTGTACAGCGGGCCGATCGACGGCCGGTACGGCAAGAAGGTCAAGCACGGGGTCGAGGTCTTCCAGTCGTACATGGACATCACCGAGGACCCGAGGGGGGTGTACGGGCCGACGACGCGGCGCGAGCTGGAAGAGGTGACGAGCGGCCAGGGGGACGGCCAGTAGGCCCGCAGGCGCGGAGGCGCGCAGGCCCGGAAGCCCGGAAGCCCCGCGGCGTGGCGGTCCGACGGACCGGCGGATTGGCGGATTGGCGGACCGGCGCGGTCCGGGATGCGGACGTGGGTGGCGGTCACGGCGCAGCGTTTTGTATCGTAGAGAAACAAAGTGGCCCCGCCCGCACCCCCTGACCGGCGGGCGGGACCGCTTCGTACCGCTTCGCGCTGATCCGTACGGCCTCGCACCGCCTCATCTCCGACCACCCTCCTGGAGATCCCCATGACCGCCACCACCCCGGCGTCGCTCACCGCCCGTGCCCTGCTCCTCGACATGGACGGCACGCTCGTCAACTCCGACGCCGTCGTGGAGCGCTGCTGGCGCCGCTGGGCGGAGCGGCAGGGGCTCGACCCGGACGAGGTCATGACGGTGGTGCACGGCCGTCAGGGGTACGCCACGATGGCCGTCCTGCTGCCGGACCGGCCCATGGAGCAGAACTACGCCGACAACCGGGTCATGCTGGCCGAGGAGACCGCCGATCTCGACGGCGTCGTCCCGGTCCCCGGCGCCCCCGCGTTCCTGGCCGCACTGACCTCACTCCCGCACGCCCTGGTGACCTCGGCCGACCGGGCCCTCTCCGCGGCCCGAATGGGCGCGGCGGGACTGCCGATGCCCGTGACCCGCATAACCGCCGAGGACGTGAGTGCCAGCAAGCCGGACCCGGAGGGCTTCCTGAAGGGCGCCGCCGAACTGGGCTTCGCGTCCGAGGACTGCGTCGTCTTCGAGGACTCGGAGGCCGGCATCCAGGCCGGTCGCGCCGCCGGCATGCGAGTGGTCGGCGTGGGCCCGCGGGCAGCCGCGTTCGGCCCGGACGTACAGGTGGGGGACCTGACGGGCGTACGGATCGAGGCCGCGGCCGACGGCACGATCACCCTCACTTTCGCGGGCGAGTAACCCCGAGGAACCCTTCGACCCGGGGCGGCCCCAGGCGGCCCCTGACCCCGCCTCGGCCTGACCTCTCCGCTCGATCAGCACCGGAGCCCCGCCCCGCCCTCACCCCTGCCCTCGATCCGGCATCCCGGGACCTGCCCCCGACCTCAACGCCACCCCGGCCACGAGGCCCGTCCCGCCCTCACCCCTGCCCTCGATCCGGCATCCCGGGACCTGCCCCCGGCCACGAGGCCCGTCACGGCCCTGAGCCCCGCCCCGGCCTCACCCCTGCCCGGACCCGGGGCGCCCGCCGCCGCCCCCGCCCTACCCTGAAACCCACCCTCCCGGAGCAGGTGCGGCCCGCGCGCGCGACAAGGGCGAGAACACCGCACCCCAGAGGCCTGCGCGAGCAGCGACCCCGCGCGCGCCGACCCAACGCAGCCACCAACCTCCCACCTCCACACGGGAACTGGCGCCCCCTCACGAGACCTGCCACCCCGCCACACCTTCACCACACCTCCGCACCCGCCACCCCTTGATGTGACGTGCACATGTCGCCACGCTGTCACCTGGCGCACCCCCGACGGAAACGTCGCGCCGCCACGATGACCGGGCCGACCACCCGGCACCGGCCCCCACACCAAGGGAGTTCGCATGTCCGCCGCCAGTGTCTACGCGCGTCGAATAGCCACGCTCGCCGCCTCCGCAGCCCTGACCGTCACCGGTCTCCTCGCCACCGCCCCGGCCGCCCAGGCATCCCCGCCCACCCCGGTCGACGCCGCCACCGCCCGCAGCTACCTCGCCGCCCTGACGGTCCAGCCGGCCGGCTCGACCACCGGTTACAGCCGCGACCTCTTCCCGCACTGGATCACCCAGTACGGCACCTGCAACACCCGCGAGGTGGTGCTCAAGCGCGACGGCGTCAACGTCACCACGGACGCCAACTGCGCGGCCACGAGCGGCAGCTGGTACTCCGAGTACGACGGCGCCACCTGGACCCTCGCCTCCGACGTCGACATCGACCACGTCGTCCCGCTCGCCGAGGCGTGGCGCTCGGGCGCCAACACCTGGACCACCACGAAGCGGCAGGGCTTCGCCAACGACCTGACCCGTCCGCAGCTCATCGCGGTCACCGACAACGTCAACCAGGCCAAGGGCGACAAGGACCCGGCCCAGTGGATGCCGCCGCGCACGGCGTACCACTGCACGTACGCCCGGATGTGGGTGCAGGTGAAGTACTACTACGACCTCAGCGTGGACTCGGCGGAGAAGAGCGCGCTCCAGTCGATCCTCAACGGCTGCTAGGTCTCGCCCACGAGCGTCCGAATGTTGAACTTGCAAGCACTAGTGAGGGCTGCCTAACCTAAGGTCTTCATCGGTTCACCGTCCCCCCAAGGCCGAAGGAGTCCTCCCCCATGAATGCGCTTGCGAGCCGTCTCAACCAGGCCCAGCCCTACGCCCTCGGACTGTTCCGGGTCGTCGTCGGCCTGCTCTTCGCATGCCATGGCGCCGCCTCGCTCTTCGGAGTGCTCGGCGGCGCCATGGGCGGCGGCACGGTACCGGCCGGCAGCTGGCCGGGCTGGTACGCGGCCGTCATCCAACTGGTCGCCGGCGTCCTGGTCCTGGTGGGCCTGGGCACGCGCGCGGCCGCGTTCATAGCCTCCGGCTCGATGGCGTACGCGTACTTCTCCGTCCACCAGCCCGAAGGCCTGTTCCCGCTCCAGAACGGCGGCGACGGCGCGGCCCTGTTCTGCTGGGCGTTCCTCCTCCTCGTCTTCACGGGCCCGGGCGCGTTCGCGCTCGACACGCTGTTCACCGGACAGCGAGCGGAGCAGCCGGAGAAGAACGCGGCCGTGACCGCGTAACGACGGAGAGGTCTACGGGCGGGGGCCAAGGCGAAGCCAGGCCGGGGCCAAGGCCAGGGCCGAGGTCCGGGCCCTGGCCAGTCAGGCCGGGCCGGGCCTTGTCTGGGTTCGAGGCCATGGCAAGACCCAGGCCCGAGCCCGGGCCAGACCGGGGCCTAGGCCAGGGCCGGTGCCAGGCCCAGGCCGACGCCGAAGCCGAGGCCGAGGCCGAGGCCAGACCGGGGCCAGACCGGGGGCCCATGGTCAGGTCGAGGCCAGGCCGACGCCGAAGCCGAGACCGAGGCCAAGCCAGGGCCAGCGTCGGTTTCCAGGCCAGCATCGGGTTCCAGGCCAGCGCCGGGCCCCAAGCCAGCACCGCCTCCCAGGCCCACGCCCGGAACCCGAGCCGAAGCCCCCGCCGAGACCGGCGGCCGGGCCGAAACCCGCACCGGGCCCAAAACCAACGCGCGGGCCGAAACCGGAACCCGGACCGGGCCCGCGATGCCGGTTCCCGGCCCCGGTCGCCGCCCCCGAACGGCTGCCCGCGTAGGCTCTGGCGCTGTGAACGTGCTCGACGGCACGGGGTGGTCGCTGCAGGCGCTGACCGCGGGCCCGTGGATCTACGCGGCGGTGACGACGTCGATCCTGCTCGACGTCTTCCTGCCGGTGCTGCCGAGCGGAATCCTGGTCGTCACGGCCGCCACGGCGGCAGCCGGGGCCTCGGCCGCCGCCCCCGTCCCGGCCCCGCTCTCCGTCCCGGTCGCGGCGAAGGCGACCGCGATGGCCGGCGCGGCAGCCCCGTACGCACCCTCCCTCCTCGCGCTGCTGCTCTGCGCGGCCACCGCCTCGATGCTCGGCGACCTCGCCGCATACCACCTGGCCCGGCGCGGCGGAACGCGCTTCGGCCAGGCCGTCGCCCGCTCGCGCCGCCTGACCGCCGCGCAGGAACGTCTCGGCGAGACGCTCGCCCGCGGCGGCGGCCTGCTCGTCGTCCTCGCCCGCTTCGCCCCCGCCGGCCGCTCGGTCGTCTCCCTCGGTGCGGGCGCGACCGGGCGCCGGCTGCGCGACTTCCTGCCCTGGTCGGCGCTGGCCGCGGTGATCTGGGCGAGCTACGGCGTGGGCCTGGGCTGGCTGGGCGGCCGCTGGCTGGGCGCGACCTGGCTCGGCGCCTGCGTACCAGTACTGGCGCTGTTCCTTGTCGGCTCGCTCGCGGCCTTCGTCATACGGCGTCCGGCTGCGACTCCGGCACCTGCGGCCTGACCGGCTGCGACCCGCTCCGACCGACCGGTTACTACCTGACCGGCTCCGACCCGCCCGGTTACGACCCGACCGACTCCGACCCGCCCGGTTACGACCCGACCGGCTCCGATCCGACCGGTTCCGGTCTGACCGGGTGAGCCCCTCGTATCCGGAGACCGGCCAGAAGCCTGGCAGTGGCGTCCGCCATCTCCTCCACGGCGCGGTCGAACACCTCCCGGTTGTGGGCGGCGGGCGCGCGGAAGCCGGAGACCTTACGGACGTACTGCAGCGCGGCGGCGCGGATGTCGTCCTCGGTGGCCTCGTGGGACAGCGCGGGCGGGCGGAGTGTCTTGATGCTTCGGCACATGCCTCCAGTGTGGCGCGCACCACTGACAATGCCAGGCCGCGTCAGTTTTCCCAGGCCCGCCGGCTGCGGGCGTTGATCTCGGCGGCGCGGGCCCGGAGCTCGCGCAGGGGCGTGGCGGGCTGGACGTCGACGGGCTCGGCCTCCCACTCGTGGCCGCCGTGGACAGGGCGGATCAGGAAGCGGCCGGCGACGGTGGCGACGTAGAAGCCCACCTTCCCGGTGGCCGTGTCCCGGACGAGGTCACCGACCTCGGGCACTGGCTGCATGTATCCCTCCCGTCCAACCGTCCATCCAACCGTCCATCCGTCCGTCACCCACCACCCACGATCCGCCACCCACCACCCGCCATCTGGCATCCCGCATCCCGCATCCCGCATCCGCCATCCATCCATTCGCGGAGATCAGATAGATACACCCAGAGAATCGCCGAGACCCCCCTCTGTCAACGCATCTCTAGAGATGTCCCCCGAAGGACGGATCGGCGGCGCGGGCCCGCGTACACGTGTGCACCAGCCGCGAGAACCGGGCCTTAGGGTGTCCCGCAGACGGAAGGGAGTGGTCCACCCATGACTGACCAGACCGACCAGGACGCCGGTCGTCGGCCCAAGTACCAGCGCATCGCCGACGAGTTGAGAACAGCGATCCAGTCGGGCACCTTCGCGCCGGGGGACCGGCTCCCCGGCGAGAACGACCTCATGTCCACGTACGACGTGGCCCGCATGACCGCCCGTCAGGCCCTGTCCGTCCTGCGCAACGAGGGTCTGACCGAGGCCCGCAAGGGCGCCGGGGTCTTCGTCCGCTCGTTCCGCCCGCTGCGCCGCCGCGGCATCCCTCGGCTGGCCCGGGAGCACTGGGGCAGCGGCCGTTCGGTGTGGTCGGCGGACATCGAGGACCGCGCGCTCGTCGTCGACCAGATCGAGGTGACCCCGGCCGCGCCGGCGGGCGCGCGGGTGGCCCGGGTGCTCGGCCTGGACTCCCCCGACGCCGCGGTCTGCGTCCGCAGCCGCCGCTTCGTGCTCGACGACCGGCCGGTGCTGCTCTCCGTCTCGTACCTGCCGGCCGCCCTCACCGAGGGCACCCCCATCACCGAACCGGACACCGGCCCCGGCGGCACCTACGCCCGCCTCACCGAACTGGGCCACCGTCCGACCCGCTTCCGCGAGGAGATCCGCTGCCGGATGCCCTCCTCGGAGGAATCGGCGCGGCTCGCCCTGGAGTTCGGCACGCCGGTGATCCTCATCGGCCGAACGGCGGTGACGGAGGCGGGAGTCGCGGTCGAGCTGAACGAGATGACGCTGGACGCGTCGTCGTACGTCCTGGAGTACGACTTCGACGCCTGACGGCCAGTGGCCGATTCCCTTCCTTTCACGGAGAAGGCGTGAAGAACGTGCGTATTCTGTGAGCGCGTCAGGGATGGTTGAACGGGGGACGATTCCCGACGCGCGCTCACCGAACGCCACTTGACCCGTGATTGAGGGACACCCATGTTCCGTACGCGCACGATCGCCGCTGCCGCCACGGCCGCCGCGGCAGGCCTGCTCCTGCTCCCCTCGCAGGCCCAGGCCGCAGGCTCCGTCCACCTCTACAAGATCTACTACGACAGCCCGGGGACGGACACCCGCTCCAACACCAGCCTCAACGGCGAGTGGGTCCAGATAGCCAACACGACCGCCTACGCGGTCAACCTGCGCGGCTGGACGCTGACGGACGCGTCCAGCCACAAGTACACCTTCGGCAACTTCACCCTCGGCAGGGGCAAGACCGTCACCGTCCACACCGGCCGCGGCACGAACACCGCCGCGCATCTCTATCAGGGCCGCGCCGCGTACGTGTGGAACAACGACCGGGACACGGCCACCCTGAAGAAGTCGAACGGCACGCGGGTGGACACCTGCTCGTACAACTCGACCCGGGTCGACTACGTCTGGTGCTGATCAGGCGCTGACGCCGGCGTTGCTGGCGTTGCTGGCGTTGCCGGCGTCACCGGCGCTCCCCTCGCGCTGCGAGGGCAGCCCGTACTGCTGCAGCTCGGAGTTGACCTGCCCGCCCAGGGTCATGACATTGAGCGTCGCCGAGTTCTCGCTCGCGATCGCCTTCTCCACGCGCGCGACGAGCGTCGTGAACGCGTCCCGCTCCGACTTCCCCTGGTACGGCCCCACGCGCGCAGCGAAGTACACCCGCTCATGCCCGAGCAGCTGCTCGGTCGACCGGTAGTTCTTCCACTGCTCCCGGAACCGGTACACGCTCTCCAGCGACACCGACGCCACCACGACCAGACTCAGCACGGTCGCCGTCACTCGCGCGAACCCCAGATCCAGATTCACGAGCACGGGTACCAGCGCACCCCCGACCACCGACACGGTCCGCATCCTCAGATGCATCGCCTTCATCTTGGTGGCCTTGCGGTCGTACCACGCCTGGTACTGCCCGAGCCGCTCGTCGACGTACGCCTTCGGCGTCATCTCCCCGTCATGCAGCTGCACTTCGGGCCCGTCCCCCATGTTCTCCATGCGGGGAGTATGGCACTGTCGGACCCGGTCGTTACGGTGGCCGCATGGCGATGACGATCGACGACCTCCAGCAGCTCTGCGCCCTGCCCCCGCTCCGCGAGGCGGCCACGGCGATGGACGGCACGCCCGTGTACGTGGGCGAGGTCGACGGCGTCGACGCGTTCCGGCTGTGGAGCGACCTGCGCCTGCTGCACGAGCGCACAGGATGGTGGCCCGTCCTCGCCGGCGAGCCGGACGACCTGGCGAGAGTCCTGATCGGCCTGCGCCCCGACTTCGCGCCCGAGGGCACGGCCCCCGACAACCCCGACCTCCTCTCGGCAGAGGTGACGGCCGATGCCGTACACGCCCTCGCCGCCCACATCGCCGCCGACGTGGACCTCACCCGGGTCGGCGGCACCCACATCTCCGCGATCCGCCAGTCCCGCACGACCCTCTGCCTCGTCCAGGCCCCCGCCGGCCACGACGTCCCCGCCCTCCTCAACTGGCCGGGTGCCTGCAACTACGACCTCACCGGCGCCGATCACCGCTCCGTCCTCCGCCACTTCCACACCCACTACGGCGCCGAACTGGTCACCCTCCAAGACGACATCCTCGAACTCCTCGTCCACCACCGCCCCACCACCCCGCAAGCGGTAGCGACCGCCACCCTGGAGCACTACGCCTACTGCCCGGACATCGTCGACCAGGGCGTCGGCTCCCTGGAGGCCCTCGCCGCAGGCCAGCTACTCGCCGGCAGCTGGTACTTCTGGTGGGACTGACCGCCCCGGGACCACCAGGGCAGCAGGCACGACGAGGCCCCCAAACCGGGACCGGTCGGGGGCCTCTTTATCGGCGGGACAACCCCAACGCATACGACAGGGCCACTCACTCTTCGTCGCTGCGCTCCAGAACCAGGCCGACGGACCCGTCCTCCAGTCCGTTGCCGTCCTCGAGGTGGAGATGGGCTCCATCCGGAACTCCCTCGCCGGCCAGCACCATCAGATGCCCTGCAAGCGTCCTGAGACCTGCAGCATTCGCCTCGATGACGACCTCGCCCCCGAGGTTTCGCACTTCGATCCGGGCATCGGCATCCCACGTGAAGCGGAGCCCCCTGCCCTCGACGGCGACCGTGGCATGAGTGCTCTCGATCGGCGCTGAGCCGGTCCCAGAAGTCATAGAACTCATGATGCCGCTGCATGGGCAGGAGCCCGGAGCCCGGAGACTTGTCCCACGCATTCAGGCATCGGCGGAAGCCGAGAAAGCCCGTTCACCAATCTCGCCAGGCATCCGTGATCTCGGCACGACTGATACCCCTCCTCGCCGCCAGAGCAGCCACGTCCACACCATGCTCACCCAAGGTGAGATCGATGTACTCACACAGCTGCTCCCGCTCCTCCGTGCAGTAGCCGACCCCGCCATGGCTGGCGTCCCCGTCGACACCGTTGAGCGCGACAACAACCCTCTCGACCGCTCCGAAGACCTCTTCGTCGGAGAGCTCCACAAGCCCGCCCACCTCAGCCTCGAACGCCACCAGCACTGCATCCGTGGCCCTCAGCAAGGACTCCGGGTACATCTCCGCCGCGCCGACACACTCGGGCCCCACGATCCCAGCCTCGACATCGCGGGCCACCTCCGCCATCCAGGCACGCCAGTTCTCAGGGGGTCTGTTCGCCATGGCGGGAAGGTACGCCGAAGCACTGACAACCGCCCTGAACGGCGAAGCAACCCACGTGACGAATTGGGCTACCGTCAGCCACTACCGTCAAAGGCCCCCGCAGCGAGACGCTGCAGGGGCCTTTGCACTGGTGGGCGCCGACGGTTTCGAACCGCCGACATCTGTTTTGTAAGCCTGGCGCCCGCAGCTGATCCGTCCTGGCAGCTCATCCCCTCTGCGCGCTGGGGCGGCTGTCACAATCTGTGGACGCCGCAGCGACCCTCCAGCGACCGTGGTTGACCGCTCGATCTGGCACGCATCTGGCACGCGTGCCGCCGGGCCCTCATTGACCGCGAGCAGCCGCACCTTCCGGCAGGTCGGTGACACGGTGGGCGGTCACCAGGTAGCCCGCGAACTTGACGTCCGGCTTGGCCTTCGCCCACCCGTCCGCCTTCTCAACCGGTACCAGTACGGTCGTCTCCGGAACGGGGTAGTTCACCTTATCTGTGGCGCCCGGGGGTACCCCGTAACAGCAGTGCACCTCGACGATCGAGACCACCTCTAACGAGGTGGGTGCGTGTCCCTCTTCCTGGCCGTGGTGCTCCTCGCGAAAGTCGATCTCATCCGCACGTTCGCTACCGACGACGTCGGCGTAGTCCTCCGGATCGACCTCCAGCAGCGTCCACAAGACAACGTCCCCCGGCGCGAAGCTCTCCTCTCGCGGCTGCCCTGCTCCTCGGAGTCTCCGCCTGCGGCAGCAACGACACGCCCACTGCCGAGAAGCCTGCGGACAAGCCAGCCAGCACTACCGCCACCGACACCGCCAGCACGAGCCCCACCGCCACCCCCGAGCCGACCACGGCCGCACCCCTGAATCTCGGCGCCGCGCACAGGTGGTACGACCCCGAGGCTGGCGTCAGCGGCACCAGCACCGCCCTCAGCTACCAGCAGGGGATCAAGTCCGTCGGTTCCGCAGCCGAAGAGACCGGTAACCCCGGATACGTGTGGGCCGCCCTCGAGCTCAAGGTGTGCAGCACAAAGGGCATCTTCCTCGCCACCACGTCCCCGTGGACCCTTGCGTACGCCGACGGCGCGCGCGTTGAACCATCGGGCAGCACCTGGGACGACTTCCCCAAGCCGGAGTTCCCCATCGAGACCAAGCTGACCCCTGGCAAGTGCGTACGCGGCAAGGTCGTGTACCCCGTACCCGGTAACAGCCGCCCGGAGACCATCGCCTACGCCCCCGAGAGCGCCGACGCGCCCGTCGAATGGGCGGTGCCGGCCAAGTAGAGGAGGTGGCGCCCGCACATGGCCCGTTGAGGCAGCCGCTCTACCCCTGGTCGACTCCTGCCTAGGGCAAGACCGACGGCCGGATCATCACAACCTGATCAAAGCCCCACACAGGCTGTACACATTCCGGCAGGCTGACCTGATGCGCATCAAGACCACCACCCTCATCGCGGGCGCCGCTCTCGTGCTCACCCTCACCGCCTGCGAAGGGGGCAGCAAGACCGGCTCGGACAAGCCAAGTTCCGCCCAGTCCGCCAAGCCAACTGCGGCCGCCACGACCAAGGCCCCCAAGGCTGACGCTGAGGTAGGCGCTCTGCCAGACATGACCGGCAAGGGCCTTCAATCAGCGCAGGACCAAGCGCAGGCCGCCGGCTTTTACAACCTGCACTCACACGACGCTCTCGGTCGTGGACGTATGCAGGCACTCGACAGGAACTGGAAGGTCTGCGGCCAATCCCCGACCGCAGGCGAGCACCCCACTGACGTCAAGATCGACTTCGCGGCGGTCAAGCTCGAAGAGAGCTGCCCGACCAATGACCAGGGCGGCACGGACCCTCAGGTCAGTGCAACCATGCCCGACTTCACCGGAAAGTCCGTCAAGGTCGCCCGGGAGTCACTCGACACTTCCACCAGCCTCACCGTCACCGACGCATCGCCCCAGGGCCGCATGGTCATCGTCGAATCTAACTGGCAGGTCTGCACCCAGGGACCCGCTGCCGGCACCAAGCTCGACGGCCAGCCCGTCACCCTTACCGCCGTGAAGTTCGATGAAAGCTGCTGACCTGATGCGAACGAAGACCACCACTGGCCTCATAGCAGTCACGCTCACGCTCACGCTCACTTCCTGCGGCAGCAGCGACGAGAGCACGGAAAAGCCCGCCACTAAGCCGACTGCCACCGAGGCCAACCTCAGCCCCGAGGCCCTCGCGAGCGCCCGCGCTGCTGCCGACCTTCCGTCCGAGCCCGACGCCAAGACCCGACAGGCCTACCTCGACGCGCTGAACGCCATCGACCCACGCATCATCAAGCCGGGCAAGGAAGACCAGGCCGTCAGTCGCGGCATCAACCAGTGCAGCTCCATCAGGACCACCGAGGACGAGGCCAGGCTCGCGCAGACCGCGCTCCAGCGGTTCACCGTCGACACTCGGCTTCCCGATATCGCCAGCCAGGAGACCGGCCGGAAAATCAACCAGGCCGTGCACACGCACCTCTGCCCTGACTTCTGATCGCTGACGGGCCGCGCTCTCGCGCGCGGCCTTACGCGGTTCGAGCCACAGATGTCAGTGCTGGTTGATCGGAACCTCGTAGACGATCTCGCACCAGGAGGCAGGGACAATCGTCGAGCCGCCGACCGTCGCCGCCCGGGAGCTCTCGCCCTGGTCCCTCGACGAGACGCTCGACTTCCTTGCCGCTGCTCGGAAGGACCCGCTGTACGCCGCCTTCGTGCTCGCCATCGCCTTCGGCTTCCGCCGCGGTGAGGTCGTCGGCCTTCGATGGGAGAACGTCGACCTCGACAAGCGGGAGACCCGGGTCAGGACGCAGCGTCAACGGGTCGCCGGGGAGGTGTACGAGGACGACCCCAAGGGGCGCCGGCGGAAGCAGACGCTTCCGCTCCCCGCGATCTGCGTCGCTCCCCTGCGGTGGCAACCCCTCAAGCAGGCCGCTGCTCGCGAGCGTGCCGGGGAGAAGTGGACGGAGACCGGGTACGTCTTCACCACCCGCACCGGGCAGCCCATCGAGCCGCGCAACCTCTACCGCTCGTTCACCCGCGTCGCGAAGAACGCCGGCCTTCGCGTCGTCCGGCTGCACGATGCCCGGCACGGCACGGCGACGCTCCTCACCGCCGCCGGCGTCCCGCCCCGCGTCGTGATGGAGATCCTCGGTCACAGCCAGATCGCCGTGACGATGAACGTGTACACGCACGTCGTCCAGGACACGCACGCGCGAAGCCGTGAGTCACGTGGAGCGGCTGCTCAGGAGCCGTCCCCGGTCGTGATCGACCGTCCCCGTGGATGTCAGAAGTGGATGTCAAAGGCCCCGGACCATGATCGGTCCGGGGCCTTTGTGCTGGTGGGCGCGGACGGTTTCGAACCGCCGACATCTGCTTTGTAAGAGCAGCGCTCTACCCCTGAGCTACGCACCCGTGGAAGTGAAGCAACAGCGTACATGGCGGACCGGTGGGTGCGGCAAACCGGTGGCTGGGGTGTGGTGGGGCAACCGATGGGGTCGTGTGTTCGTCCAGGGTGGGTGGGAGAATGTAGCGGTCCGGGCAGGGCGGCTGAGAGAGCGCGGGAGAGGGAACGTGGCGGCGACCGTGGGCAGGGGTGGGGCGACGCGCGGGAGCTCCGGGGTGTTCGGGCTGGTCGTCGCGTTGCCGCTGGTCGTGGCCGCTGTGGTGCCGCACGCCTTCGCCGGGGGCGGGGGCGGGGGGCGGCGTTGGTTCGGGGGGCGGGACGAGGGGCGGCGGGCGGCGGCGCAGGCGGCCAAGGATGCTGCGGCGGCCGCGTTCTACGAGCTGGACACCGCGCAGCGGGGGCTGCGGATCTCGATAGAGACGATCACCGCGGTCGACGACTCGGCGGAGGCGCGCCGCGCGGTCGAGGGCTTCGCGGCGCTGGGGCGGCGGATCGACGAGGTCAGTGGCGCGTACATCACCGCCGTCGACAGCCATGACCTGGACCGTGACGAGCTGGACGCGGCAGCCGCCGGGCGGGCCCGGGCGGACATGGAAAGGGCCAGGGACGAGCTGGTACGGGTCAAGGGGGAGCTGGACCGGTTCGAGCAGGGGCTCGCGCCGCTGCTCGGGCGGGCCGAGACCCAGCTGGCCCGGCTGGCCCCAGCCGTAGAGCGGGCGCGACAGGCGCTCCGGAACGCGAGCGGTGCTCTCGACGCGGTGCGGGAGGGTGGGTTCCGGGCCGACGACCTCGCCGTCCGGCTCGCCCGGCTCGGCCCCGAGCTCACCCGGCTCAACGAGGGCGCCGGCCGGCACGGTGTCGCCGAGACCCTGCAGCGCGCGGACCAGGTGCTGCGCGAGGCCGAGGCGGTGCGGGCCGAGGCCGAGCAGGTGCCCGAGCGGGCCGCCGAGATCGACAAACGCCTTGTCTCCCTCCGTACCCGCACCCAGGCGCTCGCCACCCGTGCCGCCGGTGTCGAGCCCGTCCTTTCCGAGCTGCGCCGCCGCTTCTCCGCCGCCTGCTGGCAGGACCTCCAGCACGTGCCCGAGCAGGCCGGCACCGCCGCCCGGCAGGCCGAGGAGCGGCTCGCCGAGGCGGCGAAGGCCCGCGACGAGCAGCGCTGGCCCGACGCCACCTCCCTGCTCTCCACCGTCCGTGCCCTGCTCAACACCGCCGACGAGGGCGTCGCTGCCGCCGGCGAGCGGCTGCGCCGGCTGAACGCGGTCGCCAAGGACCCGCACGACGAGATCGACCGCACCCGCTTCGCCGTACGGGACGCCCAACGCCTCGCCATGTCCGGCCGCACCACCCCCGAGCCGCGGCACGCCGGACCGCTCGACGAGGCCGTGGCCCGTATCGACCGGGCCGTCGGCATGCTCGACACCGGCCGGCACCCCGACTACTGGGCCTTCCTCACCGAACTGGAGGCGATCCGCGCGACCGCCGCCCGGGTCGTCGAGCAGATCCGCGAGGAGCGCGCCAAGCCCTGACCGGCGGGCCACGGCAGGCCGTACCCTGTGGCCATGCCTCGTTACGAGTACCGCTGCCGGACCTGCGGCGACACCTTCGAGCTCAGCCGCCCCATGGCCGAGTCCGCCGCCCCCGCCGCCTGCCCCGCCGGCCACGACGACACCGTCAAGCTGCTCTCCGCCGTCGCCGTCGGCGGCAGCAAGTCCCCCGCCCCGAGTGCGGGCGGCGGTGGGGGTGGCGGTGGCGGGTGCTGCGGTGGGGGCTGCTGCGGCTGAGCCGACGGCCGGCCTGACTGTCCGGATGACTGGCTGTCCGGATGTCTGACTCTCCGGATGTCTGACTCTCCGGACGCCTGACTCTCCGGATGTCTGACCGTCCGGACGCCTCAGTGCCCGGATGCCTAGGCGCCCGGATGCCTAACTGTCCAGATATCTCAGCACCGCCAGCACCCGCTTGCTGTAGCCCTCGCTCCGGCCCGTCAGCTCCAGCTTGTCGAAGATCGCGTTGATGTGTTTCTCCACCGCGCTCTGCGACACGTGGAGCCGAGCCGCCACCGTCGCGTTTGTGTGGCCCTGCGCCATCGCCGCCAGGACCTCGCTCTCGCGCGGGGTGAGCCGGGCCAGCGGGTCGGTGTGGGAGGAGCGGACGAGGAGGCGGCGCACGACCTCCGGGTCGAAGGCGGTGCGCCCCTCCCCCACCCGGTCCAGGGCGTCGAGGAACTCGTCGACCTGGGCCACCCGGTCCTTCAGCAGATAGCCCACGCCGCCCCTGCCGGGCCCGTCCGCCGCGCCGGTCAGCAGCTCCGTCGCACAGCGCTTCTCCACGTACTGTGACAGCACGAGCACCCCCACCTCCGGCCACCGGGTCCGGATCTCCAGAGCCGCGCGCAGCCCCTCGTCGGTGTGGCTGGGCGGCATGCGCACATCGGCGACGACCACGTCCGGCGGGTCGGCCGCGACGGCCGCGAGGAGTTCGACGGCGGTGCCGAAGGCCGCCCGCACCTCGTGGCCCTCCTCGGCCAGGAGCCGTACGAGCCCCTCCCGCAGCAGGGTCGAGTCCTCGGCGAGCATCACGCGCACGGCAGCTCCGCCCCGATCACCGTCGGCCCGCCCGGCGGGCTGTCGACCGTGAGGCGTCCGTCGAGTGCCGCCACCCGGCTCGCGAGGCCCGCGAGGCCGCTGCCTCGGCCCGGGTCCGCGCCGCCCGCGCCGTCGTCCCGTACCCGTATGTCCAACACCTTCCCCTTCCCGGTCACTTGTACGTCCACGATGCCTGCCCCGGCGTGCTTGACGACGTTCGTCACCGCCTCCGCAACGACGAAGTAGGCCGCGGCCTCCACGGACTTGGGCAGCGGCCCCGGCACCGCGTACCCGAGCCGCACCGGCAGCGGGCTGCGTTCTACGACCGCTTCCAGGGCCGTCCGCAGACCGGCCTGGTCCAGGATCGCCGGGTGCACCCGCCAGGCCACCTCGCGGAGTTCGGCGAGGGCCAGCCGGCTCTCCTCGTGCGCCTGGAGCAGCAACTCGGCGGCGCGCTCGGGGTCCCGGCCGCGGCGGGCGCGGCCGATGAGCATGCCGAGGGCGACGAGCCGCTGCTGGACGCCGTCGTGGAGGTCGCGCTCGATGCGGCGCCGCTCCTCGTGGACGACGTCCATGATCTCGGCACGGCTCGCGGCGAGTTCGGCGATCCGGGCCTCCAGCGCTTCGGCCTGGCTCGGCCCGAGCATGCGCCGAGCCAACTCGCCCTCCATCCGGACGACTTGACCGAGCCCCTGGACGGAGAGGAAGAGCAGCAGCAGCCCGCCCAGTCCGCCGAGGACTACCGGCAGCGGCTGCCGAATGTCGACGACGAGCCAGCCGGCGAGCGCGAAGACGAGGTACGCCAAGCCGGCCGCCGCGCACCCGAGGACCACCGCGCCGAGGACGCCGACCGGCCAGCGGGAGAGGAGGTACGGGAGCGTGCGCGGGTGGGCGAACGGTGGTACGCGGATGCCGAGCAGCCGGTCCAGCCGCCACCGCTCGACCCGTACGAGCCGGTCCACCGCCCCGGTCGCCGCGCGCCGCCCGCCCGGCCGGACCGCGAGTGGAAGCAGGAGCAGCCCGGCCGCCGCCTCCAGGACCACGAGCAGCGCCCCGAGCGCGAGCCCCGTCGTGAGCGCGAGCGCCGCCGCACTCCGAAGCCTCTTCATGATCGGCCACGCTACCGGGCTCGTGCGGTCCGCACCCTGCGGAAAACCCCACCTATCACTGCGGTCGGCAGCAGTCCCCCGTGCCGTACCGCTTCCTAGCGTCGAAGGCATGAACGAAGCCATGAACATGGAGGGCTGGATCAACAGCCTCATGGACACCCTCGGCGCGCCCGGCGCGGGCCTCGCCGTCGCCCTGGAGAACCTCTTCCCGCCCATCCCGAGCGAGGTCATCCTGCCGCTCGCCGGCTTCGCCGCCGCGTCGGGCCGGATGAACCTGCTCGCCGCACTGCTGTGGACCACGGCCGGCTCGGTGCTCGGCGCGCTCGCCCTGTACGGGGCAGGGGCACTGTTCGGCCGGGAGCGGGTGCTCGCGATCGCGACCCGGCTGCCGCTGGTGAAGGTCGCGGACGTCGAACGGACGGAGGCGTGGTTCGCCCGGCACGGCACGAAGGCGGTGCTGCTCGGCCGGATGGTGCCGATCTTCCGCAGCCTGATCTCGGTGCCGGCTGGGGTCGAACGGATGCGCCTGCCCGTCTTCCTTGCTCTCACCACGCTGGGCAGCGCCCTGTGGAACACCGTCTTCGTGCTCGCCGGGTACGTCCTCGGCGAGAACTGGGAGCAGGTCACGGACTACGTCTCGGTCTACTCGGAGGCGGTGCTCCTCGCGGCACTCGCCGCGGTCGCGTGCTTCGTGGCGGTCCGCGTCGTACGGGCGGTCAGGCCGGGTCCGGGAGCGCGCCGGGCCCGACGCTGAGTCCGGGAGCGCGCCGGGCCCGACGCTGAGTCCGGGAGCGCGCCGGGGCCCGACGCTGAGTCCGGGAGCGAGCCGGGGCCCGACGCTGAGTGCGGGGGCGCGGCCGACACCGAGTCGGGGGCCGGGCCAGGTACGGAGTCCGGGGCCGGGCCCGACTCCGAGCCCCGGGTCAGGGCCCGACCCTGAGTCCGGGAGCGCCCCCGACGCCGAGTCGGAGGCGGGCCCGGCTGGGCCCGGCGCCGAGCCCCGGGCTAGCGATGGTCGCGCACCGCCGCCCGGAAGCGGCGGAGGATCTCCTCTCCCGCCGCCACGCCCCGCTCGGCCAGCGCCTCCACGTGTGGTGCGGTCCAGTCCGAGTCGGCGAGTTCGCCGTGGCCCGGGCGCCAGGCGCGGTCGGCGGCGAGGAGCAGGTCCGCGTCGAGGAGGGAGTCGCCGGCGGCGAGGGTGAGGGTGGCGCCGGTGCGGCGGGCGACCTCGCGCACGGCCGCGCTCTTGGTCAGCGGCTTCGGCACCGCGTACACCTTCCGGCCCTGGAGCGAGACCGTCCAGCCGCGCTCGTCCGCCCACGCGGTGAAGCCGGCCAGCCACTCCTCCGGGAGCCGCTCGCGCTCGACGACCAGGTAGGCGAACAGGTCCTCGGCGACGCGGTGCTTGCGTACCCAGGACGGGTCGGTGGTGGCGGCGAGGTGTGCCCGGACCTCGGCGAGCGGGGCGCACGCCTCCGCGACCCGGCGGAGCACCTCGGTGTGCCAGTCGGGGTCGGAGACGCCGTCGACGAGGAGGTGGCCGCCGTTGGCGCAGATCGCGTACGTGGGCGGGGGCGCGCCGGCGCCGAGCAGGCGGATGCGCTGGTACTGCTTGCGGGTGCGGGTGGTGGTCGGCACGAAGACCGTCTCGGCGGCGAGTTCGCGCAGCTGGGCGGCGGCGTGCTCGGTGACGTACGAGAGCGGCTTGGACTCGTGGACCTCGACGCAGAGCAGGCGGGGGGCCTGCGGGTCGGGCATGCCGAGGGCGAGGGCGGCGCTGGAGTAGATGAGGGTGCGGTCGAGGTCGCTCGCGACGAGGACCTTGGTGTTCGTGGTGTTCTTGGTGGCCATGGTCGTCATGGTGGTCATGGTCGTCATGGTGCTGGTCACTGGGACGCCACCGCCTTGCCGTCGGCGCCGGTCGCCCCGCGCGTGTACCTGGGGTGGATCAATCCGACGCAGCTGTACGGCAGTTCGTCGACCTCCTCGACCGGTACGCCGCGCTGCTCGGCCAGCAGCCGTACGTGTGCCAGGTCGGCGCCCGCGCCCCGCTTGGCCAGGATCTTCCACGGCACGCGGCGCAGCAGCACCCGGGTCGTCTCGCCGACGCCCGGCTTGACCAGGTTGACGTCGTGGATGCCGTACTCCTCGCTGATCCGCTCGACGGCCGCCCAGCCTTCCCAGGTGGGGGTGCGGTCGGCGGCGAGCAGCTCCTTCACGTCGGCGTCGACAGCCGCCGCGACCTCGTCGAAGCGGGCGGCGACGGCGTCGAGGAAGGCGCCGGAGACGTCGGCGCCGGCCAGCTCGCGGTAGAACTTCGCACCGTGGAAGTCGTGCGGGCCGACGAGGTCGGCGCGCAGGACGGTGCGCGATATCAGGCCGGAGACGGTGGAGTTGAGGCAGGCGGAGGGGATGAGGAAGTCCTCGCGGGTGCCGTAGGTGCGGACGCAGGAGCCGGGGTCGGCGAGCACCGCGATCTCCGGGTCGAACCCGGAGCCGGAACCGGAGCCGGATCCCGCTCCGGGTCCGGTGCCGGATCCGGTGCCAGATCCCGCTCCGGATCCGGCGAAGTCCTTTATGGCCTCGGCCAGTTCGCGGGTGATCGCGCCCTTGCCGGTCCAGCCGTCGACGAACACGACGTCGGTCGGGTCGTGGTGCTCGGCCAGCCAGCGCAGCGCGTTGGCGTCGATGCCGCGGCCGCGCACGATCGACACCGCGTAGTGCGGCAGCTCCAGCCCGTGCCGGTGCTGCGCCCACCGGCGCATCAGCACCCCGACGGGCGTCCCGGCCCGGGCCAGCGAGACCAGGACCGGGCGCGGTGACCGCTCGGCGAGCACGGTCTCCGTGACCGTGCCGACGGCCCGGGCGATCCGGGACGCCGAGCTCTCCAGCGCGGTGCGGAACAGCTCCTGGTACGCCGCGCTCGGCTGGTACTCCACCGGCAGCGACTCCGCGTAGTGCGCCCCGCCGCTCTGGATCGCCTCCTCGCGCTCCTCGGTCGGCGCCTCGAGCCGTACGTCCGACAGGTCCTGGAGCAGCCAGCCCACCTCCTCCGGCGCGTACGAGGAGAACGCGGGGCCGCGCAGGGGCTCGGACAGCATGGAGCTCCTTCCAGGAGCGTCGTGAGTCGCGGAAGTCGTGGGAGTCGTGGGAGTCGGCTGAGTCACGGGTGCTGCCGGTTCCGCCGGAGTCCCCGGTACGTGGGAGGGCACGACGGCCAGCACGACGTGCGGCACATGCGCGGCGAGCTGCGCGAGCAGTCCGTCCGGCGCGTGCAGCTCGGGCGTGTCGCCGACCGAGTCGACGACGGCCACGACCGCGTCGAAGCCGTTGCCGGCGACGTTGTACGCGTACCGTTCCCCCGGCCCGTCGGCGGGCGCGTCGTGCGCGGGGAAGACGAGCCGGGTCCGTATCGCGTACCCGGGATCGTCGACGGCGAGGACGGGCGAGCGGGTCGTCGTCGAGTACCGCACGTCGTGCCCGGCCGCCTCCAGCTCGCCGGCGAGGCGCAGCGGGGCGTACATGAGCTCCTCGAAGCCGAGGACGAGCACGCGCCCGCCCCGGCCGGGCCCCGGCAGCGCCTCGCTGATCCGCGCCGCCATACCGGGCAGCGCCGTCTCCAGGAGGCCCCGGTGCTCGGGCGTGAAGCCGTGCCGCCCGCCGTCGGGAACGCCTGCGGGCCAGTCGAGGTCGACGCGGAGGGGGGCGGGGCGGGGCGCCTGAGGAGCAGGGTGTGCGGCCGCTGCCGGGGCGGCCGCCACGACTGGCGCCGGCGCCGGCATCGGCGACGCGTCCTTCGTCGCGTCCTTCGCGTCCTTCGCGTCCCGCGGCGCCGTGCTCGCCGTACTCGCCGCGCTCGCCGTGCTCGCCGCGTTCGTCTCGTTACCCGTACTCGCCTCGTTCACCGCGTTCGCCGCGTTCACCGCGTTCGCCGCGTTCGTCTCGTGCCGCGCCACCAGCTCCTGGCCCTTCGCCAGTACGCCCTCGGGCAGATCCACCGTGCCCGCTGCCCGGGTGATGAGGTCGACCCGGGCGCCGAGTTCCGTCGCGAACGCCGTCAGGCGGGCGCGGTCGGCCGGGGCGCGCATGTCGACGAGGGCGACGATGACGTAGCGGTCGCGCGGGTAGCGGGCGTGGAGGTCGCGGATGGTGTTGAGGACGGTGTTGCCGGTGGAGAACTCGTCGTCGACGAGGACGAGGGGGCCGGGGGCGGCGAGGAGGGCGGGGTTCTCGGGGAGGAGGAGGTGGGAGGTGGCGTGGGAGTGGGACTCCTCGAAACCGCCGGCGGAGGCGACGCCCGGGACGGGGCGGCGGGTGGAGTGGAGGTAGGGGGCGAGGGCGAGGCCGTCGGCGACGCTGTGGCCGAGGCCGGTGGCGGTCTCCGCGTATCCGAGGACGACCGCGCGGGCGGCCTCGGTGTCGCCGAGCAGCCGTCGTACCCGCACACCCAGGTCGTAGCCGGCGTCGCGGACCACGGAGGGCCACTGGGGCACGTGCTTGCCCAGGACGTTGGAGACGAGCAGGTGCGCCCGCTTGGGGTTGCGGCGCAGCGCCAGGCCCAGCAGGTCACGCAACTGTTCGTCGCCGACCAGTTCGACGCCCAGTCGCTCCGCGACCCACGTTCCGGTCCACACCACGTCGTTCGTCTTCCTTTCCCGTGCCGGTCGCTATGCCGCGAGGCCGGCGGTGAGCAGCTCCACGAAGCCGACGTCCTCGCGGGCCACGCCGAAGACCTCGGCGCGCCGGAGGGTGCGCTCGGCCCAGGCGCGGTGCGGCTTCACCTCGTTCATCTTGTTCGTGTACGCCGAGCGGAGCACCCCGCCGCCGTCGCGTTCCGGCCGCAGGATGTCCTGGGCGTCGCTGAACTCCTCGTGGGTGACCACGGAGAGCGCGTGCACCGGCACCACATGGCTGGGGTGGATGCAGGTCTTGCCGAGTAGGCCGTTGGCGCGATCGAGCTCGATCTCGCGGAGCAGTCCGTCGAGGTCGTGCTCGATGAGCGCGGTGCGCAGGTCCTCGGCGCGGCCCTCCAGGAAGGGGCTGCGGCGCAACTGGGGCTTGAACATGCGCTCGCCGGGCCGGAAGTACTCCCACACGGGTCCGGTGATGGTGAAGCC
The DNA here is from genome assembly GCF_044768205.1 of Streptomyces sp. NPDC101160. NCBI lineage: Bacteria > Bacillati > Actinomycetota > Actinomycetes > Kitasatosporales > Streptomycetaceae > Streptomyces > Streptomyces sp. NPDC101160. The sequence goes on along the minus strand of NZ_JBIWPJ010000005.1, from coordinate 501,772 downwards.
GGTGCCGTCGGAGCGGCCGAGGACGTTGACGACGTCGCCGATGACGGCGGAGACGATCTGGACGTCGTACGCGGTCATGTCGGGCGAGCGGCGCAGCCCGTAGTGGGAGCAGAAGTCGGTCACACCGAGGCGGAGCGCGAGGATCCGCTCGCGGTACTTGTCGGTGAGGGAGGCGATTCCGGCCAGGGTCTCGACCCGCGTCTCCAGGTGGAGCAGCTCGGGAGACTCCAGGACGGGCATGGCGAAGAGGCGGCGGCCGCAGCTCTGCTCGGCGGCGGTGAGCGCTTCGAGGAAGGGCCGGCCACGGCTCTCGGTGAACTTGGGTAGTACGAATCCGGACAGCAGCCGGACGCTCGCGCCGAACCGGGCGACCAGGTCGGTGATCTGGCGCGGCTCGCGGACCCGGACGAAGAGCAGGGGCAGGTCCGCGGCACCCGCACCGGCACCGGCACCGACTTCGCGGCCGGGCTGGGCGCCGGTCCCGGACCGGGCCTGCAGGCCAGGCCCGGCCCCGGCCCCGGGCCCGGACCCGGCCTCGTCGCCGGGCACGTCCTCGGTCCCGTCCGCCGCCTCGTACCCGGCCCCGGCGCTCGCGTGCAGTTCGGCGAACTGCCGGACCAGGTTGTCCTCGCCCGCCGCCACGTCCGCGTCGCTGATGGAGTCCTCCAGGCAGAGGACCATGGAGACGACTCCACGGGCCGCCTGCTTGCGGATGTCGGCGGCGAGCCGGGGTCGGGTGGCGGGGCTGTAGAGCGTGGCGCCGAGGGCCGCGGCGAGGGTGCGCGCGGGGGAGTCGGCCGTGAACTCGGCCGGCTCCTGGTGGAACAGTCCGGCCCGCGTGGCGGCCGGAATGTGCCCGAAATGACGCATATATATCCCCCGACTGGGCTCGCGGCCGCTGACGACATGTGGCCGGTAATAGTACGTAGGGGAGGGTGTCCTCAGTTCCCCCCGCACGTGAAGTTCGGGTAACTCGTCCGCTTCCGGCCCCCCGCGTTGTCCGGATGGCGGGCGGGCAGGGAAGATGACGGGCATGACGCACGCGATGCTGAAGGGCTCCAACGTCCCTCTCGACACCGCGGCCGTACGGGCCGTGCTCCGCTGGACCCCCGGCCCCGGGGTGCCCGACGTGGACGCGTCGGCCCTGCTGCTCGGTGTGGACGGGCGCGTCCGCTCCGACGAGGACTTCGTCTTCTACAACCAGCCCCGGCACCCCTCCGGGATGGTGCGGCGGCTCGCGAAGAAGCGGGAGCCCGAGGGGCTGACCGATCCCGTGGAGGCCGATCTGGGCGCTCTGGACACCTCGGTCGACCGTGTGGTGATCGCCGCCTCCTCGGACGGCGGCACCTTCCGGTCCGTCTCCGACCTGCGGATCCTCGTGTACGACGCCACTCCGGGCGCGGCGGGCGGCGAGCCGCTCGCGGTGTTCGACGTGTCGGCCGAGACCGGCGAGGAGACGGCGATCATCTGCGGCGAGCTGTACCGGCGCGGGGACGGCTGGAAGTTCCGGGCGGTGGGGCAGGGCTACCCGACCGGTCTGGTCGGCCTGGCCACCGACTTCGGGGTGTCGGTCGACGACGGCGCGGAGGGCGCCGCCGACGCCCCCGAGGCCCCGGCCCCCACCCCCGCTCCCGCCCCGGCCACCGCTCCCGCCTCGGCCACCGCTCCCGCCTCGGCGCACGACCCCGACGCGACGGTCGTCCACACCCCGGCCGTACCGCCGCAGCCCACCGCTCCTCCCGCTCCCCCGGTTCCGGCGCAGCCCCCGGCGTACGGGTACCCGCAGCCCACGGGCGCGCCGGCGCCCGCTCCCGCGTACGGCTATCCGCACGCGGCCCCGGAGTTCCGGATGCCGCCGATGGGGCCGCAGTTCGTCGGCCGCTGACCCGCTGACGCGCACGGCAGGCCGGGTCAGGTCTTCGTCTTGAAGCCCCGGCCCCACTGCATGCCCCAGCCGTAGAGCCGGTCCAGCTCGGCCTGGAAGCCGTACACGAACCGCACCTCGCGCCGCACCATCAGCTCGCCCTTGACGTTGTCGACGCTGAAGACGGCGCAGGAGCGGGCCTGCGGGGCGCGCTCGTCGAGTTCGATCTCGATGCGCGGGCCGTTGCTCGGGTAGAGCGTGACCTTGGCGTGGGTGCGGTCGAAGGCCGGGGTCTGGTCGTAGATGTAGACGAAGAACAGCAGGCGCTTGATCTCGTCGCGGTGGTCGAGGTTGACGAAGATCGTCTCGCCGGAGGGCGCGCCGAACCGGTCGTCGCCGCTGAGCTTCACGTACGGCGGCTCGTTCAGCTCGCCGAAGAAGTTGCCGAGTGGCTGGATCACGCCCTTGCTGCCGTCGGTCAGCTCATAGAGGCAGCCGAGGTCGAGGTCGACGTTGACCACGCCCTGGGTGTGGGCCTGGACCTCCTCGGGCTTGAAGAGCCTGAGGGGGTGGCGCAGCAGGCTCGTGGAGTGGCGTGGGCCCTCGATGTCGGAGGTGCGCATCCGCCAGGAGAGGTTGACCCGGAGGTTGCCGGTGGCGGCGCCCTGCTTGGTGAGGGAGACCGTGGGGTGGCGGCGGGTCAGGTCGATGGAGTTCGCGGCGGCGCCGCCGGAGTCGAACGGGTCCCGGCCCGGGAAGAGATTGTCGAAGAAGCCCACGGGCCCCCACCCCCCACTGTCGTCATCTGCCGACTGTCGTCACATCGCGCTGAACATGCACTCTGAACATGCCACGGGGCGGCCGGGTGACCCGACCGCCCCAGTGAAGCGTTCCTCATTCTCAGGGGTGTCACACCCCGGAAGTCACCTCGGCCTTGCCGTCCGAGGCGTCAGCTTTTCCCTCGGCCGCCGCGAGCGCCTTGTTGCGGCGGACGGAGGACCAGAAGGACCAGGCGATGAGGACGACGCCGACGAGGCCGGTGATGACCTCGTTGATCTCGTACTGGATGGTGACCAGGAGCAGGACGGCGAGGGCGCCGATCGCGTAGTGGGCGCCGTGCTCCAGGTAGACGTAGTCGTCGAGGGTGCCCTGGCGGACCAGGTAGACGGTGAGCGAGCGGACGTACATGGCGCCGACGCCGAGGCCGAGGGCCATCAGGACGATGTCGTTGGTGATGGCGAAGGCGCCGATGACTCCGTCGAAGGAGAAGGAGGCGTCGAGGACCTCCAGGTAGAGGAACATGAAGAAGGCGGCCTTGCCGGCGAGCACGACTGCCGAAACCTTCTTGCCGGAGCGCTTGGCCTCTTCCTCGGCCTCGTGCTCGGCCTCCTCTTCCTCCTCCAGCTTGTTCTCGAAGTAGCCGGAGAGACCGCCGACGACGAGGTACGTGATGAGGCCGGCGATGCCGGAGACGAGCACCGTCTGCGCCTTGTCGACGTGCATGCCGCCGTGCTGGTGGGCCTGGGTGGCGAAGGTCATCGAGGTGACGAGCAGGGCGATCAGCGCGATGCAGACCGACAGCATGTCGACCTTGCCGAGCTTGGCGAGCGGGCGCTCGATCCAGCGCAGCCACTGGATGTCACGGTCCTCGAAGATGAAGTCGAGGAAGATCATCAGCAGGAACATGCCGCCGAAGGCCGCGATCGACGGGTGGGCGTCGGTGACGAGCTGCTGGTACTTGTCGGCGTCGTTGAGGGCAAGGTCGACGGCCTCGATCGGGCCGATCTTGGCGCTGATCGCGACGATCACGACGGGGAAGACCAGCCGCATGCCGAAGACCGCGATGAGCACACCGACCGTGAGGAAGATCTTCTGCCAGAAGGCGTTCATCTTCTTCAGGATTCCGGCGTTGACCACCGCGTTGTCGAAGGACAACGAGATCTCGAGGACGCAGAGGATCGCGACGACCCCGAAAGCCTCCCACCCCCCGTAGAGCACCGCGGCGGCCAGGCCGAGGGCGGTGATCGCGAACGACCAGCCGAAGGTTTTCAGAATCACTGTCTACCCCATCGTGATATTTACGCGGCTTTACGAAACGTTGACCCCGAAGTCTAGAGCGATGCCCCGAAGTCCGGACGCGTACCCCTGACCGACCGCCCGGAACTTCCATTCGCCGTTGTAGCGGTAGAGCTCGCCGAAGATCATCGCGGTCTCGGTGGAGGCGTCCTCGGAGAGGTCGTAGCGCGCGAGTTCCTGGCCGTCGGCCTGGTTCACGACCCGGATGAAGGCGTTGCTGACCTGACCGAAGGACTGGCCGCGGAGGTCGGCCTCGTGGATCGAGACCGGGAAGACGATCTTGTCGCAGACCTCGGGAACCCGGGTGAGGTCCACGATCAGCGACTCGTCGTCGCCCTCACCCTCGCCGGTGAGGTTGTCGCCGGTGTGTTCGACGGAGCCCTCGGGGCTCCTGAGGTTGTTGTAGAACACGAAGTACTCGTCGCCGAGCACCCGGCCCGACTGGCACAGCAGGGCGCTGGCGTCGAGGTCGAACGGGGCTCCGGTGGTGGAGCGCGCGTCCCAGCCGAGACCCACGAGCACCTGGGTGAGGTTGGGTGCGGCCTTGGAGAGGGAGACATTGCCTCCCTTGGCGAGCGTGACGCCCATGACGGTGGTTCCTCCCCGAGGGTTCTGCGAATGCGGCCCGGCGGAACCCGGTCGCACGATGAGGCACGTCCGGCGCCGCACGGAGGTGCGGCGCCGGACGGGTGCTGACGGCCTGTCTCAGGCGTCGGCGTCGGCTCAGACGTTGACGCCGAAGTCCTGCGCGATGCCGCGCAGGCCCGAGGCGTAACCCTGGCCGACGGCGCGGAACTTCCACTCCGTGCCGTGGCGGTACAGCTCGCCGAAGACCATGGCGGTCTCGGTGGAGGCGTCCTCGGAGAGGTCGTACCGCGCGATCTCGGCGCCGCCGTTCTGGTTCACGACGCGGATGAACGCGTTGCGGACCTGGCCGAAGGACTGCTGGCGGTTCTCGGCGTCGTAGATGGACACCGGGAAGACGATCTTGGCGACGTCGGCCGGCACGCCGGCCAGGTTGACCTTGACCTGCTCGTCGTCGCCCTCGCCCTCGCCGGTGAGGTTGTCGCCGGTGTGCTCGACGGAGCCGTCGGCGCTCTTCAGGTTGTTGAAGAAGACGAAGTCCTGGTCGTTGCGGACCTTGCCGGCCTCGCTCACCAGGATGGCGCTGGCGTCGAGGTCGAAGTCCGTACCGGTGGTGGTGCGGACGTCCCAGCCCAGACCGACGGTGACGGCGGTCAGGCCAGGGGCCTCCTTGGTCAGCGAGACGTTGCCGCCCTTGCTGAGGCTGACTCCCACGAGTCCCTCCAGTGGTGTTCCAGGGGCAGCGCCCCCAGTCGTGCGTTGGCATTCGGATCAACGTCTGGATCCTAGTGACGGGTTCCCCGCCGAAACAGACGTTTCGCCCGAGTGGCGGGGAGCGCTCCCCGTACGGACCCGGACGACGCGGCTCAGAGCGCCGCGAGCGCCTTGAGGCAGTCGTCGAGGTCGCGGGCGTCGGGCAGGGCGTTGACGACGGACCAGCGGACCGTGCCCGCCTTGTCGATGACGAAGGTGCCACGCACCGCGCAGCCCTTGTCCTCGTCGAGGACGCCGTACGCGCGCGAGGCGGCGCCGTGCGGCCAGAAGTCGGAGAGCAGCGGGAACTCCAGCTGCTCCTGGTCGCCGTAGACGCGCAGGGTGTGGATGGAGTCGTTGGAGACGGCGAGCAGCTGGGTGTCGTCGTTGACGAAGGCGTCGAGGTGGTCGCGCAGCTCGCGCAGCTCGCCGGTGCACACGCTGGTGAAGGCGAAGGGGTAGAAGAACAGGACCACGTTGCGCTCGCCACGGAAGGCGGAGAGCCGCACAGTGCGGCCGTGGTTGTCCTTCAGCTCGAAGTCGGGGGCCTCGGCGCCGATCTCGATCGCCATCGCGTACGCATCCCTTCGCCGGCGGGCCGGCCCTTGGGCCGAATCGGTGAAACCCACCCTAAGGGGCGGTCGGGACGGAGCTCGACAGGGGATGCGCGGAGCCCCCGCCGGTATGTCCGGCGGGGGCTCCGTGCTGCGTTCGGGGAGTCAGCGCTTGGGGGTGACCAGGCGGGTGCCCGTCCAGTCCTTGGCGACGCTGATGCTCTTGGACTGGGAGAGACCTGCGGTCTGCGCGGCATCGCTGATGTCGCTCGGCTCGATGTAGCCGTCGCGGCCCGTCTTCGGGGTCAGCAGCCAGATCATGCCGCCGTCCTCCAGGAGTCCGATGGCGTCCACCAGTGCGTCGGTGAGGTCACCGTCCTCGTCGCGGAACCACAGCAGCACGACGTCGGCGACGTCGTCGTAGTCCTCGTCGACGAGATCCTGGGCGATGAGGGACTCGATGCCTTCACGGAGATCCTGGTCGACGTCGTCGTCGTAACCGATCTCCTGGACCACCTGTCCGGGCTCGAACCCCAGCCTCGCTGCCGGGTTGGTCCGCTCCTCCGCGTGGTCCGCGGTCGCGCTCACGGCTTGCCTCCTGATCATGTATCGGAAAATGCTTCGGCCACGCGCGTACGCGCGGCGCTGGCCGTAGTCCACACGTGCCGGGGCGGATCGCGCAAGTACCCGGCCGATGAGACCGCCGAAACGGTGACTTTTGGGGCCGTCTCGCCGCAACTTCCGGCGAACACCCGTCGCACTGCGTGACAGGTCGTGCACTCTTCGCCCGGCATTGTGGGCTTCTGTGGCTTCAGTCTGCCGAACAGGCTGACGAAACGCATGCGCGGGATGGGCGTAAGGTTGCGATTTGACCGAACAAGGCGCCCCGAGAGGGTTACCGCTCGGTAAAGATGACGTTTGCCGTCGGCGGGGTACACGATGAACATCCCGGCCGCAGCGGGGTCCCCCTCCCCCGCGGGCTCCACCGACCAGCGAAGGAACAGCGTGGCTTCCGCATCCGATCGCAACCCGATCATCATTGGCGGCCTTCCCAGCCAGGTCCCGGACTTCGACCCGGAAGAGACCCGGGAATGGCTCGACTCCCTGGACGCCGCCGTCGACGAGCGGGGCCGGGAGCGCGCCCGCTATCTCATGCTGCGGCTGATCGAGCGGGCCCGCGAGAAGCGGGTGGCCGTGCCCGAGATGCGCAGCACGGACTACGTCAACACCATCGCCACCAAGGACGAGCCCTTCTTCCCCGGCAACGAGGAGATCGAGCGCAAGGTCCTCAACGCCACCCGGTGGAACGCGGCCGTGATGGTCTCGCGCGCCCAGCGCCCCGGGATCGGCGTCGGCGGCCACATCGCGACCTTCGCCTCCTCCGCCTCCCTCTACGACGTCGGCTTCAACCACTTCTTCCGCGGCAAGGACGAGGGCGACGGCGGCGACCAGATCTTCTTCCAGGGCCACGCCTCCCCCGGCATCTACGCCCGCGCCTTCCTGCTCGACCGGCTGAGCGAGACGCAGCTCGACGCCTTCCGCCAGGAGAAGTCGAAGTTCCCCGACGGCCTGTCCTCCTACCCGCACCCGCGGCTCATGCCGGACTTCTGGGAGTTCCCGACCGTGTCGATGGGCCTCGGCCCGCTCGGCGCGATCTACCAGGCCCGGATGAACCGTTACATGGAGGCGCGCGGCATCGCCGACACCTCCAAGTCGCACGTGTGGGCCTTCCTCGGCGACGGCGAGATGGACGAGCCGGAGTCGCTCGGCCAGCTCACCCTCGCGGCCCGCGAGAACCTGGACAACCTGACCTTCGTCGTCAACTGCAACCTGCAGCGCCTCGACGGCCCGGTGCGCGGCAACGGCAAGGTCATCCAGGAGCTGGAGTCGGTCTTCCGAGGGGCCGGCTGGAACGTCATCAAGCTGATCTGGGACCGCTCCTGGGACCCGCTGCTCGCCCAGGACCGCGACGGCATCCTGGTCAACAAGATGAACAACACGCCGGACGGGCAGTTCCAGACGTACGCGACGGAGACCGGCGGCTACATCCGCGACCACTTCTTCGGCGACGACCAGCGGCTGCGGGCCATGGTCGAGGGCATGACCGACGACCAGATCCTGCACCTGGGCCGCGGCGGTCACGACCACAGGAAGATCTTCGCCGCCTTCTCCGCGGCCAAGGCCCACCAGGGCCAGCCGACGGTGATCCTCGCCAAGACCGTCAAGGGCTGGACGCTCGGCCCCAACTTCGAGGGCCGCAACGCCACGCACCAGATGAAGAAGCTGACGGTCGACGACCTGAAGCGCTTCCGCGACCGGCTGCACATCCCGGTCACGGACAAGCAGCTGGAGGACGGCCTGCCGCCCTACTACCACCCGGGCCGGAACTCCGAGGAGATCCAGTACATGCACGACCGCCGCAAGGCGCTCGGCGGGTACGTGCCCACCCGTGTGGTCCGCGCCAAGCCGCTGGTGCTGCCCGACGACAAGGCCTACTCGGCGGTGAGGAAGGGCTCCGGCCAGCAGCAGATCGCCACCACGATGGCCTTCGTCCGGCTGCTCAAGGACCTGATGCGGGACAAGGAGATCGGCAGGCGCTTCGTGCTGATCGCGCCGGACGAGTACCGCACCTTCGGCATGGACTCGTTCTTCCCGAGCGCCAAGATCTACAACCCGCTCGGCCAGCAGTACGAGGCCGTGGACCGCGAACTGCTCCTCGCCTACAAGGAGTCCCCGACCGGCCAGATGCTGCACGACGGCATCTCCGAGGCGGGCTGCACCGCCTCGCTGATCGCCGCCGGCTCGGCCTACGCCACGCACGGCGAACCGCTCATCCCGGTCTACGTCTTCTACTCGATGTTCGGCTTCCAGCGCACCGGCGACCAGTTCTGGCAGATGGCCGACCAGCTCGCCCGCGGCTTCGTGCTGGGCGCCACCGCCGGCCGCACCACGCTGACCGGCGAGGGCCTCCAGCACGCCGACGGCCACTCCCACCTCCTCGCGTCGACGAACCCGGGCTGTGTCGCCTACGACCCGGCCTTCGGCTTCGAGATCGCGCACATCGTCCAGGACGGTCTGCGCCGCATGTACGGCCCCGAGGCCGAGGACGTCTTCTACTACCTGACGGTCTACAACGAGCCGATCCAGCACCCGGCCGAGCCGGCGGACGTGGACGTCGAGGGCATCCTCAAGGGCATCCACCGCTACCGGCGCGGCGAGGCCGGCACGATCCCGGCGCAGATCATGGCCTCCGGCGTCGGCGTGCCGTGGGCCCTGGAGGCCCAGCGGATCCTCGCCGAGGAGTGGAACGTCCGCGCCGACGTCTGGTCCGCGACCTCCTGGAACGAGCTGCGCCGCGACGCCGTGGCCGTCGAGGAGCACAACCTGCTCCACCCGGAGGAGGAGCAGCGCGTCCCGTACGTGACGCGGAAGCTCCAGGGTGCCGAGGGCCCGTTCGTGGCGGTCTCCGACTGGATGCGCTCGGTGCCGGACCAGATCTCCCGCTGGGTGCCGGGCCGCTACACCTCGCTGGGCGCGGACGGCTTCGGCTTCGCGGACACGCGCGGCGCGGCCCGGCGCTTCTTCCACATCGACGCCCAGTCGATCGTGCTCGCGGTCCTCACGGAGCTGGCCCGCGACGGCAAGGTCGACCGCTCGGCCCTGAAGCAGGCCATCGACCGCTACCAGCTGCTCGACGTCTCGGCCGCCCACCCGGGCGCCGCCGGCGGCGACGCGTGACAGCGCGACGTAACAGCACCGCGTAACAGCACGCGGCACGGCACCGCGGCACAGCACCGCGCCACGGCGCGTCGTGCCTGGTGAGGGCGGTGGGACCACGGTCCCGCCGCCCTTCGGCGTTCCCCGGTTTTCCCTACGATGCGGGGCATGAGAGATCGCTGGGAGGAGCTCACCCAGAAGCCGCTGCTCGTGCTCGCCGTGGCGTTCGGTGCCGCCTACGCCGTGCCGATCGTGGCGCCGGGCGCCGAGCCGTGGGTGCACCGGCTGTGCACCCACGTGGAGTGGACGGTGTGGGCGGCCTTCGCCCTCGACTACCTCGTGCGGCTCGCGCTCGCCCCGGCCCGCTGGGCCTTCGTACGCGGCCATCCGCTGGACCTGATCGCGGTGATACTGCCGATGGTGCAGCCGCTGCGGCTGCTCAGGGTGGTCTCCACACTCCTCCTGGTGGGCCGGCGGGCCAGGATGGCCCCGCAGATGACGCTCACCACGTACGTGGCGGGCGCGGTGGTCGGGCTGATGATGTTCGGCTCGCTCGCGGTGCTGCACGTGGAGCGGGACGCGCCGAACGGCAACATCAAGACGCTCGGGGACGCGCTCTGGTGGTCCTTCACCACGATGACCACCGTCGGCTACGGCGACCACGCCCCGACGACCGGTCTGGGCCGGGTGCTCGCGGTGGGCCTGATGCTGTCCGGGATCGCGCTGCTCGGTGTGGTGACGGCCAACATCGCGGCCTGGTTCATCTCCCGCTTCGACCGGGACGACGAGGCCGAGCGCCGGCAGACCGAGCTCCTGGAGGCGCTGACCGCCGAGGTACGCGCCCTGCGGGCCGAGGTCGCGCGCCTCTCGGCCCCGCCGGCGGACCCGGACCGTGGCGCGGACGCGGGCCCTGGCGCGGACCCGGACCGTGGCGCGGACCCGGACCGTGGCGTGGACGCGGGCCCGGGCACGGGAACGGGCACGAGCACGGGCACGGGCACGGGCAGGGGCAGGGGCTCGTGCCCTGGCACGGACGCGGGCCCGGTCCCGGGTCCGGGCAGCCCCGAGGTCCCCGCGCCCGCGGCTGCGCCTACCTCTCCCAGATCTTGAACGCCCGGACCTGGTACGGCGTCTGGGGTGCCCACGTCCCTCTGCCCGGATAGGTCTCGAACTCCCCGGTCTCCGCGCACTCGGCCGACTGGTAGGTGGTGACCGGCCGCCCGGTCCGGTTGGCGAGGGACTGGGCGCTGGTCCCGGCCGGCAGGGCGACGCAGCTCTCGATGTCGACCGAGGCCAGCTCGTGGATCTGGGCCTTGCCCTTGAAGTCGGCCTTCGGCCACAGGCACAGCTGGCCGGGCCCGCAGGCGCCGAGGGCCGTGCCGGCCGACCTCGCGAGTGCGCTGGGCGCGGCCTGCGCGGCCTGCACGGTGGCCGCGGTGGGTGCGGCCTGGGCCGGGAGCGCCGGTACCGCCAGGGCGGTCAGCAGGACTCCGGCGGCGAGAAGCGTCTTCGTATACATGCAGGTGAACCCCCGTCTCGTAACTCTCTGTAATCAAAAGCATGGCGGAGAGTCCGGCGCAACGGAAGAGGGGCCGCCCCCGTTCACGCGAACAGGTGACGGCCCCCTACGGGAACCCCGAGATGAGCCTGCGACTCCTAGATGTGGGCCGCGCCCGCGCCCGCCTCCGCGTTCTCGCCGCGCTTGGTGAGTGTGGCGACCAGCGCGGCGGCGACCGCCACGACACCGGCGACGGTGAAGGCGAGGCCCATGCCGTCCATGAAGGTGTCGTGGATGACCTTGCCGATGACCTGGACGATCTCCGGCGTCACGCCCGGCGCCTTGGCCAGCTCCGGGGGCACCATGCCGAACTCGGCGGCCTGCTCCAGGCGCGGGTCGGCCGGCCCGGGCAGGTGGGCCGCCTGCCAGTTCTCGCCGAAGGCGCTGGACACCTTCGAGGACATGACGGCGCCGAGCACCGCCGTCCCGAGCGCGCCGCCGACCTGCATCGCGGCCTGCTGCAGGCCGCCGGCCACGCCGGACAGCTCCAGCGGCGCGTTGCCGACGATGACCTCGGTGGCGCCGACCATGACCGGGGCGAGGCCGAGTCCGAGGAGCGCGAACCACAGCGACATGGCGAGGGTGCCGGTGCCGGGGGTCAGGCTGATCATGCCGAACATGGCGACGGCGGTGCACACCATGCCGCCGACCAGCGGGACCCGCGGGCCGAACCGGGTGATCAGCGCACCCGCCAGCGGCGAGGAGACGATCATCATGCCGGTGAGCGGCAGCAGGTGCAGACCGGCGTCGACCGGCTTGAGCCCCTTCACGCCCTGCAGGTAGAAGGTGACGAAGAACAGGCCGCCCATGAAGGCGAACGCCATCAGGACCATGAGCACCACACCGGCCGACAGCGGCACGGAGCGGAACATCTTCAGCGGGATCAGCGGCTCCTTGGCCCTGGTCTCCCACACCGCGAACACGGCGAAGAGGACGAGCGCGCCGATCAGGCAGCCCCAGGTCTTGCCGCCGCCCCAGCCCCAGGACTCGCCGGCCTTGATGATGCCCCAGATGAGGGCGGCCATCGCGGCGGAGAGCAGCAGGATGCCGAAGACGTCGAAGGAGCGCGGGGCGTTCTCGGCGCGGTGGTCCTTGAGGATCACGAGGCCGAGGACGAGCGCGAGGGCGCCGACCGGCACGTTGATGAAGAAGACGGACTGCCAGCTGACCTTCTCCACGAGCAGGCCGCCGACGATCGGGCCGCCCGCCGTCGAGGCGCCGATGACCATGCCCCAGATGCCGATGGCCATGTTGAGCTTCTCGGCCGGGAAGGTGGCGCGCAGCAGGCCGAGCGCGGCCGGCATGAGCAGGGCGCCGAAGAGGCCCTGGAGGACCCGGAAGGCGATCACGAGCGCGATCGAGCCGGACAGTCCGATGGCGCCGGAGGCGGCGGCGAAGCCGGTGATGCCGATGAGGAAGGTCTGCCGGTGGCCGAAGCGGTCACCGAGCTTGCCGGCGGTGACGAGGGCGACGGCGAGCGCGAGCAGGTAGCCGTTGGTTATCCACTGGACCTGGGCGAGCGACGCCTGGAGGTCTTCCTTGATGGCGGGGTTGGCGATGGCGACGATCGTGCCGTCGAGCGCGACCATCATCACGCCCACTGCGACGGAGAACAGGGTCAGCCACGGGTGACCGCGCAGTCCCCTCGCCGGAGCCGCGTCGGCCGGCTCCGGCTCCGGGGCACCCCCCTGACCCTGCGGGGCCTTTTCCACGGTGATCTGACTAGTCATGAAAACGAGGCTAGTGTCAGCCGCTGACAATTGACAAAGCGATTCACGCGCCGGTAACTGTCACGTAGCTCACAGGTACGCTGAGCAGGTCCGAGCGGCGAGGAAGCGGCGAGAAAAAGACGGAAGACGTGGCCGAGAACGTGACGGAAGAGGGGCGCCGGACGTGACCGCTCCCGGTCTGCGCGAGCGCAAGAAGCAGCGCACCCGCGACGCGCTGATCCGGGTGGCCCTGGAGCTGTTCACCACCCAGGGGTACGAGCGGACCACCGTCGACGAGATCGCCGACGCCGTCGACGTCTCCCAGCGCACCTTCTTCCGCTACTTCGCCACCAAGGAGGACGTGGCCTTCGCCGTCCAGCAGATGGTGGAGCAGCGCTTCCTCCGCTCGCTGGCCGAGCGGCCGCCCGAGGAGGGCCCGTTCGACGCGCTGCGCAACGCGGTGCTCGGCGGCTGGGACACGATCGGCGAGGCGATCGAGGAGGTCGTCCCCGTCGAGCTGTACCTGCGCACCTTCCACCTCATCGAGTCCACGCCGGCCCTGCTCGCCGTCCATCTGCGCCGCTCCAACGAGATGGAGGACACCCTCGCCCGGATGATCGCCGAGCGCGAGGGGCTCGACGTCGACGAGGACCCGCGGCCGCGGATCGCCGTCGCCGCGTTCGGTGGCGTGATGCGGGTGACCGGCCAGCTCTGGGTCCGCGGCGAGGACCTGACCCTGGACTCGATCCGCGCGCTCACCGAGCGGTACCTCGACCATCTGGGCGCCGCACTCGCCCCGCGCTGGCGCCCGTGAGCCCGCCGGCCCGTAAGCCCACTGGCCCGTAAGCCCGCCGGCCCGTCAGGCGGTCCGCACGCCCGCCCGGTCACCCGCACTCCCGTACGTACACCCCTCACCCACCGTCACCGTCCCGCCCCCGCCCCGCGTGATCCGCGTCACTCGTGGCACGGCCGCCCCGGGGCGGCCCCTAGGGTGACCCCCAATGTCTTCCTTCGACTCCGACCCCGCCCTCTCGGTCGCCCTCTCCGTCTGGCGCGCGCTGCTCGCGCTGGCCGTGGTGTTCGTGCTCCTCGCGACCACGGGATGGACCACGATCCGGCATCAGCCCACGCAGGGCGACACCCGGGCGCAGGCGCTCGCCGCCTGGGCGCGCGACCGGGTCGGCGGCCGCGCGCTGCCGGACCCGGTGGCGCCGGCCCGTACGATCGCCGCGTTCTTCGCCGCCGTCGGCCCCGCGCAGGGCGCCCGGCTCGCCACCGCCCACCCGTTCGTCGTGGGCAATCTCAACGGCGCCCCCGTCACCCTGCGCTACCGCGCCAACCGGGTCTCGCTCGGCCGTGCGCTGGCCGCCGAGCGGGGCCGGGTCGACGACCCGAGGCTCAGCGCCGACGGCCGCCACGAGGCGCAGCGCCGGGTCGACCGCTTCCGGTCGCTGATGCGGCCGGGCCGCCAGATACTCGCCTTCGACCCGAGCGGTACGGGGCGGACGGCGGAGGTCCTGGGCGACCTGGAGCGGGCCCGGCGGGTGTCCGTGATCGTGCCCGGCGTCGACACCAACCTGCTGACCTTCCAGAAGAGCGCGCGCCGCTATTCGGCGGTCGTCGGGATGGCCGAGTCGCTGTACGACGCCGAGCGGCGGGCCGACCCGGGCGCCCGTACGGCCGTGATCGCCTGGGCGGACTACACCGCGCCCGTGGGCGTCGGCATCGACGCGGCCATCGGGGAGCTGGCGGAGCGGGGCGCGGTCCGGCTCGTCGACCTCACCGGGGCGCTGCCGGGGGACTCGCGGGTCACGCTCTTCTGCCACAGCTACGGCTCCGTCCTGTGCGGGGTCGCCGCGCCCCGGCTGCCCGCCCGGGTGTCCGACGTGGTGGTGGCCGGCAGCCCCGGGATGCGCGTCGAGCGGGCCGCCGACCTGGACACCGGGGCCCGGGTCTGGGCCATGCGGGACGCCGACGACTGGATCGCGGACGTGCCGCACCTGGAGCTGGGCGGGGTCGGGCACGGCACCGATCCGGTGGCGCCGGAGTTCGGCGCGCGGCTGCTCTCGGCGGCCGGCGCGGACGGCCACGCGGGCTACTTCGTGCCGGGCACGCTCAGCCTGCAGAACTTCGCGGCGATAGGGGTCGGCTCGTACCGTTCGCTGACCTGCTCGACCGCCGACAACGCCTGTCTCCGTGGAATCTTCGGCGCGGCGGCCTCCTGACGCGCGTAGCGCGCCGAGGGGCACCGGTGCGTCGCGGCGGATTTACGGTGGTTACGGAGGGGCGACGTCGGGGCATACGCCGCATACGATGAGGCGCATGGGTGATGTGCTGGCCGGAATTCATGCCACCTGGGAGTTCGAGAGCGACGCAGTCGTCATCCGCTTCGAACGGGGGATCCGCACTCCGAAGCTCTTCCAGGCGCTGCGCGAACGACGCGTCCCGCACGAGGCGCTGGCGTCGGTGACGCTGTCGCCGGGGGCGCGGGGCACCGTCGTGCTGCACGCCGTGCCGCGGGCGGGGGCCGATCCGCTGATGGAGGCGGCGGCGGGGCAGCTGAAGGACGGGTGCGACCCGTACCGTCTGGTGCTGCCCGCCGACAAGGAGACCCTCGCCGAGTACTACCGCGACGAGCTGCGCGCGCTCCTCCCGCCGGAGGACGCCGACCTGCCCGCGGACGGCTTCCTGGTGGCGGCGCCGGAGGGCCCGCAGTCCTTCAAGGCGTACGACGGGAAGGCGAGCTTCGACGGGGTGTCGGAGGTGTCCTTCCGCTGGTCGTGGTCCGGAGCGTCCTCGGAGAAGTGGAAGGCCGGCGACCAGACCTTCCGGGTGCGCGAGCTGAGCGGCGTCGAGTGGCGCTCGCCCGAGATCTTCGACGGCTATCTGCGACTGCTCGCCCGGGACGGCGCGGCGGACGGCCCGGACGGGCGGCCGGCGCAGCCCGACCACGACCCGGCGTCCGTCGTCTTCGGCTTCGGCTACGGGCCGGTCCACCAGTCCCTGCCGTTCGCGGCCTCGGTCCTCGCGGCGGTCCGCGGGGCGTCGGCGCGGGTGCCGGTGACGGTGCCGCAGCGCGATCCGGCGGGCATTGCGGAAAGGATTCGCCACCTGGGCGAGCTGCACCGCGCGGGGCTTGTCACGGACGAGGAGTTCTCCTCGAAGAAGGCGGAACTCCTGGCGGAGCTCTGAGCTCTTGTGGCTGAGGCCGGAGCCGGAGCCCTGAGCCCGAACCCGGGCCAGAAGCCCGGAGCTCTGAGGCCCTGAGCCCTGGGCGCTGGGCTCAGAGCCCCGAACGAGGCCGTCTCTCGGGGTCGTACCCCGGTATGACCCCGAGGCCCGCACTCCGGTATGACGTAGCCCGCCGGTCACGCTGCCTACGCTGGGCGCACCATGAAGGAAACGAAGCGGCGCAGGCCGCACATGCCGCGTCCCCTGGTCCGGGGCCTGTACCGGGCCCGCGAAGGCGTACGGAGCATCGGTGTCGCCCTCGCCACGCCCACCGGGCACGGCGAGGCGCTGCTCGCGCGGGCGGCGAAGCCGTGGGTGCGGTGGCTGCCGTACGCGGTCGCCTTCGTCTTCGTCGCCGTGCTGCTGCCCGTCACCATCGCCGTGCTCATCAACGAGTACGGGGTGAACGGCGCCGTCGCCGGAGCGCTGGGCACGGCCCAGACCGTGCCGCTGCTCGTCGCCGTCACGCGGCCGCTGCAGGCCTGGTGGGTGATCTTCACGGCGGACGTCGTCGGCGGCCTGGTGCTGCTCATCGGCGACCCGGTCGCCGGACAGCCCTGGCCGTGGACGCCGATGGTCGTGGTCGGCTACCTCGCCCTGATGGTGGCGCTCGGGCCGCGCGAGTCGCGGCGCGCGCTGTTCGGGGTGTGGCTGATGACCGGCGCCGCCGGGGCGATGTTCGCGCTGGTCTCACCGTCCCGGGTGGACGGCATCCCCATCGTCCTCTTCGTGCTCAGCGGTGTCCTGCTGCTGCTCACCGCGACCCTGCGCGGCCGCGGCGAGGCGGAACGGCGGCTCGTCGAGCAGGAGACGATCAGCGAGGCCGAACGGTCCCGCCGCACGCTCCTGGAGGAGCGGACCCGGATCGCCCGCGAGCTGCACGACGTGGTCGCCCACCACATGTCGGTGATCACCGTGCAGGCCGACTCCGCCCCGTACCGCATCCCGGACCTGCCGGAGCCGGCCCGCGAGGAGTTCGCGTCGATCGCGGCCGGGGCGCGCGAGTCGCTGGCCGAGATGCGGCGGCTGCTCGCGGTGCTGCGCAGCGAGGGCGCGGAGGGCGAGCGGGCGCCGCAGCCGGGGCTCGACCGGGTGCAGCAGCTGGTGGAGGCGACGGTACGGGCCGGGGTGCCGGCCGAGCTGTCGCTCGCGGCCGACCTGGACCTGGCCGGGCTGCCGCCGGCGGTGGACCTGTCGGCGTACCGGATCGTGCAGGAGGCGCTGGCCAATGTCGTCCGGCACGCGCCGGGGGCGACCACCCGGGTGTCCGTACGGGGCGACGCCGAGGGCTGGTTGAACGTCCTGGTCGTCAACGGGCCGCCGGCGGGGAACGGTTCGGGGAACGGTTCAGGGCCGGTCGAGAGCGGGGACGGCACCGGGCACGGGCTCGTCGGGATGCGGGAGCGCGTACGGTTGACGGGCGGCTCGCTCGACACCGGACCGCTGCCGGACGGGGGCTTCCGGGTCGCCGCCCGGATGCCGCTGACCGACCCGGGCTGACCGGCCCGGTGGGCCCGACCCGGGCCGACCGACCCACCGGCCCCACCCGAGCCGACCGACCCGGTGGGCCCGGCCCGGGACCCGACCCGAACCGACCGACCCAGAGGGCGCCTTGTGACCATCCGCGTGATCATCGTCGACGACCAGGCCATGGTGCGGGCGGGTTTCGCCGCCCTGCTCGCCGCGCAGCCCGACATCGACGTGGTGGGCGAGGCGCCCGACGGCCGGCAGGGCGTCGAGGTGGCCCGGACGACGCACCCGGACGTGGTCCTCATGGATGTGCGGATGCCGGAGCTGGACGGGCTCGCGGCGGCGCGCGAGATCCTCGACCCTCCGCCGGGCGTGGTGCACCGGCCGAAGGTGCTCATGCTCACCACCTTCGACGTGGACGACTACGTGTACGAGGCGCTGCGCGCCGGCGCCTCCGGCTTCCTCCTCAAGGACGCGCCGCCGGCCGACCTGATCGCGGCGGTACGGGTGGTGGCGGCGGGCGACGCGCTGCTCGCGCCGTCCGTGACCCGGCGCCTGATCGCCGACTTCGCCGCGTCCCGGCCCGCCGCGCCGCGCGGCGACCGGGCGGCGCTCCGCCTCAACGGGCTCACTCCGCGCGAGACCGAGGTCCTGGAGCTGATCGCGCAGGGCCTGTCGAACCAGGAGATCGCCGATCGTCTGGTGGTAGCCGAGCAGACCGTGAAGACCCACATCGGGCGGGTGCTCGCCAAGCTGGACCTGCGCGACCGGGCGCAGGCGGTGGTCTTCGCGTACGAGTCGGGCCTGGTCACACCGGGCGGAGGCCGCTGACCACCGGGTAGCCCCCGGGGGACAACCCCACCCCCGGCCTCGGGCCGGCTGCTCCTCCGGCCCCTACCCCGGTATGAGTCCGGGCTTGGCGCCCCGGTGTGACGTGCCGTCACCCACTTCGTTCCTACCTTCCTCTCGCCAGCGACGAGAGAGACAGGAACGGAAAGGGAGGGCCGCATGCGCCCCATCACCAGGACCCGGTTCGGCAGGACCCTGGTCGCCGCCGCACTCAGCGCCGCCGTGGTGGCCGGCACCGCGGGCTGGGCGTCCGGGAGCTCCCAGGAGCCGGTGACCGGGGCGCCGGTCGGGACGGCGGCCTGGCGGGCCGACGGACTGCCGGACCCGGAGCGCATGACGCCCGATCAGGTCGCGGCCTACTTCCACGGGTTGAGCCCGGCGCGGCAGCGGGAGCTCGTACGGTCCCACCCGACCGTCGTCGGCAACCTCGACGGCGTCCCGCTCGCCCTGCGGTACGCGGCCAACGCCCGTACGACCGGCGGCCGGTTCGCCGGAGAGGGCCAGGTCCTCGCGTACGACCCACGGGGCCGCGGCCAGGCCGTACTCGTCTACGGGGACCTGGCCAGGGCCGAGCACGTGGCCGTGATCGTGCCCGGGTCGGACATCGACGCCGGCGACCTCGCGCCGCTCACCCGCAAGGCGACGGCGCTGCGCGCGGCCACGAACGACCGGACCGCCGTCGTCGCCTGGGCCGGGTACACCACCCCCGTAGGGGTCGGGATCGACGCCGCCACCGGCGACCTCGCGGAGGCGGGCGCGGGCCGCCTCGTCCGCTTCACCGAGGGCCTGCGGGCGGTCGGCGCCGCCGAGCCCGCGCTGTTCTGCCACAGCTACGGCTCGGTGGTCTGCGGGGTGGCCGCGCACCGGCTCAAGGCCAAGGACGTCGTCGCCATCGCCTCGCCCGGAATGCGCGCCGACGATGTGACCGCCCTGAACACCACGGCCCGGGTGTGGGCCGCCAAGGACCCGACCGACTGGATCGACCGGGTCCCGTACGTCGAGTTCGCCGGCCTCGGCCACGGCTCCGACCCCGCCGCGCCGGAGTTCGGCGCCCGCCGCGTCCCCGCCGCCGACGCGCAGGGCCACGACGGCTACTTCGCGCCGGGCACGTCCTCGCTCCGCGCCTTCGCCGCGATCGCCGAGGGGGACGTCCGATGAACAGGCTCGTCGAGAAGATCGAGGCATCCACCCCCGCCCACCGCGACCGCGCGATCGACGGGCTGCGCGCGCTCGCGCTGCTGGCCGTGCCGACCGGGCACTGGCTGCTCGGCGGCTTCACGCTCTCCGCCGACGGCGCGATCCACAACGCGAGCCCGCTGTCGTCGTTCGGCGGACTCGCGCCGGTCAGCTGGCTCCTGCAGATGCTGGGGATCTTCTTCCTGGTCGGCGGCTACGCCTCGGTCCTCTCCTTCCGCCGCCACCAGGGCAGCACCCGCGCCTGGCTCGGCGGCCGGCTGGCCCGGCTCGGGCGGCCGGTGCTCGGCGTGACCGCCGTGTGGGCGGCGCTGCTGCCGCTGCTGCACTACGGCTTCGGGGTGCCGTACGACACCCTGCGGACGGCGTCGACGCTGGTCGTCCAGCCGCTGTGGTTCGTGGGCGTGTACGTGGTCGTCACCGCGCTCACGCCGTACTGCGTGCGCGCCGCGCGGCGGCTCGGGGTGTGGGCGGCGGCCCCGCTGCTCGGCTCGGTCGCGGTGGTCGACTTCCTGCGCTACGGGCCGTACGCCGACTCGGCCGCCGTGCCGTCCTGGCTGAGCGTCCTGAACATCCTGCCCGGCTGGCTCTTCGCGTACCAGCTCGGCGTCTCCTGGGGCGAGGGCCGGATCACCCGGCGGCACGCCTGGGGGCTGCTGGCCGGCGGCGTCGCGCTGTTCGCCACGCTGCTGCTGTGGTTCGGCTACCCGGCCTCGATGGTCGGCGTGCCCGGCGAGGCCCGCACCAACTCGCACCCGCCGTCGCTGCTCGTCCTCGCCCTCGCCGCCGCGCAGAGCGGCGCCGCGATCCTGCTGCGCGAGCGGCTCGGCGGGCTCCTGAAGCGGCGGCCCGGGCTGTGGGCGCCGGTGGTCGTGATCAACCTGTCCGCGATGACCATCCTGTGCTGGCACCAGACCGCGATGCTCGCGGCCGCGATCCCCGCCTCGTACGCGGGCGAGCTGACCGGCCTGGTCGGCGCGCCCGACTCGGTCGGCTGGATCCTGGCGCGGCTCGCCTGGATGCCGCTCTTCGCCGGGCTGCTCGTCCTCGTCGGCCGGTACGCGCGGGGCTTCGAGTCCCCGTGGACGCGCACCGGGCCGGCCCCCCGCGCGGCGGCGGGGGTGCTCGCGACGGGCTTCGCGGTGTTCGCGCTGGGGCTCGCGTGACCGCGGCTCGCGGGAGCCGCGGAGCGGGTGCTACCTCAGCCCTCGCGGGCCGCCGAGGTGAAGGTCATGTCCGGGTAGCGGTCGCCCGCCACCTGGCCCGCGATCGGCTCCAGGGCCGCGAGCTGCTCGTCCGTGAGCGTGATCCGGGTGGCGGCCGCGTTCTCGAGGAGGCGGGAGCGCTTGCGGGTGCCGGGGATCGGGACGACGGTCAGGCCGTGGACGGCGGCGCGCTGCTGCACCCAGGCGAGGGCGATCTGGGCGGGGGTGGCGTCGTGCTCGGCCGCGATGGCGCGGAGCGGTGCGAGCAGGGCCGCGTTGCGCTCGGCGTTCTCGCCGGAGAAGCGGGGCTGGTGGCGGCGGAAGTCCGTGGCCGGGAGCTCCTTGCCGGCGTCGGCGAAGGCACCGGTGAGGAAGCCGCGGCCGAGCGGCGAGTACGGCACGAAGGTCACGCCCAGCTCGGCGGCCGCGCCGACCGCGCTGCGCTCGACGTCCCGGGAGAACAGCGACCACTCCGACTGGAGGGCGGTGATCGGGTGCACCGCGTGCGCCTCGCGCAGCTCGGCCCCGGTCACCTCGCTCAGGCCCAGGTACCGGACCTTGCCCTCCTTCACCAGCTCGGCCATGGCGCCGACGGACTCGGCGAGCGGGACCTGCGGGTCGCGGCGGTGCATGTAGTAGAGGTCGATGGTCTCGATGCCGAGGCGGCGCAGGCTGCCCTCGACGGACGTGCGGATGTACGCGGGGTCGTTGTTGACGCCCCGGTACGCGGGGTCGTCGGCGCGCCGCTCGATGGCGAACTTGGTGGCGATGACGATCTCGTCGCGGTGCGCGGCGACGAACGGGGCCAGGAACTCCTCGTTGGCGCCCTGCCCGTAGACGTCGGCCGTGTCGATGAGGGTGACGCCGGCCTCCAGGGCCGCGTCGAGGGTGTCGCGGGCCGCGGCCTCGTCGGTGTCGCCGTAGAACTCGCTGATGCCCATGGCGCCGAAGCCCTGGACGCCGATCTCGGGTCCGTCGGGGCCGCCGAGGCGGACGGTGTCGATCTTTCCGCTGATGCCGCTGTTGTTGCTGATGCCGCTGGTGTTGCTGCTCATGAAGAGGTGCCTCCGCAGACGGTGCCGTAGTGATCGATCTTGAGGTCGAGCACGGCCAGGGCGTCCTGGAGCTCGGCGATCCGGGCGACGACGTCGGTCCGGGTGGCCTCCAGGATCGCCCGGCGCTGGTCGTGGGTGTGCGCGCCCTCGCGCACCAGCTCCGCGTAGCGGACCATGTCCGCCACCGCCATGCCGGTGAGCCGCAGCTTGCCGACGAAGGCGAGCCAGTCCAGGTCCCGCCGGCCGAACCGGCGCTGGCCGGTGTGCGAGCGGTCCACGTGCGGCATGAGGCCGATCCGCTCGTACCAGCGCAGGGTGTGCGCCGAGAGTCCGGTCAGCGCCGCCACCTCGCTGATGGTGAACCGCTCCGGCGCCATCACCGACTTGGTGCTCGTGCTCGTGCTCGTGCTCGTACTCGTGCTGTCGATCACGCTCATGACCTCCACGCTAGAGACTTGGAGTCCACTCTAAGCAAGCGGGCGAAGTAGGCTCGGCCGCATGCAGAGCAGCATGCAGAGCCTGAAGGCCGTCGAGAACTGGCCCGTCCCCACCGCGGCCGCCGCCGTCGTCCGCGCGGACGGCACCCTGGCCGGGTCCCACGGCCCCACGAACCGGCGCTTCCCGCTCGCCTCCGTGACCAAGCCGCTCGCGGCGTACGCGGTGCTCGTCGCGTACGAGGAGGGGGCGATCGACCTGGACGAGCCGGCCGGGCCCGAGGGCGCGACCGTACGGCACCTGCTCGCCCACACCTCCGGGCTCGCCTTCGACGAGAACCGCGTCATGGCCGCGCCCGGCACCCGCCGGATCTACTCCAACGCCGGCTTCGAGGCGCTCGGTGACCATGTCGCCAAGGCCACCGACATCCCCTTCGCCGAGTATCTGCACCAGGCCGTCCTGGAGCCGCTCGGCATGACGGACACGACCCTCGACGGCTCGCCCGCCAAGGACGGCGTGTCGACCGTCGACGACCTGGTGCGCTTCGCCGCCGAGGTGCAGGCGCCGCGGCTGCTCGACGCGCGCACGGTCCTGGACGCGATGACCGTCGTGCACCCCGGCCTGACCGGCATCCTGCCGGGCTACGGGCACCAGCGGCCGAACGACTGGGGCCTCGGCTTCGAGATCCGCGACGGAAAGGCGCCGCACTGGACCGGTGCCACGTCCTCGCCGCGGACGTTCGGACACTTCGGCCAGTCCGGCACCTTCCTGTGGATCGACCCCGACGCGCGCGCCGCGTGCGTGGCGCTGACCGACCGGCCCTTCGGGCCGTGGGCGATCGAGGCGTGGCCGCCGTTCACGGACGCGGTGCTCGCGGAGCTGCGCGGCGGCCGGTAGCCCGGCTCAGCCCCGGCCGGCCGTGACCAGCTCGGCCGTGACCAGCCGGGCCGCGCTGCGCAGCCGTACCGTGCCGTGCCGTGCCGCCCACCGCTCGTCGCGGCGCTGCTGGGCCGGCCTACTTCGCTAACCCACCCTGCACGTGGTCGCGGGCAACGAGCCGTCCGCGCCCGAGATCACGACCGGAACCCCGCTGCCCCACCTCTCGGCGAAGGCGGTCGTGCACACCAGCTGCTGCACGGCCACCGGGTCCATGTCCCGGACCCGGACGGAGAGCCGGAGGCGCAGCCCCCCGCTTCCGTCCTTGGCGGGCGGCTCGACATGGGGATCGCCGCCGCCGTGCAGGGTGAGCCGGGTGGTGAGGCCGGCGGCGCGCTCCTTCTCCTCCGGCCCGTCGAGGAGGGTGCTGAGCACCTTGTCGGTGGGGACCCGGTAGCCGACGACCTCGACCGGGTGGCTGGGCATCACGGTCACGTCGGTGCCGGAGCCCTCGCCCCAGTCCTGCCCGAAGGCGAAGTGGAGCTCCCGGGCGACCGGCATCAGCCGCCCGTCCTTGCCGACGAAGAACAGCAGCAGCCGGGGTTCGCTGGTCGGCTGCACGGTGACCGGTGCCGCGCCGCCGGCCTCCACGACGTCGCTGCCCTGGATGCCGCAGGCCGCGAGGCCCGGCAGCAGGGCGAGGAGTGCGGCGACACACAGTCCCCGGCAGATGCGGCGGCTCGCGGGACGGCGGCTCACAGCGGGATCCTGACGGTGAAGACGGCGCCGCCGTCCGGGCGGTCGGCGGCGACGACGGTGCCGCCGTGCAGCCGCACGTTCTCCTGGGTGATGGCGAGCCCGAGGCCGCTGCCCGCCGAGCGGGTACGGGCCTGGTCGGCCTTGTAGAAGCGGTCGAAGACGTGCGGCAGGACGTCCGCCGGGATGCCCGGGCCCCGGTCGGCGACCTCCGTCACGAGCCAGTCCCCCTCCGCGTGCACCCGGACCGTCACCGGCGGGGCGCCGTGCCGCAGCGCGTTGCCGACCAGGTTGGCGACGACGACGTCGAAGCGGCGCGGGTCGAGTCGGGCGCGGATGCCGTCGGTGAGCTCCGCCGTGATCTGCTGCGGGTCGGTCCAGTGGCGGTTCAGGAGCGTCTTGCGGACCATCTCCGCCGCGTCGACCTCGTCGGTGTGCAGTTCGGCGGCGCGGGCGTCGAAGCGGGAGATCTCCATCAGGTCCTCGACGAGCACGGCCAGTTTGCCGGTCTCGGCGCTGATCAGGCGTACGGCCCGCGCGGTGTCGGAGTCGAGCGTGCCGGCGTCCTCGTCGAGAACCTCGGTGACGGCGAGCATGCCGGCGAGCGGGGTGCGCAGCTCGTGCGAGACGTCGGAGGCGAAGCGGCGGGCGCGGGCCTCGGCGCGCCGCAGTTCGGTGACGGAACGTTCCAGCTCGGCGGCGGACTCGTTGAAGGTCCTGGCCAGGTCGGCGAGTTCGTCGCTGCCCTTGGCGTGGATACGGGTGTCCAGGCGGCCCCGTCCCATGCTGTGGGCGGCGCGCCGCAGCTCCCGCACGGGGCGCAGCACGCCCCGGGCCGCGACCAGGGCCGGGACCAGTGCGACGAGCAGGGCGGGCAGGGCGCCGTCGCGGGCGGCGACCAGCATGGCCGCGATGTTGGCGTCCTCCTCGCCGAGGTCCATCACCGCGTAGAGCACGAGACCGGTGGGGTGGTCCTGCGGATAGCCCTTGAAGTTCCCGAAGAGGGCGGGGACGGCGACGGTGAGATACGGGGTGCCGTCCTTGACCACCCGCTGGAAGCTGCCGTGGGTGGTGCCGGCCGCGCCGGCCCGGCGGCGCAGCTCGGGCGTGAGGACGCTCGACTCGTCCCGGTCGGTGGACGACACGCGCAGGTCGCCGTACTCCGCGTAGACCCGCCAGGGCCGCGGCTTGCCCTGCCGGGCGATCCGCTGGAGCTCGTTGCGCAGGCCGTCGCGGTCGACGGGCAGTTGCACGTTCAGGGTCTCGACCTGCTGGCGGAAGGCGGAGACGGCGGTGTCCTGGGTCTGTTCCAGGATCGCGGTGCGGGCGGCCCGGTAGGTGAGCGCGGCCGTCGTGCCGCAGCCGACGGCGGCGACCAGGAGGAAGGCGAGGACGAGCCGGGTGCGCAGCCCGAAGGGGCGCGGCCGGCGGAGGTGTCGTGCGGGCCGGTCACCGTCGTCGCCCGGCACGTGGGCTCTCACTGGATCGGTCCGAAGCGGTAGCCGAAGCCGCGCAGGGTCTGGATGTAGCGCGGCTCCCCCGGGTCCTCGATCTTGGTGCGCAGCCGGCGGACGCAGGCGTCGACGAGCCGGGCGTCGCCGTGGAAGCTGTGCTCCCAGACGTGTTCGAGGAGCTGCTGGCGGCTGAAGACCTGCTCGGGTGCGGCGCTGAGGTGGAGGAGCAGCTTGAGCTCGGAGGGGGCGAGGGCGACCCGCTCGCCGTTCTTGGCGACGGTGAGCCCGGCCCGGTCGACGGCCAGCTCGCCGTGGAACTCCACGGCCGGCCGGCCGCCGCCGGGTTCCTCGATGCGGCGGAGCACGGCGCGGATGCGGGCCTCGATGACCTCGGTACGGGCGGGCTTGACGATGTAGTCGTCGGCGCCCGCCTCCAGGCCGACGACCACGTCGAAGTCGTCGCCGCGCGCGGTGAGCATGATGATCGGCAGCTGGCTGGTCTCGCGGACCCGGCGGCAGACCTGAACGCCGTTCATGCCGGGCAGCATCAGGTCGAGCAGCAGCAGGTCGGGCCGGAACTCGCCGAGCGCGGCGAGCCCCGCCTCGCCGGTCGCGGCGGTGCGCACCTCGTGCCCGCGGCGCCGGAGCCCGAGCTCGACGCCCTCGCGGACGGAGGGGTCGTCTTCGATCAGCAGCACGCGTGGCATCTGGTGAGTATCCCAAGGTCGGGGCGGTGGGGATGAGGGGTGGTCATCGTCCTGCGAGACGCCGGAGGCGGCCGGTCACGTTCCCGGTCAGCGCCTGCACTTCGGTGAGCCGCAGCGGCCGGGCGAGGAGGGCGAACACCGCGACGATGACGAGCGCGCCCGCGAGGCCCGACACGACCCGGCCCGCCGGGGCGGTGCGTTCGGCGGTCAGCAGGCCGAGCGCGGCGGCGGGCAGGGCGGCGACGAGGAGCCGTACGAGCGCGCCGCCCGCTCCCGTACCCGTCCGCTCGGCGCCGCGCAGGCGTCGCGAGAGCACGTACGCGGTGAGGCCCCAGCCCGCCCAGAGCGCGAGCGAGTAGCCGGCGGCCATGCCGGCGACGGCCCAGCGGGCCGGCAGGAAGGCGTACGAGCCGACCGCGAGCAGGGCGTTCAGGGCGGCGATGACCAGGTTGAGGAGGAACGGGGTGCGGGTGTCGCGCAGGGCGTAGAAGGCGCGGGTGCACACGTACTGGCCGGAGAGTGCGACGAGTCCGGGCGCGAGGGCCATCAGGATCCAGGCCATCGAGCGGACCGCGCCGGCGTCCGTCCGGCCGTACTGGAAGACCGTGCCCATCAGCGGCACGGCGAGCGCGAAGAGCGCGCAGGCGGCGGGGACGATCGCCGCCATGCTGCCGCGCTGCGCGTAGGCGACGTCACCGCGGACGGCGGCGAGGTCGCCCTCGGCCGAGGCGCCGCTCATCCGGGGCATCAGCGCGGTGACGAGGGCGACGGTGATGATGCCGTGCGGGACCATCCACAGCTGGTAGGCGTTGTTGTACGCGCTGAGCCCGGCGCCCTCGGCGCGCTGGCCGGCCGCCGTGGCGACCTTCGTCGTGACCCAGAACGCGGCCTGGTTGGTGAGCACGAGCAGCACCAGCCAGCCGGCCGAGCGCAGCGGCGCGGTCAGTCCGCTGCCGCGCCAGTCGAGGCGGGGCCGGAAGCGGAAGCCGGCGGCGCGCAGCGCGGGCCGGAGGGCGACGGCCTGGAGGGCGATGCCGGCGGTGGTGCCCCAGCCCAGCAGCGCGGTCTCGCCGGCGGTGAGTCCGCCGCCGTCCGACACCGCCAGGAAGAGGCCGAAGACGGCGACCACGACGACGTTGTTGAGGACCGGCGTCCACATCATCGCGCCGAACCGGCCGCGCGCGTTGAGCACCTGCCCGAGCAGCGTGAAGAGACCGAGGAAGAAGATCTGCGGCAGGCAGGAGCGGGTGAACGCGATCGTCATGTCCCGCTGCGGGCCGGTGTAGTCGGTGTACGCGTCGACGATCGCGGGCGCGGCGAGCACGGCGGCGGCGGTGAGCACCGCGAGCGCGAGCACGCAGATGGTGAGCAGCCGGTCGGTGTAGGCGGCGCCGCCGTCCTCGTGCTCCTTGGCCGCCTTCACCAGCTCGGGCACGAAGACCGCGTTGAGCGCGCCGCCGAGGAGCAGCATGTAGACGATGGTGGGCACGGAGTTGCCGACCGCGTATCCGTCGGCGACGAATCCGGTGCCGATGGCCGCGGCGACGACGGCGGACCGTACGAATCCGGTGGCGCGGGAGACGAGCGAACCGGCGGCCATGAGCGCGCCGCTGCGGAGGACGGACTGGCCGGCCTGTTCCCTCGTCCCGGTGACGGACGCCGTCATCGGCGGGCCAGGTACGCCTGGAAGGCGCGGTACAGCGTGTGGTTGGTCGTGCCGGGCAACGGAATCTCCCACTCCCCCAGGGTCTCGACGACCTGTCCGCCGGTGCCGAGCTTCCAGCGCAGCAGCCCGTGGGCGCGGTCGTCCGGGTCGAGGGTGGAGGGTACCCCGCGCAGGTCGTAGACGTCGGCGCCCTGGGCGTGCGCGTCGAGCAGCATGCGCCACTGCAGCGCGTTGGAGGGGCGGACCTCGCGGCGGTGGTCGGCGGAGGCACCGGTCTGGTACCAGACCCGCCGGCCGACGGTGATCATGGTGTGCGCGGCGAGGATCTCGCCCTCGTGGCGGGCGAGGTAGAGCTTCATGCGGCCGGGCTGCTCGGCGTTGAGGACGGCGTACTGGCGCTCGTAGTACGCGAGGGAGCGGCCGAGCCGGAATCCGTCACGTTCCTCGGTGATGCGCAGCAGCCGGTGGAACTCGGGCAGGTCCGCCGCCGAGCCGACGACGACCTCGACACCGCTCTTGCGGGCCTTGCGGATGTTGCGCCGCCACTCCTGGTTGAGGCCGGACCACAGCTCGTCGGAGCTGCGGCCGGTGAGCGGGACCTGGAAGACGAGCCGGGGCTGGGCGTCCGCGCCGTCCTCGGACTCGCCGCCGCACCGCCGCCACCCGCGGGCGCGGAGCCGTTCGGCGACGGCCGAGCCGAGCGGGTCGACCTCGGTGGCGAGGACGTCGGCGAGACGGCGGCCGGGCCCGGTGTGCGCCTTGAGGGTGGCGGCGGTCCACCGGCGGTACGAGGGTCCCGGACCCATGCGTACGGCGAAGGCGCCGGCCGCGCGGAGATGGTGGAGGAGCGGGTCGAGCCAGCCGTCCAGATCGGGGTCGGCCCAGTCGGCGACCGGCCCTTCGGGGAGATAGGCGAAGTACTTGCGGGTGCCGGGGAAGGGGCGGAGCAGCACGAGGGCGACACCGTTCAGCTCGCCCGACTCCTTCCCCCAGCCTATGAGTTGGTGATTCCAGCCCTCCTTCACCCCGGCCCAGGCCGGGAGTTGGAGGAAGCTCGGCCCGTCGGGGCCGGTGGAGCGGGCGGCGAGGAACGCGCGGTACGCCTCAGGGGTGACGGGTCCGAGCCGGAGCGTGGTGCGGGCGGGTGCGGGAGTCATGAGCAGCGCTGACACAACGGGAGCCTCCTTGTTCCGCCCCGTTCGGTGTGGGGCGCACAGGAGACTCACAGCCGGTCTTGACCGCTCCGCGCGAGGAATGTGACCGGACGATGACCGTTTCTCTTCAGGCGTCGTCATACAGGCCGCGGGCCGGGCGGAGAGCTGGTCGGGCGGCCTACAGTCCGAGGCATCCCACCTTTTGTCCGCCTCTCCCGGAGGTCCGCTCCGTGCGTGCTCGTGTCCGCATACACATACCCCTGCTCCTGCTGTCGGCCCTGACGCTGACCGCCTGTTCGGCGGCGACCGCGGAGCAGCCGTCGTCGTCCGCCGCGGGCGACTCCCCTGCCGGCGGCGCGCCCGCGAAGGTGACCGTGGTCCCGCCGACCGCCGGGAAGCCCGTCACCGTGACGGCGAGCGGCGGCTCGCTCGCCCGGGTCAAGGTCGTCGACGCCGAGGGCGGCGAGCTCGCGGGCCGTACCGCCTCGGGCGGCGGCTCCTGGACCTCCGACCGCAAGGCCGCGCCCGGCACCTCGTACACCGTCGAGGTCACGGCCCGTGGCACCGGCGGCAAGGAGACGACCTCCCGCTCGTCCTTCTCCACGCCGGCCGCCGACAAGGTCAACAAGCTCACCCTCGCCCCCGGCAAGAACACCACCGTCGGTGTCGCCCAGCCGCTGTCGATCGTCTTCGACCGTCCGGTGCGGAACAAGGCGGAGGTGGAACGCCAGTTGAAGGTCACCACCTCCAACCCCACCGAGGGCTCCTGGGGCTGGCTCACGGACTACTCCGGCAAGGACCGCGTCGACTGGCGGCCCAAGCAGTACTGGAAGCCCGGCACCAAGGTGACCCTCGACGCGACGCTGAACGGCACGGACTCCGGCGGCGGTTGGTTCGTCCGCGACTACCACACGGGCTTCACCGTCGACACGACCTCGCGCGTCGTGAAGGTCGACCTCGACCGCAAGAAGCTCACGCTCCTGGAGAACGACCGCCCCGTCCGCACCATCCCCGTCTCCGGCGGCACACCCGGCGGCGACAAGCGCTCGTGGCGCGGCACGGCCGTCCTCATGGCCAAGGAGGGCACGATCCGCATGAACTCCGAGACGGTGGGCCTTGGCGACGCGTACAACAAGATGGTCAACTACTCGATGCGTCTGACCTGGTCGGGCATGTACGCCCACGCGGCCCCCTGGAACGCGGCCTACTTCGGGCGCGAGAACCACAGCTCCGGCTGCATCGGCATGAGCGACGCCAACGCCTCCTCCCTCTTCGCCACGGTCCGCCCCGGCGACCCCTTCGAGATCAAGGGCGAGGAGACGAAGGGCGAGGTGGCGGAGGGCAACGGCTACGGCGCGTGGAACCTGAGCTGGCAGCAGTGGCAGGCGAAGAGCGCGCTGCGCTGACCACGTCGTGGACGGCTCTCGCTAGACGGAGCCCTTGGGCGCCTCCTTCGGCCGGGACACCTGGGCCACGGCGAGAAGCAGTACGCCACAGGCCGCGACCAGCATCCAGCCCGGCCGGGACGCGTGCGCGAGTCCCGTCGGGCCGGCGCCCGTGACCAGGCCGCCGGCGATGGCGATGCCGAGGGCGGCGCCGATCTGGCGGGCGGTGGAGGTGATCGCCCCGGCCACACCGGCGCGTTCGGGCGGCAGTCCGTTGACGGCGGTGTTGGTGATCGGGGCGTTGGCGAAGCCGAAGCCGACGCCGATGAGCGCGTACGCGGCCAGCAGCAGGAGCACGCTCGTGTGCGGGGTGAGCCGGACGAGGCAGGCCCCGCCGGCCGTGACGAAGCCGCCGGCGAGGAGCAGCGGCAGCCGTGGTCCCGTGCGGCCGACCATGCGGCCGGACCAGGGGGCGCAGACGGTCGCTCCGAGGGCCAGGGGCAGGGTCGCCACGCCGGCCGCCAGCGCCGACCAGCCCCGGGTGTGCTGCAGGTAGAGGGTGTTGAGCAGCAGGGCCGTGTTCAGGGCGACGAAGACCGCCACCGCGCCCACGACGGCGCCGCTGAAGACCGGGCGCCGGAAGAGCCGCAGGTCCATGAGCGGCTCGGGGCGGCGGGCCTCGACCCACACGAACGCGGCCGTCGCCGCGGCGGCCCCCGCGTATCCCGCGAGCGCCGCCGGCGACGTCCAGCCGATGCGCGGTCCTTCGATCAGGACGCCGACGACGGCCGCGAGGGCGACGGTCAGGAGGAGCTGGCCGGGCAGGTCGAGGCGCCGGGCCCGCGGCCCCCGGGACTCGGGCACGAAGACCGCGCTGAGCAGCAGGGCGGCCACGATGACGGGCGCGTTGATCCAGAACAGCGCCCGCCAGTCGAGCCCGGCGAGCAGCGCGCCGCCCGTGACGGGTCCGGCGGCCATGCTCAGGCCGAACACCGACGCCCAGATGCCGATCGCCTGCGCCCGTTCCTTCGGGTCGGGCATCGCGTTCACCACGATCGCGAGCGCCACGGGGCTGAGCATCGAGGCGCCGACGCCCTGCACGGCGCGGGCCGCCACGAGCACGCCGGCCGACGGGGCGAGCGCGCAGACCAGGGACGCCGCGCCGAATATGGCGAGCCCGCACTGGAACACCCGGCGTCGTCCGAAGCGGTCCGCCAGCGCGCCGGAGGAGATCAGGAGGCCGGCCAGGACGAGGGTGTAGGCGTCCACGATCCATTCGAGGCCGCGGGTGTCGGTGTCCAGGCCGCGTCCGATGGCCGGCAGGCCCACGTTGACGATGGTGGTGTCCAGGCCCACCAGGAACATGCTCAGGCAGCAGACGGCCAGGACCGTCCAGCGTCTGCGCGCGCTCAGCACGGGTGGAGCGAGGGGTGGCACGGGGTGGGTCGTCGCGGTCACGGTCTTCCTCCGGTGTCCGGTTGTCTGGGAACGAACGCCAGGCAAGGTTCGGACCGGACGACGGCCGCGACCCATCGTTTTTGCGAGAACCGCAAAGCGGACTGCGAGACTGGGTCCATGGACACAGAAGCCAGGGACACGGAGCTGGAGCAGATCCTCGACGGCATCGGGCCCCGGCTGCGCAGGCTGCGCAAGGACCGGGGACTCACCCTCGAGGCCCTCGCGGCCACCACCGGGATCTCGGTCAGCACACTGTCCCGGGTGGAGTCGGGCATCCGGCGCCCGACCCTCGACCTGCTCATCCCGCTGGCCCGGGCGCACCGCGTCGCGCTCGACCAGCTGGTGGCGGCGCCGGCCAGCGGCGACCCGCGGGTGCACCTCCAGCCCCTGCGCAAGCAGCGCGGGAGCGTCCTCGTGCCGCTGACGCAGTACCCGGGCCGCGTGCAGGTCTTCAAGCAGGTGCTGTCACCCCGCCCGCCGGAACCGGTCACGCACGAGGGCTACGAATGGCTCTACGTCCTCGCCGGCCGGCTGCGCCTGATCCTCGGGGCGCGGGACGTCACACTGCTGCCCGGCGAGGTGGCCGAGTTCGACACCACGGAGCCCCACTGGTTCGGCCCCGCGGACGACAGCGCCGTGGAGATCCTGCACCTCTTCGGTCCCCGCGGAGACCAGGCCGTCGTCCGCGCCGGACCGTCCGCCTAGCGCCCAGCAGGCCGTCGTCCGCGCCGACCACCCATCTGGTGCCCTTGTAGGCCGTCGTCCGCGCCGACCGTCCACCTGGTGCCCTAGCCGCCGGAAGCGCTCCGCATCTCCCACACCAGGACCTCCGCGTCCCCCGTCGCGAGCAGCGCGAGGTCCCGCTCGGCGGAGACGCGCGCCGCGTCCCCCGCCGCCAGCTCCTCGCCCGCCAGCCGGACCGTGCCGCGCACCACGTGCACGTACAGGAGGTCCGCGTCCGGCAGCGCCGCCCGCTCGCCCGTCTCCAGGCGGCGCACGTGCAGCATCGCGCCCGCCGCCGGCAGGGCGTACGGGGTGGCGTCGGCGATGCCGCGGACGACGTCGTACGAGGGCTCCCCGCCGGGCTCGGCCGGCGCCAGCCACATCTGGACGAAGACGAGCGGCTCGGTGCCGTCGTTGCGCTCCACGTGCCGCACCCCGGCCGCCGAGCTCAGGTGCTGCACGTCCCCCGGCCCGACGACCGTCGCGTGGCCCGCCGAGTCGCGGTGGGTCAGCTCGCCCTCCACCACCCACGTGACGATCTCGGTGTGGCTGTGCGGGTGCTCGTCGAAGCCCGCGCCCGGCGCGAGACGCTCCTCGTTGCAGGCGATCAGCGCCCCGAAGCGCAGGTTGTCGGGGTCGTAGTGCGAACCGAAGGAGAAGGCGTGCCGGGTGTCGATGCCGGCCTCGGGGTCGCCGCCGGAGTAGCGCTCGCCGGCGCGCTGGATGCGTATCACGGCGCCCACGGTAGTCGTCGGGGGCCCGCGCGCCCCGCGAAACCGTCCCGACTCCGACCCGACTCCGTCCCGACTCCGCCCCGCCCCCGCACACGGCCGTCCCGATAAGGCAGTCTTGTCCCCGTGTCTGAACCCGTGAACGCCGCTCACCCGCATGCCGCGACCCTGAAGCGCCTCGAACAGTCCTCCGGGCGGCTCGCCGCCAACGCCATTGCCCGCATGGACGAGTCGCTGCCGTGGTACCGGGCGATGCCGCCCGAGAACCGGTCGTGGATCGGTCTGGTCGCGCAGGCCGGTATCGCCGCGTTCACGGAGTGGTTCCGGCACCCGGAGACCCCGCAGGCGATCTCCACCGACGTCTTCGGCACAGCGCCGCGCGAACTGACCCGGGCGATCACGCTGCGTCAGACCGTCGAGATGGTGCGGACGACGATCGAGGTCATGGAGGCCGCGATCGAGGAGGTCGCGGCGCCGGGCGACGAGAGCGTGCTGCGCGAGGCGCTGCTCGTGTACGCGCGGGAGATCGCCTTCGCGACCGCCCAGGTGTACGCGCAGGCGGCGGAGGCGCGCGGTGCCTGGGACGCCCGGCTCGAGTCCCTGGTC
The DNA here is from genome assembly GCF_044768205.1 of Streptomyces sp. NPDC101160. NCBI lineage: Bacteria > Bacillati > Actinomycetota > Actinomycetes > Kitasatosporales > Streptomycetaceae > Streptomyces > Streptomyces sp. NPDC101160. Next base: position 468,001 of record NZ_JBIWPJ010000005.1, on the reverse strand, counting down.
GTGAACGCGGTGCTGTCCGGCGAGGCCGACGAGGGCGCCGTGTCCCGCGCCGCAGCGCTCGGCTGGAACTCGCCGGAGCACGTGTGCGTGGTCCTCGGCACCGCCCCGGACGGCGACTCCGAGCTGACGGTGGAGGCGATCCGCCGCGCCGCCCGGCACGCCAAGCTCCAGGTGCTCACCGGTGTCCTCGGCGACCGTCTGGTCGTCATCGCGGGCGGCAACGACAACCCGCTGGCCGTGGCGAAGGCGCTGATCGGCCCGTACGCCGCCGGCCCGGTCGTGGCCGGTCCCGTCGTACCCGACCTGCTCGCCGCGACCCGGTCCGCGCAGGCCGCCGCGGCCGGTCTGAAGGCCGCTTCGGCGTGGCAGGACGCCCCGCGGCCGGTCCTCGCGGATGATCTCCTCCCGGAGCGCGCGATCGCCTCCGACCCTTCGGCGCGCGAGCAGTTGGTGGAGGAGATCTACAGACCGCTGGAGGAGGCGGGTTCGGCGCTGCTCGAAACGCTGAGTGTCTATCTGGAGCAGGCGAGCAGCCTGGAGGGCGCGGCGCGGATGCTCTTCGTACACCCGAACACCGTGCGCTACCGGCTTCGACGTGTGACCGACGTCACCGGATGGTCACCCTCCGATGTCCGCTCCGCGTTCACTCTGCGGATCGCGCTGATTCTGGGGCGCTTGGCCGACGCAGATACGCAGTCCTAGACTTTTGTCGAACACCAACAATTCCCCCGACGGTTCTTCGTCCTTGTCCCCACGGGCGTCAGGGACCGTCCCCAAGAGAGAGTGTGAGGGTGCTCGTACTCGTCGCTCCCGGCCAAGGCGCCCAGACGCCCGGCTTCCTGACTCCCTGGCTCGAACTCCCCGGTGCCGCCGACCGCGTCGCGGCCTGGTCCGACGCCATCGGGCTCGACCTTGCCCACTACGGCACGAAGGCGGACGCGGACGAGATCCGCGACACCGCCGTGGCCCAGCCGCTGCTCGTCGCGGCCGGCCTGCTGTCCGCCGCCGCCCTCGGTGACGTCACGCCCGGCGCCGTCGCCGGTCACAGCGTCGGCGAGATCACCGCGGCCGCCTTCGCGGGCGTCCTCGACGACCTCGCCGCGCTGCGTCTCGTACGCACCCGCGGTCTGGCGATGGCCGAGGCCGCCGCGATCACGCAGACCGGCATGTCGGCGCTGCTCGGCGGCGACCCCGAGGTGACCGTCCCGCACCTCGAGAAGCTCGGCCTGACCCCGGCGAACGTGAACGGAGCCGGCCAGATCGTCGCCGCCGGCACCCTGGAGCAGCTGGCCGCCCTGGAGGCGGACAAGCCCGAGGGCGTCCGCCGCGTCGTGGCCCTGAAGGTCGCGGGCGCGTTCCACACGCACCACATGGCCCCCGCGGTGGCCAAGCTGGAGGAGGCGGCGAAGCAGCTGTCCCCGGCCGCCCCGACCACGCGCTACGTCTCCAACAAGGACGGCCAGGTCGTGACCACCGGCGCGGAGGTCATCGCGCGCCTGGTCGGCCAGGTCGCCAACCCGGTCCGCTGGGACCTGTGCATGGAGACCTTCAAGGAACTCGGCGTCACCGGTCTCGTCGAGGTGTGCCCCGGCGGCACCCTGACCGGTCTCGCCAAGCGCGCCCTGCCCGGTGTCCCCACCGTGGCGCTGAAGACCCCCGACGACCTCGACGCAGCCCGCACGCTTATCGCAGAGTCGACGTCCACTGACACGGCCACGGCCTGACAAGGAGTGTCGAGAAGCATGGCGAAGATCCAGCCCAGCAAGGGCCACCCCTACGCGCGCATCATGGGCGTCGGCGGCTACCGCCCGACCCGTGTGGTGCCCAACGAGGTGATCCTGGAGAAGATCGACTCGTCCGACGAGTGGATCCGCTCCCGCTCCGGCATCGCGACCCGCCACTGGGCGTCGCCCGAGGAGACCGTCACCGCGATGTCGGTGGAGGCCGCGGGCAAGGCCATCGCCGACGCCGGGATCACCCCCGAGCAGGTCGGCGCGGTCGTCGTCTCCACGGTCTCGCACTTCAAGCAGACCCCGGCGGTGGCCACCGAGATCGCCGACAAGATCGGCGCCGGCAAGCCGGCCGCCTTCGACATCTCCGCCGGCTGCGCGGGCTTCGGCTACGGCCTGACCCTCGCCAAGGGCATGATCGTCGAGGGTTCCGCCGAGTACGTCCTCGTCATCGGCGTGGAGCGGCTCAGCGACCTGACGGACCTGGAGGACCGCGCGACGGCCTTCCTGTTCGGTGACGGCGCCGGTGCCGTGGTCGTCGGCCCCTCGCCGGAGCCGCACATCGGTCCCACCGTGTGGGGTTCCGAGGGCGACAAGTCCGAGACCATCAAGCAGACGGTGCCGTGGAACGACTACCGTGAAGGCTCCGTGGAGCGGTTCCCGGCCATCACGCAGGAGGGCCAGGCGGTGTTCCGCTGGGCCGTCTTCGAGATGGCGAAGGTCGCCCAGCAGGCTCTGGACGCCGCCGGCATCTCGGCGGACGACCTGGACGTCTTCATCCCGCACCAGGCCAACATGCGGATCATCGACTCGATGGTGAAGACGCTCAAACTGCCGGAGCACGTCACGGTCGCCCGTGACGTGGAGACCACCGGCAACACCTCGGCCGCCTCGATCCCGCTCGCGATGGAGCGGCTCCTGGCGACCGGCAAGGCCAAGAGCGGCGATACGGCGCTCATCATCGGCTTCGGGGCGGGTCTCGTCTTCGCCGCGACGGTCGTTACTCTCCCCTAGGCACTCCGGATCATCCGGAAGCCCTTTTCTACAGAACACACCAGAAGGAGCGCCACCATGGCCTTCACCCAGGACGAGATCGTCAAGGGCCTCGCCGAGATCGTGAACGAGATCGCCGGCATCCCGGTCGAGGACGTCGAGATCGACAAGTCCTTCACCGACGACCTGGACGTCGACTCCCTGTCCATGGTCGAGGTCGTCGTGGCCGCCGAAGAGCGCTTCGACGTCAAGATCCCCGACGAGGACGTCAAGGGTCTCCGCACCGTCGGCGACGCCACGAACTACATCCTCGAGCACCAGGCCTGATTCGGCCGCAGCCGGACCTGGTCCGGCTGAACCGGTTCGCCACCCGGCGGTGGCGCCGTTTTTCGACCATCACACACATGGAGAAAGAATTCCTGTGAGCTCGACCAATCGCACCGTGGTCGTCACCGGTATCGGCGCAACCACTCCGCTGGGTGGCGACTCCGCTTCCACGTGGGAGGGCCTCCTCGCGGGCCGCTCCGGCGTGAAGCCCCTGGAGGGCGAGCGCTTCGCCGAGCTGCCCGTCCGGATCGCCGCGCTCGCCGCGGTGGACCCCTCCGAGGTGCTCCCCCGGCCGCTGGCCCGCAAGCTGGACCGCTCGGCGCAGTTCGCGCTGATCGCGGCCCGCGAGGCGTGGGCCGACGCCGGCTACACCGCCCCGGCCGGTGAGGACGAGAAGATCGAGCCCGAGCGGCTCGGCTCCGTCATCGCCTCCGGCATCGGCGGTGTCACCACGCTGCTCGACCAGTACGACGTGCTGAAGGAGTCCGGCGTCCGCCGTGTCTCCCCGCACACCGTGCCGATGCTCATGCCCAACAGCCCCTCCGCCAACGTCGGCCTGGAGGTGAACGCCCGGGCGGGCGTGCACACCCCGGTCTCCGCGTGCGCGTCGGGTGCCGAGGCCATCGGCTACGCCATCGAGATGATCCGCTCCGGCCGTGCCGACGTGGTCGTCGCCGGTGGCACCGAGGCGGCGATCCACCCGCTGCCGATCGCGGCCTTCGCCAACATGATGGCGATGTCCAAGAACAACGACGAGCCCCAGAAGGCCTCCCGCCCCTACGACAAGGGCCGTGACGGCTTCATCCTGGGCGAGGGCGCGGGCGTCGTCGTGCTCGAGTCCGAGGAGTTCGCCAAGGCGCGCGGCGCGCGGATCTACTGCGAGGCGCTGGGCCAGGGCCTGTCCGCCGACAGCCACCACATCGCGCAGCCCGAGCCGACCGGCCGCGGCATCGCCGCCGCGCTGCAGAACCTGCTCGACGACACGGACCTCAAGCCGTCCGAGGTCGTGCACCTCAACGCCCACGCCACGTCGACCCCGCAGGGCGACGTCGCCGAGATCAAGGCGCTGCGCAAGGTCCTGGGCGACGACCTGGACCACGTCGCGGTCTCCGCGACCAAGTCGATGACCGGCCACCTGCTCGGCGGCGCCGGCGGCATCGAGACCGTCGCCACGGTCCTGGCGCTGCACAACCGCATCGCCCCGCCGACGATCAACGTCGACGAGCTGGACCCGGAGGTCGAGGCCGACATCGTCCGCGACACCCCGCGCGAGCTGCCGCAGGGCACGATCGCCGCGATCAACAACTCGTTCGGTTTCGGCGGCCACAACGTGGTGCTGGCCTTCCGTACGGTCTGATCCGCCTCGGCCGGGCCCCCACGGCCCGCCGGACGGAGTCCGGCACAGCGCTCCGAAGCCCGCGAAGCGGTGCGAGGGGCGCACGGGGGAGAGGTCAACTCGTTCGGTTTCGGCGGCCACAACGTGGTGCTGGCTTTCCGTACGGTCTGATCCGCCGTCACACGCCTGCTGAAGGCCCCCTGCCGGAACGTCCCGGCAGGGGGCCTCTGCATGTGCGAGCAGAAGTCTCAGTTGACGCCGACGACGCTCTCGGCTGCGCGGCCCCGGACGGCGCGGTCCTCGACGGCCAGCACGAAGCCCGCGCGGCCCGCCGCGAGCAGGGCGGCGCCCGCGAGGAGCCACCACCACACGGTGCCGCCGTCGGGCCAGGAGCCCTCGCAGGCGAAGTTCATCTCGCCGAGCCCCTCGACGACGAAGCCGCCGAGCAGCACCGCGGCCGCGCCGAAGAGCGCCCCGGACAGCAGAACGGCGGCCGTCGCGGCCGCCGGACGTCTACGCATCTCGCCCCCTGCCCCGGGCCCGCCCCCTGCGGGCCCCCGGCGGGGAATCCAGAGCAGCCGGGTTCCTCAGACCACCTGGTGCAGCCAGCGGACCGGGGCGCCCTCGCCCGCGTATCGGAAGGGCTCCAGCTCGTCGTCCCAGGGCTTGCCGAGCAGCTTGGCGATCTCGGCCTCCAGCTGCGTCTCGCCGTGGGTGGCGCGGGCCAGGGCGGCGCGCAGCCGGTCCTCGGGGACGAGGATGTCGCCGTGGATGCCGGTCACCGCGTGGAAGATGCCGAGCTCGGGCGTGGCGCTGTACCGCTCGCCCTCGGCGTTGGAGCAGGGTTCCGCGGTGACCTCGAAGCGGAGCATCTGCCAGCCGCGCAGCGCGGAGGCGAGTTTGGAGGCCGTGCCGGTCTCGCCCTGCCAGGAGAACTCGGCTCTCCAGGTCCCGGGGGACGCCGGCTGACGGATCCAGTCGAGCTGGACCCTCGCACCGAGGACGCCCGCGACCGCCCATTCGACGTGCGGGCAGAGCGCGCGCGGTGCGGAGTGTACGTACAGGACTCCACGTGTCGTCACCGGGACCTCCAGTGTGGGGACGAGGTTCGCCGTACCCAGCGGCCTCAGTAAACATCATCACGAGAAGCAGTCTTCGCAAACCCCCAAAAAGGGGACAGCATGTGACGTGATGTAATTTACCGGAGCCGATCGGCGGGGGCGCCTCTGGTTCGACGGGGGAAAAGCTACCGTGCCGGGCCCGCGTCGGGGTGACGTACGGTCGGTCGGGGGCGGGTGAGCACCAAGCTTTCACCCGCCAGGACGCCGGAGGAGGGGCTCCCGAATGCGCGGGCGAAAACGTTTCAGCACCGCTGTCGCCGCGGTGACGGCGGCGCTGCTCGGTACGGCGGCCCTGGCGGGCTGCTCGGCCGGCGACGCGGCGGACGCCACCCGCCCGGCGGCCCAGCCGAGGCCCAAGCCGAAGCCGAAGCCGAAGCCGGTGTGGAACACGGCCCCCGGCTCCGTCGCCGCTGTCGGCGACTCCATCACCCGCGCCTTCGACGCCTGTACGGTCCTCGCCGACTGCCCCGAGGTCTCGTGGGCGACCGGCACGGACGCGGCCGTCAACAGCCTCGCGCTGCGGCTGCTCGGCCCGGAACGGGTCGCGGGCCGGAGCTGGAACCTGGCCAGGACCGGGGCCCGGATGGCCGAACTGCCCGCGCAGATGGCGCGGGCGGCGGCCCGGCGCCCGGAGCTGGTCACGGTGATGATGGGCGCGAACGACGTCTGCCGGGACCGGCCCGAGCTGATGACCCCGGTCGCCGACTTCCGCGCCTCCTTCACGACGGCCCTCGCCCGGCTGCGAACCGGGGCGCCGAAGGCGCAGGTGTACGTGTCGAGCGTGCCGGACCTGAAGCGGCTGTGGGCGACCGGCCGGGTGAACCCGATGGGCCGTCAGGTGTGGCGACTGGGCATCTGCGGCTCGATGCTGAAGGACGCCGAGGACCTGGGCCCGGCCGCCGAGCGGCGCCGCGCGCAGGTGAGCGAGCGGGTGGTGGCGTACAACCGGGTGCTCCAGGAGGTGTGCGCGAAGGACACCCGCTGCCGTTACGACGGCGGCGCGGTCTTCGGCTTCGCCTTCGACGACGGTCAGCTGAGCCCGTGGGACTGGTTCCATCCGAGCCGGGACGGCCAGGCGCGGCTCGCGGAGCTCGCGTACCGGCAGGTCACGCGGGAGTAGACGCCGAGGGCCCCGGGGCGGTGTCAGGTTCCGCCCCGGGGCCGGCCGGTGGGGAGAGACGTCAGATCTCCAGGGTCGCCGTGAGGCGGGTGTCGGTCAGCGAGTGGGCGGCCCGCACCTCGTACGCACCGGTGACGAGGGTCCAGGCCCCCCGCTCGCCGGCCTCCTCGTCCCAGATCTCGAAGGCGCGGCGCGGGAGTTCGATCCTGACCTCGACGGTCTCGCCCGCGGCGGCCTCGACGCATCCGAAGCCGGCCAGCCAGCGCGCCGGGCGTCCGGCGCCGCCGGCGACCGGGGCGAGGTAGATCTGGACGACCTCGCGGCCGGTGCGCTCGCCGGTGTTGGTGAGGGCGACGGTGGCGCTGTCCGGGGTGACGACGAGGGAGTCGTACGACCAGGTGGTGTAGCCGAGGCCGTGGCCGAAGGGGTACGCGGGGACGGCGCCGGACTTGTCCCAGGCGCGGTAGCCGATGAACACGCCCTCGGCGTAGTCGAGTCGGCCGTCGGTCGGGGTGACCTCGGTGACGGGCACGTCGGCGAGGGCGGCCGGCCAGGTGGTGGGCAGCCGGCCGCCGGGCTCCTCGGCGCCGGTGAGCACGTCGGCGAGGGCGGCGCCGCCCTCCTGGCCCGGGAACCAGCTGAGCAGGATCGCGGCGACGTCCTCGCGCCACGGCATCTCGACCGGGGAGCCGGCGTTGACGACGACCACGGTGTTCGGGTTGGCGGCGGCGACGGCCCGGACGAGGTCGTCCTGGCGGCCGGGCAGGGCGAGGTCCTTGCGGTCGAAGCCCTCGGACTCGACGCGCTCGGTGGTGGCGACGACCACGACGGCGGTGTCGGCGGCGCGGGCGGCCTCGACGGCTTCGGCGATCAGTTCGTCGGGGTCACGGCGCGGACCGAGGTGGACGAAGGAGAACATGACTGCGGGCAGCGGGGCCGCGAACTCCTTGTCGAGGGTGTGCCGCAGGGAGACCTCGACGGTCCGCCCGGCCGTGAGGGCGACCCGGCCGCGCTCGACGGGCGAGCCGAAGAACGCCTCGAAGGGGTCGGTCTCGGGGCCCATGGTCTGCACGCCGTCGAAGAGCGTCCGCCCGTCGACGGTGAGCGTGAAGGCGCCGAGGCCGCGGGTGCCGAAGGCGTGCTCGCCGCTCTCGCGCGGGGTGAAGGTGCCGGTGACCTCGATGGAGGCGAGGGTGTCGTGGGTGACGCCGGCCGGCAGGTCGTCGCCGATCCACTGGACCTGGCCGTTGGGCAGGCTGCCCTCGCCGATGACCGTGCCGTGGGCGTCACGGCACACCGCGCGCAGGGTGAACCCGGGCGAGAGGGAGCCGGCCGGGGCGAGCTCGTCGCTCGGGTCGGCGCCGATCGCGTACGAGAGGGTGCCCTCCGGGAGGGCGGCGGTGAGGCCGTCGAGCGGGGAGACGGTGTGCTCGGGGAAGACCTGCGCGGAGCCGCCGCCGAGGACGCGGGCGTCGCGGGCGGCGGCGCCGGAGAGGGCGACGGTCGCGCCGGCCGCGAGCGGCAGGGCCCGGCCCTCGTTCCGTACGAGCACGAAACCGCGGCGGGCGATCTCGCGGGCCAGCGCGTCGCCGTCGATGCCGGCGGGCGGCTCGGCGACGACCGGCGGGACGCCGTCGAGGGCGCCGACGCGGGCGGCGAGCCGGAGGACGTTGCGCACGGCGGTGTCGACGGTGCTCTCGTCGACCTCGCCGGCCCGGACGGCGGCGGCGAGCGCCTCGCCGTACACGGTCTGCGGGCCGGGCATGGCCACGTCGAGGCCGCCCTCGATGCCGGCCCTGGTGGAGCGGGCGGCCATCCAGTCGGAGACGTTGTAGCCGTCGAAGCCCCACTCGCCGCGCAGCACCTCGTTGACGAGGTGGTGGTGCTCGGTCATCGTCACGCCGTTGACCTGGTTGTAGGCGGTCATGATGCCCCACGGGTGGGCGTTCCTGACGATGGCCTCGAAGGGCGCGAGGTAGAGCTCGCGCAGCGGGCGCGGGGCGATCCGGTTGTCGACGGTGAACCGGTCGGTCTCGGCGTCGTTGCCGACGAAGTGCTTGACGGTGGTGCCGACGCCGCCGTCCTGGACGCCCTGGACGTAGCCGGTGGCGATGGCGCCGGTGAGGTACGGGTCCTCGCTGTACGCCTCGAAGTGGCGGCCGCCCAGCGGGCTGCGGTGCAGGTTGACGGTGGGCGCGAGGAGGACGTGGACGCGCTTGCGGCGGGCCTCCTGGGCGAGCAGCCGGCCGGCCCGGCGGGCGAGCGCCGGGTCCCAGGTGGCGGCGAGCGCGGTGGGGGAGGGCAGCGCGACGGACGGGTCGTCGGCGGTCCAGCGGACGCCGCGGACGCCGATCGGGCCGTCGGACATGACCAGGGAGGCCAGGCCGATCTCGGGCAGGGCCGGCAGCGACCACATGTCCTGGCCGGCGAGCAGCCGGGTCTTGGCATCCAGGTCGAGCTTGGCGAGGGCCGCCTCGACGGCCTGCTCGCGCTCGGTGTCCGCGTCGGTCCGCGGCGTCGTCTCTGCCATGGCCGTTCCTCCTGGTCCGAAGTGCTGGGGTGCGGCCATGGTGACTCGCCTACCTGTAGATCGGTAGGTTACGTTAGCATTTCGTTATCTTCAGTTCGTGGGGATGCCGTACGGTCCTGTCAGAGTCAGGGCGTCGGAAGGGGGCGAGTGCGATGGCACGGGCCAGGAGCGAGGAGCGGCGGACGGAGATCGTCCGGGCCGCCCTCGAAGTGATCGCCGAGCGCGGCTACCGGGGCGCGTCACTCGGCGCCGTCGCGGAGCGGGTCGGGCTCACCCAGCAGGGCCTGCTGCACTACTTCCCGACCAAGGAGGCGCTGCTCGTCGCCGTCCTGGAGGAGCGCGACCGCTGGGACACCAGCGGCGGCCGGGACCGGGAGCGCTGGCGCCTCGACCTGATGGAGTCGCTCGTCGAGTACAACGCCATGCGCCCCGGCATCGTGCAGACCTTCTCCGCGCTGCTCGGCGAGAGCGTCACGGAGGACCACCCGGCCCGCGCCTTCTTCACCGAACGCTACGTCCAGGTGCGGGAGAACATGGCCGACGTGCTGCGCGCCGAGTACGGCGCCGAGCTGCCCGGCGGCCTGACCCCGGAGCGGGTGGCGCCGCTGCTCACGGCGGTGATGGACGGCCTCCAGTTCCAGTGGCTGCTCGACCCGGACGCGGTGGACATGCCGGCGTCGTTCCGGGACTTCCTGGCGCTGCTCGCCCCGGCGGGCCGTCCGGCCGGCGCGGGTCGAGACACCCCCTAGCGCGGGGTGATCCCGCCCGCGTACACGTGGTCGGGGGTGATGACGCGGGTGATCGCCCGGGCCACCAGGGTCGACGGCTCCTGGCCTCCGGCGACGAGGGAGTCGGTGTTCAGGATGAGGACCATGGTCGCCTTCTGCTCGGGCAGGTAGACGGTCACGGTCTCGTAGCCCGGCAGTGAGCCGTTGTGCCCGATCCAGCCGTTGGTCTTGAGGATGCCGAGGCCGTAGCTGGTACCGGGGAAGCCGGTCGGCAGCAGCTTCAGGCGCTGCTTCTGGGTCTCGGGGCTGAGCAGCTCTCCGGTGGCGAGGACCGGGGCCCAGTGGCGCAGGTCCCGCAGGTTGGAGATCATCCCGCCGGCCGCCCAGGCCCAGCTGGGGTTCCAGTCCGTGGTGTCGGCGACGGCCCCGGTGAGCGTCTGGTTGCTGTAGCCGTGCGCGTGCGGCTCGGGGAACTCGGCACCCTCCGGCAGGAAGGTGTGGCGCAGGCCGCCCGGGCGGACGACGCGCTCATGGATGACGTCCCTGAGCGGCCGGCCGGTCACCTTCTCGATCACCAGGCCGAGCAGGACGAGGTTGGAGTTGCAGTACTGGAACGTCTTGCCGGGCTCGGCGATGTTCTTGTGCCGGTAGCCGTAGGAGAGGGCCTCCCACGGTTCGAGCTGCCGCTCCGGCTCGCTGTACAGGTCGTGGATGAACTCGGGGTCGGAGGTGTACGGGAAGAGGCCGCTGCGCATCTCGGCGAGGTGGCGCAGCGTGATCTTCTTGCCGTTGGGAACGCCGCGGATGTACGTGTCGATGGGGTCGTCCAGCCTCACCCTGCCCTCGTCGACGAGTTCGAGCAGCGCGGTGACCGTGAAGGTCTTGGTCTCGCTGCCGATCCGGACGTAGGTGTCGGCGAACATCGGCTGTCCGGTGGCCTTGTCGGCGACGCCGCTGGTACGGACGTAGCAGCCCCTGCCGGGCAGCCACAGGCCGACGACGAGTCCGGGGACGGCGGCCTGCTTGCGGACGTCCTCGACGGTCCTGTCCAGCTTGGCGGTGAGCTCGTGTCCGAGGCCGCCGGGCGGGCAGTCGTCGCCGTGGTGCGGGCCGGCGCCGACGGCCGCCGGGACGGCCGTGGCGGGGGCCGTCGCGAACGGGGCCATGACGGAGGCCGCGAGCAGGGTGGCGGCGAGCAGCCGACGGCGGTGGGTACGTGGCATGGTGGGGCGCCTCTTCCAGGTTCACGGGGTCGGACGGCCACAGATCACCACCGGAACCCGCGCCGGAACGCCGCCCGTGGTCCGCGTTCCGGTGAGTCCACTCGTTCGGCGCCCCGGGCGCCCCGGACGGCGCCCCTACCGCGCCACCGCCGCCAGGCCCTCGCCGGCGAGCGACGGGTGGGCGGTGAGGGCCGCGTGCACGGCTCCGGGGCAGGGAGCTTGTGCACGGGAGGCGCGTGACCCGACTCGCCGGAGTTAATACCTCCAACCCGCCATTGATCCTTACAGGTCGGCATGGGAAGCTGAAGGCCATGATCGTCGCCGCCACGCAGTTCGCCCCGGTCGCCGGGGACATCGCCGCCAACGTCCGCGCCGTCGCCGGCCTCGTCCGCGCCGCCGGTGCCGAGGGCGCCCGGCTCGTCGTCTTCGCCGAGCTGTCCCTCACCGGCTACGAGCCGAGCCTCGTCCGGGACAACCCCGAGCTCGTCCTCACCGAGGACGACCCGCGCCTCGAACCCGTACGGGAGGCGTGCCGGGCGGTCTCGGCTGCGGCCGTGGTCAACGGGCCGGTGCGGGCCGCCGGTTCGCGCCCCGCCATCACCAGCCTGGTGATCGGCCCGGACGGCACGCTGCTCGCCCGCTATGACAAGCAGCACCTGTACGGCATCGAGGCCGAGGTCTTCGAGGCGGGCACGGCCGACGGGCGCTTCGAGCTCGACGGCGTCCGGTTCGCGACCGCCACCTGCTACGACAACCGCTTCCCCGCGCTCGCCGAGCGGGCCGCCGCCGACGGCTGCGCGGCCTATCTGGCGAGTTCGGTGCTGGGCGCCGACAACGACTCCTTCGAGGCCGTCTACCCGGTGCGGGCCCGGGACTTCGGTCTGCACGTGGTGCTGGCGAACGTCCTCGGGCCCAACGAGGACGGGGTGGCCGGCGGTCTGGCCGGCGCCTGGGGCCCGGACGGCGAGCGGCTCGCGGACGCCGGCCCGGACAAGCCGGGGCACGTGCTCGTGGACGTGCCGGACGGCCGGTGATCGCCTCACCGGCCGTCCGGTCCTGACGGAGGGTCACGGAACCACCGGTCCGTGACCCACCGCCGCGCCCGTCAGGGGCTCTTCGGTCCTCCCCCTACGGGGCGCTCAGGCCCAGCGTGTACGCGCCGGAGCCGCTGTAGGCGTGGACCAGATAGCGGTAGTAGCCCGCGGTGCCGTTGTACGTGATGTCCTCGTCGGCGCTCGCCGTGCCGCCGACCGCCACGTCCGCCCAGCCCGACCCGTTCCACTTCTGCAGGTACAGGTCGAAGTCGGCGCCGGCCGGGCCGCGCAGGCAGCCCACGTGGGTGCCGGAGGTCGCCGAGTAGTAGTACGAGCCGTCCGGCTGGGCCTGGGCCTGACCGTCGGCGAGCGTGCCCCGGTACGTGTACTCGGTGTTGTCGCAGCCGGTGGGCGGCGTCGTGCCGCCGACCGTCAGCTGGTAGGTCACGGTGTGCGTGGCGGAGCCCGTACCGGTGACGGTGATCGGGTAGGTGCCGTTCGCCGCGCCGGACGCGACCTGGACCGTCATGGTCGAGGAGCCGCCGGAGGTCACCGAGGACGGGCTGAAGGAGACGGTGACGCCGCTCGGGGCGCCGCTCGCGGAGAGCTGCACGGTCTGCGCGCTGCCGCCGGTGGTGGCCGTGCTGACCGTGGAGGTGGCCGAGGCGCCCGGCTGGACCGAGCCGGAGGCCGGGTTCAGGGAGAGCGAGAAGTCCGGAGTGGTGGTGCCGCCGCAGTCGGTCTCACCGGACTGGGCCGGGACGCCGACGGCGTTCCAGGCGGCCTTCACCGCGTTGCACTCGGCGCTGCCGTAGGTGTTCTTGGCGCTGGCCAGGGTCGCCTTGCGGGCCGCGAGGTGGTTCCAGGAGGAGGTCTTCATGAGCAGCGCGCCCATGAAGATCTTGCCGGCCTTCTGCACGCCGATGCCGGTCACCGAGGACGGGCCGCCGGAACATATGGGGCTGGCGGGCTTGCCGCCGCCCGGGTTGGAGCCCTCGGCGAGCAGGTAGAACCAGTGGTTCTGCGGGCCGGCCGCCGCGTGCACCTCGGTGCCGGAGGTCAGCTGCGGGTAGCAGTTGGGGTCGCCGGCGAGCGAGGGGTTGTACATGTAGCGGATCGGCTTGCCGTCGCCGAAGAAGTTGACCTTCTCGCCGACGGTGTAGTCCGGGGTGTCGTTCGCGTTGTTGGCGAAGGCCTCGGTGAGCGCGCCGAAGATGTCGCCGGTCGACTCGTTCATCCCGCCGTTCTCGTTGGACGAGCCGGAGCTGCCGGGGGTCTTGTCGAAGACCTCGTGGCCGTACTCGTGGGCGACGACGTCGATGGCGGTGAGCTGGTTGGCGTTCTGCTGGTTGTGGCCGAAGGTGGTCTTGGTGCCGTCGTAGTAGGCGTTGACGTCGCCCAGGCCCGCCTGGGCCGGGACCATCCCGCCCTGCCCGTTCTGGCCGTTGTAGCCGAACCACTGCTTGAGCATGTCGTACTCGCGCTGGGCCGCGTACATGATGTCGACGCAGGCCGTCACCAGGTCGTTGGCGCCGCCGTTGCCCCACGGCGAGGAGCCGGTGTACGTGCCGCCGTTCTGCCCGCCGCAGCGCAGGCCGGAGCGGTTCGGGTCGGTCATCGAGGTGGCGGCGGTGTCGATGGTGACGTTGCCGTTGTGGTAGCCGCGGCCGTCGGCGTCCACGACCTTGTCGTGGACGCGGGCGACGGCGCCGGTGCGGGCGTCGACATAGGTGTCGAGCGAGCTCGGCAGGCCCTTGGCGGTGCGGCCCACGACCAGCGTGTGCCAGGTGAGGACCGGCTTGTTCCCCTTGAGCAGCACGGTCAGTTCGGGCGTGCTCGCGCTCTCGACGCGGGCCAGGCGCGCCTTGGCGGTGGCGAGGGCGGCGGACGCGGTCACCGTGGCCCTGGTGGAGAGCGTGAGGGCCGCCGGGGTGGGTGCGGCGGCGATGTCGCGGACCTTGCCGGCGCTGTCGGAGACGACGACGGCGTCACCGCCGGCCACCGGCAGGCCCTTGTAGGTGCGCTGGTAGGCGGCGTAGTAGAGGCCGCCGGCCCACGGGGTGACGGCGGTGCGGACGAGTTCCTCGTCGGCGCCGTGGCGCAGCCCGTCGAGTCCGCTGTCCGCGGCCTTGTCGGCGGCGGCGAGCGCGAGCGACTTGCCGTGCCCGGGCGGTACGGGCCGCGCCTGCGGGGCCGCGGCGGAGGCGGTGGCCGCGAAGGTGCCCGCGAGGCTCGCCGTCAGGGCGAGCGCGGCCAGGGCCGCCGGGAGTCTGGTGGGGTGCACGTCTGCTCCGTTCGGGTGGGGGGAGACGGTGGGACGCGCCGAGTATGGGTGTGGACATGGCAAGTCGGGGACCTCTCAGCCGCCATAAGACCGGAGTTATGGCGAAGCCTGTCCTCCGCCCCGACCCCTGTCTAACCTGGCGAAATGCAGCTGGAGTTGAGGCATCTAGAGGCCGTCTGCCGGATAGCGGAAGCGGGCAGTCTGGGGCGCGCGGCGGCCCGGCTCGGGGTGTCCCAGCCGGCCCTGTCCGCGCAGTTGCGGCGGATCGAACGGGCCGCGGGCGGCGAGCTGTTCACGCGCGGGCGGCACGGGGTGGAGCCGACGCCGCTGGGCGAGTTCGTGCTCTCCAAGGCGCGCCGGGTGCTCGGCGAGATGGACGCCCTCGCGGCCGGCGCCCGGGCCGCCGCGCCGCACGCGACGCTGCGGCTGGGCTGCATCCTGCTGGTCCTCGTGGACCGGCTGATCGGGCGCCTGGACGAGGAGCTCTCCGGGCAGGAGATCGCCGTCAGCATCGACGTCGAGCACTCGGTGACCACGCTCAGCCGGATGCTCGGCGCCGGACAGTACGACGCGATCGTGTACGGCGAGGTCGACGACCACGAGGTGCCGCTGCCCGAGGGCGTCGCGGCCCGCACCCTCGTCCCGAAGGAACCCTTCTGCGTGCGCATGTCGGCGGCGCACCCGCTGGCCGGCCGGGACCGGGTCGACCTCGCCGACCTGGCCGGCGAGACCTGGATGACCATGGTCGAGGACGACGACGGCGGCCCGGAGGCACTGGTCGAGGCGTGCCGGAGGGCCGGCTTCACCCCGTCGCTGCGCTACCGGATCGCCGACCGCAAGATGCACTACGACCTGATCGCGGCCGGCCGCGCGATCTCCGTCTCCCAGCCGACCGCCCCGCCCGCCGAGGGCACCGTGCTCCGCCCGCTGGCCGGCGACCCGATCACCGGCCGGATCCGCCTCGCCTGGAACCGCGCCGCCGTCTCCGAGCGCCGGGCCCGCCTCCTCTACCGGGCGGCGGGGCTCGCGTACCTGGACAACGTGGCGCACAACGAGTTCCACCGCACGTGGTGGGAGGCGCGTCCGGAGCTGCACCCGGTCCTCGACTGAGCGACGCTGGTGTCAGAGCGCGGGTGTCAGAGGTGAGCGACGGTGACCGACTACGCGAAGGTGTTCCGGGCGCTGCCGGGCATGGTCGCGCTGCTCACCCCGGACCTGCTGTACGTGGACGCCAACGACGACTTCCTGCGCCTGTCGGGCCGCACCCGGGAGCAGCTGGTCGGCCACCACGTCTTCGACGTGTTCCCCGACAACCCGCAGGACCCGGCCGCGACCGGGGCGCAGAACCTGGCGGCGTCGCTCCGGCGGGTCCTGGAGAGCGGCGAGCGGGACTCCTTGGCCCCGCAGCGCTACGACGTCGAGTCGCCCGAGCGGCCCGGGGAGTGGGACGTGCGGTACTGGAGCGCGGTCAACGCGCCGGTGCTCGGTCCCGACGGGCGGGTCGAGCTGCTCGTCCACCGGGTGGAGGAGATCACCGAGCTGATCCGGTCCCGTGGCGAGGCCGCCGGCGACGGCCGCACCCGGGTCCTGGAGGCCGAGCTGTACACGCGGGCGCGCGAGCTCCAGGAGGTCAACGAGCGGCTGCGCGCCGCGCACGCCCGGGAGCGCGAGGTGGCGCTCGCCCTCCAGGAGGCGATGCTGCCGGCGCCCGGGCCGATCGGGCCGCACCGGGCCGCGGTCCGCTACCGGCCCGCGGCGGGCACGCTGAACGTGTGCGGCGACTGGTACGACCTGGTCGCGCTCGGCGGCGGCGACCGGATCGGCGTGGCGGTCGGCGACGTGGTCGGGCACGGTCTGGCCGCCGCCGGGGTGATGGGCCAGCTGCGCAGCGCGCTCAGCGCCGCCTCGCGCGTGACGAAGGGGCCCGCGCAGGCCCTGGACGTGCTCGATCTGTACGCCCGCTCGGTGGAGGGCGCCGAGAACTCGACCGCCGTCGAGACCTGGATCGACTACGAGCGGGGCGTCGTCACGTACAGCAGCGCCGGGCACCCGCCGCCCGCGCTGCGGCACCCGGACGGCAGCGTGGAGTTCCTGGACCGGGCGACGGATCCGCCGCTCGGCGCGCGCCCGGCGCACATCCGCCGGCCGCAGGCCGAGACCGCGTTCGGCACGGGCGCCGCGCTCGTCCTCTACACGGACGGCCTGGTCGAGCGGCGCGACGAGGACATCGACGCCGGGCTCGCCCGGCTCGCCGAGACCCTGCGGCGGCACGGTGAGGCGGGCCCGGAGGCGCTGGCGGACGCGCTGCTCTTCGAGATGCTGCCGGTGGGCGGGGCGACGGACGACACGGCGCTGATCGTGGTCGGGCTGTGAGGCGTCCGGGCGGGTCCCGCGCCCCGCGCGGAGTGTTCGACGGGATCGGGCGGGCCTTGCGGACATAGTGCGGGCATGGCACCCACCCCCCGCATCCGCGCGGCCCTCCTCGCCGCCGCCCTGCTCGCCGCCGCACTCCCGGCCACGGTCACGGCCGCCGTCGCCCGCTCGCACCCCGGCCCGCCCGATGACCCCGGCCACGGTGGCCACGGCGGCCACGGCCGCCACGACTGCGTCCGCACCGAGCACCCGGACGACGAGGGCCGGCTGGTCCTCGACATCGCGCGCAAGGCGCAGCAGGACCTCAAGCTGAAGGCCGTGCTGCTCCGGGTCACCGAGGACGGGCGGGAGGTCGTCACCGACGCCCTCGGCGAGTCGATGACCGGCGTGCCGGCCGAGCCGGACATGCACTTCCGGGCCGGTTCGGTGGCCTTCGCGCACATCGGCACGGCCCTCCTCCGGCTGGTCGAGCAGGGCCGGGTCGACCTCGACGCCACCGTGGAGCCCTGGCTGCCGGAGGTGCCGCGGGCGAACGAGATCACGATCCGCATGCTGGCGAACAACACCAGCGGCCTGCACGACTACGTGACCGACCCGAAGTTCGACAAGGAGCTGACGGCGCACCCGTTCCGCCACTGGACGCCGGACGAGCTGCTCGCGTTCCCCTTCTCCCACGACTTCTGGTACGACCCGGGGACCAACTGGAGCTACTCGCACGCCAACTACCTGCTCCTGGAGCGCGCCCTGGAGCGGATCACCGGTCAGCGGATCGACGAGCTGGTGGAGGAGCTGGTCACCGGCCCGCTCGGGCTGCGCAACACACAGAACAACTTCACCCCGGAGATCCCGCGGCCGGTGCTGCACGCCTTCACCTCGGACCGCGGCCTCTACGAGGAGTCGACCTTCTGGAACCCGTCGTGGACCACCGGCCCCGGCGCGGTGATCACGTCGGACGTCTGCGACATGACCCGCTCCGCGCAGGGCATCGGCAGCGGTGAGCTGATCTCGCGGCACTCGTACCGCACCCTGCTGAACCCGGGCACGGTCGGCCTCGGTCACCCCACCAAGAAGTGCCCGGCCGACATCTGTCTGAAGCAGACCGAGGCCAAGCACTTCGGGCTCGGGGTCATCGTCGCGAACACCTGGCTGCTGCAGAACCCGTCGTTCTCCGGGTACGCGGCGATCCAGGCGTATCTGCCGTCGAAGCGCCTGGCCATCGCGGTGTCCGCGACCAAGACGCCGGACACCGCCGAGGGCAACATGGCCGAGGTGGTCGCGAAGCGGATCGCGGCGGCGCTGGCCCCGGAGCACCCGCTGCAGCCCTGACCCGACGCGGTGCGGGTCAGGCGGTCAGGTGCGTCACGCCGTGCGTCCCGTCGTTCGTCCTGCCGTTCGTCTCGTCGTCGTCCTGGCCCCCGGCCGCCGTCTCGCCGTTCAGGTCGCGGGCCATCAGGGTGGCCCCGGCGACCGCGCCCGGCATCAGCAGGACGGCGACGAAGGGGACTAGGAAGGCGAGGGTGAGCGGGACTCCGAAGCCGAGGGCGGCCATCCGGCGGCCGCGCAGCAGTCCGAGGCGCTGCTTGAACTCGACGCCCCGGCGCTGGAGCGCGACCGCCGTCAGCTCCTCGGTGAGGAAGAAGCCGGAGACGCAGAAGCCGACGGCCGGCACGACGGTCTGGCCCACGACCGGGACGAACCCGGCCGCGAAGAGCAGGATGCCGTAGAACGCGACCCGCACCAGGACCCGCAGGCTGTCCCGGGCCGAGATCCACAGCTCGCGCCAGAGCGGCAGCCCGGACTCGGGCACCTCGCCGCCCTCGGTGTGGTCGACCGCCTCGGACAGCGACTCGTAGAAGGGCTGGCCGACGAGGAGCGTGACGGCGGTGAAGCTGATCACGGCGAGGAAGAGACCGAGCGCGTAGACGAGGAAGTCCAGCGTGCCGCGGAGCAGGCCCTGCCAGGGCGAGCCCCAGTCGTCGGCGAACGGGGTGGCCCAGGCGGTCAGGTCGTCGGCGCCGTAGAAGAGGCCGACGAGCGCCCCCACGTACAGCACGAAGGTGACGAGCCCGGGCAGCAGCCCGAACCCGAACCACCGGCCGTGCCTGCCGACCCACTTCTGGCCCTGCAGCAGGTAACCGAACCCCGCCCCGAAATCACGCATGGCGATCACTCTAGGGCTTGCTCCGGCCTCACCCGTACGAGGGAGGGCCGCACCCTGGTCGGTCAGGGTGCGGCCCTCGTGCACAGTCTGCCCGGCTACGGCTCAGACCGCGAGCTCGACCGTGATGTTGCCGCGGGTCGCCTTGGAGTACGGGCAGACCTGGTGGGCCTTCTCGATCAGGCTCTTGGCGGTCTCGGCGTCCACGTTGGGAATGGTCGCCGAGATCTTCACGATGATGCCGAAGCCCTCGTCGTTCTTGCCGATGCCGACCTCGGCGGTGACCGTCGAGCCGGAGACGTCGGCGTTCTCGTTGCGGGCCACGACGCCCAGCGCGCCCTGGAAGCAGGCGCTGTAGCCGGCCGCGAAGAGCTGCTCGGGGTTGGTGCCGGCGCCGGAGCCGCCCATGGCCTTGGGCGGGTTGACGACGACGTCGAGCTGGCCGTCGTCGGTGGCGACACGGCCGTCGCGTCCGTTCTCGGCGGTGGCGACGGCGGTGTACAGGACGTCGGACTGCTGAATCGACATGCTGTTGTCTTCCTTTTCGTTCGCCGCGACTCGCGCCCACGATCGCGACGGCTGAGGGAAGACTAACGGGTCGCCCGGCGGACCGGTCGAACTAGCGGGCGATCGAGACGACCATCTTGCCGGTGTTGTCGCCGCGGAGCAGGCCGAGGAAGGCGTCCACGCCGTTCTCGATGCCGTCGACCACGGTCTCGCCGTACTTGAGCTCACCGGAGCGCAGCCAGCCGCCGACCTCCTGGACGAACTGCTGCTGCAGGCCGTAGTGGTCGCCGACGAGGACGCCCTGGAGGCGGAGCCGCTTGCCGATGATCATGGCCATGTTGCGCGGGCCGGGGACCGGCTCGGTGTCGTTGTACTGGGCGATCATGCCGCAGATGGTGGCCCGGCCGTGCACGTTGAGCGTGGAGATCGCGGCTTCCAGGTGGTCGCCGCCGACGTTGTCGAAGTAGACGTCGATGCCGTCCGGGGCGGCCTCGCGGAGCTGGTCCTTGACCGGGCCGTTCTTGTAGTTGAAGGCGGCGTCGAAGCCGAGCTCCTCGACGAGCCACTTGACCTTCTCGTCGGAGCCGGCCGAGCCGATGACCCGGGAGGCGCCCCTGAGCTTCGCCATCTGGCCGACCTGGCTGCCGACCGCGCCGGCCGCGCCGGACACGAAGACGGCGTCGCCCTCCTTGAAGGAGGCGACCTCGAACAGGCCCGCGTAGGCCGTCAGGCCGGGCATGCCGAGCACGCCGAGGTACGTGGAGAGTGGGGCGAGCTCCGGGTCGACCTTGGTGGCGTGCTGCGCGGGCACGTCCGCGTACTCGCGCCAGCCGAGGCCGTGCAGGACGTGGTCGCCGACCGCGAAGCCCTCGGCGTTGGAGGCGATGACCTCGCCGACCGCGCCGCCGTCCATGGGGTGGTCGAGCCTGAAGGGGGCGATGTACGACTTCACGTCGTTCATCCGGCCGCGCATGTACGGGTCGACGGAGAAGTGCAGGTTGCGCACGAGGATCCGGCCCTCGGCGGGCTCGCCGACCGGCACCTCGCGCAGGGCGAAGTCCGCGGGCACGGGCCAGCCGTGCGGACGGGAGACCAGGTGCCACTCGCGGCTGGACGCGGGAAGGACGGACATCGTCGGGACCTCCAGAAAAGCTTCAGCTAGTGAAACAACCATGCTCCTGAATATTTCAGGTTGTCAAGTATCGGAGTACGATGGTGGGCATGCCCGCAACGCCCATCCCGCGCACGGACCCGCTGACCCTCGAAGTCGTCGAGCTGATCGGCACGGTCGTGGCGCGGTACCACGAGGAGTACGAGGAGGCCGCGGCGGCGCACGCGCTGACCGGCGCGCAGGCGCGCGTGCTCGGCCTGCTCGCCCTGGAGCCCACGCCGATGCGGAAGATCGCCGACAAGCTCAAGTGCGAGCCGTCGAACGTCACGGGGATCATCGACCGCCTGGAGTCCCGCGGCCTGGTCGAGCGCCGCCCCGATCCCGCCGACCGCCGGGTCAAGGTCGCCGCACCCACCGACGAGGGCCGCGCCACCGCCCGCCGCCTGCGCGAGTCGCTGCGCTTCGCGCGCGAGCCGCTGGGCGAGCTCACGGCGGCGGAGCGCACGCTCCTGCGCGACCTGCTGAAGCGGATGCTGGGCGAGGACGCGGGGAGCTAGGGGGTGTCTTGTCGATCAGGCCGGATCAGGGAGCGGCGTCTGGTGCATGGGGTCTCCCCAGGCCCGCAGGGCCTAGGGGACGCATCGCAAGGCGGAGGAGGGAGTCCATGCGGAGCATCGGCGACCGACGACAACGCGGCGAGGCGCGGTGCTGGGGGCACCTCCCAGGCGAAGCTCTGGGGGAGTCGCGAGCCCGGCATGATCGACGAGACACCCCCTAGGGGGGCCGACGGCTAGACGCACCACCACAGGAAGGGCGTGCAGGTCTTCGTCGGACTGGGGCTCGGGCTCGGGCTGCCGCTCGGGCCGCCGTCGCCCGGTGCCGGTGTGCCGGTGCGCGGGTCGGAGGCCGTGCCGCTCGCGGAGGGCGAGGCGGAACCCGAGGGCGTGCCGGACGGCGTGGCGTCGCCGGGGCCCGCGGTGCCGCTGGGCGCGAGACCGGTCCCGCCGCCCGTACCCGTACCCGTACCGGAGCCCGTACCCGTGCCCGTACCCGTACCGGCTCCCGCGCCGTCCCCCGAGCCGTCGGCGTCTCCACGGCCTGAGCCGCGGGTCGCGTGGCCGCTGCCCTCCGGGCGCGGCGAGCCGGAGGCGACGGGGGCGGGACCGTCGGACGGGCCGGTGGAATCGGCCGGGGGCGGCGGCTCCGGGTCGAGGGTCGTCCGGGAGACGTCGTCCTCCTGGACGGCGGTCGCGGCCCCGCCGTCGACCGACGGCTCCAGGGCCGCCTTGGCCAGGCTCAGCGACCCGGCCGCGAGCGCGACGCCGAGCGCGCCGAGCAGCACCGCGCGCCCACTGCGGGAGCGCGCCCTCCGTCCGCCACTCTTCCGGCCGCCTCGCTGGTCCTGGCGGCGCGCGGCGGCGCGCCCTCCGGTGGGGCGGGGCGGCTCGACCGGGTCCAGTTCCAGCTCGTAGCTGAACTCCGGCGCGACGGGCGCCGGGGTCTCGGCCGGTTCCGTGGGCGCGGGGGAGAACGGTGGGGGGGAGAAGTACCGCAGCTCCTCGGCGGGGGTCCCACAGCCCGCACAGGCCAGGGCGCCGTTGAGATGCCGTCGGCACTGGAGGCAGTAGTCCATGGCGCCCGCAGGCTATGCGGCGGCGTGGGCCCGGCTGAAGGCGCGGAAGTGAGGATCCTGTGAGGAAACCGCAGGTCGACGGCGTGTCGTCGCGTATCTCCCCGTTCGGGCAGGATGGGCGCATGACCCCTGCCGCCCCCTTTGGGCCGTACGAGTTCCAACTCGTCCTGCTGCGCCGGATGGCCGATCACCAGCCGGGGCTCGTCGAGGACGCGCTGCGCGAACTGGGCGCCACGCGAGCCGAGATGCGGGAGGCGAACAAGCGCTGGCAGGCGTGGGCGCACGCGGGGCGCGGCCCGGGCGAGTTCGACCGCTACCGGCAGGCCCTCGGCGAACCGGAGCGCCGCGAGGCGGCGCCCGGTTTCCCCGGCAGCGAGGCGTGGATCTGGCCGGTGCCGCTCTGGCCCGAGCTGCGCTTCACCGTCCTGGCCGGCCCGCCCCGCCGCACCGTCTGGGCCCGCTCCCTCACCCGCGCCCCCGGCGCCCCCGTACCGCCGCTGCGCACCGCGGCCGATCTGATCCCCTGGCAGGTCACCGCCGACGAACTCTGGCGCGCCACCGAGCACCCCCGCCCCCGCGAGGGCGTCTCCCCCGCCCTCACCCGCCTCGACTTCACCCTCCCCGACGGCACGGAACACGGCGCGGAGTTCGCCTGGGGACTGCTGCAGCGCCTGGTGCCCCCGCTGGACGCGCGGCAGGGACCCGAACCCACCCCCTGACCTGACTTTCCGTCAGTACGACGGCACCCCCCTGGCGGCTC
The DNA here is from genome assembly GCF_044768205.1 of Streptomyces sp. NPDC101160. Taxonomy (NCBI): domain Bacteria; kingdom Bacillati; phylum Actinomycetota; class Actinomycetes; order Kitasatosporales; family Streptomycetaceae; genus Streptomyces; species Streptomyces sp. NPDC101160. The sequence continues at coordinate 445,033 of NZ_JBIWPJ010000005.1, read as the reverse complement.
AGTTCGGCGCGCGCCCGGGCCGGGGCGGCAGGACGATGCGAGGGAAGCAGGAAGCAACCAGCAGGAAGCCGGAAGCACAGGAACACGCACTCCGCGCCGCCTCGCCGCTCGCGCCAGCACCGCACTTCGGAGGACCGCCGTGACCGTCAGCCTTGAGCAGCTGCGCCGCTGCCATGTCGCCGTCGACCTGGGCGCCGCCCGCACCCGGGTCTTCGTGAAGGGCGCCGGACTCGTCGTCGACGAGCCGTCCGTCGCCGCCGTGAACACCCGCACCGGCGCGCTCATCGCCGTCGGCGCGCTCGCCGAGAAGATGACCGGACGCACCCCTGACTACATCCGGGTGGTCAGACCCGTCTCCGGCGGCACCGTCGTCGACATCGAGATGGCCCAGCGGATGCTCCGTCACCTCCTCGGTGACAAGCTCCGCCGCCAGCTGCGCCGCAAGCCCCGGCTGCGCGCCGCCGCCTGCACCCCGCACGACAGCGATCCGCTCGCCCAGCGCGCGGCCGTGGAGACCCTGGTCGGCCTCGGCGCCCGCCGGGTCGAGCTGGTCGACACCCTGATCGCGGCGGCCGTGGGCTGCGGACTCCCGGTCGAGCAGCCGACCGCGACCATGATCATGGTGTGCGGGGCGGCCACCACCCAGGTCGCGGTCCTCTCGCTCGGCGCGATCGTCACCGCCGAGCGCATCCCGGTCGGCGGCGACGCCATCGACCACGCGGTCATCCAGCACCTGCGCCACCAGCACGAACTGATGCTGCCGAGCCAGTCGGTCCGCCCGCTCCAGGTCGCCCTGCACGGCAACGGCCTGACGCTGCAGGGCCCCACGTTCACCGAGATCCACGGCCGTGACGTCGCCACCGGCCTCGCCCGCTCGGTGACCGTCGACACCGCCGCCGTGCGCCATGCCATCCAGACCCCGCTCACCGCCGTCCTCGACGGCATCGGCAAGATCCTCCGCGACTGCCCGCCCGACCTGGTGGCCGACCTCGCCGACCGCGGCATCATGATGGTCGGCGGCAGCGCCCTGCTGCCGGGCCTCGACCAGATGCTGCGCGAGGCGACCGGCATGCCCGTGCAGATCGCCGAACGGCCGGACGTCTGCGCCGTGCTCGGGCTCGGCGCGATGCTGGAGGGCCGGGTCCAGTCGCTGGTCCTCGACCCGCTGGCCGAGGACCGCCCGGCGGAGGACCGTCCGAAGGAGGACCGCCTGGCGGGAGACCGTCTGGTGGGAGACCGCCTGACGGGAGACCGCCTGGCGGGAGACCGTCTGGTGGGAGACCGCCTGACGGAGGACCGTCCGACCGGGGACCGGCCGGCGGAGGACGAGTAGCCCCGCCCGCCCTCACGAGGCCAGGCCAGGTCGTTTTGTACGACAATGAGACCGTGTCGATCACGGGTGCGGGCGCCGGAGCCGGGGACGAGCCGGAACCCCGCCTGCCCATGCTCCTCGACGCCGTCCTCGGCGTCGGCAGCGAACTCGAACTCCACGCCACCCTGCAGCACATCGTGGAGACCGCCACCGCGCTGACCGGCGCCCGCCACGGCACGCTCGGGGTCCTCGACCCCGAGCGCGGCCGCGTCACCGAGCTGTTCACCTGCGGCGGGCTCGAGGACGGTCCCGTCCCGCGGCCCGCCCTCGACGTGCCCATCCGCGTCCACACCGAGGTCTTCGGCCACCTCCACCTCACCGGCAAGGAGACCGGCGCCTTCACCGAGGATGACCTCGCCCTCCTCCGGGTCCTCGCCTCCCAGGCCGGCATCGCCATCGGCAACGCGCGGCTCTACGAGACCGCCCGCCAGCGCGAGCGCTGGATCGAGGGCGCCGCCGCCGTCACCACCGCCCTCCTCGCCGGAAGGCCGGCCGAGGACGCCCTGACGACCGTCGCCGAACGGGCCAGACTGCTCGCCGACGCCTCCGCCGGTGTCGTCCTCCAGCCCACCGCCGAGGGCGGCATGGAGATCGTCGCCGCCTCCACCCCGGACGACCCCGGCGACCTCGTCGGCACCACGATCGCGCCCGGCTCCCCCGTCCTGGTCCAGCTGCTCGGCGGCGAGCCGGTGTTCGTCGAGGACTCGGCGACCGACCCGCGGATGACCACGCACGTACGCAGCCGGTTCGGGCCGTCGATGATGCTGCCGCTGCAGAGCGGCGGGAAGCTCATCGGCACCCTCGCGCTGCCCCGCCGCCGCGGCGGCCGCCCGTACACCGCCGTCGACCGGCTGCTCGCCTCCCAGTTCGCCTCCCAGGCGGCGCTCGCCCTCGTCCTCGCCGACGCGCAGGCCGACCGCGAGCAGCTCGCCGTCTACGAGGACCGCGACCGGATCGCCCGCGACCTGCACGACCTCGTGGTCCAACGCCTCTTCGCCACCGAGATGATGCTGGAGTCCACCCGCCGCCGGGCCGCCGTGCACGAGGTGGACACGCTGCTCGGGCGGGCCGTGGACGAGCTGGACTCGACGATCCAGGAGGTCCGCACCACGATCTTCGCGCTCCAGCAGCCGCCCGCCGCCGCCCCGACCTCCTTCCGCGGCCGGGTCCTGCGCGAGACCGGCGGCGCGGCCGCACTGCTCGGCTTCCAGCCGTCCGTGCACTTCTCCGGCGCCGTCGACACCCTCGCCGAAGGGGACGCCGGAGCGGACCGGTTGCTGGCGGCGCTGCGCGGCGCACTCGCCGCGGCCCACCGGCGGCCGGGCGTCGGGGCCGTGACGGTCGAGGTGAGCGCGGGCACGGATGCGGGCGGGGGCGGGGGCCGGGACGTGGGCACGGAGGGGCTGCGGCTGCGGGTCACGGACGACGGGCGGCCGCCGACCGTGGTGACCTGGCCGTGAGAGACGTACGGGCGCCCGTACGGAGTAGCCCCGTGCGCCCGGTCTCCGTTCCCCGATCTTGACTGAGGGCGTGGACACCGAAGCGAAGATCCCCGCGGCCGTCCGCCCCGGTGGCGACACGCCCGCGCCCGACGTGAGCAAGGTCGCAGCACGCCGGCCCTGACGGCTGGGCAGAATGCGCCCATGAGTGCCCTGTTCCCGGCCCTGCGGGCCGCGACCGACCGACCCGCCCTGCGGTTCGGCGCGGAGACGTTGACGTACGACGGGCTGGCCCGGGCCGCCGGAACCCTGGCGGCCCGGCTCGCGGGCCCCTGGAAGGTCGCCGTCTGGGCCACGCCGACGCCGGAGACGGCCGTCGCGGTGGTGGCGGCCCTGCTCGCCGGGGTGCCGGTGATCCCGCTGAACCCGCGGATCGGCTCGCGCGAGCTGCACCACATCCTCGGCGACAGCCGGCCCGGCGCGGTGCTCGCCGGGGCGGGGGACGAACTGCCGCGCGAGATGGCGGGCCTGACGAGGATCGACGTCGACGTACGGGCGCCGGGGCGGCAGCAGGCGCAGGAGAAGGTGACGGACCCGGAGGCCCCCGCCCTGATCGTCTACACCTCCGGCACCACCGGCCCGCCCAAGGGCGTCGTGCTCTCCCGGCGGGCCGTCGCCGCCTCCCTCGACGCCCTCGCGGCCGCCTGGGCCTGGACCGGCGACGACGTCCTCGTGCACGGCCTTCCCCTCTTCCATGTGCACGGCCTGGTCCTCGGCGTCCTCGGCCCGCTGCGGCGCGGCGGCGAGGTGCGGCACCTGGGCGGCTTCTCCGTCGAGGGCGTCGCGAAGGAGCTGGGCGACGGCGGCGGGACGATGCTGTTCGGCGTGCCGACCATGTACCACCGCCTCGCCGAGGCCCTCCCCCACGAGCCCGCGCTCGTCCGGGCGCTGACGGCGGCGCGGCTGCTCGTCTCCGGTTCGGCGGCGCTGCCGGTGCACGACCACGAGCGGATCACGGCGGCGACGGGGCGGACGGTGATCGAGCGGTACGGGATGACGGAGACCCTCATGAACACCTCGGTCCCCGTCGGATCGGGCCCGCGCCCGGGGTCGGTGGGTCTGCCGCTCGACGGCGTCGAACTGCGCCTGGTGGAGGAGGACGGCTCGGTGCTCGGCCCGGACGCCTCCGACGGCGAGACGGTCGGCGAGATCCAGGTGCGGGGCCCGAACCTCTTCACCGAGTATCTGAACCGGCCGGACGCGACGGCCGCGGCCTTCACGGCGGACGGCTGGTTCCGTACCGGCGACATGGCGGTGCGGGAGCCCGACGGCTATGTCCGGATCGTCGGCCGCAAGGCCACCGACCTCATCAAGAGCGGCGGCTACAAGATCGGCGCGGGCGAGATCGAGAACGCGCTCCTGGACCATCCGGGTGTGCGCGAGGCGGCGGTGACCGGCGCGCCGGACCCGGACCTGGGCGAGCGGATCGTGGCCTGGGTCGTCCCGGCCGACCCGGCGGACCCACCGCCCGCCCGTTCCCTCGCCGACCACGTGGCCGCGCTCCTCGCCCCGCACAAGCGCCCGCGCGAGGTGCGGTACCTGGAGGCGCTGCCCCGCAACGACATGGGCAAGATCCTGAAGAAGGCGCTCCGTGACCGGGGCTGAGCGGCGGCCGGCGCGGTCCTGGATCGCCCTGGTCACGGACGACTTCACGCCCGCGGCCGGGCCGCCGCGGGCGGACGACGACTGGCTCCCGGAGGACGAGGGACGCGGGCCGGCGGACGACTGGACACCGGAGGAGGAGCCGAAGGCGCCGCTCGTCGCCGACGGGCCGATCGGCTGGGCCGGTTACGACGCCTCCCGCGCCCGGGCCGCCGAACGCACCGGCACGGACGAGTCGGTCCTCCACGGCACGGCGCGCATCGGCGGGCATCCCTGCGTCCTCGTCGTCTTCGAGTTCGGCTTCCTGGGCGGCTCGCTGGGCCGGGCGGCCGGTGACCGGCTCGTCGCCGCGTTCCGCACGGCGGCCGAGCGCCGGCTGCCGCTGGTGTCGCTCGTGGCGACCGGCGGCAGTCGCATGCAGGAGGGCATGATCGCCCTCACCCAGCTCCAGCGCGTCGCCGCCGCCTCCGTCCGCCTGCGCGCCGCCGGCGTCCCCCACCTCGCCGTCCTCCGCGACCCCACCACCGGCGGCGGCTGGGCCACCCTCGGCGCCGCCGCCGACCTCGTGCTCGCCCTCCCCACCGCCCAGGTCGCCTTCGCGGGCTCCCGCGTCCGCCCCGCCCACGCCGACCCGGCCGCCTACACGGCGGAGGACCAGCACGCCCACGGCCACGTGGACGCGCTCGTCGCACCGGAGCAACTGCGGGAGACCCTGGCGCAGTGGCTCCGCCTGCTGTCGCCGCGGCCCGGCCCGGCGGCGCCGGACGACGCCGGTGAAGCCCGAGTGGCCGGCCCCGCGCCCGCTCCCCCACCGCCCGCCCTCCGTGACCTTCCCCTCCCTCCCACCGGGTGGGACGCCGTGCTCCGCGCCCGGGAGGCGGGCCGGCCGCGCGCCGGCGCCTATCTCGACGCGTACTTCGAGACGCGCGCGGCCATCAGTGGGGACCGGGCCGGTGGGGTGGATGCCGGGGTGGAGTGCGGGTTCGGGGTGCGGCGGGGCGGGCAGGTGGTGGCGTACGCGGCGCAGTCGGGCGGGGCGACGCGGCCGGCCGGGTTCCGGACCGTGGCGCGGCTGATCGGGATGGCCGACCGGCTGGGGATCCCGGTGCTGACGCTGATCGACACGCCGGGCGCGGCCAACGACGCCGAGGCGGAGCGGGCCGGGGCGGGCCCGGCCATCGCGGAGGTGTTCACGGCGATCGCCGGGGCGCGGACGCCCGTGACCTCGCTGCTCGTCGGTGAGGGCGGTTCGGGCGGGGCGCTGGCGCTGGCCGCGCCGGGCAGCACCTGGGTGACGCCGGACGGTTACTTCTCGGTGATCGCGCCGGAGCTGGCCGCGCAGATCCTGAAGCGGACGCCGGACCAGGTGCCGGAGACGGCCTGCCAGCTCCGGCTGCGGCCGCAGGACCTGGTGGACCTCGGCGTCGCGCGCGGGATCGTCGGACCCGGGCAGACCCCGGGACAGCACGAAGCCCCCTCGCGGTGAGGGGGCTTCGCGGTGGTTCAGGCCGTCGTCAGCCGCCGATGCCCTGACAGATGCTGAAGTCCTCGCAGACGACGACCGCGCTGGTCACGACCGTCACGTCGGACCCGTCGGAGTCGTCGTCGTAACCGTGGGCGAGGGCGGTGCCCGAGCCCGCGAGGACGACGGCGGCGGCCAGGGCGGCCGTGGCGATGAACTTGCGCATGAAAACCTCCTGAGGAGCGGAGTTGCTCAGGGGGAGCCTCTCCGGGGCATAGGTCCGCGGCAAGCGCACGCGCCCTGGTCATGCTCCGGGATGACCCGTTCGGCGGGAGCGCTGTTACGTCCGGCCCGCCGCGCGCCCCCGTCTGGGCTACGGCGTCGGGTTGCGTCCGTCGTAGCGGCGGAAGCTCTTCCCGTACAGCGCGAGCAGGCCGATCGCGAGGACACAGGCGAGGCCGCCGCCGGTGATGGCCACGGCCGGGGAGGTGAGGTCGGCGACGGTTCCGGCGAGGAAGTCGCCGAGCCGGGGGCCGCCCGCGACGACCACGATGAACACGCCCTGGAGCCGCCCGCGCATCTCGTCCGGCGCCGCGACCTGCATCATCGTGTTGCGGAAGATCATCGAGACGGTGTCGGAGTAGCCGGCGACGGCGAGCAGCAGCAGCCCGAGCCACAGGTTGCGGGTGAGTCCGAAGACCGCGATGGCGGTGCCCCAGGTGGCGACGGCGAGCAGCACCGCCTGGCCGTGGTGGTGGATCCGGCCCTGCCAGCCGGAGAGGACGCCGCCGAGGAGCGCGCCGACCGCCGGCGCGGCGACGAGGAGTCCGGTGGTGCGGGCGTCGCCGTCGTACCAGAGCGCGGCGACGGCCGGGAAGAGCGCCCGCGGGTGGGCGAGGATCATCGCGCAGAAGTCGGAGAAGAACGTCATGCGCAGGTTGGGGCGGGTGGCGAGGAAGCGCAGCCCGTCGACGACCGAGGCCCGCGCCGCGCCGGCGCCGTCGACGCGCTCGGGCAGCATCGAGGGCAGCCGCCACATCGCGTAGAGGGAGGCGGAGAACGCGATCGCGTCGATGAGGTACGCGGCCTGGTATCCGGCCAGGCCGACGACGACGCCGCCGAGGCTCGGCCCGACGAGCATGCCGAAGGTCATGGTCATCGAGTTGAGCGCGTTGGCGGCGCGCAGCTGCTCGGCGGGCAGCAGCCGGGGGATCATCGAGCTGCGGGCGGGCGCGTTGAGCGCGGCGCAGACGGCCTGGAGCGCGACGATCCCGTACAGGAACCAGACGCGGTGGAAGCCGGCGAACGCGGCCGTGGCGAGCGCGGCGGAGAGCACGGCGAGGCCGGTGGAGCTGGCGAGGCCGAGCCTGCGCCGGTCGACGGTGTCGGCGATGGCGCCGCCGTACAGCCCGAAGACGACGAGCGGGACGAGCGAGAACAGCCCGACGAGGCCGACCGAGAACGGCGAGCGGGTGATGTCGTACACCTGGAGCGAGATGGCCAGGGTGGTCATGCCCTGGCCGACCCAGGTGACGGAGTTGCCGAACCAGAGGCGGCGGTAGTCGGCGGAGGTGCGCAGCGGGGTGAGATCGGCGAAGAGCCTGCGTTCCTTGGGCTCGGCCGCCTGGGTGGCGCTCACGCGGCGTCGGCCGTGACGGTGAGGTCCCAGTGGAGCTCGGGGCGGGCCCAGTGGATGCGCCCGGTGGGCTGGACGGTGCCGGTGCGGCGGGCTCCGGTACGCACGTAGAACTCCTCGGCGGGCGGGTGGGCCACGACCCGTATGGAGTCGAGGCCGGCGGCCCGGCCCTGCTCGGCCATGTGCGCCATGAGCATCCGGCCGATGCCGAGGCCCTGGGCGTCGTCGGCGACGAAGGCGAGGTCGAGCTCGGCCTCGTCGAGGAGGAGGGCGTAGAAGCCGAGGACGCGGCCGGCGGCGTCCACGGCGACGTAGACGGGGTGGTGCTCGATGTACGAACCGCCGACCTGGTAGCCGTCGACCATGGCGGCGTATTCGCCGGCGTAGGCGGAGGAGGTCCGGACGAGCCGGCTGAGCCGCTTGGAGTCGGCGGCGGTGGCGCGCCGCAGGGTGATGTCGTCGGGCATGGCCCGAGTATAGGACCGCACCTGCCACCGGGTCCTTACATTTAGATGTCGGACGCAGGAACCGTCATGACGTCCGCTCCGCCGCCCGCTTCGGCGTCCGCCCCGCCGGCCACGTCGAGGTCCGCCCCGACACAGCGCGCCACGTCGTCCGGGTCGACGGCGTCGAGCCGGGCGGCGAGGGCGTGGATCCGGTCCCGCAGCTCCTGGATCTCCGCGAGGTCGAGCCCGGTCGCGGCGGCGATCCCGCGCGGCACCCCGAGGGCCTTCTCGCGCAGCGCGGCGCCCTCGGCGGTGACCCGCACGGTGACGGAGCGCTCGTCTTCGGCGCTGCGCCGGCGCTCGACGTAGCCGGCCGCCTCAAGGCGCTTCAGCAGCGGGGACAGGGTGCCGGAGTCGAGCCGGAGCCGCTCGCCGATGCCCTTGACGGGCAGCTCGCCGTGCTCCCAGAGCACGAGCATCACCAGGTACTGCGGGTAGGTGAGGCCGAGCTCCTTGAGCGCGCCGCGGTAGACGCCGTTGAAGGCGCGGGAGGCGGCGTGCAGGGAGAAGCAGATCTGGTTGTCGAGCTTGAGGAAGTCCTCGTCCATGACTCCCAGGGTACGGGAGAGGCGCATCACACCCGATTCAGTTGTGCGCAACTCAATGGCGCGCTACAAATGAACGCAGGACAGCACGACCGGCACGACCGCCCGGACTCGCCCCTCCGAGAGGAACGGAAGAACCCATGGACGCCATCTACACCGCCGTCGCCACCGCCAACGGCCGCGAGGGCCGCGCCGTCAGCTCCGACGGCCGCCTCGACCTCCCGCTCGCCCACCCGGTGGCCCTCGGCGGCAACGGCGAGGGCACCAACCCCGAGCAGCTCTTCGCCGCCGGCTACGCGGCCTGCTTCGCCAGCGCCATGGGCGTCGTCGCCCGCCAGGAGAAGATCGACATCTCCGACGCCTCCATCACCGCCGAGGTCTCCATCGGCAAGGACGCCGCCGACGGCGGCTTCGGCCTGGCGGTCGTGATGCGCGCCGAGTTCCCGGAGCACCTGCAGGGCGAGGCCGGCACGGCGCTCCTGGAGAAGACGCACGCGTTCTGCCCGTACTCGAAGGCGACGCGCGGCAACATCAAGGTGGAGCTGGTCGTCGAGTAGGTGACCGGCGCGCCTTCCGGCGTGGCTTTCTGAGGATTCACGACGCCCTCGGTGGAGTTCCTTCCACCGAGGGCGTTCGGTTGTGAGTTTTCACGTTCAGGCACGGGGGATTCGCCTGCCGTACGACGGGCAGTCATGGAGCGGCCGCCGGGCGGTGGTTCACGGGCGCTCTCCTTGGGGCGCTCGTCGCCGGCTCCGGCCGGCCACGGCACGCGCACCCGCATCCGCTCCCATCCCGGAGGGCTACTCCCCCATGGCCGACCTCAATCGTCGCCGGTTCCTGCAACTGGCGGGCGGTACCGCCGCGTTCACCATGCTGTCCGACAGCATCGCCCGCGCCGCGTCCATACCCGCGCAGGGCGCAACAGGCACTATTCAGGACATCGAGCACATCGTGGTCCTGATGCAGGAGAACCGTTCCTTCGACCACTATTTCGGCGCCATGAAGGGCGTGCGCGGCTTCGGCGACCCGCGCCCGGTGACGCTGCCCAGCGGCAAGCCCGTCTGGTACCAGTCGGACGGCTCGAAGGAGACGCTGCCGTTCCGGCCGACGAGCGACAAGCTCGGCATGGAGTACCTCCAGGGCCTCAACCACGACTGGGCGGGCGGCCACAGCGCCTTCAACAAGGGCAAGTACGACAACTGGGTGCCGGCCAAGACCAAGGCGACGATGGCGCACCTGACGCGCGACGACATCCCGTTCCACTACGCGCTCGCCGACGCGTTCACCATCTGTGACGCGTACCACTGCTCGTTCATCGGCGCGACCGACCCGAACCGCTACTACATGTGGACGGGTTACGTCGGCAACGACGGCACCGGCGGCGGCCCGGTCCTCAACAACGCCGAGGCGGGCTACGGCTGGACGACGTACCCCGAGCGCCTGGAGGCGGCGGGTGTCTCGTGGAAGATCTACCAGGACATCGGCGACGGCCTGAACGCCGCCGGCTCGTGGGGCTGGATCAACGACGCCTTCCGCGGCAACTACGGCGACAACTCGCTGCTCTACTTCAACAACTACCGCAACGCCCAGCCCGGCAACCCGCTCTACGACAAGGCCCGCACCGGCACGAACGCCAAGGCGGGCGAGGGCTACTTCGACCAGCTGCGCGCCGACGTGCAGGCCGGCCGGCTGCCCCAGGTCTCCTGGATCGCGGCGCCCGAGGCGTTCTCCGAGCACGCCAACTGGCCCGCGAACTACGGCGCCTGGTACATCGCGCAGGTCCTCGACGCGCTCACCTCGAACCCGGACGTGTGGGCGCGGACGGCGCTGTTCATCACGTACGACGAGAACGACGGCTTCTTCGACCACGTGGTGCCGCCGTACGCGCCGGGCTCGGCCTCCGAGGGCCTGTCCACGACCCCCACGGCGCTGGACTACTTCCCCGGCAAGACCGGTTACGTGGCCGGCCCCTACGGCCTCGGCCCGCGCGTCCCGATGATCGTCGTCTCCCCGTGGTCGACCGGCGGCTACACCTGCTCCGAGACCTTCGACCACACGTCGGTCATCCGCTTCATGGAGAGCCGCTTCGGCGTGCGCGAGCCCAACATCTCGCCGTGGCGCCGGGCCGTCTGCGGCGACCTGACCTCCGCCTTCGACTTCTCCCGGACGCAGACCCAGCCGGCCGCGCTGCCCTCCACGGCCGGCTACTACCCGCCGGACCAGAACCGCCACCCCGACTTCCTGGCCACCGCCCCGGCCGTCGGCACCATGCCCCGCCAGGAGCCGGGCGCCAAGCCCACCCGCCCGCTCGCCTACGCCCCGTACGTCGACGGCGCCGCCGACACCACCGCGGGCACCTACCGCCTCACCTTCAGCGGCGGCCCGGCGGCGGGCGCGCAGTTCTACGTCACCTCGGCGAACCGCACGGACGCGCCGTGGACGTACACGGCCGAAGCGAACAAGTCGATAACCGACACCTGGAACACCAAGTACTCCAAGTCCCTCACCGACCTCACCGTGCACGGCCCCAACGGCTTCCTGCGCCGCTTCCGCTCCCCCGGCAAGACCGCCGTCCCCGAGGTCAGGGCCCGCCACAACGCCGCCACCGGCGACCTCGACCTGACCTTCACGAACGCGGGCACCACGGCCACGGTCACCGTCACCAACGCCTACGGCGGCAGCCCGGTGACCCTGTCCGTCGCGAAGGGCGCGACGGTCACGTACACCGTCCCGCTCTCCGCCTCCGCCCGCTGGTACGACGTCACCGTCACGTCCTCCGCCGGCACGGACTACCTCCGCCGCCTGGCGGGCCACGTGGAGACGGGCGCGGCGGGCACGTCGGACCCGGGCATCCTCACGTACTGACCGGCTGACGTACTGACGTAGTGACGTACTGACGGCGGACATGCCGCCGGGGCGGACGAGTGCGCTCGTCCGCCCCGGCTCGGTCCCGGCGCTCCGGTCAGCTGAGGGCGCGCTGGTACTTGTACGTGACCTTGCCGTCGGTCAGGTCGAAGTACGCGGCCGGCGGGAACAGGCCGGTCGAGGCGTCGCACTTGTAGGCGAGCTTGTGGCCGGTGGTGGCGGGCCAGTTGGGGTAGGCCTCCTCCTGGACCACGCACGAGTCCTTGGACACGACCGACCAGAACTGCGTCTCGCCCATGCCCAGCTGGACCTTGTTGTACTTGGCGAGCGTCATGGACGGCTTCACCGGCTTGTACAGGAGCTCGTTCTGCTTCGACACCAGCTTGCCGGCCGAGTTGAAGTTGAAGTTCCCGTACGGCACGTAGTCACCGCTCGCGGTGAAGCACTGGATGGTCATGGTGCTGTTCTCGCACCAGCCGCTCGCGCTGCCGGGCGGGGGCGACGTCGGCGCCCCGACGACCGTCTGCCAGACGGTGGCCCGGTCCGTGCCGAACGGCACCGCGGCGTACTCCTCGGCCGTGAAGCTGAAGGTGTCCGTCTGCGCGGCCTGGGCGGCGCCCGTGCCGCCCAGCATCGCCGCGCCCACCGCGACACAGGTCACCGCGGCGCGCCATGCCTTCTTCATGTTCTCCACCCTTCTCAACGGATTTCTCCGGATGCGCGCCATCCTTTCGAACGGCACTCTTCCGGTGATCTCCGCCGAATCCAGGCGGTGCTGGGCGGCCCCAGGCAGGCGGCGCCGGGTCAGGCGAGCGTGGCGCCCAGGGACACGGGCCGCAGGGGGCGGGGGTCGAGGACGTGGCAGCCGGTCGGGGCCGCCTCGGAGAGGCGCGCGGCGGCGGACGGGCGTGCGGTGTGGGCGGACGCGGTGGACAGGGCCGTCAGCGGGGTGACCATGTCGTCGTGGTGGGTCGGGATCAGCAGGGGCGGGTTGTCCGTGGCGCGCAGCAGCCGTTCGAGGTAGCGGTGCACGGCCTCGTGCGAGCTCATCGGCACCAGGGCGACGTCCGGCCGGATGCCGGAGAGTTCCCGCTCGACGAAGTTGCTGGCGCCCATGAGCAGGATCCGCGGACCGCCGTCGACGGACACCTGGTAGGCGAAGGTGTCGCCCTCGACGAGGTCGCCGAGGGTGGCGGGCCGGCGCGGCGGTGCGACCCTGGTGCCGGGCGCGAAGTAGCCGTGGTCGGGGAACTGGCTGTGCAGGCTGCGGAAGACCTCCACGGTGTACCCGTCGAACTGCAGGTACTCGCCGCCCTTGACCTGGATCACGTCGGCGACGCGCGCGGGCGGCGTCTCCATCGCGGTGAGCAGGTGGCGGACGGTCTCGTCGCAGACGGTGCGGATCCGCGACCGGCGCCACTCGGGGCGGGCGAGGAGCTGGGGCACGTCGGCCACGTGGTCGAAGTGGCCGTGGCTGACCAGGATCAGCTCGGGTGGGCCGGTCAGGTGGTGCGCGGCCACCTGCTCCACCGCGGCCCGGTCGGTGCGCAGCGGCAGCCGCGGGTCGAGCGTGCCGGTGGGCCCCAGGCAGGGCATGCGGCTCAGGTACGGGTCGAAGACGATGCTGCGGTCGCCGCCGATGACGATCTCCCAGCCGGCGACGCCCAGCCAGCGCAGTTCGACGGGCGTGGAATAGGGGCCGCCGCGTCCGGGCACCGGCGCGGCGGTGGAGGGGCCCGCCCCGGCGACCGCGGCACCCGAGGCCGCGAGAACTCCCTTGAGTACCGTCCGTCGTCCAGCCAACGTTGCCGCCATCCCTGCCGTGCGTGAGCCCCCGTCGATTGCGGCGACCATACGGGAGGTGTCGGTACGTACAGGCCCTTTCAGGTCACGCTCGGTCCTCGACCCTCCGAAAGAGGGATCCGGCGCGGCGGAGCCGTACACGCGTGCGGGCCCCCGTCCCGCACCGGAGGGTGGGGACGGGGGCCGCGGAGGGACGTCAGCGCGGGGTGCCGGCCCGCAGGAAGTGCTCGTCCTGACGCAGGATCGCCTGCATCACCTTCGTCATGGGAACGCCCGGGTTGATCCCGATCTGCTCGCGCAGGATCTTCTTCGCCTGGTGGAAGACCTGGATCGCGTCGGCCTGGCGGCCCTCGGCGTAGTACGCCTTCATGAGGTTGACATACAGGTCCTCCCGGAAGGGGTCGTGGTCGACGAGGCCGTTCAGGCGGGTGATCGCCTCGGTGTAGTAGCCGAGGCCGAGGTCCGCCTGGGCGCGGAGTTCGACCGCCGCCGTGCGTTCCTCCTCCAGCGACTCGGCCTTGAGCCGGAGCCGGCTGGAGGTGACGTCGGCGAGGGCCGGGCCGCGCCAGAGCGCCTGGACCGCGTCGAGCTTCTCGGCCGCGTCCCGGTGCCTGCCGCGCTGGTGCAGTTCCCGGGCCTTGCGCACGGCTTCTCGGAACACGAAGAGGTCGATGGACTCCTGTGGGATTTTCAGTTCGTAGCCGCGGTCGTGCGAGCCGAGCATGTCGCGTGGCAGCCCGGCCTGCATCAGGGCCTTGCGGACCATCCAGGCCGAGGTCTGCAGCTGGCCCGAGACGGTGAGCGGCGGCTCGCCGTCCCAGGAGTCCTCGATGATCGCCTCCTTGGAGACGACCTGCCCGGCCCGCAGCGCCACCGAGGCGAGGAAACGTCTCTGCCGCTGTCCCTGCATCGGACACGGCACGCCGTCTCTCACCAGGGCCACCGGGCCGAGGAGTCGGATCGTCACGTCATTCCAAGTACTCATTGCGTTCTCCCCCGTCGTAGACAAGCCATGCCGCGACCCGGGAGTGGGCGGGCACAGCTGGAATGCGTTCGTTTGGCGAGTACTTGCCAGGCCTTGCAGGTGCGCGCGCCTGTCCTCGGTGGTGCGGACGGACGGCGTGGGCGCGCATCGCCGCCCCTGGCCGGTGCCGCCCCTTACTCGGAGTGCCCGACGTCACCCCGTCAGTTTCTTGAGGAACTTGGCGGCGATGGGGCCCGCGTCGTGGCCGCCCGACCCGCCGTCCTCGAGGAGGACCGCCCATGCGAGGTTGCGGTCCTGCTGGTAGCCGATCATCCACGCGTGGGTGCGCGGCGGCGTCTCGGTGCCGAACTCGGCGGTGCCCGTCTTGGCATGCGGTTCGCCGGGGATGCCTCTCAGCGCCTTGCCGGCGCCGATGGTGACGGTCGCCCGCATCATGTCCCGCAGCGAGTCGACGACGCCGGGGTCGAGGCGGGTGGGCGCCTCGTACTTCTGGCGTACGGCGTCGGGCACGAGGACGGGCTGCTTGAAGACGCCCTCCTTGACGGTCGCGGCGATCGAGGCCATCACGAGCGGCGACGCCTGCACCCGGGCCTGCCCGATGGTGGACGCGGCCTTGTCGTTGTCGCTCGTGGAGACCGGGACGCTGCCGTCGTAGGTGATGGCGCCCACGTCCCAGGAGCCGCCGATGCCGAAGGCCTCCGCGGCCTCGTGCAGCCCGGCCTGGGGCAGCTTGGCGCGGGAGTTGACGAAGAAGGTGTTGCACGAGTGGGCGAAGCTGTCCCGGAAGGTGGAGCCGGGCGGCAGCGTGAACTGGTTCTGGTTCTCGAACTGCTGGCCGTTGACATGGGCGAACTTGGGGCAGTCGGCGCGGTCCGAGGGCTTCATGCCCTGCTTGAGCAGCGCGGCGGCGGTGACCACCTTGAAGGTCGAGCCGGGCGGGTAGCGGCCCTCCAGACCCCGGTTCATGCCCGAGGGCATGTTCGCGGCGGCCAGGATGTGCCCGTTGGTGGGATCGATCGCGACGAGGGCCGCGTTCTTCGTGACGCCGTCCAGGGCGTCGGCGGCGGCCTCCTGGACCTTCGGGTCGATGGTCGTACGGACCGGCTTGCCCTCACCGCCCTTCTGGGCGCCGGTGAGGTTCTTGACGACCTGGCCGGACTGGCGGTCCACCACCACGACCGACTTGGCCTGGCCCGCCCCGCCGGCGAGCTGCTTGTCGTACCGGGCCTCCAGGCCCGAAATGCCCTTGCCGGTCTGCGGATCCACGACGCCGACGAGCGACGCGGCCCGCAGCTCCTTGCCGTCTGCATCCAGAATGGCGGCCCGTTCACGGGAGTTGAGGGCGAGCGTCTGTCCCGGAACCATCTCCGGGTGGATCATCTCGGTGTGGAATTCGACCTTCCACTTCTTGCCGGTCTCGACGACATTGGCCTTTGACTGCCACGAATAGTCGCCCGCTCCCGGTATGGCCATCTTGACAGTGAAGGGAATAAGAACTTTCGTGTCGGTCTTCCGCTCGCCCTCGCCCGCCTTGATCTCGGTCCTGGACGGCTTCAGGTTGGACATGACGGACTTGATCAGCGACTGGGCGCCGTCCGGCGTGTCCGTCAGCTGCGCGGCCCGCGCGGCGTCGCCGGCCTGCCAGGCGCCGAGGAAGCCCTCAAGCGCCTTCGTCGCCTCCACGACCTGCGGGTTCTCCGATGCGTCGTCCTTGAGCAGCGTGGAGTATCCCCAGTAACCCGCCCCGGCAACCACGGCCAGCACCACACACGTCGCGATGACCGAGGAGCCCCGGGAACGGCCCTGACGGGTGGGGGGTAAGCCGTTCCGATTTCGATAGCGTGCCATGGCTCCCAGGCTAGGCGGACCGTCTTTTGCGCCACTGGGCTCACGCACATTTCAAGACAGCCACAGCTGTAGAGGAATCGTGAAAATCGCGGGATCGGTGAACCGTACCTGAGGTAGGCGCGTGGCGCTGAACGGCGTTCGGCAAAGGGCTCGTTACCACCGGCCCCACCCCTCCCACGGTATGCAAAAGGGGCATCCGGGGAGCGGGAATGTGGGCTAGTCCACTGAAGAAACCGCCTCGAACTCCTGTTTCCCAAAAACGGAACTGTCCGGATCGCATCCGGTGGTACGGCGACCGGCGGCCCGGGCGCTCTCCGCCCGCTCTCCGCCCGCTCCCGCCGATACGGACGGGAGAGGGCGCGAAGAGGAGGCCCGGCGAGGGTGGCGAGCATCGCACATCCGACCGAGTCTGGAGACAACTCATGTCCCGTGTATCGACCGGCCCCAGCACCGAACCGACCGCCGCGCACGCGCTTCTGTCCCGGCTGCGCGAGCACGGTGTGGAGAAGGTGTTCGGAGTCGTCGGCCGAGAGGCCGCGTCGATCCTCTTCGACGAGGTCGAAGGGCTCGACTTCGTCCTCACCAGGCACGAGTTCACCGCCGGTGTCGCCGCCGACGTCCTCGCCCGCATCACCGGACGTCCCCAGGCCTGCTGGGCCACCCTCGGCCCGGGCATGACGAACCTGTCCACCGGCATCGCCACCTCGATCCTGGACCGCTCGCCGGTCATCGCCCTGGCCGCCCAGTCGGAGTCCCACGACATCTTCCCGAACGACACCCACCAGTGCCTGGACTCGGTGTCGATCATCGCCCCGATGTCCAAGTACGCGGTGGAGCTCCAGCGCCCGCACGAGATCACCGACCTGGTGGACTCCGCGGTGACCGCCGCCATGACCGAGCCGGTCGGCCCGTCGTTCATCTCCCTGCCGGTCGACCTGCTGGGTTCCAGCGAGGGCATCGACGCCTCCGCGCAGCACCCGCCGGCGAACACCCCGGCCAAGCCGATCGGCGCGGTCGCCGACGGCTGGCAGCAGGCCGCCGACCGGGCCGCCGAGCTCCTCGCCAAGGCCGAGCACCCGGTTCTCGTTGTCGGCGCCGCCGCGATCCGCTCCGGCGCGGTGCCGGCCATCCGCGCCCTGGCCGAGCGCCTGAACGTGCCCGTCATCACGACGTACATCGCCAAGGGCGTCCTGCCGCACGAGCACGAGCTGAACTACGGCGCCGTCACCGGCTACATGGACGGCATCCTCAACTTCCCGGCCCTGGACACCCTGTTCGCCCCGGTCGACCTCATCCTCACCCTCGGCTACGACTACGCCGAGGACCTGCGGCCGTCCATGTGGCAGAAGGGCGGCGAGAAGCAGACCGTCCGCGTCTCCCCCACCGCCAACCCGATCCCGCGCGTGTACCGCCCGACCGTCGACGTCGTCACCGACGTCCTCGCGTTCGTGGAGCACATCGACGCGGCGACGTCCTCGGTCGCGGCCAAGGACCGCCACGACATCGCCCCGCTGCGCGCCCGCATCGCGGAGTTCCTCGCCGACCCGGAGGCGTACGAGGACGGCATGCGGGTCCACCAGGTCATCGACTCGATGAACACGGTCATGGAGGAGGCCGCCGGCGCCGGCAAGGGCACGATCGTCTCCGACATCGGCTTCTTCCGTCACTACGGCGTACTCTTCGCCCGCGCCGACCAGCCGTTCGGCTTCCTCACCTCGGCCGGCTGCTCCAGCTTCGGCTACGGCATCCCGGCCGCGATGGGCGCCCAGATGGCCCGCCCGGACGAGCCGACCTTCCTCATCGCCGGTGACGGCGGCTTCCACTCCAACAGCGCCGACCTGGAGACCATCGCCCGGCTCAACCTGCCGATCGTGACGGTCGTGGTCAACAACGACACCAACGGTCTGATCGAGCTCTACCAGAACATCGGCCACCACCGCAGCCACGACCCGGCGGTGAAGTTCACCGGCGTCGACTTCGTCGCCCTCGCCGAGGCCAACGGTGTCGAGGCGACCAAGGCCACCGACCGCGACGAGCTCCTCGCCGCCCTGCGCAAGGGCGCCGAGCTCGGCCGCCCCTTCCTGATCGAGGTCCCCATCTCCTACGACTTCCAGCCGGGCGGCTTCGGCGCCCTGAGCATCTGACGATGAAGGCGCCGGAATTCCCGGCTGCCTACGGATTCCTGGCCTCCGCCCGTTCGGGCGGGGGCCGGGTCCCCCGGGCGGCGTTCGCCGCCCACGGCAGCCACACCGACATCGACACGTCCCTGCCCGGCCAGTCGCTCGCGGCGGTGCTCGTGCACAGCCCCGAGGCCGCGCCCGAAGCCGCGCTGGCCCGGGACGCGGACACCGCCGTGCTGCTCGCCGGCGAGCTCTACAACCGCGAGGAGCTGCACTCCGTACTGCCCCCTGGCGACGAGCCGGAGAGCGACGCGCAGCTGCTGCTGCACCTGCTGCGCCGCTACGGACTCCATGCCTTCCGGCTGCTCAACGGGCGCTTCGCGGCCGTGGTCGGCACCGGGCGCCGGGTCCTGCTCGCCACCGACCACGCGGGCTCCGTGCCGCTGTACGCCCGGGTGGCCCCGGGTGAGGTCACGGCCTCCACCGAGGCCAAGACGCTGGCCGGACACGACCAGCCGCGGGGCTTCCCGCTGACGGGGGCACGGCGCATGCCGGGCCTCGCGGACGTCTACCAGGTACCGGCCGGCACCGTGTGGGACACCGACCTCGAGTCCGGCACGGTCGAGGTCCACCCCACCTGGCGGCCCCCGCTGTCCCGGCGGATCGTGCCCGAGGCGGAGGCGGTGGCGGCCGTCCGCGCCGCCCTCGAAGAGGCCGTCGCGGCCCGCGTCCCCGCGGTCGGCACCCCCCTGGTGGTGCTGTCCGGCGGCATCGACTCCTCCGGCGTCGCGGCCTGCGCGCACCGGGCGGCCGGCGCCCTGGACACCGTCTCCATGGGCACCGACACCTCCGACGAGTTCGCCCAGGCCCGGGCGGTCGTCGACCACCTCGGCACCCGGCACCGCGAGATCACGGTGCCCACCGCCGACCTGCTCGCCCAGCTGCCGTACGCGGTCTGGGCCTCGGAGTCGGTGGACCCGGACATCATCGAGTACCTGCTGCCGCTGGTCGCGCTCTACCGCGAGCTCGGCGGCCCGGGCCGCCGGATCCTCACCGGGTACGGCGCGGACATCCCGCTCGCGGGCATGCACCGCGAGGACCGGCTGCCGAACCTGGACACGGCCGTGGCGTACGACATGGCCACCTTCGACGGCCTGAACGAGATGTCCCCGGTGCTCTCGCTGCTCGGCGGCCACTGGACCACGCACCCGTACTGGGACCGTGACGTGCTCGACCTGCTGGTCTCCCTGGAGGCCGGCCTCAAGCGCCGCTACGGCCGGGACAAGTGGGTGCTGCGCCAGGCGATGGCCGACGCGCTGCCCGAGGAGACCGTCACCCGGCCGAAGCTCGGCGTCCACGAGGGCTCGGGCACCACGTCGTCGTTCTCCCTGCTGCTCACCGGGCACGGGGTCGCGGAGCAGTCGCTCCACGAGGCGAAGCGGCAGGTGGTGCGCGAGCTGTTCGACCGGACCGTGGTGGACGGCCTCCACCCCGGCCAGGTGAGCACCGCCGACGCGGTGCGGTCCGTGGTCGAGCGGCTCGGGCGGGGGACGGCATGAGCGCATCCGTCCGCCGGGCCCCGTTCCCGTCCGCCGTCGACTTCGAGGAGGGTGACTGATCCGTGGAGCGCATCGACTCGCACGTTTCACCCCGCTACGCACAGATACCCACGTTCATGCGGCTGCCGCACGACCGCGATCCGCGCGGCTACGACGTCGTGGTGATCGGCGCCCCGTACGACGGGGGCACCAGCTACCGTCCGGGCGCCCGGTTCGGCCCGCGGGCCATCCGCAACGAGTCGGGGCTGATCCACGGGGTCGGCATCGACCGCGGCCCCGGCACCTTCGACCTGATCAACTGTGTCGACGGCGGGGACATCGACCTCACGCCGTTCGACATGAACATCGCGATCGACACGGCGCAGAAGCACCTGGCCGAGCTCCTCAAGGCCAACGCGGCCTTCCTGATGCTGGGCGGCGACCACTCGCTGACCGTGGCCGCCCTGCGCGCGGTCGCCGAGCAGCACGGTCCGGTGGCGGTGCTGCACCTGGACGCGCACTCGGACACCAACCCGGCGTTCTACGGCGGCCAGTACCACCACGGCACGCCGTTCCGGCACGGGATCGACGAGAAGCTCATCGACCCCCAGGCGATGGTGCAGGTCGGCATCCGCGGGCACAACCCGAAGCCGGACTCGCTCGACTACGCCCGCGACAACGGGGTGCGCGTGGTGACCGCCGACGAGTTCGCCGAGCTCGGCGTGCGCGGCACCGCCGACCTCGTCCGCGAGCGGGTCGGCGGCCGGCCCGTGTACGTGTCCGTCGACGTCGACGTGGTCGACCCGGCCTTCGCCCCCGGCACCGGCACTCCCGCGCCGGGCGGCCTGAGCTCCCGCGAGGTGCTCGGCCTGCTGCGCTGCGTGGGTGACCTCAAGCCGGTCGGCTTCGACGTGATGGAGGTGTCCCCGCTCTACGACCACGCCGGGATCACCTCCGTACTCGCCACCGAAATCGGCGCGGAGCTGCTCTACCAGTACGCCCGCGCCCATCGAAACCAGAAGTAAGACCAAGCACGTAAGGAGACACGGCGTCATGGCTTCTCCGATCATCGACTGCACCCCCTACCGCGAGGAGTTGCTCGCCCTCGCGGGCCGGCTCCCCCGGGTGCCGCGCGCGGACCTGTACGACTTCCTCGCGCAGGCGAAGGACCTCGCGGAGGACCTGCCCAAGGGGCTGGCCGCCGCCCTCGACACGTTCAACGCCGAGGGCAACAAGGACGGTTACCTGCTGCTGCGCGGGCTGCCCGTCGACCCGGCCGAGCTGCCCGACACGCCCACCACGACCCCCGCGCCGCTGGACCGGCCGCTGCTGGTCATGGAGGCGATGCTGGCGCTGACCGGGCGCCGGCTCGGCCTGCACACCGGCTACCAGGAGCTGCGCTCCGGCACGGTGTACCACGACGTGTACCCGTCGCCGGGCGCGCACTACCTGTCCTCGGAGACCTCCGAGACCACGCTGGAGTTCCACACGGAGATGGCGTACCACGTCCTCCAGCCGAACTACGTCATGCTCGCGTGCTCCCGGCCGGACCACGAGCGCAAGGCCGAGACCCTGGTGGGCTCGATCCGCCTGGCGCTGCCGCTGCTCGACGACCGGACGCGGGCGCGGCTGTTCGACCGCCCGATGCCCTGCTGTGTCGACGTGGCCTTCCGCGGCGGCGAGGAGGACCCGGGCGCCATCGCCCGGGTCAAGCCGCTGTACGGCGACGAGCAGGACCCGTACCTGGGTTACGACCGCGAGCTGCTCGCCCCGGAGGACCCGCGGGACAAGGAGGCCGTGGCCGCCCTGTCGAAGGCCCTGGACGACGTGACGACCGGGGTGAAGCTGTCCCCGGGTGACGTGCTGATCATCGACAACTTCCGCACCACGCACGCCCGTACGCCGTTCAGCCCGCGCTGGGACGGCGAGGACCGCTGGCTGCACCGCGTCTACATCCGCACCGACCGCAACGGTCAGCTCTCCGGCGGCGAGCGCGCGGGCGACGTCGTGTCCTTCTCGCCGCGCCGGTAACCCCCCGTTCCGCTCCTCCTCCCCCCTCCGGTCGCGCCCCGGCACCTCTTCGGTGCCGGGGTGCGATCGTCTGCACACACCCGCGATGCATAGGTATGCTGCGTTATTAGAAATAATGCAGGCCTGGAAATGATGCAGGGGCGACGGAGACCGCCGTCGCCCGCCATCCGCGTGACAGGAGACTCCTTCATGTCCGAGCCCACACCGCACGACCCACGGGGCTTCACCGTCCACACGGCGCCGGTGGGACTGGCCGACGACGGCCGGGACGACTTCACCGTGCTCGCCTCCACCGTGCCGGCCACCGTGAGCGCCGTCTTCACCCGCTCCCGGTTCGCCGGCCCGAGCGTCGTCCTCAGCCGCGAGACCGCGGCCGGCGGGCAGGCCCACGGAGTCGTGGTGATCGCCCGCAACGCCAACGTCGCCACCGGGCGCGAGGGCGAGGCCAACGCGCGCGAGGTGCGCGAGGCGGTCGCCCGCGCCCTCGGCGTTCCGGAGGGCGAACTCCTCATCGCCTCCACGGGAGTGATCGGCCGTCAGTACCCGATGGAGCGGATCCGGCAGCACCTCAAGACGCTCGCCCCGCCCTTCCCCGACGGCGGTTTCGACCGGGCGGCCCGCGCCATCATGACCACCGACACCCGGCCCAAGGAGGTCCGGGTGAAGGTCGGCGAGGCCACCCTCGTGGGCATCGCCAAGGGCGTCGGGATGATGGAGCCCGACATGGCGACGCTGCTCACCTTCTTCGCCACGGACGCCCGGCTCGACCCGGCGGAGCAGGACCGGATCTTCCGGCGGGTGATGGACCGGACCTTCAACGCGGTGAGCATCGACACCGACACCTCCACCAGCGACACGGCCGCGCTGTTCGCCAACGGCCTTGCCGGGGAGGTGGATCCGGCCGAGTTCGAGGAGGCGCTGCACACCGTCGCGCTCGCCCTGGTGAAGAACATCGCGAGCGACGGCGAGGGCGCGAGCAAGCTCATCGAGGTCCGGGTCACCGGGGCCCGCGACGACGCCCAGGCCAAGCGGGTGGGCAAGGCCGTCGTCAACTCGCCGCTCGTGAAGACCGCGGTGCACGGCTGCGACCCCAACTGGGGCCGGGTCACGATGGCGATCGGCAAGTGCTCCGAGGACACCGACATCGACCAGGACCGGGTCACGGTCCGCTTCGGCGACGTCGAGGTCTACCCGCCGCGCGCCCGGGGCGCCGAGGACGAGGACGCGCTGCGCGACGCCGTCGCCGGGCACCTGAAGGGCGACGAGGTGGTCATCGGCATCGACCTGGCCATCGCCGACGGGGCGTTCACCGTGTACGGCTGCGACCTCACCGAGGGGTATGTGCGGCTCAACTCGGAGTACACCACCTGACGTGAGCTGAGCTCAACCGGCCCGGGGGCGGCGGCCGGATATGCCGACCGCCCCCCGGCTATGCGCGCGCCGCGCCGCACCTCCTCGCCCGCCCGCCGGCGCCCCCAGGATGGGACGGACGCATCGTGACGAAGGCTGGAGGATCATGGAGACCACTCGGTCGAAGACCGTGGACGAGGGGGACGAGGGTTTCGACGCCGCGGTACGGGGTGTGGTCGGCGCGACCGACACGCCGGGCGGCACGCTCCGGCTCGTCCGCACGGACGACTTCGACTCGCTGGACCCCGGCAACACCTACTACGCCTACACGTGGAACTTCCTCCGGCTCGTCGGCCGGACCCTGGTCACCTTCGACACCGCCCCCGGCAAGGCCGGCCAGCGCCTGGTGCCCGACCTGGCCGAGTCGCTCGGCGAGTCCTCCGAGGGCGGCCGGGTGTGGACGTATCGGCTGCGCGAGGGGCTGCGGTACGAGGACGGCACGCCGGTCACCTCCGCGGACGTCAAGTACGCCATCGCGCGCAGCAACTACGGCACCGACGTGCTGGGCGCCGGGCCGACCTACTTCCGCCACCTGCTCGGCACCGACTACGGCGGCCCGTGGCGCGAGCCGGACACCGACGGCCCGGTGACCCTGGAGACCCCCGACGAGCGCACCCTGGTCTTCCGGCTGAGCGAGCCGTTCGCCGGCCTCGACCTGCTCGCGACGATGCCGAGCACCACCCCGGTGCCGCGCCACCGCGACACCGGCGCCGACTACCGGCTCGGGCCGGTGGCCACCGGCCCGTACCGGGTCGCCTCCTATACCCGCGGCGAGCTCGCCGTCCTGGAGCCCAACCCGCACTGGGATCCGGCCACCGATCCGGTGCGCGTCCGCCGGGCCGAGCGGATCGAGGTGCACCTCGGCAAGGACCCGCACGAGGTGGACCGCATGCTGCTCGCCGGGGAGGCGCACGTCGACCTGGCCGGCTTCGGGGTGCAGCCCTCGACGCAGGAGCAGATCCTCGCGGACCCGGTGCTGCGCGCCCACGCCGACAACCCGCTCACCGGCTTCACCTGGATCTACTGCCTGTCGAGCAACATCCCGCCGTTCGACAACGTGCACGCCCGGCGGGCCGTGCAGTTCGCCACCGACAAGGCGGCGATGCAGCTCGCGTACGGCGGACCGGTGGGCGGCGACATCGCGACCACGATCCTGCCGCCGACGCTCGACGGCTACCGGCCCTTCGACCGCTACCCGGTCGGTCCGGACGCCACCGGCGACCTGGACGCCGCGCGCGCCGAGCTGAAGGCCGCCGGCATGCCGGACGGCTTCCGCACCAGGATCGCGGCCCGCAAGGACCGGCTGAAGGAGTACCGGGCCGCCGAGGCGCTGGCCGCCGGCCTGGCCCGGGTGGGCATCGAGGCCGAGGTGCTCGACTTCCCGTCGGGCGACTACTTCGACCGCTACGGCGGCTCCCCGTCGTACCTGCGCGAGCACGGCATCGGGATCATCATGTTCGGCTGGGGTGCCGACTTCCCCGACGGCTACGGCTTCCTCCAGCAGATCACGGACGGCCGCGCGATCAAGGAGCGCGGCAACCAGAACATGGGCGAGCTGGACGACCCCGAGATCAACGCGCTGCTCGACGAGGGCGCGACCTGCGCAGACCCGGCGCGGCGCGCGGAGATCTGGCACCGCATCGACCGGCTGACGATGGATCACGCGGTGATCGTCCCGTATCTCTACCCGCGTTCGCTGCTCTACCGGCACCCCGACGTCCGCAACGTCTACGTCACCGGCTCCTTCGGGATGTACGACTACGTGGCGCTCGGCGCGAAGTGAGCCGCCGGATCGCCCGGCCCCGCAGGCCGTGTGCCGCGGGACCGGGCGATCCGGGCGGTCCGGGCCGTGCCCTGCGATCAGCCCGCCGCGGCGTGCCCGGCGGGCCACGCGCCGGAGGGCAGGGTCCGCGGGCCGAGGCCGCCGCAGGCGACGGCCGCCTCGCGGAAGTCGGCCTCGTACCCCTCGAGGAGGCGCAGGAAGCGGCGGGTGGGCCCGGTCAGACTGGTGCCCCGGGGGCTGCGCAGCAGCAGACGCGCGCCGAAGGCGTGCTCCAGGCGGTGGATGCGGCGGGTCAGCGCCGACTGGCTGATGGAGAGCACGGCCGCCGCCCGGTTGATGCTGCCGTGCCGGGCCACCGCCCGCAGCAGATGGAGGTCCTCCACGTCCAGCTTGCGCCCCTCGGCCGGCACCGGTGACGGGTCGGGGTGCGCCCCGCCGTGCGGACCGGCCCCGGCGGGGTCGGCGTGCCGCCGGGTCTGCTCGGCGTGCCACCGGGTCCACCAGGGCTCGTCGAGCAGGTCGCGGTGGTGCGCGGCGAAGCGGCGCAGATGGCCGCGGGCGATGAGCGCGGCGAGCCGGGCGGCCAGCACCGGCGGGACGACCGTGGGGTCCGCGAGCAGGCTCGCGGTGCGGCGCGGGCGCTCCACGAGCGAGCGGCGCACCAGCGAAGGCGCGTGCGCGGCCGGGTGCGCGGGCGAGCCGAGACCGATCGCGTCGCCGCGGCTCAGGATGCCGCGCACCACGGAGGCGTCGGCGACCTGCAGCCGCGCGGGCGCCGGCAGTCCGGCCGCCTGGAAGACGCGGGCCACCAGGATCTCGGACGCCGGCCCGGACTCGGACACCCAGCTCTCCTCGCGCAGGTCGGCGAGCGAGAGCTGCCGCCGGGCGGCCAGCGGGTGCTCGCGCGGAAGGATCACCCACAGCGGGTCGTCGAGCACCTCGTACGTCCGCGTGGGCCGCTCCAGCGCGTGGCGCGGCGCGTCCACGGTCCAGGTGTACGCGGCGTCCACGACGTAGTCCGCGAGGTGCGCGGTCACCTGGTGCGGCTCCTCGTGGCGGACCGCGAGGAGCAGCCCGAGACAGGCCGCGGCGTCCTCCACCACGTCCTCCAGGAGGGGCGCCGTGGTGGCGAGGGAGAGCACTTCCGGGGCGTCGACGGCCTCGGAGCCGTGGCCGAGCAGCTGGGTGCGCGCGGCGAGGTCGACACGGCGGAAGTAGCGGCGGCCGGCGACCAGCATGCGGGAGCCGGCCGACGTCAGCCGGGCGGTGTGCAGGCCGCGCAGGGTCAGCGGGGCGCCGACCGCCCGGTCGAGCCGGTCGAGCCGGCGGTCCACGGTGCTGTGCCGGGTGCCCGCGCGGCGGGCCACTTCGGCGATGTCGCCGTACTGTCCCACCGCGGCGAGCAACGAAAGATCGTCCCTGCTCAGGGACGACACCGATTCCGTCCCGTCCGCGAGGGTCGGCTCCCATTCCGTCAAGAGAGACAATTTCGGTTCCCTTTTCCATCGAAGAATCAACGCCGAATTGCCCGTTGCTTTTCTGGAATCGCGGAATCGATCATGACAGGCGGTTCTCTTCTGCCGCTCCTCGCGGCCGGCCGCCGAGAGCGCGCGGAGACCGGCCGGATAGGAGTCGGACCTCGGCGGGTCAGACCGTGTCGGTCGGGCGGACCAGGATCTCCTGGACGGTGGCGTGCGGCGGCGCGGTCACGGCGTACCGGACGGCCTCGGCGACGTCGGCGGCGCTCAGCGTGCGGATCCTGCCGACCTTCTCCTCGAAGGCGGCCTTGGTCGCCGCGTGGGTGATGTGCGAGCGCAACTCCGTCTCGACCGTGCCCGGTTCGACGAGGACCACGCGCACCCCGCGCTCGGTGACCTCCTGGCGCAGCGTCTCGCTGAAGGCGTTCACGGCGAACTTGGTGGCCTGGTAGACGCCGGCGTTGCGGACGACCGTACGGCCCGCGATGGAGGACATCTGCACGATGACGCCCTTGCTCTCCAGCAGGTGCGGCAGCGCGGCCCGGGTCATGTAGAGCACGCCGAGCAGATTGGTGTCGATCATCCGGGTCCAGTCCGTGAGGTCGGCGCCCTCGATGGGCCCGAGCAGCATCAGACCGGCGTTGTTCACCAGCACGTCCAGGCCGCCGAGGGCCTCGACGGTGGAGCGCACGGCCTCCTCCGCCGCGGCGGCGTCGGTGACGTCGAGTTCGACCACGTGGACCTTCGCGCCGGCGGCGGCCAGTTCGTCGGCGAGCGCGCGCAGACGCTCGACCCGGCGCGCGGCGACCGCCACGGCGGCGCCCTCGGCCGCCAGCATCCGGGCCGTGGCCTCGCCGATTCCCGAGCTGGCCCCGGTGACGAGCGCGACCTTGCCCTGCAGTGCGGATGACATCGTTTCTCCCCAGGTGGTACCGCGGTCGTGCTGCCCGGCGGTAATAGTGACGTACGGAGTTCCAGAGAACCGGTGAACCGGAGAATACGAAGGCGGCGGGCCGCCCATCGCCTTCCCGGTTATGACGGTTTCCGCGCGGTTATGCGACCGGCGGATCGCAGCCGGGCAGGTCCTTCGCCGCTCCGGCAGATTGGCTGCACGACAGGGCGATCCGTGTGCAGCGATGGGCGGTTGATGATGAGCGAGGCAGCTCCCCGGCAGCGACAGGAGGCGTCGGCGTACCCGATGCCCCGCGTCTCCCCCGTGGATCCCCCGCCGGGGCTCGCCGAGTTGCGGGCCGGGCGGGCCGCGAGCCGGGTCACCCTCTGGGACGGCAGCGAGGTGTGGCTGGTGACCTCGCACGCCGCCGTACGCTCGCTGCTCGGCGACCGCCGCCTCACCGCGGTCACCAGCGCGCCCGGCTTCCCGATGCTGACCCGCACCTCCCCGCTGGTCCGCGCCAACCCGAAGTCGGCCTCGTTCATCCGCATGGACGACCCGGAGCACTCGCGGCTGCGCTCCATGCTGACCCGCGACTTCCTGAGCCGGCGGGCCGAGGCCCTGCGGCCCGCGATCCGCGAACTCCTCGACGAGACGCTCGCCGGCCTGGTGACCGGGCAGCGCCCCGTCGACCTGGTGCAGGGCCTGACCATTCCGGTGCCGTCCCGGGTCATCACCCTGCTGTTCGGGGCCGGCGACGACCGCCGGGAGTTCATCGAGAGCCGCAGCGCGATCCTCATCGACCGCGGCTACACCCCCGACCAGGTCGGGAAGGCCCGCGACGAACTGGACGGCTATCTGCGCGAGCTGGTCGAGGAGCGGATCGCCGATCCCGGCTCCGACCTGATCAGCCGGCTGGTGCTCGACCAGGTGCGCCCGGGCCACCTCACCGTCGAGGAACTGGTCCCCATGTGCCGGCTGCTGCTCGTGGCCGGCCACGGCACGACCACCAGCCAGGCCAGCCTGAGCCTGCTCAGCCTGCTGACCGACCCGCACCTGGCCGACGCGCTCGCCGCGGACCCGGAGCTGCTGCCCAAGGCGGTCGACGAGCTGCTGCGCTTCCACTCCATCGTGCAGAACGGCCTGGCCCGGGCGGCGATCGAGGACGTGCAGCTCGACGACGTGCTGATCAGGGCCGGTGAGGGCGTGGTGCTCTCGCTGTCGGCCGGCAACCGGGACGAGCGGGTCTTCCCCGACCCGGACCGGATCGACCCGCACCGCGACTCCCGCCGCCACCTCGCCTTCGGCCACGGCATGCACCAGTGCCTGGGCCAGTGGCTGGCCCGGGTCGAGCTGGAGGAGATCCTCGCCGCGGTCCTGCGCTGGATGCCCGGCGCCAAGCTCGCCGTGCCCTTCGACGAGCTGGACTTCCGTCACGAGGTGTCGAGTTACGGCCTCGGCGCCCTGCCCGTCACCTGGTGAGCGCCGTGGAACCGTCCGCCGGCGCCCCGGCCCCGTTCACCGTCACCGTCGACCCGGACGCCTGCTGCGCCATGGGCCGGTGCGCGGCCACCGCGCCGGAGCTCTTCGACCAGGACCCCGACACCGGGATCGTGGTCCTGCTGAACGCCACTCCCCCACCCGAGCAGCACGAGACGGCCCGGCTGTGCGCCGAGCTGTGCCCGTGCGCGGCCATCACGGTCACCGAGGCCTGACCGCGCCGACAAGGAGCGATGATGAACGACGCTGCAGGTTCCGTCCCGTCCGCCGCCGAGGCGGCGCTCGCCGCCGACGAGTCCGCCATGGGCGAGGCGGCCCGCTGGGCCGTGGAGCTGCTCACGGCGCCCGGCCTGGCCACCGAGGACGCCCTCGCCGGGCGCTTCGTGCCCTCCTTCCCGTTCGGGCTCGGCGGGGGCTTCGTCCAGCGGCTCCGGGAGTGGCGGGAGAAGGGCCCGTTCACGGTCGAGGGGTACGAGCCCGTCGCCCACAAGGGGTGGGTCGTGCTGCGCGGCGGCGACGGGACGCGGCACTTCCTGTCGCTGACCCTCGACTCCAGCGGCCTGCTGCGCCTGCTCACCTTCCAGCCCGAGACCGTGATCCCGGACGTGCGCGGCTGGGACGAGGTGGAGGACCTGCTGCGCACCGAGGGCGTGGAGCACTCCGTCCTCGCCGTCCGGCTCACCGCCGACGGCCCGGTCGTGTTGCACGAGTCGGCCGCGGACCGGCCGATGCCCACCGGTTCGGCGTACAAGCTGTTCCTGATGCGGGCGCTGCTCGTCGCGATCGACGAGGGCCGGGTGAGCTGGGACGACGAGGTCGTGATCACGCCGGAGCTGCGCAGCCTGCCCACCGGCGACATGCAGGAACTGCCGGACGGGGCCCGGGTGTCGGTGCGCGAGACGGCGCACAAGATGATCGCGCTGAGCGACAACACGGGCGCCGATCTGATCGCGGACCTGCTCGGGCGGGAGGCGGTGGAGGCCGCCCTGGCCCCCGCCGGGCATCACGACCCGTCCCTGATACGCCCGTTCCTCACCAGCCACGAGGTCTTCGAACTCGGCTGGGGGGATCCGGAGCGGCGCGCGGAGTGGGCGCGCCGGGACGAGGCCGGGCGCCGCGAGCTGCTGAGCGAGATCGCCGGGCCGATCACGGTGCGCATCAGCGACCTGGGCGAGACCGTGCACCAGCTGGGCCTCGACTGGTTCATGGACGCCCATGACGTGGTGCGGGTCCTCGACGGGCTGCGGGAGGACAGCGAGCGGGACGCCGACGGCGTGGTGGAGGAGATCCTCACCGCGTACCCGGGGATTCCGGTCGACCGGGACCGGTGGTCGCGGGTCTACTTCAAGGCGGGTTCCAGCCCGGGCGTGATGATGTTCTGCTGGCTGGTCGAAGACCATGCCGGCCGGGTCTGGGTGCTCGTGCTGCGGCAGTCCTCCGCCGAGCAGAAGTTCATCGGCGACGGCCTGTTCCTGCGCGGCGTCGGCCGCCGGATCATCGAGTCCGGCCTGCTGGCCGCGGGCCCGGACAGCGCCGGGGCCGGGGCCGGTGCCGGTGTCGGTGCCGGGGCGTCCGAAGGAAAGCCCGCCCGGTGAGCGTCCGCGACCGTCTGCTGGCCGGGCTCGTCGCCGTGCTGTGGGGGCTGAACTTCCTCGCCGTACGGATCGGGCTCGACCACTTCCCGCCGGTGTTCCTCTCGGCGATGCGGTTCCTCGTGCTCGCCGTGCCGGTGGCCCTGTTCGTGCCCCGGCCCAAGGTGCCGGTCCGCTGGCTGGTGATCTACGGACTCGGCTTCGGCGTCGTGCAGTTCGCGCTGCTGTTCCTCGCCATCGACGCCGGGATGCCGTCCGGGCAGGCCTCGGTGGTGGTGCAGGCGTCGGCGCCGTTCACGATGCTGCTCGGCCTGCTGTTCGGCGAGCGGATCAGCCGGCGGCAGGTGGCGGGCATCGTGCTCGCCGTCCTCGGCATGACCGCGATCGCGGTGGAACGGGCCCGGGACGCCGCGCTGCTGCCGCTGGTGCTCACCCTGCTCGCCGCGCTCGGCTGGGCGGCGGGCAACATCGCGAGCCGGCAGGCCCGGCCGGAGCATCCGCTGCGCTTCGCGCTGTGGATGTCGGTCGTGCCGCCGGTGCCGCTGCTCGCCCTGTCCGCGCTCCTGGAGGGCCCGGGCACGGGCTGGCGGGCGCTCGGCGAGTCGTTCGGCCCCGACGGGGCGGCCGGCCTGGTGGCCCTGCTGTACACCTCGCTCGCGGGCACGGTGGTCGGCTCCGGCATCTGGACGACCCTGCTCAAGCGGTACGAGGCCGGGACGGTCGCGCCGTTCTCGATGCTGGTCCCGGTCGTCGCCGTCGCGGTGGCGTGGATCTTCCTGGGCGAGCGGCTCTCCGTCTGGTCGGCGGTGGCCAGCGTGGCCGTCGTCGTCGGCGTGCTCGTGGGCACCACGAAGCGCCGGACACCGGCCACGGCGCCGGGCGGCGCCGCGGCCGGCGGGGCGCGCCACGGTCTGCCGGGGCCCGCGGCCCCGGCAGACCCCGGCCCGGGTCAGTCCGACGAGTCGACGGCGCGGGTCCAGAACACCCAGCGGTCGTAGGGCTCGAAGCCCATGGCCGCGTTGAGCGCGATCACCGGGTGGTTGTCCTCCGCGTTCGCCGTCTCGATCAGCCGCACCTCCGGCTCGTGGCGCAGCACCTGCGCCAGGTTGGCGAGCTTGAGGAGCAGGCCGAGGCGGTGGCCGCGGTGGTCGCGGTGCACCACCGTCATGCCCTGCAGGGCGTACTCGGGATTGCCGGCGGTCTTGGACACGCTGGTGTAGCCGGCCAGGGTGCCGCTCGCCCGGTGCACCACCCCGGTGTGGTGGGCCCGCCGGCCCCGGCCGACCCGCATGGTCTCGAACTGCCGGGCGTAGCTGGTGCGGACGTCCTCCTCGGCCCGGTCCGCGGGCGCGTCGCCCAGGGACAGTTCGAGCCGCGAGACCGGCACCGCGTACTCGTCCGGGGTGATGGTGCCCCAGGTGACGAGGGAGTAGCCGGCGGGCACGGCGGGCACGCCGTCGGCCAGCGGGTCGTGCCGCCGCAGGTCCAGCCACTGGTGCACGCCCGCCGGTGTCCCGGCCCGGCTCGCGCCCGTCGCGGCGGCGAAGGCGGCGGGCCCCGGGTCCTGCGGCGGGCCCGCCGGCAGGCTCTCGACGACCGTCGCGGCGAGCGAGCTCCGCCCGTGCTTGCGGGCCAGGGACAGCGCGTGGTCGTGCAGCGCCCGGCCGATGCCGCGGCGGCGCAGCCCGGGGTGGACGACCAGCTGGTCCACCCGGGCCGACGGCGCCCCCTCGGGCAGCGCGAGCCGCAGCGCGCCGACCACCCGGCCCTCGCTGCGCACGACCCAGTCGTCCAGGACGGTGGCGGGCGGCGCGAACCGCAGCGAGCCGACCAGGTCGACGTTGCACGGCGGCGCGGAGCGCGGGCCGGCGGCGGTCGCCACGGCCGTCAGGTCGAGCCACTGGCCGACCGTCTCGTCGTCGTCCGCGGCGAGCGGGACGAACTCCAGGTCGCGGAAGGCGTCGTTCATACGAGGTCCTTACGAGTCGGTGCCGGAGGGGGCGTCGGGGGCGAGGCCCATCGCCTGGACGTCGTACAGGCCGAAGGCCGGGTGGACGTAGACGTTGGTGACCCAGGGGTTGCGGAAGTGCAGGGTCTTGTCGTGGACGAGGGGCAGCAGGACGGCGTGGTCCATCACCCGGCGCTCCACGGCCCGCCAGCGCTCGGCGCGCTCGTCGGGGTCGGTGCTGTGCAGGGTCTCGTCGATCAGGCCGTTGATCACCGGGTCGTCGAGTTCGGGCAGGTTCCAGTTGCCGCCGTTGCGCCGGATCTGGCGCCCGTCGACGAGCGGGGCGAGGAAGCCGTACTCGGTGGGGAAGTCGGCGCCCCAGTCGGTGACGATCAGCCCGAGCCGGTGCTTGCGCACGGTGTCGGGGTGCCCGGCGCCGAGGCTGAAGTACGTGGCGACGTCGAGTTCCTTGACGGTGAGCCGGATGCCGACCCGGGCCACCGACTCGACCAGCGCGTCGGCGACCATCCGGAACTTGCCGCGCTGGGTGCCGATCACCGCCTCGAAGCCGTCCGGGAGCCCCGCGGCCGCCAGTTCGGCGCGGGCCGCCGCCAGGTCGCCGCGCAGGTCGGGGCCGGTCGGGTACGGGTCGAGGTCCTGGTGCGCGGGCAGCCGCGGCGGGAACAGGGCGGTGGTCAGGTCGCCGCCGGTGACGGGGCCGCCGCGGGCCTGCTGGAGCAGGATCTTGTCCGCGGCGTAGTGCACGGCCCGGCGGACGTGCACGTTGTCGAAGGGCGGTATGTGCGGCTGCATGGCGACGAAGTGCAGGAAGCTGGTGCGCGGGTTGTCGGTGTGCGAGCGCAGCACCTCGTCGGTGGTCACCCGGTCCTGGGCCGCGTGCTGGAGCCCCCGGCCCTCCAGGTTGATGTCGAACTCGCCGTCGATCAGCCGGGCGTCGAGCTCGTCGACGTCCAGGCCGATGGTCAGCTCGACCCGGTCCGGCAGCGCGGGCCGCAGCGGATCCGTGGCCCGGTCCCAGTGCGGGTTGCGCTCCAGCCACAGGTGCGCGCCGGGCTTGTGCTCGGCGACCCGGTAGGGGCCGCTGGAGCGCGGGTCGGAGCCGTAGTCGGCGCCGGTGTCGGCGTGCCGCGGCACCGGCGCGGTGCACGGCTGGGCCATCAGGTGGTCGAAGTCGGAGAAGGGCCGGCTGAGCCGGAAGACGATCGTGCGCTCGTCGGGCACCTCGACGGACCGCAGCGGCAGGTCGGTGCGGTACGGCCCGGGGTAGGGCCGCGCCGGGTCGTCGAGCAGCGGGATCAGATAGGTGGGGCCGCCCGGCAGCACGTCCTGGGCGAAGATCCGCTGCACGGCGTGGCGTACGTCGGCGGCGGTGATCGGGGTGCCGTCGTCGTAGCGGAGCCCGGGCCGCAGCCGGTACGTCCAGGTGCGGCCGCCGTCGTCGACCCGGCCCGGTCCCTCGGCGAGGTCCGGGACCGGGACGAGCCCGGCGGGGCCCGGGTCGGTCGGGTAGGCCATCAGGGTCCGGTTGAGCATCCGCTGGAGCAGCCACACCCACACGTAGTAGGTGCGGGCCGGGTCGAGCGAGTCGACGTCGGCGGAGGAGACCAGGCGGAGCGTTCCGCCCCTCCGGTCGGAGGGGTTGACGAGGGCTCCCACGCCGGTGTCCCAGCCCGCTCCGGGGTGGCGGGCGGCTTGGGCGGTGCTCATCGTGCTGTCCTTTCGAGCCGGAGGAGGAAGGAGTGTTCCCGGGCGGCGAGGCAGCCGCGGGCGAGTTTGGCCTCCACGCTGCCGATGCCGGCGTGCAGGACCCGCACGCCCTGCTGCGCCGCGGCCTCCAGGACGCGGTAGTACAGGACGTCGTAGTAGAGGGGCAGCTTGCCCTGGGCCTCGTAGTCGAAGCCGGCGCGGTGGCCGAACCACTCCTCGCGGCCGCGGGCCCGTGAGCGCAGCACCATGCCGAAGCCGATGGGCACGCCGTCCTTGCGGGCGACGGAGACCATCGCGTCGTCTCCCATGACCTCGCCGATCCAGCCGATCAGCCCGGCCGAGTGCTCGGGCGAGGCGGGATTGCCGTACTTGCGCAGCAGGTTGCAGTCGAGTTCGCCGAGCCGCGGCACGAGCTCCGGGGTGATGCGCTCGATACGGGTCTCGATGCCCGCCTCCTCCAGCGCGCGCCGCTCCAGGCGGACCCGGCGGCGCCGGTGCACGGTCATGTCCGCGAGGAACTCGTCCCAGCCGCCGGGCGGCACGGGCAGCCAGGCGTAGTGCGCCGAGGGGTGGGAGACGTAGCCGCGCTGCCGCAGCAGGGCCACCAGGTCGGTGTCCCGCTCGTCGACGTGCGGGAAGCAGACCGTGGCCGCGCCCCGCCGCCGCGCCAGTTCCTCGGCCTCCGCGACCAGCGCGGCCACGTCCTCGGGCAGTCCGTCGGCGGCCACCAGCGGCCGGGTGCGGCCCAGGTGGCGGCCGCCGCACACCAGGGACGGCAGCAGGGACGCCGGGTCCCCGTCCGCCGTGTCGCGGAGCCGTTCCAGGGCCTCGGGGTCCTCCTCGCCGACGGCGCGTTCGAGCATCGCGTCCGGGCGGGCCAGGAGCCAGGGCACGGTGTCGTCGGCCCAGGCGGTGACCAGGGCCGCGGCGGGCCGGCCGGCCCGCCGGCGGACCAGGAAGTCCATGGTGGTGCCCGAGTTGCGTTCCTGTACGGCGAGCCAGCGCGGGGTCTGGAAGCAGTCCTCGGGACCGACCAGCTCGTCCCAGCCGGCGTCGACGAGGGCGGCCGCGCCGGGAACGTGCTCCACCACGGCCGCTGCCGCCCCGGCCGGTCGTGCCACGGTCGCGTCGCCGCTCACGAGCGCGCGTCCCGGGCGTCCTCGGCGTCCACCGCGGCGTCCTCCTCGACGACGAAGTCGAGGTAGCCGGCCGCCTTGTCGGCCAGGGCCTGGGCCTCCTCGCGGTCGGCGCCGCTGCAGTAGGTGAAGCCGACGCAGGAGGAGTTGTCCATCCGCTGGAGCAGCTTGTCGCCCTTCTCCACGTGCAGCAGCACCTGCACGCCCGGGACGGCGGAGGCGGCCTCGATGCCGTCGACGCGCACCAGGGTGCCGCGCCGCTGCGGGTAGATCATCCGTACGGCGGCGCCGCCACGGTGCACGACGGGCTCGATCGGCGGGACCTCGCCGATGGCGAGCAGCCACGCGTCGAGGATCGGGCTGCGTCCGGTGACGTCCGTGACCAGCATCGTCATGCAGCTGGACGGGGTGCGCGGGTTGGCCTCGATGATGCGCCAGCCGGACTCGGTGCGCCGCACCTCGGTGTGGCACGGCCCGTGGTCGTAGCCGATCGCGGCGAGGGTCTGGCGGACCACGGAGTACAGCGCGTCGCGCTCCTCGTCGGACAGCGGTACGGGGAAGGTGTGGCCGCACTCGATGTACGCCGGGTCGCCGAACAGGTCCTTGGAGGTGACGCCGAAGACATGGGTGTGCCCGTTCACGGTCATCGTCTCGACGCTGACCTCGACGCCCTCGACGTACGTCTCCAGGAGCACCTCGCCCGAGCGCGGCTGGCCGCGCAGGCTCTGCCGTACGCCGGACAGCTCGTCGAAGGCCTCTTCGAGCTGCGCCATGTCGTCGACCCGCCGGACGCCGTAACTGATGGCCTCGGCCGGCGGCTTGGCGATCATCGGGAAGCCGAGCTTCGCGACCGCCTCGGGGAGCTGCGCGCGGTCGGCGACCAGCATGTGCGGGATGTTGTAGGGCACGTCGCCGAGCGCGACCCGCAGCCGGTCCTTGACGTTGGCGGTCTCCACGGCGGCCGGGTCGGGGCCGGGCAGGCCGAGCCGCTTCGCCGCCTGCGCGGCGAGGACGGTGTGGTAGTCGGAGAACGAGGTGAGGCCGTCGACGAGCGGACGGCCGTCCTCGCCGGTGACCTCGGCGAGCACGGCCTCCAGGTCGGTGGTGTCGACGTCGATCACCCGGTCGACGGCCGCGCCGAGCGGGTGGGTGTCCCAGTCGTGGCCGTGGGTGTACCAGTTCCGGTCACCCGTGAGCAGCCACACCTCGAGCCCGTGCTCCCGCGCCTGGTGCAGGCCCAGGACGAACGGGTGGTTCTGCATGTGCTCGACGATCGCGATGCGCTTGCCCGCGAAGTTCGCATAGTCGGCCAGGGGTGTGGTCATCGAACCGCCTCCGTGATTCCACCGCAGTCACTTGACTGGAACCCCAGTTGACCCCGCCGGTACGGCGGGGGTCACGGCCGTGGCGGCGGAGCGCATAGGCGGCGGACAAGGCGCATAGGAAGGACCGCGCCCCGGCCGTTCACTTCCTGGGCACCTCCACGAGGGACAGCAGACCGCCGAGCACCGCGAACAGGACGACGGTGAGGGCGATTTCCACGGTGTCGACGCCGGCGTTCTCGACCAGGCGGCCACCGGCGAAGACCCACGCCGCCGCGCCGCCGGCCACCAGCAGGTGGTTGCCGCGCTCGCCGGTCAGCCGCATCCCGGCCCAGAGCAGCAGCGGCACCAGGAGGACGCCGGCGACGGACGCCACGAGGCTCTCGATGAATCCGGTGCCGAAGCCGGCGTCGGGGCCGGCGGAGGCGGCATGGGCCCACTGCCGCAGGGCGTGCCAGACCGCGTAACCGAGGAGGGCCGCGAGACCGGACACGAGCGTGCCCTTGAGCCAGCGGAACGTTCTGGTCTTCGTCATGGGTGCACCGTTTCACGGGGGACGGGAAAAGGGCCTGAGTACGGGTACTCAGGCCCTTTTCAACGGAGTTGGTTCAGCCGAACCGGCTCGGTCGGGCCGGGTCGGCCGGCCGGTCAGCGGCCGTTGAGCGTGTTCTGCAGCGCCGTGGCGTAGATCGCGGCGCCGGAGACCTTCGGGTGGAAGGACTTCATGGACGGCATGACGTTGCCGGGCAGCCAGTCCACGTCGCGGTTGTCCGCCTTGGAGTGGCCGGACAGGACGATGCCGTTGACCGTCTCCGTGTCACCGCAGATCGCCTTGCCGGCGAACTCGTCGCGCGGGTCGGAGAAGACCGCGTTCGCCGCGTAGAGGGTGTTGGCGTCGTTGACGGCGCCCTGCATCTCGGTGGCGACGGTGTCGGCCATCGAGTTGAGCCACGGCGCCTCCTCGGTGCCGATGCCCATCACGCACTGGCCGTCGTGCTCCAGGAGCTTCGGGTAGCCCATGAGCACGATCTTCGCCTTCGGGGCCTTCTTGTGGATCTCGCCCAGGGTGGTGGCGAGGCGCGGCCGGACGGTGTCGTGGGCCCACACCGGCGCCCACTTGTCCAGCGGTCCGGTGGTGCCGGAGGCGGAGCCGCCGGTGTCCGGGTTCTTGTTGTCGAGCTCGTTGTCGTTGCACACGGTCAGGGCCGTGATGCACTCCTGGATGATGTCGGCGAACCGCATGTCATTGCCGCCGATGGAGAGCATGACCAGGGTGGTGTTCTGGTCCAGGTAGCCCTGGGCGATCTGGCCCAGCTCACCGCTCTGGCCGTCGCGCAGGATGTTGAAGTGGCGGGCGCCGGAGCAGGCCACGAACTGGTAGTCCATGTTCGGACTCATGCTGTCCATCATGGCGCCGATCGAGGAGCCGTAGCCGGGCAGGACCGCCACCCGGGACCAGGCGTACTTGGAGCGGTGGCACTTGTCCTCGGTGTCCGGCTGCTGCGCGTCGTAGTAGTCGGACTCGGGGAAGTAGTCGTCGCCGCCGTTGGACGAGGCGCCCTCACCGGAGGAGTACGAGTCGCCCATGGCGACGACCTGGTTGGCCGGCTTGCCGCCGAGCGGCTCGAAGGCCGCCGCGTCCCAGGCGACGTCCTCGGTGCCCTTGCCGTCCTGGGTCACGTTCGACAGCGACACGGTGGGCGTGCCGGTGAAGTTGAACGCGCCGAGCGAGACCCACTTGTTCTCCATGAGCCGCTGCGGCTTGGCCCGCTGGGTGCTGGTCGAGTCGCTGCCGCCGACGGTGTAGACGGCCTGCCGGGTGTGCGCGCCGTGGTCGGGCAGGTGCACCCAGACCCGCATCCAGCCGCGGTTGCCGGTGCCCAGGGTCCAGGTGCCGGTGGTCTTCAGCCGGTCGGCGTCGGTCGTGCCGGCCTTGTTGGTGTGCGAGAACCAGAAGTGGTTGCCGTAGGCGGCGCCGATCTGGTGCAGGTCGATGTGACCGGAGGCGCCGGCGAAGGACAGGTCGAAGGTGCCCGCGGACGAGACGGCTCCGCAGCTCCGGGCCGACGATCCGGCCGGGGTGACGCCGTTGGCGACGTCGTCGACGACCAGCGTGCCGGCCGGCAGACCCGCGCTGCACCGCGGCGGGTAGGAGTTCTCGTCCGGCTGCTCGGGGTAGGTCGTGTCGAAGCGGTGCAGCGGGTTGCCGCACTCGGCGTTGGCGGTGCAGTTCTTCCAGGTGGCGGACTTGTGGAACCAGCACTTGAGGTAGAGCGGGTCCGACTCGTTCGGGTCACCGGGCAGCAGGCAGGGGCCGCCGCCGGTGTTGTTGGTCGCGCCGGTGCTGATCTTGGAGGCGTCGCAGTCGTTGCTGCTGTCGCAGAACAGGCCGATCGGCGGCTTGGCCGTCGTACGGTTCATGGTGGAGGTCCACCAGGCGGCGCGGTAGCCGGGCGCGAAGGTGCCGGGCTTGGACATGGCGGAGATGGGTCGCGCGGCCCAGCCGATGACCTTCTCCTCGTACGGCCAGTCCTGCGGGTGCGCGGCCTGGCTGTAGTCGTCGCCGCCGGCCGCGTTCTCCAGGAACGGGGTGCGGTTCTCCTTCCACAGCGGGTTCGCCGGGTTGTTGGTCCAGCCCACGCCCCACTTGCCGGACGTGGTGCCGGCGGAGGACTGCGGGTGGTAGCCGGAGTTGTAGGCCCACAGCGCGTAGAACCAGTTCTCGATGTACTTCGGCTGGCCGTCGTTGATGAGCAGGCCGTCGGAGCGGGTCTGGTTCCACTTCTCGATGAGGATGTTCACGCCCGCCGCGATGTTCGCCGCGTAGTCGAGCGCGACCGCCTCCTGCTGGGTCACGGTCTTCGTCACCGGCTGGCCCTTGTTCGGCAGTCGCATGCCGTCGGTGACCTGGGTGACGCCGTAGCCGCAGTCGGAGTTGGACCAGTCGATGGCCCACGGGTCGGCCTGCTGGCCGCTGGACGAGTAGTGGACGCCGTAGAAGTTGGCGACCAGCGGGTTGGCCGTGACGCCGGGCACCGCGTACCGGGTCGCCTGCCACATGTTGGACTCCTGGGCGGTGATGCCGAGCATCACCTGCGCCGGGACGTGCCAGTCGGCGCCGCTGCCGCCCGTCATGGTGCTGAGCGGGAACAGCGTCTGCGGCGAGTAGGCCGCCATGCCGGTGTTCTTCCAGTTCGCCGGCCTGCTGGCGCCGGCGTTGAGGTTGCCGACGACCGCCTGGTCGACGGCCCACTCGATCTGGCGCGGGGTCGGCTGGAAGGCCTGCTTCTTGACGTCGTTGCGGGGCACGGAGCAGGTGCGGTCGTCGTCGACCGGCGAGGCGAGCGCGCTCACCGCGCCCGTGGCCGCGGAGCCGGTCGCGGACCGGGAGCCGGTCCCGGTCGCGGGCCCGGTCAGGGCCGGGCTCAGCGCGGTCGCGGAGCGCTGGGCGGCGGCGTCGCCGAGCCGGTCGCCCGGCATGGCGTCGAGGACGGTCGTACGACCGGTGTCCAGCGCCTTGAGGGTGATCCGGGCCGTACGGGCCGAGAAGGAGTCGCGCTGGGTGATCCGCGAGTCCTTGCCGTCCGCCCAGGCCGTGGTGAGCGCGGCGCC
This sequence comes from Streptomyces sp. NPDC101160, assembly GCF_044768205.1. NCBI lineage: Bacteria > Bacillati > Actinomycetota > Actinomycetes > Kitasatosporales > Streptomycetaceae > Streptomyces > Streptomyces sp. NPDC101160. Next base: position 404,820 of record NZ_JBIWPJ010000005.1, on the reverse strand, counting down.
GCCGCGGCTGGAGACGCGGGCGTCCTTGGCGATGCCGCCGGGGTTGCGGACCGCGGCGGGCAGGGGGCCGTTGTTCCGGGCCCGGCCGGTGACGTAGACGGTGCCGGCGGGGGTGCGGGCCAGGTCGAAGCCGGTGAGCGGGCCACGGGCCAGCTCGGCGGCCTGCGCCTTGGCGTTCGGGGCGCGCAGGGCGCCGGCGTCGACGCGGGACACGGCCGCCTGGTTCGCGGTGGCCATGGCGGAGGGCTTCGCGTCGCCGGGCAGGCGGTCGATGAAGGTGACACCGCCGTCGGCGTCCGGCTGCAGCTGGAAGGGGACGGCGTGGGTGCGGGCGACCGTGCGTACGGTGCTGCCGTCGATCCGCACGACCTGCTTGCCGCGGGCGGCGACGATCGCACCGCCCGCGGGGACCGCCGAGGTGACCTGTCCGGGGACGGTCGCCTTCTTGGTGCGGCCGGTGCGGGCGTCGGTGGTGACCAGCCGGGTCTCGTTCTTCTTCGCCGTCAGTTCGTCGGTGAACTGGGTGAAGACGACGTCGTCGCCGGTGCCGCAGCCCGGCGAGAAGTAGCCGAGCGTGGCCTGGAACGGCAGCTTGCGGACCTGGCCGTTAGTCAGGTCCATGACAGCCGTGAAGGCGCCGCGGCTCATCAGGTCGGGCTTGTTGGTGAAGGTACGGGGCGCGTACGCGACCGCCGCGTACTTTCCGGAGCCGGTGACGCAGGCGTTGCCGATCCAGGTGTCCGTGTCGAAGCCGGGCTCGGAGAGCGAGGCCGCGGTCTTCCACCGGTAGCCGTCCTTCTCGGCGGCCACCATCACATGGAACCCGGTGCCGTCGCCCAGCGTCGTGAAGGCCTGGTCCGACGACGCCCGGTAGCCCGCGCCGAGCAGTTCGGCGCGCTTCTCCTGCGGTACGGCGCGGGGCTCGCCGCCCGGCGCGGGCGGCACGGCCGAAGGGGCCGACGGCGCCCAGCCGTTCGCCGCACCCGGGGGAACGGTGCTCGCGTACGCCTGTGTGGTGACACCACAGGCCACCGCGAGCGCGACGGCCGCGGTGACGGGGACGCGCGCGTGCCTGGACACGGCGCGTATCGATCTCGTGGGGCTCAACGTCTGTCCTTAACTTCCGGGGGGACACGCCCGGTTCGGGGCGTGCGGCCGCACCGGATCCGACACCGGGACCCGGCACGGAGTGCTCGCGTGGGGGGAAGCGCGAGCCATCCTGGCAGCGCGCGCTCTTCTGCGACTCTCACCCCGCGCCCTGGGCATCCGGCCCGGCGGAATGAGTACGCGGACTCATCCGCCCGGCCGCCCCGGTGCGCTGGACTGTCCCCATGACGACGAACCCCGCCCCCGCCGCCCCCACCGGCTCGTGGATCCCCGCCCTGCTCTCCACCCTGGTGACGCTCCCCCTGGGCCTCGTCTCCCTCTTCTTCGCGGGCCTCTCCCCGATGGCCTGCGACTCCTGCGACGGCGCCGAGGCCGACCGCTTCGACGCCAGCTTCGACATCGCCTTCCCCCTCCTCGGCGGCGGCCTCCTTCTCGCCCTCGTCCTCCTGATCGCCGCCTGGGCCCCGCCGCGCCGCCCGGCCCTGGCGCTGGCCGCGCCGCTGGTGGTCGTGGTCTCGGTGCTGCTCTTCATGGGCATTCTCGACACTCCGTGACCCCAACGGGCCCCACGGCTCTAGGGTGTGAGGCCATGAGTGAATGGCAGCTGACCGACGACGAGGGCGGCACCCTCGCCGCCCGCTGGTGGCAGTGGGCGCGATCCGCCCCCGAGAGCCGGAGCCCCGTCGCCGACACGACCGGCGAACACGCGGACTGGCAACAGCCCGGCGACGTCTGGTTCCTGGCCGGCACCTACGGCGGCCGGGTGGAACGTCGTTGCGAGATCCCCGCCGACCGCCCGGTGTTCTTCCCGGTCCTCAACACGGTCCACACCAAGCTCCGGTCCCGCAAACCGCTCCCCCTGGACGTCTCCACCGCGAAGGCGCACCTCAACGGCGTCCCGCTCCCCCTCCACGAGTTCACCACCCGCCCCTTCCGCCTGGGCCTCCAGATGCACCTCGCCTGGGGCCTCTGGGCAGCCCTCACGCCGCTGCTGCCGGGTCAGTACGTCCTGGAGATCAAGGCGGTCTCGACGGACGGCTTCTGGGTGGACACGACCTACCACCTCACGGTGGCGGACGGCTGACGTGCGGGCGCCGACGTGAACGCAGCCCCAGGCGACGGGCCTGGGGCTGCGTCATGTGCGCGATGCCGGGCTGTTACTTCGTGTCGACCGCCCAGCTCGCGGTGTTGTCGGCGGTGATCGGGTCAGGGGTCGCCGAGCTCACCTTGGCGGTCGTGTTCTGGAGCTTGGCGTTGCCCCGGAAGAAGTACACGACGTCGACGGTGTGGCTCGCCGCGGCGGCCAGGCTGGGATAGGTGCAGGTCACCGTGGTGGCGGTGGTGTTCGCGGTGTGGGTGCAGGAGGCGCCGCCGGTGTCGGAGACGTAGTTGCCGACCTTGGTGCCGGGCAGCGTGACCGTGAGCACGGCCGCCTGGGCGTCGGACGGACCGTTGTTCCTGATCGTCGCGGCGTACGTGACGCTGGTGGACGGCTGGTACCGGTGCGACGGGGCGGTGAGCCCGGCCGCGAGGTCGGCCTGGGTGCGTACCGAGGTCGACGCGGACGCGCTGTCGTTGGCGTTGTTCGGGTCGCCGCTGCTCGTGCTCACCCGGGCGGTCGTCGTCAGCGTGCTGTTGGCGGGCGCGGACGGCGAGACGAGGACCTGGGTGTAGACGATGACCGACTGGCCGGGGTCGAGGTCGCCCAGGCGGCACTCGATCCGGTGCGGGTTGCCCACGACCTGGGCGCACGTGCCCTCGCCGCCGCTGGAGATGCTGGCGGACTGGTAGGTGACGCCGTTGTCGAGGTCCTCCGTCAGGTCGACCGTACGAGCCGTGGACGGCCCGTTGTTGGTGATGGCCGCGGTGTAGGTCAGCGAGGTGCCGGCCACGACCGGGTCGGGCGAGTCGGCCAGTGCGACCCTCAGGTCGGACCGGGTCGCGACGGTGGTGTCGGTGTGGGCGTAGTTGTCGGAGTTGTTCGGGTCGAGGGTCACGCTGCTCACGGACGCGTCCGCGTGCAGCACGCCGGTGGTCGTCGGCTTGACCCTGGTCACGATGGTCATGGTCGCCGTGGCACCGGGCCTGAGCAGGTCGAGGCCGCAGCTCGCCGGCTGGAACGGGTCACCCGGCACGCCCGCCGTGCAGCTGGTGCTCGACGGCAGCGTGATCGAGGTGACGGTCACGCCGGCGGGCAGCTGGTCCTTGAGGACGACGTTCTGCGCGGTGGACGGCCCGCTGTTGCGCACCGTGACCGAGAAGGTCAGGTCCGTTCCGGCGGTCACCGGGTCCGGGCTCGCCGTGGCGGACGTGATCTTCAGGTCGGCCAGCGAGGTGACGGGCAGCTGGGTGCTCTGCGTGTTGTTGGCGCTGTTGGGGTCGGGGGTGTCCGAGGTCACCGTGGCCGAGTCGTGGACGGTCTGGCCTTCGGTGGCGGTGTACGAGACGACCACCGTCGCCCGGCCGGGCCCGCTGGGCGTGGCCGGCCGGATGTCGCCCAGGGGACAGGTGACGGTCCCGCTGGACTGGTCGGGCGGCGGCAGCGAGCCGCAGCCGCCCTGGCTGGCGGTGGCCGAGCTGATCGTGAACGTGCCGTCCGAGGTCGCGGTGTCGGTGAGGACGACGTCGCGGGCGGTCGAGGGGCCGTTGTTGTCGACGTAGACGGTGCACTTGCCGGGCTGGCCGGCGAGGACGTTGTTGTCGCAGGACTTGGAGACCGCGAGGTCGGCCCGCTCGTTGACGTTGACCGAGGCCGTGGCCTTGTTGTCGGCCGGGTCCGGGTCGAACTGGTCGGCCTTGATCGTGGCGTCGTCGGTCAGCGGCGTGGGGCCGCCGGCGGGGACGTCGTAGTCGGGGTCGACCTGGCTGCGGATCTGGATCGGCACGGACGCCTGGTCGGCCAGGGTGCCGAGCTCGCACCGCACCTTCTGGCCGGTGATCGTGCAGCCGGGCTGGGTGACGCTGAACGGCACGTCGCCGGCCGGGAGTTCGTCCTCGACGATCACGTTGTCGGCGGCGTCGGGGCCGTTGTTCTTGGCGACCAGGTTCCAGCGGAGCTCAGCGCCCGCGACCGCGGGGCTGGGCGAGCCGGACTTGGTGATCGAGACGTCGGCGGGGTTGCAGGTCGGGAACTTGAAGGAGGCGACCCGCGTCTGCCAGCCGGCGTTCGACGTGGTCTGCATGTACTCCGTGGTGTACCAGAAGGTGCAGCCGTCGGTGGGGTCGACCTGCATGGCGCTGTAGTCGCCCCAGCGGCCGATGCCCTCCGGGGAGGCGCCGGTCTGGGAGCCCTTGCCGTCCCGGATCCGGAGCTCGCTCTGCGGGAGCAGCCCGAGCGGGTCGCCGGCCAGCCGGGCGGCGGCCCGGATGGAGGGGTAGACCTTCGGGTTCTGCGCGGTCGGCGTGGCGGGCGCGCTGGACACGCTGTAGCCGAGCGCCATGTTGCCGGCCTTGTCCATGGCGATGCTGCCCATCCAGCGGTGCGCGGCGTCGGGCGCGAAGGTGCCCTGCTGGTGCAGGATCCAGTTCATGGAGCCCGCGGGGCGGTGCAGCTCGTACCAGCGCACACCGGCATGGCCGGCGCCGTCGACGTTGACGGTGTGGTTGACGACCATCGACTCGTAGGTGCCGAAGTTCCGGTACTGCAGCCGGTACATCAGCCGGTCGGACAGCGGGTCGAGCGTCTGTGTGGTGTCCGGCTGCGGAATGCCGCTCAGGCTGGTGTTGAAGTCCGCGACCGTGACGTCGGCGAGCTGGGTGAGGGTCGAGTTGGCCGGCACCTGCCAGTCGACGTGGAAGGCGAAGCTGCGCAGCGTGTTGTTGCCGGTGATGCGCGTCAGTGTCGCGGGGGCGCCGAAGGTGGGCAGCCGGGTGCCGTCGAAGTCGGCGGGCAGCATGCCGGTGTCGGAGGACAGGCGGGTGAAGCCGTCGCCGCCGTTGAGCCCGATGCCGGTGTCACAGCCGAAACAGACGAACCCGGCCGGGTTGCCGTTCAGCATGTTGGCCCGGTCGAAGGCGTACGCTCCGCCCGCTCCCGGGGCGCCTTCCCAGTTGAAGGTGACGTAGTACGCGTCGGGCCAGACGCCCAGCTTGGGGTAGTCGTTGAAGCGCTGGTTGCTGACCAGGAAGTCGTACAGGTGCCAGCCCCCGGTGACCGGGTCGGCGGTCTTCGACACCGCGATGCACTCGTGGTACGGCGCGATCGGGTCGTTCGAGGCGTCCTTGTTGAAGGCGAAGTACGTGATCACCCAGCGGTCGGCGATCGGGTCGTGCCGGACGACGCCGTCGCCGCGGTTGGTGGTGCGGCAGAGGCTGTCCGCAGGCTGGTACGTGGAGAACAGCTGGTTGGTGGCCATGGGCGTCGGCACCGGCGGGCTCCCCGCCGTCAGCAGGCCGTTGCCCGGGTTGTTCTTGTCGTAGATCTGGAACGAGCTGTTGACCTGCTGGATGTAGTGCTTCGGGCCGACGTCCCCGTTGGTGTCCGGCGGGAAGATGCCGTTGACGTTGTTGACGCCCTCGAAGTCCTGGATCATGTCCGAGAGCGCCCCGGGGCCCCGGAGCCGGGCGGGCGCCCGGCCGGCCAGCGGGTCGGGACGCGTGTCGGGCTGCACACGGCGCCTGACGCGCCCGTCCTCCTGCCGGGCCGGGCCCTCAGGACGCGGCGGCCGTGTCCTGATCTTCCTCAGGTCGCCGTCGAACTCGCCCGGCGTGACCTTCTGCGAGGTCACGGACGGCGTGGGCGCGTCGGCGGCCGTTGCGGTCGCGGTGCCGGCCGCCACGAGCGAGGAGACGGGGAGCAGCAGCGCGATCGCCGCGGTGGCGACCCGGCGCCCCCAGCCGGATGATGGCCTTCGGGGCCATCTCCTCTGGAGGTCGGCCGTGGCCTGTGGTCGTGACAATTCCTTGCCCCTTCTGGCAGTGAAGTCCCGCGCCTCGTACTCCGGCTCGCCGCCGGGCCGGGCTCCGGTGGACTTCCTGGAACCGGTGGAACCGCTGGGTGCTGTCGGGTGCCGCGGCGCCGTTCCCGGCGTCCGTGGCGGGGCCGGCGGATATCTCCGTGCGCGGCGCGCGGGCCTTCTTCTCGTCCTCGCGGCGGTACTGGTCGGCTGCGGGCCGACGAACACCACGCACCCCGGCGTCTCCGGCGGCGGCACCAACCCGGGCACCGTGTGGGGACAGGTCACCCTCTGGCCCCGCGTCGGCGGTCCGGAGTCCGCGGACCACCCCAGCCCGGGCAGGCCGTTGCCCGGGGCGAAGGTCGACTTCACACGGACGGGCGGGGGCGGCGGCCCGGAAGTCGCCACGACCGACGGCGAGGGCCGCTACCGCATCCGGCTCGCGGCGGGCGCCTACACGGTCCGGGTGGAGAACCGGGTCTTCAACGTCAGCAACCCGGGTGCGACGCGCCAGGTCACCGTGCGGCCCGGCGAGACCGTGCAACTGGACCTCGTCCTCGACTCCGGCCTGCGCTGACCTGCGAGGCCGCGGCCCGTCACGGAACATGCGGGCCTCCAGCGGCGCGGCACGAAACGTTCACCGTACGCGGGCGACTATAACTCTACGTAGCCGACATGCACCGGATCGACACTCTCCGTGATAACGGCCGGAAGGGTGAGTCGCCGCGTACGGGTGACCTCGGCGTGTCGTTCCCATGCCGCCGGCCGCGCCGGGTGCACCGTGGGGAACAAGAAACCCGCGCCCGCGGAAGAATCCTTCCTGCGGGCACGGGCAGTGGTGGGGCGGGTGGGACTCGAACCCACGGCCGACGGATTATGAGTCCGCTGTGGATCTTGACGGCCCTTACGCTTGATGCTCAGCAGTGACGTTTTGCCTGGTCAGATGAAGTAAAGAAATCTCTCTCCACCTCCTATCATTGTCGGTCCTTTCCTAATCTTTGCGTCCAAACGTCGCCCAAACCCCGTCCCGCCGAGAAGCGCCCGACGCGCCGTGCGCCCGTCACCTCGGCTAGCGAGAGGCTTCGGACTCCGTCCTCAGCTCGAGCTGGCCTGATGGAGGGTGAGCATGATTTGAACGTCTCATGATCCGGGGGCGTCGCGCCGCGGAGCTTGCCGAGGACTCGCCAGGACTTGAGAGTGGCGATGGACTGTTCGACAACTGCACGGACCTTTGCCTGGGATCGGTTGACGACCTGACTGTCAGCTGTTGCCGTCACCCCGAACTGAAGCCCTGCCAGCAGCGCCAGGAACGAGACGCAGCAAGCGACGACTGGCAGAACAGCGGCTACGTCTTCACAGGGCGGACGGCGTCCCGGTCGAACCTGCCACCCCGTCCAGGCACTTCGCGAGCCTGCCTCGCTCCGCCGGGTTCCGCCGTATCCGCTTCCACGACCTCCGCCACTCGACAGCCGCACTCCTGCTGGAACAGAGGCTCGAGCTAGTCGTGACCAAGGAGCTTTTGGGACACGCGCATCGGCGTCACCGCCACCGTCTGCGCCCACGTTCGGCTCCGCCTCCAGCGCCAGGCCAGCGACACCCTCAGTAACGCCCTTCGTCGCCCCGCAGACAAGCGCCTCCGAGCCGGGCGCCGAGGTCGATCCGCCACTTTGTGCTGCGCCCGTCCGTTGACGTCGCCGTCACCCGTTGCCGTCAAGACGGGCAGACGCCCCGCCGGAACACCTTCCCAGCGAGGCGTCTGCATGTTTTCGCGATTCTATTTCTACAGCCTCGAATTCACTGCAAGCAGCCGCTCACGACTGACGTCACGATCGCTATTCCGAAGCTGCAGGTGCGAGCCGAAACCAGCAACAGCGTCGAGCATCATTCGACGCTGATATTCATGCTCGCCCTCAAAGAAGGAAGCTTGCGAAATATTTCGATCCAGCTGCCCCATTGCAGTGAGGCACGCATGAGCACAGCGCACCGCATTCTCGGCATCTCCAGTCGCGCGGCACAGAACTGCATAGCGCATACATAGAACACCGTAGAAGGCGTAGATATCGACTACGGCCACGAGCCCCTCTTCCGAGGGCTGCAGTTCTGCAAACTCCTGCAACGCCTCTATGCGCGCGGCGAATACGTTACCCGCCAGGTCCGGGCTCCAAAGCTCTTCCAGCACTTCCAGGTAGAGTTCAACGTCTTCGGCACGGCTGGGGTCTCCACCTCGCAGACCCGTGAAGAGCTGTGCCATCCGCTCGGTGCAGCTTGCCACGAACGTCGCGAGCCGTCCGGGATCACCACCTCTCAGCCATTCAGCCACCGCTGCATCCACTACCACTCGAAACTCCTCTGACGCGTCGTAGTGACACCACTACCCGGGAAGACATTCCCCATCATCTTGCCACCGGTCCCTCGAATCCACGGAGCGCACACGGACAGGCAAACGTTGCGTGACGTCCCACCCGCAATCGGAGTCCATCCATTCTCATTCGCATAGAGGAAAGCATTCTGTTCGGCATGCGTTCCGGGGATATTCGGAACATGCATCTCCCCTGTCTTGAGGGGAACGGACATCTGGGCGGGTGTCAAACCGTCCCCGCTACCTGCAATCAGATCAACTGGACCTTGAGGTGTTTTCACACGCACCACAGCCACTGTACTGATGTTCTGTCGGACGTACTCGTCTGGCTCCGCTCCATGAATTTCACTGGCACGGTCGGACAGGCTGCAATTGTGAACGAGGACTGGCACAGCCCCCGCCAGCACATAGTACGTGTGAATGTCTGCGACAGTGAGGTTGCGGACTGTCGCTTGCTGGGTCCAGTGACTGATCTCGGCTATCTGAACGAGGGTGCCAGAGCTCGTGCGCAGCCACTGACCGGGCCTTAGGTCGGTTGCCTTGACCCACTTCCCGACGGAAGCCACCCAGAAGGGGTGGTTGTCGGTAGCCGTGATGGCAGCCTCCTGGTCGCCTAGCTCTCCATCTACGTCGACGGAGACTTTGACAAGGTTCTTCTGCCCCGTACCGATGATGACGTCTGTTACGTCCTTCTCAACCGATTCACCGGTCTGCGGGTCAGTGGCGAGAACCTTGTCGCCGACCTTCAGATCTTCAATCGGGACAGCCTTACCTCCTTCCGCCAGGACGAGCGTTCCTGGAACAAAGCTGTTCTTGCAACCAGGACCCAGCTTTCTCGTCGCCAGCGCAAGGAGTACGTCAAACGTGATCTTCGCCGAACCTTCGGCGCTCTTACCATCCCTGAAGTCACCGTAGACCTCCGAACCTCGCCCAACAATTCCCGAGGCCATACCCTGAGCAGGGTTGAGGTGATTGGTAACAGCCAGAACTGCTTCTTCACAGGTGCCGTTCCAGGTGACACAGTTCTTGATATTTGAAAGCTCGGCGACAACTCCATCCTTCAGGGAGCCCAAATAGTTGCCCGGTTCATCAACAAGGGCGTTGGTGTAATCAGAGAACCAACCACCTCCCTCCTTCTTCCACTTCTTCTTGTGAGTGCCACCGGATTCACCAGGGTGACTACCACTGGGCTTAGCGGTGTAATTTCCTCCCTCGGAAGGATGCTGCAGGTCGGGCGGGACGGCTCCCGTGAGCTCTCCATTCCCGGAGCAGGAGTTGCCGTAGGCTCCGCAGGTTTCCCTCATGCCAGAGGGATCTGCAGCAGTGGCGGGGTGCTGATTGGCATAGCTGTAGCCGTTCAGCGACTGGTGCTGATCCAGCGACAACACCGGGTCGACGCTGATGAACTGACCCAAGGTCGGGTCATATTCGCGGGCGCCGATGTGGGTCAGGCCAGTGATGTCATCCTCAGGCATGCCCAGGAAGCCCTTGTCGTCGGGCCAGCTAGTGGGCTCGGCGCCTCGGGAGCCGCCGAAGGGGGTGAGTTGACGTCGGGTGACGGCCCAGGTGCCGGCCTCCATGGTGAGGGTGGAAGTGCCGTGGTGATCACTCGCGACGAACTTCAGATTCGTACTGGTTGCACCCTTGACTGCGGTGCGGACAGCGATGGTTCTACCGGCTGCGGTGTAGTAACGGGTGCCGGACAGGGTCTTGGTGACTCCGCCATCCTTGACGGTCAGGCGGACCTCGTTGCCACCGCCCAGGTAGAGGATGGTGTCGCCATCCGTCGTCGTGGGGCGGCGGATGAGGAGTTCACCGTTCGCGTCGTAGAGATAGCTCGTTCCTTGGGCTGCCTTGCCGCCTGCGGCCGGCTCCGTGAGCGTGGCGAGCTTGCCTTCGGTGTTCCAGGTCAGCGTTTGGGTGGCCTGGGAACCGGGGCGGTTCGTCGTGTTACCTGCCGCGTCGAACGCGTAACTCTTGCTCTGCAAGCCGGTGGTCGTCTTGGTCAGGGTGTGAGGCTGGCTGCCGTCGGTCTTGCCGTAGGTGTACTTGGTGACGGAGTCACCAGTCGCCACATGCTGCGTCTCGGTGTCGCGCTGGCCGGCTGCGTTGTAGGTGTAGCTGGTCCAGTACGGGGCGATGCCGTCGATGTTGGCAGTGGCCGGGGCGGTGGCGCAGTCGGCGGTCTTCGGAGTCCAGGCTTCCTTGAGCCGGCGGTGACCGTCGTAGGTGAAGCACTGGTAGTCGGCCTTCGCCGTGCCACCGAGGGTGGTGTTGTCGAAGATCGACGTGACATTTCCCGCGTCGTCGTAGCCGAAGCTCAGGTCCTGGGGGGCATAGCTGTGAACGTCGGTTGTGACGTACGACTGCTTCAGCCGGCGCGTGCCGTCCTCGTAGCTGTACTTCAGGTACGCCTTCTTGGCCGAACTCGTACTGTCGGTACCCAGAATGAGTTCGGTGAGGTCGCCCAGGGGGTCGTACGTGGCACCGAGTTGGTAACCCGTAGCTCCGTTTGCCTGCGTCTGAAGACCGACGCCGACGTAGTTGTACTTATAGGAAACGATCTCCGAGGCGAGACCGGCCACCGCGGGGCTGCCGTATTGCTTGATGCTGCCGTCGAGGCCGTAGACGGTGCTGAAGGCGAGGGTGCTGGGTACGCCCGCACCGACGAGCGGGTCGCTGGTCGGCAGCGTAAGGCTGCTTCCGGTGACCTGGTAGAGGTTGTCGCGGCTGGTGACCTTCTGGATATAGGCCTTGCCGCCCGTGCCTGATCCGCCTTCGTAGCGAATGGCGGTGTCCTGCTGGCCCTTCAGTAGAGTGTCGAACTCGTACGCGGCCAGCTTGTGGCCATCATCCTTGACGCCGTCCCACAGGCCGGTCTGACGACCGAGTCTGTCGTAATCGCTGATGAGCGTCTTGTTCAGACCGACGTTGGTGGTGCTGACCGCCTGATCGAGCTCGTTGTAGGCCGTGGTGGACGTGCCCTTGTCGGGATCCTTTGCCGATGTCTGTCGGCCGAGCAGGTCGTACGTGTATGACCAAGCGGCCTTGTCCGGACCGGTGACTGTCTCCTGCTTGCCGGCGGGCGTGTAGGTGTACGTCGTGGTCGTGTAGTCGTCGCCTGTCGGCTGCGGTCCACCGTACTCGCGCCGCTCGGTGACCTGCCCCTGGGCGTTCGTGACGACGGCGGTGGCTTGACCACCGGTAGGTGCTGTCGTGGTCACGGTGTCGCCGAGGTATGCCGTGTCAATGGTCCAGCGGACGACGTTGCGCGTCTTGGTGATCGTCTTTATCGGACGTTCGGCGCCGTCGTAGACGGTGTCCGTCTGGATCGGCGGCTGACCTCCGTCTATCTCGACTGCGTTCGACGACGGCTGCTTGTCGTTGGCCCAGATATCTGACTGGGCGGAGACGGCCAGCCCTCGGGAGTCGTACAAGGTCTGCGAAATGATCGAGCCGCCGCCGGGCGAGGGCTCCTGTGTCTGCCTCGGGCGCAGCAGAGAGTCGTACAGCGCGTAACTCGTGTTGTAGCCGGAGCCGTCGCCCTTGATCGTGGCAGTGGACACCCACGGCATCGCCCCGCTGGTCAGGTTGTACGTGTAGACGTAATTGGGGGATCGCCCGAGTGCCTTCGATTGGTTGGGCAGCCACACCTTTGTGACCCGCCCGAGGGCGTCGTACTCCTTCTCGGTGATCTTGTTGTTCGGGTCGGTGACCTTGGTGGTGACTCCTGTGGCGAAGTCGACGGCCGTCGTTGTCGCGTGCTCCAGAGCATTCTTCACGACAGTCGACGTCAGTGGACCTGAGGTTGGCGGGTCATACGTCGTCGAGGCTGTGGGGAGGCCCTTCGCGTCGCTCGCTTGTACGACCCGCCCGAGGCTGTCGTAGGAGAGAGTAGAAGTCTTCTGCCACAGGGGCTGGTCGTCGCTCTTGTAGCCCTTGGCCCGGCCGGTCCAGCGGATCTCACCCACCGTCGGCGTCTGCGCCTCCGTCCATTCGGCGGCGGCGTCGTACGTCATAGCCGTGTCCGAGACCACCTGCCCTGGTCGGCTCGAGTCCGCCGGAAGATCCAGGTTGGCATCGGTGATGGTGCACGGATCGGCCACCGGGGTGGTCTTGTCGTTCGCCGTGATCCGGGTGCGGGAGACCAGATTGTTGATGCCGAGCGCGTCGTTGCGGGCGTACCAGGTGCGAGTGCAGGTCTCGTCACCGAGCTTGCTGTCGTCACCGCTGTCCATGACAGTCAGCGGCATGCCGTACTTTTCGTCGTACGTGGTGCTGACCGTGCGCGTACGGGTGGTCGTCACACCGCTGCTCGTCACATACGTGCGGGTCGTCACCGCACTGGTACGCACGAAGTAGGCCTTGATGTCCGCGTACGAACGCGTCTGCGCGGCAGTCTGCTTGTACCAGGTCGAATTGACCGTGCCTGTGACTTGCGCAGTGCCGTTATAGATGACGGTCTCGCGGGTGAAGCCGGCATATTGGTCGTGATCCGTCGCCGCACCGGCACTGATGCCGGTGACGGAGACGCTCTTCCGCTTGGTGGGGTCCGGCGTCTTGCCGTCGGGGCCGAGGACTCGGTCGCCGTTCATTCCGCGCATGTAGACCGTGACGGTCTTGGACTGCGTCGTGCCGGCCCTACCGGTGAGGTGCGTGACCTGGTCGTATCCGCGCCAGCCCGACCAGGTACGTTCTGTCTCCTTGGTGAAGGGGTCGTCGTTGTAGTGCCAGGCCCCGCCATTGGTCCCGTAGATGTAGCTGTGCTCGACGGCCTCGAGCCCGCCCTTCGGAGCAGTCTCGGACACTGCCTGGACCGGGTACTTCTGGAACCAGTCGAGGATCGGAGTCTTGCCGCCGTTCGGGGCCCAGTAGACGGGATAGCAACGACGCGTGTTGGTGTCTACCGCCGGCATCGCCTGTCCTGCGACGCAGTCCTCGGGCAGGTAGCTGACGATGGTCTGGGCGCCGCTCTCCGACGTGATCGTCTTCAGGCGCGGCTTGTAGAACGGAAGGATGTCGTCGTTGGGACCGTCGACGCGGTTGGACAGGAACTCGTGGGTGAAGACCACGGGCTCGAGCGCAGGAGAGATCGGTGTGCCGTGCTTGCCGGTACGACGGATCTCCTGCAGCCAGAGCGACTGGTCAGCCGAGTCGCCCGTGTCACCAGGGTCGAGGTAGGTCTGCTTCAGGGTCCACTCGTCGACGGGCTCGAAGCCCGCGGTGGTTGCCGCGGCGTTCCATGCGTAGGTCGTGATGGTCGTCAGGCGCTTGCGCGTGAAGAATGCCGGGCTGACGTCCCCCGTGCACTTGTCGCCGTCCTTGCAGATCCTGTCGAACGGCACATCCGGCCATTCGTTCTTGCTGGTCTCGGTCAGCTCGCTGCACACCGCCCCCTGCTCTTTGATGCACCGCTCGTCGTACCCGAAGACGACCTTGTCGGATGCGGCAGGCTTCTTCGCGTCAGCGGTGGTGAAGAGCGAACCCTTGCGCTGCCCGTAGCGGATCTCCTTGAGGTATCCGCCCCGCGTGTAGGAAGTGCCCGTGTTGTCGTCGCCGAGCTGGTCGTAGTTGTTGGACTCGGCCTCGTACCAGTACGACATGGCGTTGCCGTGAGTGTCCTCGACATAGTCGAGGTTCCAGCGCCAAGCCTGCTTCTGTGCCCGCTCTGCGAACGTGTCGCCCGACGTGAAACCGGGCTCACCGGCGTCGTCCCCGAAGACCGGGACCGTCCAGACCGAGTTGGTGCGGTCGGTGGCACCCGCGCCGTCCAACTTGTTGAGGCCGAAGACATACTTGGTGCCGTCGCCCGTCGTCACGGTCCAGTACTCGCCCTTGTCGAGAGCGTCGCCCTGGTCACCGTTGTCCGCACCGATGGAGTGGGTGACGGTGGAGGCGTCATCATTCTTCAGCCGCCACACACCGTAGGTGTCGTCCTTGACGAGCTCACTGGCCTTGCCGTTGAGCACGAGGGACGCGTTCTCGAACTTCCAGCACAGGTCGAACTTGTCGGTCTGACCGTCGTCGTCGCACGAGCCGTACTTCCGCTCGATGTAGGACGACGTCAGGTCGAAGCCCTCACCGATCGTGGTGCCTTGGTTGTTGGAGGACGCCGTACGTCCGTCCACGCTGCCGGAGTCGTACGAGATCGACAGGCTCGGGCGCGGGCCTGCTGCGGGGGGTGGGGCTGTGAGCGGGTACGACCAGGTGAACGAGCCGGACGAACCACCGGCCTGCCACGATGAGGAAGCGGCCAGCGGCGTGGCCCCATAGTCACCCCGGGCGGACGCGGCGCCGGCCTCAACCGCTATGAGCATCGTCTGCCCGGCGGCCGTTGCAGGGGAACGGCTCCGGAGGGTCGCACCGGTCCCGAAATCGAGCTGCGTGGTGAGTTGCTGCTGCTCGCGGTCGTTGTGGTACGTGAGCCGACTGCGGGTCCGGCACTTGGCGATGGCCGGATTCGCCAGGGCACAGTCCGACAGGCGAACCGCCTGCAGGCGGCCGGCCCAGTCCCCTCCGTAGGCGGACGCGAAGGCGCTGTAGTCGATGCCCAGAGCCGTCGAGCCACCGGTCACGGGTCCTGTGACCTTGACCAGCAGGCCCTTGACGCCCGAGCGACTGGCCGCGTTCCGGTCGAGTACCTCAACCGTGATCGGGCCCGCGGCGGACCTGTCCCTGGTGCCCTTCAAGCTCTTGGCCGAGGATGTCAGTGTGATGGGGAGCGATCCCGGCGCGGCGGCAGCTTTGCCGGACGCCGGCAGGGCAAGCGTCGCCTTGCCGGCCTTGGGCCAGACCGGCTTCTTCGCCGTGTCAGCTTTCGCCCGGGATACGGCCTCGCGGGTCTCCGCAGCGGCCTTCTTCATTTCAGCTGCGGCCTTCTTGTTGACCTTCATGGTCAACGGGGAGACCTTGTCGGCCTGATGGGTCGGAAGGGCCGTTCGTCCCAGCGGTTCAGCTGATCCGGCCACCGCAAGGGGCGTCAGGAGCTCAGGTATCAGTGCGAAGCCTGCCACCGCGGCGATGCGCCGCGCCCAGGCCCGTTTCCTCGATGTCGATCTGCCCCTGGCGGGCAGCAATCGGTTTGGTTTCATCCTCTTCCGCTCTCGTGAGCCACTTTCCAGGCAGCACAAACCGTGGCGTGCCTCAGTGGATGTGTGGCGCGTCGTAACAGATCGGCCCTACAGAAGCGGCCGCTGGCGATGTGGGCGGCTGCAACACGTGCCGCCGCCCACATCAGGTCGGGAATTACTGCGCGAACAGCTCCGAGATCTGATTGGCGGACATCGCCCCTGCCCAGACCCGGACCTCGCTCACCGATCCGGGCAGGTAGTGGCCGACAGTTCCGCCGGCCGCACCGCGGCCGGCCGACAGTTCACCGCTGCCTTGGCTGTAGGCCGAGAAGCCAGAGGCCGCCATATCCGTGCTCTGCTCCGCATCGTTCAGGAAGAGATGCAGCTTCCCGTAGGTGCCCGTCGTCTCGTCCTTCTCCGCGGCGTCGAACACCCCGGTGACCTGGACCCAGTCGTCGAGCCCTGCAACGTCATCGCTCCCCGTCTGGGCAGCGGCTGTGACGGATCCGGTGCCGTCAACGGCCGTCCGGCTGAACCGCCACAGGTAGGCGTCCGCCGTCAGCTTCTCCACCCACAGGGACCACGATGACTGGCCTCCGACGGGGGTGGCCTGGCCGAAGACCTGGGCGCGGTATCCGACGGGCTTGTTCGCCAGGGCCGCACCGTCGAGCTTGACGTGCGCGGTGACCGTGAACGACGCGGATTCGTCGGCCACGGGACCGGAGGGCATGCTGAGGTAGCTCGACGTTCCGTTCAGCGGCACGGCGCCCTCGGCGTCCACGGTTGCGTTGTTGATCTTCAGGTCGCCGGCCGCGTACGAGGTCGACTCGCTGATCAGCGTGGAACCGGGGGCCGAGGCTTTCGCGCTCCACTGCCCCACCAGCTCGGTGGCGGAGGCGTTGTCCGTTCTGAGGGCGCTCTCCCAGCGCAGCTCGTCCTCGTTCAGCGCGCGCTGCCAGACCTTGGTTTCGTCGATGCGGCCCATGAAGTACTGGGTGTAAGTGCCGTTCACCCGCGCTCGACCGATCTGCATGTCCCCCGTCGCGGACCACGGCTGATAGGTGGATGAGACGCTTTTCAAGTTCACCGGCGCCCCCTGAGGACGTCCGTTGACGAAGAGCTGAAGCGTGTCGTCGGCCTCCACGGGCCGACCGTCCGCGCAGGGGCTCTGGACACACGTCCCCGTGGAGTAGACACCGGCCAGATGGGTCCATACGTTCACCGGCGGCGTCGCGTAGTCGGCCACGGAACGGATGGCGACGAGTCCGGTCGAGCCGTCATGGTTCGTCCGGTTGAGCACCCACTTCTTGTCGCCGGCCGAGTAGTACACGGTGAACGCGACACCGTAGTTGCCAGGCGCCGCAAGGACCGCCTTCGTGGAGGAAGCGTCGGTCAGCATCACCCACGTTGACACCGTGAAGGAACTCGCGGTGTTGATGGGCATCGGCGTCGCCGCGTACCCGGTGCGCTTCGCCGGGTCCGTGACGTCGTCGTTCAGCCGCAGGGAGTAGTCCCCCATCCCGCGACGCCCCTGATCGGACCACGTTGCCGCCGTGCCGGCCTGCGGGTAGACGGTGACGGGCTTGGGCATGCCGTCCGTCACAGCGTTGGCCACGGTCGTTCCGGTGCCCTCCGAGAACCGCCATTCGCCGGTGGGGCCGGCGGGCAGTGACACCCTGAAGGAGTACTCGGCCTTGGAGCCCCACCGATCCCGCACGTCTCGCGCCTCGACCACCAGGGTCAATGTGCCGCCCGTAGCGGGGGTGACATCGATGGTCGTGATCGGGACGGTCAGGTTCGGGTCGGTTTCGCGGACCGTATGCGGGTCCTGTACGTACCAGCGGTAGCCCTCGATGTCCTTGTCATCCACGTTCGGCGTCAGCTTGAACCTGCCCGCGACACCCGGGCCACCGGTGGGCTCGCACACGGCCGAGGGTGTGCACGTGTAGACGTTGCCGGTCTCGAGGGAGATCTGCGGCGGCTTCGGCACGGTCGTGTCCATCTTGAAGTAGCACCACGACGAGTACGCCGACGATGCGCTCGAGGTCACGCCGGCGTACGTCCAGTGCGACTGCGTCAGCGCCCTCATCCGATAGAGGACACCGTCGTCGCGGGCGGACATCCGCACCTTCTCCAGCGTGTTGTCGACGTGGTACCCGGTCGAAGGCGACGTCGTGGACCACGACCCGCTCCAAGAGCCGTCGGCGTTCTTCTTCTCAACCGCCATGTAGGCCCGCAGCGCACCCTGGTACTCGCCAGAGACAGGCGCCACCTGCGTCTGCACCATGGCCTGAACGATCGGGTCGGCCCGTGTGACGATCGTGGGCTTGGACTCCGGCTCGCAGTACGCGTTCGTGCCGTCTCCTGGGATCACACCAACGCTGGTGGGCACACCGGGCTTCGGAACGTACTGGATCTGCAGCTCTGCGTTCTGATTGAACCGCTTCCAGGAGCGGGTGTCGCTCTCATCCTTCGCTCGGAGCATGAGAGTCAGTCGGGCGAGCTTGCCGTCGGCGAAAGACTGCACGGTTGGCGTCAGGTTCTCGTCCGTCTCCGCCGGGTTGTCGTTGAACTCAATCCAAGAGTCAGGCTGAGAGGGACTGCACAGATCCCCTCGCCCATTGGCGACGTACCGGTCCCCCATCCAGTCGCGCTGAGTGGGCCCCGGCCAGCGGGTCGCTTCGGAGATGTTGTCGGTGCGGACGAGGTCCACCCACTTGGCGTCGCAGTTGAACGACCACGTCTCGTACGCGCGGAAGGTGGCGTCGAGGATCTTCTTTCCTGCGAGCTTGGTGGGAGCGAACTCGTAGTACATGCGGTTCGTGTAACCGTTACCGCACGTGTAGCCGTCGGCGCTCCCGCAGTGACCGACTCCGTAGTCGCCGCTGAACTGCCAGAAGTGGTCGCCGTCGGAAGACAGCACCGTGCGCTCGGAGTACCCGAGGCCCATGGGCGGGTCGATGTAGACCGGGTAGACCGTGTCCGGCCCTCTCAGCAATCCGAGGTCGGGCTTGACGGCGACAGTGCCGTTCTGTACCTGGACGGGCAACCCCTCGCTGGCGTCCCCCTTGGACGGGGCATCGGCTTCGTCCGCCGGCTGTTCCTCCTCGGTCGTTGCTGCCTCGCTCTGCAAGAACAAGGACTGACTCGCGGCCTTGGCGCTCATCGCCTGGGGTCCGATTGGCGCAGTGCCAGCGGAGTCCCACATCAGGCCCGCAGGTCCCTTGAAGACGGCGTTCCCGTTCTCATCCAGGGCGGCGATGCCTCCACCGACACCAGGCAACACACGCAGGCCATCGGCATGCACATCGAGCTTGATCTGCTCCAGCTGCGGGTTGGCGGCCGCTTCTGCGGTCTTGACGACCAGAACCTCGCGGTATCCCTCGGCAGTCGCCGTAAGTTGCAGGTCAACCCCGTCGAGAACCTCGGGGTACGTTGCGGTGTCTCCGGACAGCGTGGGCGTCGGCAGGGCCTTGGGCCAGCCAAAGGTGAGCGAACCCTGCTTTCCGCCCAAATGAATCAGACTGTCGCCATTGCCACCGTTCGCGAACCGCAGATCCACAACCGCCGCCTTGGGCCCGATGCTGCCGTCGGGACGGCGCTCGAGCGTGGCGTCCACGTCACGCCACTCCCCGTCGGGCCCCTTGGCGCGCTGAGGCAGGGTCGACTGTTTCAGCGTGAAGGTGCCGTCCGGATTCGCCGTGGTCGTCGTGTACTCGGTGCGCTCGCCAATAACCTCGACCGGTTCACCCGATGCCGCCGCTTGCGCAGAGGGCGACCCGGCAACAGCCGAGGAGGCAGTGGATGGAGCCAGGTTTTCTGTACCGAACGCAACCCCGGGGCTGACGCCCGCCACCAGAACCGCGCCCAACGCACCCCCCACGGCGCGCAATAGACGTTGTCGCATGCCAGAAGGCATAGCTCCCCCCACCCCTCCAGAGCCTCCCCAGGCTCATACACATGTTCGAATGACGGCTTGCATCCATCCGTCAGCGCACCGTAAGCATCGAAACACCGGAGCTCAAGAGCTACCTGACAAGAAAAACGTGCACGTCAGGAACCTGACCCCCTGCGAAAACGGGCATAGCGCCCGTTGTCGGGAGTGACCTGAACCCCGCCACACGCATGTGGCGTCTCGCGCCAGGCGGCAAGGAAGGGTTGAGGGGCCCAGCGAAAGAGACACGGGCCGATGTCACGGACCAGCGCACCGAGGGGCGGCGATGACGGAAGACGCATGAGGCGCAGGCCATCCGGGCGATCTCGGCGTGTCGCACCGCCGCGTCCAAACATCTTGTCCACACACTGGTGTGAACGGCGCCAGCATGGACCTTCGTGATCATGTTGAGGAATCGTTCTGACCAGCAAACATGCTGGTCAGAACGATTCTTCCACCGCGATGGCGTGGTGGGGCGGGTGGGACTCGAACCCACGGCCGACGGATTATGAGTCCGCTGCTCTAACCGGCTGAGCTACCGCCCCGAACACCACGGCGCGTACAAGTGTGCGCGCCGTCTGCCGCAGCATAGCCGCTCATACGATCTCCTGCTCCGGATGGTCGGCCATGCTCGATCACCAAGACTCCGCAGCAAGCCCTGCGGTTCCACGGGAAATGAAAAAGGACCCCGAAGGGTCCTCTTCCGTGTGGCTCCCCCGACTGGACTCGAACCAGTAACCCTCCGGTTAACAGCCGAATGCTCTGCCAATTGAGCTACAGGGGATCGCGCTCCCCCGACTGGACTCGAACCAGTAACCTGCCGGTTAACAGCCGGCTGCTCTGCCAATTGAGCTACAGGGGATTGCTGCGTTGCACCGATCGGATCCACCTCGGCCTCGCCGGGGGGCGGTCGCTCGCTGCGAGACATACATTAGCGCAAGCAGGGGGGTGCTCCGCCAATCGGTATCCCCAGAGCGCTCCCGGGACGGTTCCAGGGAAGGATCGCAGCGTGCGCAAGCTGATCTTCGTCAGCGGCCTGGCAGTGGGTTTCGTGATCGGGACGCGGGCCGGACGCGAGTGGTACGACCGGATGAAGCGGGGCGCCCAGCGGGTCGCCGAGAACCCCGCCGTGCGCAATGCCGCCGAGTCCGCCGCGCAGGGCGGGCGGCAGGCGGCCGGGAAGGCGCTGCACGTGGTCGGTGACCAGGCGCAGCGGATCCGGTCGCGGCGCGATCACAACGGGCACTACGCCGGGCAGTCCGCGCGGTACGAGGACGACGACTGGGGCACCAGCAACACCTGACCTCGTACACCGCAGCCGTCCCCGTGCGGCAGAATCATGTGCCATGGGGATAGTCGCCGGTCTGGACAGTTCTTCCGACTCCACGCGCATCGTCGTCTGCGACGCGGACACGGGCGCCGTACTGCGGCAGGCCCATGCCCCGCATCCCCTGGAACCCAAGGCCACGGACGTCGACCCGCAGGCGTGGCTGCTCTCCCTCGGTGAGGCCGCGGCCGGCGGACTGCTCGAAGGCGTGCAGGCGATCGGGGTGTCCGCGCAGCAGCACGGGCTCGTGCCGCTGGACGCGCAGGGCGGGCTCGTGCGCCCCGCGCTGGTCGGGAACGACAAGCGGGCGCAGGTCGCCGCCGCGGATCTCGTCGAGGGGCTCGGCGGGCGGCAGGCGTGGGCGGACGCGGTCGGGACCGTGCCGCAGTCCGGGCTGCCGATCGCCAAGCTGCGCTGGCTGGCGCGCAGCGAGCCCGAGCACGCGCAGCGCGTCGCGATGATCCTGCAGCCGCACGACTGGCTGGTGTGGCAGCTGCTCGGCCGGCCCGCGCGCCGGACCACCGACCGCGGCGCCGCCTCCGCCACCGGCTACTGGTCCGCCAGGGCCGGCGCCTACCGGCCCGATCTGGTCGACCTGGCACTCGGCCACCAGGCCGTGCTGCCCGAGGTCCTGGCCCCGGCCGAGGCCGCCGGCACCACCCCCGAAGGGCTGCTGATCTCCGCCGGTACGGGGGAGACGATGGCGGCCGCCCTCGGGCTCGGGGTCGGCGCGGGCGACGCCGTCGTCTCGCTCGGCGCCTCCGGCTCGGTCATGGCCGTCCACCACGAGGCGCTGACCGACCCGAACGGGATGATCACCTCGTACGCCGACGCCACCGGCATGCACCTGCCGGTCGTGCACGTCTCCAACGCGGTGCGGGCGCTGCGCGGCACCGCCGAGATGCTGGGCGCGGAGTCCCTGGACGAACTGTCCGCGCTCGCGCTGAAGTCGACGCCGGGCTCCTCGGGCCTGGTGCTGCTGCCGTACCTGGAGGGCGAGCGGACGCCGAACCTGCCGCACACCGCCGGCACGCTCAGCGGGCTGCGCCGCGAGTCGATGAAGCCCGAGCACCTGGCCCGGGCCGCCTTCGAGGGCATGCTGTGCTCGCTCGCCGACGCGATGGACGTACTGCGCGGGCGGGGCGTCGAGGTGCGCCGGGTGTTCCTGCTCGGCGCGGCGGCCGGGCTGCCGGCCGTACAGGCGCTGGCGCCCGCGCTGTTCGGCGCCCAGGTCGTCGTACCGCAGCCGGCCGAGTACGCGGCCCTCGGCGCCGCCCGGCAGGCGGCGTGGGCGCTCGGGGTGTCGCAGGGCACGCTGTCGCCGGCCGCGCCGCCGGCCTGGCAGGGCGCGGCGGCGCAGGTCTTCGAGCCGGGCGACGAGCTGGCGGTCGGTCAGGCCGTGCGCCAGCAGTACTCGGCGACGCGCGAGCAGCTGCACCCCGGGGCGTTCTCCGGCTGACGGGCGCCGTCACCCGGTCTCCCCGCCACGCGGGGAATCCGGTCGTAACATCACAGCAGCGCGGGCGATAGTAGAACCCGTGCTCATAAGACTTCTCCGAACCCACCTCCAGCCGTACAGGAAACCCATCGCCCTGCTGGTCCTGCTGCAGCTGCTGCAGACCAGCGCCACTCTCTACCTGCCGACCCTCAACGCCGACATCATCGACCACGGTGTCGTCAACGGGGACACCGGCTACATCCTGCGCTTCGGCGCGCTGATGATCGGCGTCTCCGTCGTCCAGGTGCTGTGCAACATCGGCGCCGTCTTCTTCGGCGCGCGGACGGCCGCCGCGCTCGGGCGGGACGTCCGGGCCGCGGTGTTCGCGCGGGTGCAGTCGTTCTCGGCCCGGGAGGTCGGGAACTTCGGGGCGCCGTCGCTGATCACCCGGACCACCAACGACGTGCAGCAGGTCCAGATGCTGGTCCTGATGGCGTTCACGCTGATGGTCTCCGCGCCGATCATGTGCGTCGGCGGCATCATCATGGCCCTCGGGCAGGACGTGCCGCTGTCGGCCGTGCTGATCGCGGTGGTGCCGGTGCTCGGCATCGCGGTGTCGCTGATCGTGCGGCGGATGCGGCCGCTGTTCCGCACCATGCAGACGCGGCTCGACACGGTGAACCGGGTGCTGCGCGAGCAGATCACCGGCAACCGGGTCATCCGCGCCTTCGTCCGGGACGGCTACGAGCGCGACCGGTTCAAGGGGTCGAACACCGAGCTGACCGAGGTGTCGATGGCCACCGGGCGGCTGATGGCGCTGATGTTCCCGACCGTGATGACGGTCGTGAACGTGTCGTCGATCGCCGTCGTGTGGTTCGGCGCGCACCGCATCGACAGCGGCGGGATGGAGATCGGCGCGCTGACCGCTTTCCTCGCCTATCTGATGCAGATCGTGATGGCGGTCATGATGGCCACCTTCATGTTCATGATGGTGCCGCGGGCCGAGGTGTGCGCCGAGCGCATCGAGGAGGTCCTGGCGACCGAGTCCAGCGTCGTGCCGCCGGCCGAGCCGGTGACCGCCCTGGAGCGGCGCGGGCACCTGGAGGTCAGGAGCGCGGACTTCCGGTACCCGGGCGCCGAGGAGTCGGTGCTGCGGGACGTCGAGCTGGTCGCCCGGCCGGGCGAGACCACCGCGATCATCGGCTCGACCGGCTCCGGCAAGTCGACGCTGCTCGGGCTCGTCCCGCGGCTCTTCGACGTGACCGGCGGAGAGGTCCTGGTCGACGGCGTGGACGTGCGCACGCTCGACCCCGTCCTGATGGCGCGGACGGTCGGCCTCGTCCCGCAGAAGCCGTACCTGTTCTCCGGGACGGTGGCGACGAACCTGCGGTACGGGAAGCCGGACGCGACCGACGAGGAGCTGTGGCACGCCCTGGAGGTGGCCCAGGCCAAGGACTTCGTGTCCAAGCTGGAGGGCGGCCTGCACGCGCCGATCGCGCAGGGCGGCACCAACGTCTCCGGCGGCCAGCGGCAGCGCCTCGCGATCGCCCGCACGCTCGTGCAGCGACCGGAGATCTATCTCTTCGACGACTCCTTCTCGGCGCTCGACTACGAGACGGACGCGCTGCTGCGGGCCGCGCTCGCCGACGAGACCGCCGACGCGACCGTCGTCATCGTCGCCCAGCGGGTCTCCACCATCCGCGACGCGGACCGGATCGTCGTCCTCGACGAGGGCCGGGTCGTGGGCACCGGACGGCACCACGAGCTGATGGCGGAGAACGAGACGTACCGGGAGATCGTGCTCTCCCAGCTGACCGAGGCGGAGGCAGCCTGATGGCCGGTCCTGGCGGACGAATGATGGCCGGCGGCGGCCCCGACCAGAGGTCGATGGACTTCAAGGGCTCGGGCAAGCGGCTGCTGCGGCAGCTCGCGCCCGAGCGTGGCGCGCTGTGGCTGATGGTGGGCGCCGGCGTGCTGTCGGTCGCGGCCTCGGTCGTCGGGCCGAAGATCCTCGGCAGGGCCACCGACCTGGTCTTCGCCGGCGTGGTCGGGCGGCAGATGCCCGAGGGCGCCACGAAGGAGCAGGCGCTCGCGGCGCTGCGCGCCAAGGGCGACGGCGGCATGGCGGACATGCTCGCCGGGGTGGACTTCACTCCCGGCAAGGGCATCGACTTCACGGCGGTCGGCCAGGTCCTGGGCACGGCGCTCGGCGTCTACGTGCTCGCGGGCCTGCTGATGCTGGTGTCGACCCGCATGTCGATCAAGGTGATCAACCGGACCGTCTTCCGGATGCGCGAGGACGTCCAGGCGAAGCTGGCGCGGCTGCCGCTGTCGTACTTCGACAAGGCCAAGCGCGGCGAGGTGCTCTCCCGCGCCACCAACGACATCGACAACATCTCGCAGACCCTCCAGCAGTCGATGGGCCAGCTGATCAACTCGCTGCTCACGATCGTCGGCGTGCTCGCGATGATGTTCTGGATCTCGCCGCTGCTCGCCCTGGTGGCGCTGGTCACGGTGCCGCTGTCGGTGGTCGTGGCGACGAGGATCGGCAAGCGCTCGCAGCCGCACTTCGTGCAGCAGTGGAAGTCCACGGGCAAGCTCAACGCCCACATCGAGGAGATGTACACCGGCCACGCGCTGGTGAAGGTCTTCGGCCGGCAGGAGGAGTCCGCGCGGGACTTCGCCGAGCAGAACGAGGCGCTGTACGAGGCCGGTTTCAAGGCCCAGTTCAACAGCGGCATCATGCAGCCGGTCATGCTCTTCGTCTCGAACCTGAACTACGTCCTCGTGGCCGTGGTGGGCGGTCTGCGGGTGGCGAGCGGCACCCTGTCGATCGGTGACGTGCAGGCGTTCATCCAGTACTCCCGGCAGTTCTCGATGCCGCTGACGCAGGTCGCCTCGATGGCGAACCTGGTGCAGTCGGGCGTCGCCTCGGCCGAGCGGATCTTCGAGCTGCTCGACGCGGAGGAGCAGGAGCCGGACGCGCCGAAGAGCGAGAAGCCGGCCGACCTCAAGGGCAAGGTGGCGCTGGAGGGCGTGGCCTTCCGCTACGAGGAGGACAAGCCGCTCATCGAGGACCTGTCGCTCACCGTGGAGCCGGGCCAGACGGTCGCGATCGTCGGCCCGACGGGCGCCGGCAAGACCACGCTGGTGAACCTGCTCATGCGGTTCTACGAGGTCACCGGCGGCCGGATCACCCTCGACGGCGTCGACATCGCGCGGATGCGCCGCGAGGACCTGCGCGCCGGCATCGGCATGGTCCTCCAGGACACCTGGCTGTTCGGCGGCACCATCGCCGAGAACATCGCGTACGGCGCGACGCGCGAGGTGACCCGGGCGGAGATCGAGGAGGCGGCGCGGGCGGCCCATGCCGACCGCTTCATCCGTACGCTCCCCGAGGGCTACGACACGGTCATCGACGACGACGGAGCGGGCGTCAGCGCCGGCGAGAAGCAGCTGATCACCATCGCGCGGGCGTTCCTGTCCGACCCGGTGATCCTGGTCCTCGACGAGGCGACGAGCTCGGTCGACACCCGCACCGAGGTGCTGATCCAGAAGGCGATGGCCCGCCTCGCGCACGGCCGGACCTCGTTCGTCATCGCGCACCGGCTCTCCACCATCCGGGACGCGGACGTGATCCTGGTGATGGAGCACGGCTCGATCGTCGAACAGGGCACGCACGAGGAGCTGCTGGCCTCGGGCGGGGCGTACGCCCGGCTGTACGCGGCGCAGTTCGCGCAGGCGGTCGCGGAAGTCGACTGACGTCTCAGTCGAGATAACCGCGCAGCTGGTCCGCGTAGGCGTGGTCCCGCAGCTTGTTGAGGGTCTTGGACTCGATCTGGCGGATGCGTTCGCGCGTCACGCCGAAGATCTGTCCGATCTCCTCCAGGGTGCGGGGCCGGCCGTCGTCGAGGCCGTAGCGCAGCTGCACGACCTTGCGTTCGCGCTCGCCGAGGGTCGAGAGCACTGCCTCCAGGTGTTCGCGCAGCAGCAGGAAGGCGGCGGACTCGACGGGCGAGGCGGCGTCGCCGTCCTCGATGAGGTCGCCGAGGGCGACGTCGTCCTCCTCGCCGACGGGCGCGTGCAGCGACACCGGTTCCTGGGCGAGCCGCAGCACCTCGCCGACCCGCTCGGGCGCGAGGTCGAGCTGGGTGGCGACCTCCTCGGCGGTCGGTTCGTAGCCGCGTTCCTGGAGCATCCGGCGCTGGACGCGGATGACCCGGTTGATGAGTTCGACGACGTGCACGGGGACGCGGATGGTCCGGGCCTGGTCGGCGAGGGCCCGGGACATCGCCTGGCGGATCCACCAGGTGGCGTACGTCGAGAACTTGTAGCCGCGCGCGTAGTCGAACTTCTCCACGGCGCGGATCAGGCCCAGGTTCCCCTCCTGGACCAGGTCGAGCATGGTGAGGCCGCGGCCCACGTAGCGTTTGGCCACGGAGACGACGAGCCGGAGGTTGGCCTCGATCAGCCTGCGTTTGGCGATCCGGCCGAGGACGACGAGCCGGTCGAGGTCGTGGGCGAGGCTGCTGTCCAGGTCGGGGGTGCTCGCGAGCTTCTCCTCGGCGAAGAGGCCGGCCTCGATCCGGCGGGCGAGCTCGACCTCCTCCTCCGCGGTGAGCAGCGGCACCCGGCCTATCTCGCGCAGGTACTGGCGGAAGAGATCGGACGACGGGCCGTTGCCGCCGGCGTCGGCGCGCCGGCGCCGGGCCGGGACCTCCGGTTCCGGTTCGACGGCCACGAGCTCGACCGGGGAGGGTTCGTCGGTCACGGCGAGGGTCTGGGGCTGGGTCTGCACGGGGGGCGACCTCCAGGGCGGGACGGACCGTCCACCCAGTGTGTCGTACGACACAACACCGCTACGAGGGGCATGCGGTGACTTTTTGAGTCCAGTTCGTGACCGACCGTAGGTCACGGGCCGTCAGAGTGCCGCGGCCCCGTGGTTGCGCA
Source organism: Streptomyces sp. NPDC101160 (assembly GCF_044768205.1). Taxonomy (NCBI): domain Bacteria; kingdom Bacillati; phylum Actinomycetota; class Actinomycetes; order Kitasatosporales; family Streptomycetaceae; genus Streptomyces; species Streptomyces sp. NPDC101160. Next base: position 377,740 of record NZ_JBIWPJ010000005.1, on the reverse strand, counting down.
GCGACTGCCCGTACTGCGTGAGCACCCACAGCTCGTTCTGCACGGCGGCCACCTGGGCCGGGTCGCCGTGCGCGCCGAGCCGGGCGAGGGTGCCCTGGACGTCGCGGATGCGGCGGTCGACGGCCCGGAGCCGTACGGTCACGAGCTGGTCGCCCGCATACGCCTCGTCGACGATCTTCGCGAAGATCGTCTCGACGGCGAGTTCGGTGACGAGCGCGCGCACGGTGTCGTCCGGGGCGGCCTCGCGGACCGCGTCGAGGTAGTCGGCGGGCGCGCCGGTGGCGCCGCCCGCGTCCTGGATGCACTGGCGGACGGCCGCGTACGGCGGGGCGGTGAACTCGTCGACGCCGTACGCGTCGAAGGCCGGCGAGACCAGCTCCGGGCGCTGCAGCGCCAGCTTGAGCAGCTCGCGCTCGGTGCGGTGGGCGGGGCTGCGCAGGTTGAGCGCGGGGCCCGCGGGGGCGACCGGTGCCTGGATGCCGGCCGTGTCGTACGGCTTGCGCCGGTCGGCGCGCCGGTCGGGCTCCTTGCCCCCGCCGCCGCGCTGCCAGCGGGCGATCTGGGCGACCCGGCGGACCACGAACTGGGTGTCGAGAATGCCGAGCATGCCGGCGAGCTGGACGGCGACCTCGTGCTGCGAGGCCACGTTCTTGATCCGGGCCACGATCGGCGCCGCCTCGTCGAGCGCGGCGGCGCGGCCGGAGGGGATCTCCAGGTCGTAGCGGCTGACGATCTGCCGCAGCGCGAACTCGAAGAGCGGGGTGCGCGGCTGGACCAGGTCGACGACGGCCTCGTCGCCCTTGGCGAGGCGCAGCTCGCAGGGGTCCATGCCATCGGGGGCGATGGCGATGTACGTCTCGGCGGCGAACTTCTGGTCGTCCTCGAAGGCCCGCAGGGCGGCCTTCTGGCCGGCGGCGTCGCCGTCGAAGGTGAAGATCACCCGGGCCGAGCCGTTGTCCATGAGGAGGCGGCGCAGGATCTTGATGTGCTCGCCGCCGAAGGCGGTGCCGCAGGTGGCGATGGCGGTGGTGACGCCGGCCAGGTGGCAGGCCATGACGTCGGTGTAGCCCTCGACGACGACCGCGCGGCTGACCTTGGCGATGTCCTTCTTGGCCAGGTCGATGCCGTAGAGCACCTGGGACTTCTTGTAGATCGGCGTCTCGGGCGTGTTGAGGTACTTGGGCCCGTTGTCGTCGTCGCGCAGCCTGCGCGCGCCGAAGCCGACGACGTCGCCGCCGACGTCCTTGATCGGCCACATCAGGCGGCCGCGGAAGCGGTCGATGGGGCCGCGGCGGCCGTCCTGGGAGAGGCCGGAGAGGATCAGCTCGCGGTCGGAGAAGCCCTTGCCGCGCAGGAAGCGGGTGAGGTGGTCCCAGCCGGCCGGGGAGTACCCGACGCCGAAGTGCTCGGCGGCGGCCTGGTCGAAGCCGCGCTCGGCGAGGAAGCGGCGCCCGATCTCGGCCTCGGCGGAGCCGAGTTGCTCGGCGTAGTAGCGGGCGGCGGCCTGGTGCGCCTCGACCAGGCGGGTGCGCTCGCCGCGCTGGTGGCCCGGGTTGTAGCCGCCCTCCTCGTAGCGCAGGGTGATGCCCGCCTTGGCGGCGAGGCGCTCGACCGTCTCGGAGAAGGTGAGGTGGTCGATCTTCATCACGAAGGCGATGGTGTCGCCGCCTTCCTGGCAGCCGAAGCAGTGGAAGAGTCCCTTGCTGGGGCTGACCTGGAAGGAGGGCGACTTCTCGTCGTGGAAGGGGCAGAGCCCCTTCAGGTTCCCGCCGCCTGCGTTGCGGAGCTGGAGGTACTCGGACACGACGGCGTCGATCGGGACCGCGTCCCGTACCGCCTTCACGTCGTCATCGTTGATCCTGCCTGCCACGCATGAATTCTACGGGGGTCCGGGGGTCGTCCCCCGCAGAGATGCGGCTACGGGTGCGGAGGGGGTTGCCCGGTCTACTCCGCGAGGCTCTCCAGCGGCACCGACGCGTCCGCCAGGCGGTCGGCGTCCACCTGCGCCCGGGACCGGATGAGCTTCTGGATCGGGTCTGTGACGTCCCACACATTCACGTTCATGCCCGCGATCACCCGGCCCTCCTTCAGCCAGAAGGCGATGAACTCCCGCTTGCCGGTGTCGCCGCGCACCACGACCTGGTCGTACGAGCCGGGCGGCGCCCAGCCCGAGTACTCCATGCCCAGGTCGTACTGGTCGGTGAAGAAGTAGGGGACCCGGTCGTAGGAGACGTGCTGCCCGAGCATCGCGCGGGCGGCGGCCGGGCCGCCGTTGAGGGCGTTGGCCCAGTGCTCGACGCGCAGCCGGGTGTGCAGCAGCGGGTGGTGGGCTGCGGCGATGTCGCCGGCGGCGAAGACGTCCGGGTCGGAGGTGCGCAGCGCCTCGTCGACGGCGACGCCGCCGCCGTCGGCGCGGTCGACGAGTGCGAGGCCGGCGTTCTCGGCGAGGGCGGTGCGCGGGGCGGCGCCGATGGCGATCAGGACGGCGTGGGCGGGGTGCTCCTCGCCGTCGTCGGTGCGGGCGGCGAGGACCATGCCGTCCTGGCCGGTGATCTCGGTGAGCCTGGCGCCGAAGTGGAAGCGGACGCCGTGGTCGGTGTGCAGGTCGGCGAAGATCTGGCCGAGTTCGGGGCCGAGGACCCGGTAGAGCGGGGTGGGGTCGGCCTCGACGATGGTGACCTCGGCGCCGTACGTACGGGCCGCGGCGGCGACCTCCAGGCCGATCCAGCCGGCACCGGCGATGACCAGCTGGCCGTTCTCCCGGCCGAGCTTCTTGATCTCGTCGCGGAGTCGCTCGGAGTGCGCGAGCCGGCGCAGGTGGTGCACGCCGGCGAGGTCGGTGCCGGGGATGTCGAGGCGGCGCGGCTCGGCGCCGGTGGCGAGGAGCAGCTTGTCGTAGTGGATGACGGTGCCGTCGCCGAGGCGGACGGTGTGCGCCTCGCGGTCGACGGCGGTGACGGGCTGGCCCAGGTGGAGCTCGACGTCGTGCTGCGCGTACCAGCCGGGCTCGTGCACGAAGACGGAGTCCCGCTCGTCCTTGCCGAGGAGGTAGCCCTTGGAGAGCGGTGGGCGCTCGTAGGGCCGCTCGCGTTCGTCGCAGATGAGGATCACCCGCCCGTTGAAGCCCTCGGAGCGCAGGGTCTCCGCTGCCTTGGCTCCGGCCAGGCCCCCGCCGACGATGACAAAGGTCTGATCTGCGTCGACCACGTTGATTCCTCCTCATTGCGACCGGTTCCCTACGCTACGCCCCCGGACCCGGGCCGGGCCGTACCGCCTCGGGACGCCTCGGAACATGCATGCGAGGGTCCCGCACCGGCCGGGACGGCGAAAGAGGGCGAACGGCCCCTGGCCGGGGGCTAACCGCGGGGCGACCGGAACCGGGCGTGCAGGCTGCGGGCGGCGGCGTCGGTGAGGGAGGCGATCTGGTCGACGATCACCCGCTTGCGGGAGCGCTCGTCCGGCGCACTGACGAACAGGGCCCGGAACTGCGGGTCGAGGCCCTCGGGCGCGCGGGCCGTGAGCGCCTCGGCGAGCTCGGCGACGACGATCCGCTGGTCGGCCCGGAGCGCCTCCTGTTCGGCCCGCTGCATCACGTACCGGTCGGCGATCGCCTTGAGCACGGCGCACTCGTTGCGGGTGGCGCGCGGGACGACCAGCTCGGCGCCGTAACGGGTGAGCCGGCCGCCGCCGTACGCCTGCCGGGTGGCGCCCTCGGCGGCCAGGCAGAAGCGGCCGATGAGCTGGCTGGTGGCGTCCTTGAGCCGGGCCTGGGCGACGGCCGAGCCGTCGTAGCCGTGCGGCCACCAGTCCTGGTCGACGAGCCGGTCGAGGGCCTCGGCGAGCTCCTGCGGATCGGTGTCCTCCGGTACGTACCGGCCGAGGGCCACCTGCCAGATGTCGGCGCGCTCGGGCTCGGAGAACAGCATGTTGGGGTCGATGTGCCCGGCGTGCAGGCCGTCCTCGAAGTCGTGCACGGAGTACGCCACGTCGTCGGACCAGTCCATCACCTGCGCCTCGAAGCACTTGCGGTACTCCGGCGCGCCCTTCCTGACCCACTCGAAGACCGGCAGGTCGTCCTCGTACACCCCGAACTTCGGCGAACCCGGGTCGGTGGGGTGGCCGCCGCGCGGCCACGGGTACTTGGTGGCGGCGTCGAGGGCGGCGCGGGTCAGGTTCAGGCCGACGCTGACCGGATCGCCGGTGACGGGGTCGGCGATGAACCGCTTGGGCTCGATCCGGGTGAGCAGGCGGAGCGACTGCGCGTTGCCCTCGAAGCCGCCGCAGTCCTTGGCGACGTCGTTGAGCGCCTGCTCGCCGTTGTGCCCGAAGGGCGGGTGGCCCATGTCGTGCGCCAGGCACGCCGCCTCGACCAGATCCGGGTCGCAGCCGAGCGCGGCGCCCAGCTCGCGGCCGACCTGGGCGCACTCCAGGGAGTGCGTGAGCCGGGTGCGCGGGCTGGCGTCCCAGGCGTGACTGCGGGAGCCGGGGTCCACGACCTGCGTCTTGCCGGCGAGCCTGCGCAGCGCGGAGGAGTGCAGCACCCGCGCGCGGTCGCGCTGGAAGGCGGTGCGGCCGGGCCGTTTGTCGGGCTCGGGGGCCCAGCGTTCGAGTGCGAGGGGGTCGTAGCCGGGGGTGGGGGTGGGGGTGCCGGTCCTGGTGGGGTCTGCGAAGCCTTCCATGTCTTCGAAGGTAACGGGCGGGACGGACAGAAGGGGCGAGGACGCGGCTCGCGCGTCAGCCGGCCGCGGCGGCGAACTCCCGTGCCGGTACGGGGGACATGACCGCCTCGTCGTAGCGGTGCAGGATCAGCCGGGCGAGGGCCGGGTGGGCGCCGAGGGGAGCGGCGGCGAGCCAGGGGGCGTGGGCGGCGGCGCGGGCGGCGAAGCGGCCGGGGGCGGTGAAGCAGGAGGCGACGGCGATGCGGTGGCGGCCGCGGGCGGCGAGGGCGCGGACGGCCTCGGGGACGGTGGGGCCGGCGCCGGAGGCGAACGCGGGGAGTACGGGCACGCCGCCGAGGCGTTCGCCGAGCCGGGCGGCGACGCGGCGGATGCCGGCGGCGGACTCGGGATCGCGCGAGCCCGCGGCGGCGAGGACCACGCCGGAGGTGGGCGAGGCGCCGTCCCGCGGGGTCCAGCCGGCCTCGGCGAGCCGGTCGGCGAGGGCCTCGACGAGCAGCGGGTGCGGGCCGAGCGGTTCGGCGATCCGCACCCGCACGCCGGCGGGCGCGGCGGCGGCCGCGGCGGGCAGGTCGTGCTTGACGTGGTGACCGCGGGCGAAGAGCAGCGGCACGAGCACGGCGCCGGCACGCGGCCGCGCGAGCCCGGCGCCGCGACCCGGGCGCGCCGGCCCGGCGAGGGTTCCGGCATCGGGCGACGCGAGGCCGCCGAGGCCGTCACCGCCCGCCCGCGCGAGTCCGGCGAGCGTGTCGGCGAGCAGTGGCGCGTTCAGCTCGATGTGCGCGAGCCGTACGTCGAGGCCGGGCCGCAGCTCCCGGACCCGGTCGGCGAGAAGGCCGAGGGCGGCGGCGGCGCGCGGGTCGCGGCTGCCGTGGCCGACGGCTATGAGGGTGGGGGCGCCCTGAGCGGCCGGCCGGGCGAAGATGCGGCCGAGCATCCCGGCGGCGCTGCTGTCGAACGTGGTGATCGGCTCACGCGTCGTCATGCGCCGATCGTGCCGGGGGCAGATTGCCTGGCCGTTTCGCCCGGGGTCACGGCCGGTTGCCGCGGCCTCACAGCGGCGCCGCAACCCCGCACCGGGCGCTCACCCCGCCCCCGCGTCGCTCAGCCCTCCGTCACCCCCGCCCCGCGTCGCTCACGGCGCCAGCCACACCCGCAGCGGCCCGAGCGTCCCGAAGCCGGCCTCCAGGGCCGGTTCCAGGTCCTCGCCCGACTCGTAGCCGACGACCGGGCGGTCGGGGGAGGCGAGGGTGAGGGCCGCGGACCAGGCGTGGGCGGCCGGGAGGTCGTCCACCGTGAAGACGTTGGAGACGCCGGTGACACCGGCGCTGTCGGTGAGGACGGCGCCGCCGAGGATCCGGCCGTCGGGGGCGTGGGTGGCGACGATCGTCGTGGTGGGGTCGTCGAGGAGCTCGGGACGGAAGAGCGCGGCGTCGCGGGCGTCGCCCTCGCTCCAGGCGAGGGCCCAGGCGGCGAGTTCGGCGGGGGTGCGGACCGCGCGGACGTCGGCGGCCTCGCCGCGGACCGGGAGGCCGGCGGGGCGGTGGATCCACTGGGCCTCGAAGAGCTGTATGAAGCCCGCCCCGTCCAGGAGGGCCGGGTCGAAGCGCGCGTAGCTGTCCTTGACGGAGGCGCCCGCGGTGCTGTCGATCGCGTCCAGGAGTTCCCCGGCGTCCGCGTCCGGGGCCAGCGTGACGGCGTCCGGGTAGTAGAGCGGGGTGCGCCGCGGGCTGGACCAGGCGCGCGGGCCGAAGGCACCGGCCAGGCCGTGGGCGCGGCACATCGTGTCGCACCAGTCGGCGTTGTTGCGGACGGCGGCGGAGAGCAGGGCGTCGGTGGGCCCCGAGGCGTTGTCGATCACCAGCGGATCCTACGGAGACCTCGCCCCTTTCCTCCCCTCTTTTTCTCTTCCGAATCACGGAATACATTTTCCGTTATGAGAATCTCCCCTGTGCCGCTCCCCCGGCGCGCCCTCGCCGAGTTCACCGGCACCGCCGCCCTCGTCGCCGTCATCGTCGGCTCCGGCCTCCGCGCCGACGCCCTCAGCCCGGACACCGGCGTCCGGCTGATCGCCAACGCCGCCGCCTCCGCCATCGGGCTCGGTCTGCTCATCGCGCTCATCGGCCCGCTCTCCGGCGCCCACTTCAACCCGGTCGTCACCCTCTCCGAGTGGTGGGCGCGCCGGCACAAGGACGGCGGCCGCGAGGCCGTCCTCTACATCGCCGCCCAGCTCGCCGGCGCGGTCACCGGCGCGCTGCTCGCCGAGGCCATGTTCGGCCGCGCGCCGGGCGCCGCCCTCGCCACCACCGAGCGCGCCGACCTCCACCTCCTGCTCGGCGAGGCCGTCGCCACCGCCGGGCTCGTCCTCGTCGTGCAGGGCCTGCGCCGCATCGGGCGCCCGGCGCTCGCCCCGGTCGCCGTCGCCTGCTACATCGGCGCGGCGATCTGGTTCACCTCCTCCGGCTCCTTCGCCAACCCGGCGGCCACCGTCGGCCGCTCCCTGTCCGACTCCTTCACCGGGATCGCGCCGGGCTCGGTGCCCGCCTTCGCCGCCGCGCAGTTCCTCGGGATGCTCCTCGGCATGGGGCTCGCGAGCGTGCTGTACGGAGGACGGGACGGAGGGCGGCACGGCACGGAACGCGGCGGGAGCGAACCACAGCCCGCCGAAACGCGTCCGACCGTGTGACAACGTCCCGAAAGACCGACCGGAGGTCCCACCCATGCGCGGCGTCCGCCTGCCCCGCCCGCCCCGCCTCCTCCCCCGCACCACCCGGGGCCGCCGCCGCGCCGTCCAGGCCGTGATGCTCGGGGCCGTGCTCGCGCTCGCCCCCGCCGCCTGGCTGCACACCAGCACCGCCGACCGCCTCCGTACCACCGCCGACGTGCCCGCCCAGGACGTCGCCGTCGTCTTCGGCGCCGGCCTCTGGAAGGGCCGCCCCACCCCGTACCTCGCGCACCGCCTCGACACCGCCGCCGAGCTCTACCGCACCGGCAAGGTCAAGGTCCTGCTCGTCACCGGCGACAACAGCCGCACCGAGTACGACGAGCCGAGCGCCATGCGGACGTACCTGGCCCAGCGCGGAGTGCCCGACGCGAAGGTGGTCAGCGACTACGCCGGCTTCGACACCTGGGACTCGTGCGTGCGCGCCAAGAAGATCTTCGGCGTCGACCGGGCCGTGCTCGTCACCCAGGACTTCCACGTGAAGCGGGCCGTGGCGTTGTGCGGGGCGGCGGGCGTGCAGGCGTACGGGGTCGGGGTCGGCGAACCGCACGACGTCACCTGGTACTACGGCACCACCCGCGAGATGGCCGCCGCGGGGAAGGCCGCCCTGGACGCGGCCCTGCGGCCCGACCCGACGTTCCTCGGCGCCAGGGAGGACGGCGTGACGAAGGCCCTCGCCTCACCCGTCGCGGCGCGCTGAGAGGAGCGCAGAGCCCCGCGCCCGTAATACGGCACGTCCTCGCCCGTAACACGGCCGCCGCATCCTCGGGGCATGTCAGAGGTCACCACCGTCCCCACGCACTGCCCCTACTGCGCCCTCCAGTGCGGCATGAACCTGCGCCCCACAGCGGGAGGCGCCGGGGAGCTGCCCGTCGAGGTGGTCGACCGGCCCGACTTCCCCGTCAACCGGGGCGCGCTGTGCGGCAAGGGCCGCACCGCCCCCGCCGTGCTCTCCTCCCGGGTCCGGCTCACCGAGCCCCTGGTCCGCCGCGCTGACACGGGGGCGCTGCGGCCCGCGACCTGGGAGGAGGCCCTCGCCGCCGTCGCCGACGGACTGCGCCGCACCCGCGCCGGCCACGGGGCCGACTCCGTGGGGGTCTTCGGCGGCGGCGGTCTCACCAACGAGAAGGCGTACGCGCTCGGCAAGTTCGCCCGGCTCGTCCTCGGCACCTCCCAGATCGACTACAACGGGCGCTTCTGCATGTCCTCCGCCGCGGCCGCGCACCAGCGGGCCTTCGGCCTCGACCGCGGCCTGCCCTTCCCGCTGGAGGACATCCCGAAGACCGGCTGCGTGATCCTCGTCGGCTCCAACCTCGCCGAGACCATGCCGCCCGCGCTGCGCTACCTCACCGAGCTGAAGGAGAACGGCGGCCGGCTGATCGTCGTCGACCCGCGCCGCACCCGCACCGCCGAACAGGCCGACCTGCACCTCGCCCCGCGCCCCGGCACCGATCTGGCGCTCGCGCTCGGCATGCTGCACCTGGTCGTCGCCGAGGGCCGGGTCGACGAGGAGTTCGTCGCCGCGCGCACCGAGGGCTGGGCGGCGGCCCGGGCCGGGGCGATGTCCCACTGGCCCGAGCACGTGGAGCGGATCACCGGCGTGCCGGTGCCGCAACTGCGCGAAGCGGTGCGGATGTTCGGCGAGGCGGGCAGCGGCATGGTGCTCACCGCACGCGGCCCCGAGCAGCAGTCGAAGGGCACCGACACCGTCGGCGCCTGGATCAACCTCTGCCTGGCCACCGGCAGGGCCGGCCGCCCGTACAGCGGCTACGGCTGCCTCACCGGCCAGGGCAACGGGCAGGGCGGCCGCGAGCACGGCCAGAAGGCCGACCAGCTGCCCGGCTACCGCAAGCTCGACGACCCGGCCGCCCGGGAGCACGTCGCCGGCGTGTGGGGGGTGCCGCCGGAGTCCCTGCCCGGGCCGGGCCGGAGCGCGTACGAACTCCTCGACGCCCTGGGCGGGGACGTGAAGGCCCTGCTCCTCATGGGCTCCAACCCGGTGGTCTCCGCCCCGCGCGCCGCGCACGTCGAGGAGCGGCTGCGCTCCCTGGACTTCCTCGCCGTCGCCGACGTCGTCCTGTCCGAGACCGCGGCGCTCGCGGACGTGGTCCTGCCCGTGACCCAGTGGGCCGAGGAGACCGGCACCACCACCAACCTGGAGGGCCGCGTGCTGCTGCGCCGCCGCGCCCTCACCCCGCCGCCGGGCGTCCGCAGCGACCTGGAGGTGCTGCACGGGCTCGCGGCCCTGCTCGGCTGGGAGAAGGGCTTCCCGGCCGACCCGGAGGAGGTCTTCGAGGAGCTGCGGCGCGCCTCGGCGGGCGGCCCGGCCGACTACGCGGGCATCAGCTACCGCCGGATCGAGGAGGAGCAGGGCGTGTTCTGGCCCTGCCCGGACGAGAGCGGTACGGGCGGTGGCAGGGACGGCGGTTCGGGCGGCGGTTCGGGCGGCGGTTCGGTCGGCGGTTCGGGCGGGGGTGCGGACGGTCGTACGGCCGGCGGTTCGGGCGGTGGCACGGACGGCGGTTCGGGCGGTGGTGCGGCCGGGGGTTCGGGCACTCCGCGGCTCTTCCTCGACCGCTTCGCCACGCCCGACGGGCGGGCCCGCTTCGTGCCCGTGGTGCACCGGGCCTCGGCCGAGGAGACCGACGCCGACTACCCGGTGGTCCTGACGACCGGGCGGGTCGTCTCCCAGTACCAGTCGGGCGCGCAGACCCGGCGCGTCGACGAGCTGAACGCGGCCGCGCCCGGCTCCTTCGTCGAGCTCCACCCCCGGCTCGCCGAGCGGATCGGCGTGGCGGAGGGCGAGGCCGTCGCGGTGGTGTCGCGGCGCGGCCGGGCGGTGGCCCCGGCCCGGATCACGGCCGCGATCCGGGCGGACACGGTCTTCATGCCGTTCCACTGGCCGGGCCAGGGCCGCGCGAACACGCTGACCAACCCGGCGCTGGACCCGGTGTCGAAGATGCCGGAGTTCAAGGTGTGCGCGGTCCGGCTGGAGCGGGCAACGGAACCGACGGCTACGGCTACGACGACGGCCGGTTGAACCAGTCCCCGCTCTCGATGACCGCGCCCAGGGGCGCGTCCGGCGTCGCCAGGAAGACCCAGGCGGACACCCGCGCCCCGTCCCGTACCCGCTCGACGTCCATCGCCACCCGCTCGTAGCCGACGGGCAGTTCGAGCCGGTCGAGCAGGCCGAACAGCTCGCCGTAGGCGCCGGGCGCGGGGGTGAGCAGGGTGCCGACGACCCGGCCGCCGTCCGCCGGCAGGACGTACGGATAACCGGGCCCGTCGTACAGGGCCGCCCCGTGCAGCACGGCGTCCGCCTCCGTGCCGATCCGGCCGGCGAGGAAGCGGTCGTGGTTGTACGCGCCCGGGCGCAGCGTCCCGTACACGAAGAACGGGCGCTCGTCAGGGGCCGGCGCGCCGGCCTCGATCGCCCCGGGCTCGGCGGTCTCCCGCTCGACCCAGCGGGCATAGTCCGCGCTCACCCGGGTCACCCGGGTCGCGAGGATCTCGGGCGTCTCGTAGTCGTGGGCGGCGAGGAGGTGCGCCTCCAGGGCCGGGTAGCGGGCCTCGGTGGTCTTGAAGGTCACCTCCCACTCCTCGGCGGTCTCGACCGCGCCCTGCCAGTGGTAGACGGAGGTGACGGGCCCCGAGAGCTGCGCGCAGGCGGCGAGCCGGGCCTCGACGGCGCCGCGCGCCAGGGTCTCGGCCTTGGCACGCGCGTCGGTGGTGGTGCGGACGGTGACGATCACTCCTTCACCGTACGGGCGAACCGGGCCGTGCGCAGCAGGGCGCGGGCGCCCTGGGCCGTGCGGCGTCCCGGGCATACGGTGGGCCCATGACGACGCCTCCCCAGCCCCAGGACCTGTACGTCGAGATCGACGGCGCCCCCGCCGCCACCGAACCCGGCGTCCTCGCTTCCCTCATGAGCGGCTACGGCCACTACACGGCGATGCAGGTGCGCGACGGCCGGGTCCAGGGCCTCGGCCTGCACCTGGAGCGGCTCGACCGGTCGACGCGCGAGCTGTTCGGCCTGGGCCTGGACGGCGGGCGGGTGCGGGCGCTGCTCGCCGGGGCGCTTCAGGGCGCGGGCCGGAAGGACGCGTCGGCGCGGGTGTACGTGTATGAGGGAATCGAGGGGGCCGCGGGGGCCGGCGGCGGCGGGCCGCTCACGGTGGTGACCGTGCGGGAGCCGTTCTCGGCGGACCGCTCGCCGAAGGCCCTGAAGTCCGTCCCGTACTGGCGTCCGGCGGCGCACATCAAGCACCTGGGCGGCTTCGGGCAGCGCTACCACGGCGACGCGGCCCGCCGCGCGGGCTTCGACGAGGCGCTGCTCACGGGCGGCCCGTCGCACGAGATCGCCGAGGGCGCGGTCACCAACGTCGCCTTCTGGGACGGCACTTCGGTGATCTGGCCGGCCGCGCCGCACCTCGTCGGCACCACCATGTCCCTGGTGGCCCCGCGGCTGCCGTCGGTGACCCGGTCCGTGCCGCTGGCGGAGGTGCCGTACTTCCGCGCGGCCTTCGTGACGAGCGCGCGCGGGATCGCCCCGGTGAACCGGATCGACGACACCCCGCTCCGGGTGGACGAGGAGCTGATGGAGCGGGTGTACGCGGCGTACGAGGCGGCGCCCTGGGACGCGCTGTAGGCGAACCGGCCCGCGGGCGGGTCACCCGTTCGGCACGGACCGTCAGCTGACGCCTGGAAACCCTCGTTGACCTGCGTCAACGCGGGAGATCCAGGCGACGCGCCGCACCGGACGGAGTAATTCTGATGGGACATCAGCAGGCGGGCCGTCCGGGCACGCATTTATCTCGGACCTACGGAAGCCCCTTTCCGACAGACCGTACGCGCGCCCCGGAGGTCCCCCATGCGCCGCACTCCTGCCCGACTGCTCACCGGTACCGCGCTGACGTTCGCCGCCCTCGGCGTCTTCGCCACCGGTCCCGTGGCCTTCGCCAACGGCGACTGGAACAACAACGACAGCGACCACAACAGCAGCGGCGACCACAGCGGCGACGGACAGCACGGCGGCTCGGAGTCCCTGGAGATCTTCCCCTCCTCGGCCGAGCCGGGCACCACCGTCACCGTGAACACCACCGCCTGCGGCGACCACGGCCACGGCATCGGCAAGACGGACGGGCTCGAGGCGGGCGAGTTCCACCTGAACCCGAGCACCCACAAGGAGGTCGTGGTCGGCCAGTTCACGGTGCCGCACCACGCCCAGTCCGGGACGTACACGATCAGCGTCCACTGCGACAACGGGCGGTCGGCCCGAGGCGAGCTCTTCGTCAAGCACAAGAGCCCGAGCGGCCATGTGCAGACCGGTGTCGGGGGCAGCGTCGGCCCCGACACCGCCCAGGTCACGGCGGGCGCGGCGGTGCTGGCCGTGGCCGCCGTGGGCGGTACGTGGTTCCTGCGCCGCCGGGCGAGCGGCGCGCAGGACGGCTGACCGTACCGCCGACGTCCTGTCCCCGCCGCGCGCCAGCTGACGGCCCGGCGGGGGCAGGACCACCCCCTGGGATGGCCCTCCGGGAAGGACATGAGGTCGTGACCAACAGGAGCAAGGGCTGGGGCATAGCCGTCGCCGCCTGTGCGGGTCTGTGGATGATCCAGAACGGCTCCGGCCAGGTCACCCCGCCCGCGCCGTCCGCGGCGCAGGCCTTCGCCGCCGGGCCGAGCGTCCACACCGACGCCGCCGCCGACCCGCTCCCGCCGTCCGACCCGGTCCGGCTGCGCATCCCCGAGATCGACGTGGACGCGCCCCTCACGGGCCTCGGGCTGGGCGCCGACGGCGCGCTCTCCGTGCCACCGGCCGCCGACCGCAATCTGGCCGGCTGGTACGAGGACGGCACCCGGCCCGGCGCCAAGGGCACCGCGATCGTCGCCGGCCATGTCGACAACGCGCAGGGCCCGGCCGTCTTCTACGCGCTGGGCACGCTGAAGAAGGGCCACCGGATCGAGGTGGACCGGCGGGACGGCCGGACCGCCGTCTTCACGGTCGACGCGGTCGAGGTCTACGACAAGAGCGCCTTCCCGGACGCCAAGGTGTACGGGGAGGCGGACCGGGCCGAGATCCGGGTGATCACCTGCGGCGGCGGCTTCTCGCGCAAGGCCGGTGGCTACCAGGGCAACGTGGTCGCCTTCGGCCACCTCATCGGCGTGAAGTGACCCGTCCGGTCACGGCTTACGCCCACTGGTCGAAGGCGAGCTTCGCGACCAGCGAGAAGACGACCACGAGCAGCACCCCGCGCACGAACTCGGCGCCCTTCGCCAGCGCCATCCGGGCGCCGAGCGTCCCGCCGGCCAGGTTGAAGAGGGCCATGACGGCGGCGAGCTGCCACAGCACGTGCCCCTGGTAGGCGAACATCGCGAGCGCGCCCGCGTTGGTGCAGACGTTGACGATCTTCGAGGTGGCGGAGGCCGTCACCAGGTCCAGATGGAGCACGGCGGTCAGCGCGAGCACGAGGAAGGTGCCGGTGCCGGGCCCGAAGAGCCCGTCGTAGAAGCCGATGCCGCCGCCGACCACGACGATCGCCGTGACGATCCGGGCCCGGGTGAGCGCCGGCCGCTCCTCGCCCGACGCCCGGGTGCCGAAGGACGGCCGGAACATGACGAAGCCGGCCACTCCGAGCAGCACCACCATGATCACCGGGCGGAGCACGGCGCTGCTGATCCCGGCCGCGAAGAAGGCGCCGCCCATCGACCCGAGGAGCGCGGCGAGCCCGATCCGTACCGCCGTGCCCACCTTCACCGGCGCCTTGCGCAGGTAGGTGACGGCGGCGCCGGAGGTGCCGACGATCGACACCGCCTTGTTGGTGCCGAGGATCTGCGCGGCCGGCACGTGCGGCAGCCCGAGCAGCAGCGCGGGCAGCTGGAGCAGCCCGCCGCCCCCGACCACGGCGTCGATCCAGCCGGCGGCGAAGGCCGCGATGCAGAGCAGGACAAGAGTGGTCAGGGATATGTCAGGCATGGCGTGAGCCTAGGAACGGAATAGGTGCGCCGTCCATCGATCGCCGGAGTCTTGAGCTAGGCCAGAGCTATGCCGGAGGCATGCCGAAGGTCGATCGCCGGAGGCCGATCCCCTCCTCCGGCGCCTCACAGCGGTCCGGCCGTGACGTGAGATCAGCGTTCCGTGCGGGTAACAGCCGGGATCCCGACGGGTAACACCGGCGCCGCACGCTTCCCGGTATGAGTACACGGATCGTGGTGGTCGGGGGCGGGACGGCGGGCGCCCGGCTCGCCCAGCGCCTGCCGGTCACGCTCCTCGGCGAGGAGCCGCACGCCCCCTACAACAGGGTGCTGCTGGCGGACGTCCTCGCCGGCCGGTACGGCCCCGAGGTCATCGCCCTGCCCGGCCCGCGCGAGCCGGCCCGGCTCGGCGTCCGGGCCGTGCGCATCGACCGCGCGGCCCGCACGGTCGAGTGCGCGGACGGCTCGCTCGTCCCGTACGACCGCCTGGTCCTGGCCACCGGCGCGGCCCCCGTCCTGCCCCCGCTGCGCGGCCTGCGCGGCGCCGAGCTCCCGTCCGGCGTGCTGCCCTTCCGCACGATGGACGACTGTCTGGCGCTGCGCGAGCTCGTACGGCCCGGGGTACGCGCGGTGGTCATCGGCGGCGGTCTGCTCGGCGTCTCGGCGGCGCGGGCCCTGGCGGCGCTCGGCACGGAGGTCGTGCTCGCGCAGCAGGCGGAGCACCTGATGGAGCGCCAACTGGACGTCTCCTCCTCCGGTCTGCTGCGCGAGCACCTCACCGCCCTCGGCGTCGAGGTCCACACCGAGTGCCGCGTCACCGGCCTCTGCCAGGAGGACGGCGCCGTCACCGCGGTCGAACTCGCCGACGGCTTCGTCCTCGACGCGCAGATCGTGGTCCTGGCGTGCGGGGTGCGCCCCCGCGTGGCCCTGGCCCGCGAGGCTGGGCTCGACGTCCGGACGGGCGTGGTCGTCGACGACGCACTGCGCACCTCGGACCCGTACATCCACGCGATCGGCGACTGCGCGGAACACGCGGGACGGGTGTACGGGCTGGCGGGCCCGGCGCTCGACCAGGCGGATGTGCTGGCGGAGGTGCTCCTGGGCGACGCGCCCCGCTACACCGGCACCCGCGCCCTGACCAGGCTCACCCTCGGCGGCCCGCATCCCCTCGACCTCGCCGCCTTCGGTGAGACCACGCCCGCCCCCGGCGACCACGTCGTCCAGCTCACCGACGCCACCCGCAGCGCCTACCGCAAGGTCGTCGTCCGCGGCGACCGGCTCGTCGGCGGCGTGCTGCTCGGCGACCTCGGCGCGGTCGGGACGCTCGCCCGGGCCTGGGAGGGCGACGAGGCCCTGCCCGACGCCCCGCTGCTTCACCTGCTCACCCACGACGGAGGCTCCTGAGATGACGACCCCGCACACCCCCACCATCGTGCTCGTCGGCCACGGCATGGTCGGCCAGCGGTTCCTGGAGGCGCTCGCGGACCGGGGCGTCACCGCGCGGGCGCGGGTCGTGGTGCTCTGCGAGGAGCCGCGGCCGGCCTACGACCGCGTGCAGCTGACCTCGTACTTCTCCGGGAAGACGCCCGACGGCCTGTCCCTGGTCGAGGCCGGCTTCATGGAGCGGCACGGCATCGAACTGCACACCGACGACCCGGCGATCGCCGTCGACCGCGAGGCGCGGACGGTCACCGCCCGCTCCGGCCGGGTCCTCGCCTACGACACGCTCGTCCTCGCCACCGGCTCGTACCCGTTCGTGCCGCCCGTGCCCGGCAGGGACGCCCGCGGCTGCTTCGTCTACCGGACGATCGAGGACCTGCTCGCGATCGAGGAGTACGCGAAGGGCCGCACGACCGGCGCGGTGGTCGGCGGCGGGCTGCTCGGCCTGGAGGCGGCCGGCGCGCTCAAGGGCCTCGGACTCGACACGCACATCGTGGAGTTCGCGCCGCGCCTCATGCCGGTGCAGGTCGACGAGGGCGGCGGCGCGGCCCTGCTGCGCACCATCGAGCAGATGGGCCTGACCGTGCACACCGGGACCGGCACCCAGGAGATCGTGACCGAGGACGGCGCGGTCACGGCGATGCGCCTGTCGGACGGTTCCGAACTGGCCACGGAGATGGTGGTGTTCTCGGCGGGCGTGCGTCCGCGCGACCAACTGGCCCGCGACTGCGGCCTGACGGTCGGCGAGCGCGGCGGCATCGCCGTGGACGAGCTGTGCCGGACGTCGGACCCGGCCGTGTTCGCGATCGGCGAGTGCGCGCTGGCCTCGGACGGCCGGGTGTACGGCCTGGTGGCGCCCGGTTACGAGATGGCGCAGACGGCGGCCGCGGCGATCGCCGAGGAGGACACGAAGGGCTTCACGGGCGCCGACCTGTCGACCAAGCTGAAGCTGCTCGGCGTGGACGTGGCCTCCTTCGGCGACGCGCACGGCACGGCCGAGGGCAGCCTGGACGTGGTCTACTCCGACTCGCGCTCGGGCGTCTACAAGAAGCTGGTGGTGGACGGCGACGGCGTGCTGCTCGGCGGCGTGCTGGTCGGCGACGCCGAGTCGTACGGCCTGCTGCGCCCGCTCACCGGCAGCAGGCCGCCCGTCTCGCCGGAGCAGCTGGTGCTGCCGGCGGGTGTGGGCGCGCCGGTCGCGCTCGGCCCGTCCGCGCTGCCGGACGACGCCGTGATCTGCTCCTGCCACAACGTGACCAAGCACGACATCACCCGGTGCGCCACGCTGCCCGAGGTGAAGAAGTGCACCAAGGCCGGTACGGGCTGCGGCAGTTGCGTGAAGGTGATCGAGAAGCTGCTGCCGGCGGCGGCCGGCAAAGGACTCTGCGGCTGCTTCTCGTACACCCGCAGCGAGCTCTACGAGATCGCTCGCACCCTCCGCGTGACGTCGTTCGCCGCGCTGCTCGACTCGCACGGGCGGGAGGAGGCGAAGGGCGGCGAGGGCTGCGAGGTCTGCAAGCCGACCGTCGGCTCCATCCTGGCGTCCCTCAACAACGGTTACATCCTGGACGGCGAGCAGGCGGCCCTCCAGGACACCAACGACCACCACCTGGCCAACCTCCAGCGCAACGGCTCCTACTCGGTAGTGCCGCGCATCCCGGGCGGCGAGATCACCCCGGAGAAGCTGATCGTGATCGGCGAGGTGGCCCGCGACTTCGGGCTCTACACGAAGATCACCGGCGGCCAGCGGATCGATCTGTTCGGCGCCCGGGTGGACCAGCTGCCGTCGATCTGGACGCGGCTCGTCGACGCGGGCTTCGAGTCGGGGCACGCCTACGGCAAGGCGCTGCGCACGGTGAAGTCCTGCGTGGGGCAGACCTGGTGCCGCTACGGCGTGCAGGACTCGGTGAAGATGGCGATCCGGCTCGAACTGCGCTACCGCGGCCTGCGCGCCCCGCACAAGCTGAAGTCGGCGGTCTCGGGCTGCGCCCGGGAGTGCGCGGAGGCCCAGTCGAAGGACTTCGGGGTCATCGCCACGGCGAACGGCTGGAACCTGTACGTGGGCGGCAACGGCGGCGCGACCCCGCGCCATGCCGATCTGCTGGCCCAGGACCTCTCGGACGCCGAACTGGTCCGGCTCATCGACCGGTTCCTGATGTTCTACATCCGCACCGCGGACCGCCTGGAGCGCACCTCGGTGTGGCTGGAGCGCCTGGAGGGCGGCCTCGACCACCTGCGGGACGTGGTCGTGCACGACTCGCTCGGGCTGTGCGACGAGCTGGAGGCGCTGATGACGGCGCACGTCGCGGGCTACCGGGACGAGTGGGCCCAGACCCTGGACGACCCGGACCGGCTGCGGCGGTTCGTGTCCTTCGTCAACGCGCCGGAGACGCCGGACCCGTCGGTGCGGTTCGTGCCGGAGCGCGACCAGATCAAGCCGGACCTGACGGTCCTCACCATCGGCACGCGAGAAGGGGCGATGGCCTGATGACGACTCTCGAACTCTCCCCGACGCCGGATTCCTGGCTGACGGTCTGCGAGGAGGCCCGGCTCACCCCGGGCCGGGGCGTGACGGCGCTGCTCCCGGACGGCCGGCAGGCCGCGGTCTTCAAGGACCGGTCGGGACGGACGTACGCGATCGACAACCGCGATCCGTTCACGGGCGCGCAGGTGCTCGCGCGGGGGCTGGTCGGCTCGGCGGGCGGGCGCCCGTTCGTGGCCTCGCCGCTCCTGAAGCAGCGCTTCGACCTGGAGACGGGCCGGTGCCTGGACGACGCCGAGGTGACGGTGACGGTCTATCCGGTACGGACGGTCGAAGCCGGCTCCTGACCGACGGCTCTCGACCGACGGTGCTTGGCGACGTTTCTTGACCGATCGTTCTTGACTGATCGTTCTCGATAGGCGTACGGTCATCTCGTGGCCAGGACCAAGGAATTCGATCCCGACGCCGCGCTCCAGGCAGCCCTCGAGCTGTTCTGGGCGCGCGGCTACGAGGCGACGACCATGTCGGACCTCGTCGAGCGTCTCGGCATCGGCCGCGCCAGCATCTACGCGACCTTCGGCAGCAAGCACGAGCTGTACGTGCGGGCGCTGGACCGCTACCGCGAGACCCGCGACCCGCAGCTCATGGCCGAGCTGTCCGCGCCGGGCCCCGCGCTGCCGGCGGTCCGCGCGCTCGTCCGCCGCTTCGCCGCCGAGGCCGCGACGGAGGAAGTGCGCCTGACCGGCTGCTTCGTCACCAACTCGGCGGCCGAACTGGGGCCGCACGACCGGACGGTGGCCCGCCGGGTGGAGCTCAGCTGGGAGCAGATCGAGACCCTGCTGCACGCCGCGCTCGCCCGGGCCCGCGCCCAGGGCGAGCTGCCGGAGGGCCGTGATCCGCGAGCCCTCGCCCGGATGCTGCTCGTCCTGATGCAGGGGCTCCGGGTGGTCGGCAAGGCGTCGAGCGACCCGGGGCGGGTGCGGGACGCGGCGGAGCAGGCACTGGCTCTGCTGGACTGACGGACCCGGAACGAAGGGGTGCCTGCGGGCGCCCTTTTCTTCGGCCTTCATATTGGAACGTACGGTCAAAATACAGGGGGAGAGATGACCGCCACCACCACGCTCACCGCGACCAGAAGTACGCCGGCGCCCGCCGCCGGCTTCGCGCTCCTCGGCGCCGTGCAGATGACGCTGATCTTCACGCTCGCCTCGCTCGCCGTGCCGCTCCCCCGGATCGGCGCCGAACTCGGCCTGGACCGCGCCGAGCTCATCCTGCTCAGCGCCGCCTACGGGCTCACCTTCGCCGGACTGCTGCTCTTGGGCGGCCGGCTCGCCGACCGCTACGGCGGCCGCCGGGCCCTCACCGGCGGACTCCTCGTCTTCGGCGCCGCCTCCGCGCTCGCCCCGCTCACCACCGGCTACGGCACGCTGCTCGCCGCCCGGTTCGGCCAGGGCCTCGGCGCCGCGCTCGTCGCGCCCGCCGCGATGGCCGTGCTGCGCGCGCTCTACCCGGCGCCCGCCGCGTACGGCCGGGCCATGGCCACCTGGGGCGGACTCTCGGTCCTCGGCGCGACCGCGGGCAATCTGCTGTCCGGGGTGATCTCGGCCGTCACCTCCTGGCGCTGGAGCTTCGCCGTCCCGGTCGCCGTCGCGGCCGCCGCCCTCGTCCTGGGCCCGCGCCTGCTGCCGTCCACCGCGGGAGGCGGACCGCGGCGCGGCCTGGACCTGCCCGGGGCGCTGCTCGCCACCGCCGGGATCACCCTGGCCAGTTACGGGCTCGTGCTGACCGACGCCCGCGCCTGGACCTCCGCCGCCGTCCTGGTCCCGCTGCTCACCGGAATCGTCCTGCTCACCGGCTTCGTGCTCGTCGAACGGCGCGCCGCCGACCCGCTCCTGCCGCCCGCGTTCCTGCGCGACCGGCGCCGCGGCATCGGGCTCGCCGCCGTCTCGCTCACCGCCTCGGGCACCGCCGGTGCCTTCGTGCTCCTCTCCCTCGGCCTCCAGCGCGGCCGCGGCTGGTCCGCGCTGCTCACCTCGGGCGCCTTCGTGCCCTTCGCCGTCGCCCTGCTCGTCGCGGGCCGCGCCGCCGGGCCGCTGATCGGGCGGTACGGGGCGGGGCGCGCCACCGCCGCCGGGCTCGGCACCGCGGCCGTGGGCCTCGCGCTGCTCGCGGCGACCGGACTCGACCCGGCCGTGCCCTACGCGTACGGGCTGCTGCCCGGTCTGCTGCTGCTCGCGGCCGGCGGCGCCGTCGCGTTCGCCGGGGCCGGCGTCCTCGCCACCGACGGGGTGCCGCCGGAGCGGGCCGGCCTCGCGGGCGGGGTCCTGAACACCGCGATGGAGCTGGGCCCCACCGTCGTCTTCGCCGCCGTGCTGACCCTCGGCTCGGACGCGGCGTCGCTCGCGGCGACCGCGCTCGCCCTGGGCGTCCTGGCCGCCCTGTCCTCCCGTACCGCCTGAATTCCCGGCACCGTCCCGATCCTCGACAGGAGAACCCTCATGACCTCGCGTTTCACCGACCGCACCGTCCTCGTCACCGGTGGCGGCACCGGTCTCGGCCGGGCCATCGCCCGCGCCTTCGCCGCCGAGGGCGCCCGGGTCGCCGTCGCCGGCCGCAGCGCCGCCACCCTCGACGAGACGGTGGCGCTGATCGCGGCGGCGGGCGGCACCGCCCGCGCGTTCACCGCCGACGTGACCGTCGCCGCCGACATGCACCGGCTGGTACGGGACACGGTGGCGGCCTTCGGCGGGCTCGACGTGGCCGTGAACAACGCCGGGGTGTTCCGCGGCGGCGGCCACAGCGCGGCCGACCTCCCCCTCGACGACTGGCACACCCTGCTCGACGTCAACGTCACCGGCGTCCTGCACGCGCTCCAGGCGGAGATCGCCCACATGCGCGGCCACGGCGGCGGCGCCATCGTCAACATCGCGTCCAACCTGGGCCCGCACGTCCGGATCCCCGGCGTCTTCGGCTACCAGGTCTCCAAGGCGGCCGTCTCCGCGCTCACCCGCGCCGCCGCCCGCGACCACGTCGGCGACGGCATCCGCATCAACGCGGTCAGCCCGGGCGCGTCCGAGTCCTCGATGTCGCTGCGGCCGGGCGAGACGGAGGCCGAGCGCGAGGTCCGGATGAAGGCGGAGTCACCGCTCGGCCGGATCTCCTCGGCCGAGGAGATCGCGGCGGCGGTGCTCTACCTCGCCTCCGACGCGGCGGGCTCCGCCGTCGGCACGGACCTGGTGATCGACGGCGGCGTCTCCGCCTGACGTGGAAGGCGGGGCGTCAGGCCTGACCGCCCACCTGACGCGGCAGGCGGGGCGTCAGGCCTGACCGCCCTGGGCGGCCGCCGGGTCCATCCAGAAGACCTCCCAGTGGTGGCCGTCCAGGTCGGCGAACGAGCGCCCGTACATGAAGCCGAGGTCCGTCGGCTCCTTCGCCGGGCTGCCGCCCGCCGCCAGGGCCCGGTCCGCGAGTTCGTCCGTCTTCTCGCGGCTCTCGGCGCTGAGCGTGACGAGGACCTCGGTGGACTTGGTCGCGTCGGAGATCTCCTTGCCCGGCGCGGTGAACGTCCGGAACTTCTCCTCGGTGAGGAGCATGACGAAGATCGCGTCGCTGATGACCACGCACGCGGCGGTCTCGTCGGTGAACTGCGGGTTGATCGAGAAGCCGAGCTTCTCGTAGAAGGACTTGCTGGCGTCGAGGTCCTTCACCGGCAGGTTCACGAAGATCATCTGCGGGGCCATGGTGTGCTCTCTCTTCCGTCGTGCGGTGGCGCTGCCGCTTTCGCGAGCGCTTTCGAGAGTTAAGACGGGCGGCGCGGCGAAAACTCATCGCCGCGCCGCGAGGTCACACCAGGTTTCCGGAGACCGTGGTGCCGGCCCCCAGGTCGGAGACCGCGGCCGTGCCGCCGCCCCGTCCGCTCAGGTCGTTGCCGACGACCCACACTCCCGTGCAGGTGGAGGTCACGGCGACGGCCGCGGCCGCGGTGCCGGAGACGGTGGTGACCGTGCCGATCGTGTTGCCCTGGCAGATCGTGTCGGCGGCGCCGGTGATCCGGATGCCGTACGTGGTGGCGCCGGTTACCCGGTTGCCGCGTATCGCGCCGGCGCCGGCCGCGGCGTGGATGCCGTAGTTGGTGGCGGTGGTGACGGTGTTCCCGGCGACGACGGCGCCCGTCACGTTCGTGTCCAGGCCGATGCCGTCGCCCTGGACGTCGGTGACGGTGTTGTGGGTGACGACGGCGTTCGGGCACTCCTGGACGTGGATGCCCTGGGCGTTGCCGGTGTCCGTGAGGCGCACGGTGCCGGTGACGGTGTTGCGGGTGACAGCGACGCCGTCGGTCCGGGAGACGTAGATCGCGGCCTCGCCCTTGACCGACTCGACCGTGTTGCCGGTGATCGTGAGGTCGCTGTGCCGGGCGCCGTAGGTGACGGGCACGGTGGTGAACTTGGGGACGCTGACCGTGATGCCGCCGCTGCCGTCGACGTTCCGGACGGTGTTGCCGGAGACCGTGATGCCGCTGAGCGCGTTGCCCTGCGGCGAGTTGAGGTAGATGCCGTGCAGGGCGACGCCGTCGATCGTGTTGTCGGCGACGACCGAGTCCTGCCAGTCGGCGACGTGCACGCCGTACGCGCCGCTCTTCTCGACCGTGTTGCCGACGACCCGGATCCGGCGGTGGCTCTTGCCCTTGGCACCCCAGTGGTCGCCGCACAGCGCGCCGAACGGCCCGGTCGTGGTGCCGGCCTTCAGGGTGCAGCCGGTGATGAGGATGTCCTCGCAGGTGGTGAGGTCGTAGGCCGGGGCGGGCAGGTTGCCCTCGGTGGCGCAGGTGATCTGGACGGCCTCCTTCGTCGTCAGGCTCGCGCCGTCGCCGGGGTGGTGACCGTCGAAGACGCAGTTCACGACGGCCGCGTTGCGGACCGCGTTCAGCTCGATCGCGTGCGCGGAGGGCGTGTCGAGGATCGTGCAGTCCTTCACCAGAACGCCGTCGCAGTGCGCGAAGCCCATGGCGTCGCTCTGCTTGGGGTGCTGCCCGCCGCGCATGTCCCAGGTGCCGCCGAGGACGGCGACGGAGCCCGCGCCCTCGTAGCCGTACACCTGCGTGACCGTGTCGAAGTTCTTCAGCAGGGCGCCGCTGTCGCCGGTGCGGACGATCGTGGCGCCGTACGCGATCACGGTCGTCCCGGCGCCGAGCACCAGGCTGGTCCGGATCGCGTACGTGCCCGGCGGGATCAGCAGCGTCGCACCGCCCGGCACCGCCTTCACCGCGGTGAGCGCAGCCTGGAAGGCCGCCGAGTCGTCGGTGGTTCCGTCGCCCTTGGCGCCGTACGGGGCGGCGGTGACGTCCACGACCACCCCGCTCCCGCCGGCGGCGGCCGCCGGCGCGGCGCCGCCGCCCCAGGCCGCGGCGCCCACGAATCCGCCCATGGCCAGCATCAACGCCCGCCGTTCCATGCCCCGTCCCCTCATGTCATGTCGGTATCAAGGGGAGGAGCGTACGTCAGTCGTCGATCTTCCAGCGGTGGACGGTCTCGGTCGCCCGTGCGTGACGCGTCGAAGACGACGTCCACGCCCCGAAGTCAGCGCGCCCCACTGACAGCGCCCCGCCCCTCCCCCGCCGCCCGCTCCCTGTCCCTACGCGCGTAGCACTGCCCGTCCGGGCCGTGGCTCGATCCGCCGAGCAGCGCCGCACCCAGCGGTGTCAGCGTGTGCAGCACCGCGTTGCCGTACCGGAGCGTGGCGACCAGGCCGGCCTCGCGCAGCACTCCGGCGTGCTGGCTCGCGGAGGCGAGCGAGACGCCCGCCCGGCGGGCCAGTTCGCTCGTCGTGCCGCCGTCGCCGATCGCGCTGAGCACGGCGGAGCGGGTGTGGCCGACGAGCTTGGCGAGCGAGGGCAGGCCGGGCGCGCGGACGGTCGGCGGCTCGCAGTGCGTGACCGGGTAGACCAGGACCGGCGGCAGGCCGGGGTCGCGCAGCACGACCGGGGTGCCGCGGCAGAAGAACGAGGGCTGGAGCAGCAGTCCGCGTCCGTCGAGGTGGACGTCCCGGTCGACGGGGTAGTCGGCCTCCAGGACGGGGCTGCGCCAGCGGAGCATCGGCGGCAGGGAGGCGAGGAGTTCGTCGGCTCCGCCGTCGAGCAGTGCCCTGCCGCGCCGGGCCCGGTCGGCCTCGAAGTGGGCCTGGACGTGCGTCCAGTACGGCTGCACGGCGGCCCGGTGGTAGCCGCGCAGGGCGTCGAGCATCCGGCCGAACGCGGCGGTGCCGCCGTCGGCGAGGGCGCGCAGCGCGGACGGCACGGCGGGGCGGCCGGCGCGGGAGGCGCCGAGCAGGGCCAGTTCGGTGTGCAGCCTTCCCGGGGGCGTGGCGCGGATCGCGTCAAGGCCCTCGTCGAGCCCGAGCACGCCCTCGGGCGGGGTGAGGAAGTCCGGGAAGTAGCCGCGGCCCGGGACGAGCGCGGCGAGCAGCCGGGTCTCGGCGCCGACCCGGGTCCGGGCGTCGGACCGCCAGTCGGCGTAGACGACCGAGCCGCGCCGGTCCCTTAAACGGTGAAAACTGAGAATCGTTTCCCACAGAACGTCCGGCCGGGCGGCCATCCGGACGCCCGCCAAGTCGTTTCCGGTGAAATGAATCCGCAGCATGGAACCCCCACCTGTGCACTCGCAACCACCCCCGACGACGAGTATGCACAGCATCACTGCACGTTACCAGGGTGTTTCAGCCACACTTGAAAAGCCTCGCGGCGAACGGCCGGAAACCGAAAAGCTGTGGCCGTCGGACGGGAAACCTTCAGGACCGAGGTGACGTGGCGAAGACCGTGGGGGGCTTTGCCGTGTCCGGCGGCGGTCGGCGAGGTTGCGGCTCACCCGCCCGACACAGTTAAAGGGCGTGGCCTCCGGGTGGGGATCCGGGGGCCGCGCCCGTCTCATTCTTTGCGAATGTTCAACGACGAATAATTCAATGCACCACTGGCACATGCAGTTGAACAAGAACTCACATTTCCCCAACGATCATGCATCGACCCGCACCGGGATCGCCGGGACGAAATACGACGGGGCGGACACCTCCGCACAAGGTGTCCGCCCCGTCTCCATGGAAACCGGAGCCGCCGCCCATCGGTTCTGAGGGTCGGGGACGAACGGCGGCTCCGGTGGTCTTCGGGCCGATGACGGCCCGGCGGCGTCAGCGGCTGTCGCTGCCCTTCGCCTCGGCCGCCGCGCGACCGGCCTCCAGGCGCGCCACCGGGATCCGGAACGGCGAGCAGGAGACGTAGTCGAGGCCGACCTCGTGGAAGAAGTGCACCGACTCCGGGTCGCCGCCGTGCTCGCCGCAGACACCGAGCTTGATGTCCGGGCGGGTGGCGCGGCCGGCCTCGACGGCCTGGCGGACCAGGGAGCCGACGCCGTCCTTGTCGATGGTCTCGAAGGGGCTGACGCCGAAGATGCCCTTCTCCAGGTACGCGGTGAAGAAGCTGGCCTCCACGTCGTCGCGGGAGAAGCCCCAGACCGTCTGGGTGAGGTCGTTGGTGCCGAAGGAGAAGAACTCGGCGGCCTCGGCGATCTGACCAGCGGTCACGGCGGCGCGCGGCAGCTCGATCATGGTGCCGAGCGCGAGCTTCAGCTCGACGCCGGTCTGCGCCTGGACCTCGGCGATGACGGTCTCGGCCTCCTCGCGGACCAGCTCCAGCTCCTGGACGGTGCCGACGAGCGGGATCATGATCTCGACGCGCGGGTCGCCCTTGGCGTCGATGCGCTGGGCGGCGGCCTCGGCGATGGCGCGGACCTGCATGGTGAACAGGCCGGGGATGACCAGGCCGAGGCGGACACCGCGCAGACCCAGCATCGGGTTCTGCTCGTGCAGCCGGTGCACGGCCTGGAGCAGGCGCAGGTCGTTCTCGTGCGGCTCCTTGCGGGCCTCGGCGAGGGCGACGCGCACCGACAGCTCGGTGATGTCGGGCAGGAACTCGTGCAGCGGCGGGTCGAGCAGGCGCACGGTGACCGGCAGGCCGTCCATCGCCTCGAAGAGCTCGACGAAGTCCTGCTTCTGCAGCGGGAGCAGCGCCTTCAGCGACTCCTCGCGCTCCTCGTCGGTGTCCGCGAGGATGAGCCGCTCGACGTACTGGCGGCGCTCACCGAGGAACATGTGCTCGGTGCGGCACAGGCCGATGCCCTGGGCGCCGAAGCGGCGGGCGCGGGAGGCGTCCTCGGCGTTGTCGGCGTTGGCGCGGACGCGCAGGCGGCGGACGCGGTCGGCGTAGGCCATGATCCGGTGCACGGCCTGGACCAGCTCGTCGGCGTCGTCGGCGCCGGCGTGCATGCGGCCCTCGAAGTACTCGACGACCGGGGACGGTACGACGGGTACCTCACCGACGTACACCTTGCCGGTGGAGCCGTCGATGGAGACGACGTCGCCCTCCTCGATGACCACGCCGGAGGCGGTGGTCATGCGGCGGCGCTTGGTGTCGACCTCGAGCTCCTCGGCGCCGCAGACACAGGTCTTGCCCATGCCGCGGGCGACGACGGCGGCGTGCGAGGTCTTGCCGCCGCGGGAGGTGAGGATGCCCTCGGCGGCGATCATGCCGTCCAGGTCGTCCGGGTTGGTCTCACGGCGGATGAGGATGACCTTCTCGCCGGAGCGGGACCACTTGACGGCCGTGTACGAGTCGAAGACGGCCTTGCCGACGGCGGCGCCCGGGGAGGCGGCGATGCCGCGGCCGATCTGCTCGACCTTGGCGTTCTCGTCGAACTTGGGGAACATCAGCTGGGCGAGCTGGGCGCCGTTGACGCGCTGCAGCGCCTCGGCCTCGTCGATGAGGCCCTGGTCCACGAGCTGGGTGGCGATGCGGAAGGCGGCACCGGCGGTGCGCTTGCCGACGCGGGTCTGCAGCATCCACAGCTGGCCGCGCTCGATGGTGAACTCGATGTCGCAGAGATCCTTGTAGTGGGTCTCCAGGGTCGACATGATCTCCATGAGCTGGTCGTACGACTTCTTGTCGATCGACTCGAGCTCGGCGAGCGGCACGGTGTTGCGGATGCCGGCGACGACGTCCTCGCCCTGCGCGTTCTGCAGGTAGTCGCCGTAGACGCCCTGGTGGCCGGAGGCGGGGTCGCGGGTGAAGGCGACACCGGTGCCGGAGTCCGGGCCGAGGTTGCCGAAGACCATCGAGCAGACGTTGACGGCGGTGCCGAGGTCGCCCGGGATGCGCTCCTGGCGGCGGTACAGCTTGGCGCGGTCGGTGTTCCAGGAGTTGAAGACGGCCTCGATGGCGAGGTCCATCTGCTCGCGCGGGTCCTGCGGGAAGTCGCGGCCGGTCGCGCTCTTGACGATCTTCTTGAACTGCTTGACGACCTTCTTCAGGTCGGCGGCGTCCAGGTCGGTGTCGCTGGTGACCTTCTTGGCGGCCTTGGCCTCGTCGAGGGCCTCCTCGAAGAGCTCGCCGTCGACGCCGAGGACGGTCTTGCCGAACATCTGGATCAGGCGGCGGTACGAGTCCCACGCGAAGCGCGGGTTGTCGGCCTGGGCGGCGAGGCCCTCGACGGAGGTGTCGGAGAGGCCGATGTTGAGGACGGTGTCCATCATGCCCGGCATCGAGAACTTGGCGCCGGAGCGGACCGAGACGAGCAGCGGGTCGTCGGCCTGGCCGAGCTTCTTGCCCATCCGCTGCTCGAGCGCGTCGAGGTGCGCGGTGACCTCGTCGCGGAGCGCGGCCGGCTCGGAGCCGGATTCGAGGTAGACCTTGCACGCCTCGGTCGTGATCGTGAAGCCGGGGGGCACCGGCAGGCCGAGGTTGGTCATCTCGGCGAGGTTGGCGCCCTTGCCACCGAGCAGGTCCTTCAGGTCCTTGTTGCCCTCGGTGAAGTCGTAGACGAACTTCTGATCATTGATTTCCGACACGGGTCACGACTCCTCGACGACTCGGTTGGCTGCCCTGACGCCGAGGAACATACCCAGATCGAAGGCGTCTGGGGAGGTACGCCTAGCGGTCACCCGGTCTTAACCACCCGTCCGCCAGCACATCGAAAGTAACTGACCAGTAGCTTCCGCTTTCAGGGCCCGAAGCTCATTTGACTCAAAGCAGGGCTCTCGCGCTCACATGAGCGCCGAACGGAGCAGTTGCGTTCAACTCTTGAACGCAAAAAGGGTGGCACCCAGTGCCACCCTTCAAGCGCGAGAGGGGTTCGTAACCTGCTCATCTGAGCGCTACCCCTATCAAGGGTGGCGAGGATCACTCGCCGAAAACGCCCGTGAGAGACCCCGATCTCACCCCCCGGACGTGTCCAGCTCGGCGTCCTCGCTCACTCCGGCGCAGTCGTACGGGTCCTTGAGCCAGCCGTCCGGAAGGACAACCCGGTTGTTTCCGGACGTACGACCCCGGGGGCCGTCCGCGCCGACCGGCCACGGCTGGTCCAGGTCGAGCTCGCTCAACTGAGCGCGCAGTTCGTCCAGGGAAGAGGTGATGGCGAGGCTCTTGCGCATCTCCGAGCCCACCGAGAAGCCCTTCAGGTACCAGGCCACGTGCTTGCGGAAGTCGATGACACCGCGGGCCTCGTCCCCCAGCCACTCGCCAAGAAGTCGAGCGTGCCGCACCATCGCGTCGGCGACCTCGCGCAAGCCCGGCTGCGCGTAGGCACCCGTGCCCTCGAAGCCCGCCACCAGGTCGCCGAAGAGCCAGGGCCGGCCCAGGCAGCCACGGCCCACGACGACGCCGTCGCAGCCGGTCTCGCGCATCATCCGCAGCGCGTCGTCCGCCGACCAGATGTCGCCGTTGCCGAGCACCGGGATCTCCGGCACGTGCTCCTTCAGCCGCGCGATGGCGTCCCAGTCGGCCGTGCCGCCGTAGTGCTGGGCGGTGGTCCGGCCGTGCAGGGCGATCGCGGTGACACCCTCCTCCACGGCGATCCGGCCCGCGTCCAGATACGTGATGTGGTCGTCGTCGATGCCCTTGCGCATCTTCATCGTGACCGGCAGGTCGCCGGCGTTCGCCACGGCCTCGTGCAGGATCGCCCGCAGCAGCGGCCGCTTGTACGGCAGCGCCGAGCCGCCGCCCTTGCGGGTCACCTTCGGCACCGGACAGCCGAAGTTCAGGTCGATGTGGTCGGCGAGGTCCTCGTCGACGATCATCCGCACCGCCTTGCCGACGGTCACCGGGTCCACGCCGTACAGCTGGATCGAGCGCGGCTGCTCGGACGCGTCGAAGCGGATGAGCTGCATCGTCTTCTCGTTGCGCTCGACCAGCGCCCGCGTCGTGATCATCTCGCTGACGAACAGCCCCTTGCCGCCGGAGTACTCACGGCAGAGGGTGCGGAAGGGGGCGTTGGTGATGCCGGCCATCGGCGCGAGCACCACCGGCGGCTGCACGATGTGCGGCCCGATGGCGAGAGGGGAGAACGCGGTCATTCGCCCATTGTCGCGCACCGCGCAAGTCTTTAGACAGCCGTACTATCCGGCTATGCCAGAGCTCACCCAGCAGCTCCCGAAGCAGCTCACGCCCGGCCGCCAACGGCTCGTCCTGGCGATCTGCTGCATGAGCCTGCTGATCGTGAGCCTGGACAACACCGCGCTGAACGTCGCGCTGCCCTCGATGCGGCGCGAGTTCGGCACCTCCGTCGCCGGCATGCAGTGGGTCATCGACGCCTACACCCTGGTCCTCGCCTCGCTCCTGATGCTCGCCGGCTCCACCGCCGACCGGATCGGCCGCCGCCGGGTCTTCTCCACCGGGCTCGTCGTCTTCGCCCTCGGCTCGCTGCTCTGCTCCCTCGCGCCGAGTCTGGAGACCCTGGTCGCCTTCCGGGCGGTGCAGGCCGTCGGCGGCTCCATGCTGAACCCGGTCGCCATGTCGATCATCACCAACGTCTTCACCGACCCGGCCGCCCGCGCCCGCGCCATCGGCGTCTGGGGCGGGGTCGTCGGCGTCTCCATGGCGGCGGGCCCGCTGGTCGGCGGCCTCCTGGTGGAGTCGGTCAGCTGGCGGGCGGTCTTCTGGGTGAACCTGCCGGTGGCCCTGGTCGCGCTGGTCCTGACCCTGCGGTACGTCCCCGAGTCCCGCGCGCCGCGCCCCCGCCGCGCCGACCCGGTGGGCCAGCTCCTGGTGGCGGCGCTGCTCGGCTCGCTCACGTACGCGATCATCGAGTACAGCCTGCCGTTCACCGTCGTGGCGGCGATCGCCCTCGTGGGGATCCTGGTCTACGAGCCGAGGCGCGCGGAGCCGCTGATCGACCTGCGGTTCTTCCGCAGCGCGCCGTTCAGCGGGGCGACGGTGATCGCGATCAGCGCGTTCGCCGCGCTCGGCGGCTTCCTCTTCCTCAACACCCTCTACCTCCAGGACGTCCGGGGTCTGTCCGCCCTGCACGCGGGGCTCTTCATGCTGCCGATGGCCGCGATGACCTTCGTCTTCGGGCCGCTCTCCGGCCGCCTGGTCGGCGCGCGCGGCCCGCGGCCCTCGCTGCTGGTCGCGGGGACGGCGATGGCGGCCGGGGCGCTGCTCTTCGCCGCCTTCGAGGCGGAGACCAGCACGCCGCTGCTGTTCACCGGGTACGTGGTGTTCGGCATCGGCTTCGGCCTGGTCAACGCCCCGATCACGAACACCGCCGTCTCCGGGATGCCCCGCGCCCAGGCGGGCGTGGCGGCCGCCGTGGCGTCGACCAGCCGGCAGATCGGCCAGACGCTGGGCGTCGCGGTGGCCGGCGCGGTGCTCTCGGCGGGCCTGGGCTCGGCCCCGTACGGGACGGGCTCGGCGCACCTCGACGGTTTCGTGGCGGCGAGCAGGCCGGCGTACTGGATCATCACCGGCTGCGGTCTGTGCGTGCTGGTCACCGGGGCGCTGACCAGCGGGCGGTGGGCGCGGCGCACGGCGGAGCGGACGGCCCGCAGGCTGGAGTCGGAGGAAGCGGATCAGGCGGCGGCGACCGCGCCCTCGGGCTGAGCGCCGCCCGCCTCCTGTCCCGCTGCCGCCGCCTCTTCGGCGAGGACCAGGGCCTGGAGGCGTTCGAGCCCCGCCCGGGAGTCCTCGTCGAGCGGGACGTACGTGGCGAGGCGGGGGCCGGCGGCCGGGCCGAGCCAGAGATTGGTGTGCTCCACGTGCAGCAGTCCCACGTGGGCGTTGCGGACGACCTTGGCGCGGCCGCCCGGGTCGACGACGTCGTGCCGGGCCCAGATCTCGCGGAACTCCGGGGAGGCGTCCTCCAGCCGCCGGAGCAGCGCCTTCCAGGCGGGTTCGGCGAGGTGCTCGGCCATGGCCGCGCGGAACTTGCCGGCCAGGGTGCGCAGCATGTCCGGCAGGTCGGTGACGGCGGCGCGGAAGTCCTCGTTGGTGAAGGCCAGCCAGAGGGTGTTGCGGTCCTCGCGCGGCAGCCTGTCCAGGTCGCAGTAGAGCCGCCCGAAGGTGCGGTTGTAGGCGAGGTACTCGTAACGGCTGTTCTGGACGCAGGCGGGGATCGGCTCCAGCTGTTCGAGCAGGGCGCGCAGGGTGGGCGTGACGGCCGGGCAGGCGGCCTCGGGGTGCGGGTCGGCCTGTCCGGCGAGGGCGAAGAGGTGGGCCCGCTCGCTCGGGTCGAGCTGGAGCGCGTCGGCGAGGGCGTCCAGGACCTGCGGGGAGACCTGGATGGGCCGGGCCTGCTCCAGCCACGTGTACCAGGTGACGCCGACCGCGGAGAGCTGGGCGACCTCCTCGCGGCGCAGCCCCGGGGTGCGGCGGCGCCGCCCGCGCGGCAGCCCGACCTGCTCGGGCGTGATGCGCTCGCGCCGGCTGCGCAGGAAGGCGGCGAGCTCGTGGCGCCGGATGTCGGTGTCGTTCCGCGGCCCGGTCTCGGTCCGCGTCGGGGCGTCGGTCCACGTCTCGGTCGCCATCAGGGTCATGCTCCCAGGGTGCATGGGCGCGCAGCCCGTTGCCAGGTAGTGCTTGTACCAGGATAAACACCCTCTGGTACCAGGCTGAGGATCGGCGGAACCTCGGATGCGTGACTACGACAACCGACCCGTCCACCCGCACCTCAGCGGTCCTCGCCCCGGCCCCGCCGGCCCTCAGCGCCCTCGGCCTGTTCACCGTGCTGCTCGGCGCCGCGCTCCCCCTCGTCGACTTCTTCATCGTCAACGTCGCCCTGCCCACCATCGACCACGACCTGGCCGCGGGACCGGCGCTCCTGGAGCTGGTCGTGGCCGGGTACGGCCTGGCGTACGCCGTGCTGCTCGTCCTCGGCGGCCGGCTCGGCGACCTCTTCGGCCGCCGCCGGCTCTTCCTCGCCGGCATGGCCGCCTTCGGCCTCACCTCCCTCGCCTGCGGCCTCGCCCCGGACGCCTGGACGCTGGTCGGCGCGCGGGTGGCGCAGGGTGCCGCGGCGGCGCTGATGCTGCCGCAGGTCCTCGCGACCATCCACTCCTCGACGTCGGGACCGCGCCGGGCGCGGGCCCTCAGCCTCTACGGGGCGACCGCCGGCCTCTCGATGACGGTCGGCCAGATCCTGGGCGGCGTGCTCGTGGCCGCCGACATCGCGGGCAGCGGCTGGCGCT
The DNA here is from genome assembly GCF_044768205.1 of Streptomyces sp. NPDC101160. Lineage (NCBI taxonomy): Bacteria > Bacillati > Actinomycetota > Actinomycetes > Kitasatosporales > Streptomycetaceae > Streptomyces > Streptomyces sp. NPDC101160. Next base: position 344,949 of record NZ_JBIWPJ010000005.1, on the reverse strand, counting down.
CGGTGTTCCTGGTGAACGTGCCGGTGGCGGTGGTCGGGCTCGCGCTCGCCGCCCGCAGCGTCCCCGAGACCCGCTCCGACCGGCCCGCGCCCGTCGACGTGCCCGGCACGCTGCTGCTCGCCGTCGCCCTGCTCACCCTGCTCGCCCCGCTGACCGAGGGCCGGGCCGCGGGCTGGCCGGTGTGGACGTGGGTCGCGCTCGCCGTGTTCCCGTTCGCGGCCGGCGCCTTCTGGTGGGTGGAGCGGCGGGCGGACCGCCGGGGTGCCACCCCGCTGGTGCCGCCGAGCCTGTTCGACCTGGTGTCGCTGCGGCGCGGGGTCTCGCTGATCGTGCCGCTGTCGGGCGGTTTCAGCGGCTTCATGTTCGTGATGGCGGTGGCGCTCCAGCAGGCCCTGGGCCTGAGCGCGGTGGCCTCGGGCCTCGCGGTGGCGCCGATGGCGCTCGCCTTCTTCGGCGCCTCGCTCGCCGGCCCGCGGCTCGTCCGCCGCTGGGGCACCCGGATCGTCCCGGTCGGCGCCCTGCTCCAGGCCCTCGGTCTCGGCCTGATCGTCTGGGCGGCCGCGCGCTCCTGGCCGGACCTGTCGGTGGCGGACCTGGCGCCGGGCATGGCGGTCGCGGGCCTGGGCCAGGGGCTCCAGCTGCCGGTCCTCTTCCGGGTGGTGCTCTCGGAGATGCCGGCGGAGCGGGCGGGCGTGGGCAGTGGCGTGCTCGTGACGGCGCAGCAGTCGGCCATGGCGGTGGGCGTGGCGACGCTCGGCTCGCTGTTCCTGTCGCTCTCGGCGTCCGGCCCGACGGACACGGCGCTGACGGTGACGCTGCTGGTGCAGGCGGGTCTCGCGGTGGTGACGGGCGCCTTCGCAGTGCGCCTCCCGAAGACCCTCGACTGACAGATATTGAAATCTGTCATCGCACATGTCATGGTTGATGCATGACGACGCACACGAACACGAACGCGCATCCCTCCCGTCCCCTCGGCGCCACCGGCCCCCGCGTCTTCCCGCTCGGCCTCGGCTGCATGGGCATGTCCGCGCTGTACGGCGAGGCCGACCGCGCCGAGTCGATCGCGACGATCCACGCCGCCCTGGACGCGGGCGTCACGCTCCTCGACACCGGCGACTTCTACGGCATGGGCCACAACGAGCTGCTGATCAACGAGGCCCTGCGGACCGCTCCGGCCGCCGCCCGTGAGCGGGCGCTGACCAGCGTGAAGTTCGGCGCGCTGCGCACCGTCGAGGGCGGCTTCACCGGCGTCGACGGCCGCCCGGCCGCGGTGAAGAACTTCCTCGCGTACTCGCTGCAGCGGCTCGGCACCGACCACATCGACGTCTACCGGATCGCCCGCCTCGACCCGGAGGTCCCGATCGAGGAGACCGTCGGCGCCATCGCCGAGCTGGTCGAGGCCGGGCACGTCCGGCACATCGGACTCTCCGAGGTCGGCGCGGACACCCTGCGCCGGGCGGCGGCCGTCGCCCCGATCGCGGACCTCCAGATCGAGTACTCGCTGATCTCCCGCGGCATCGAGGAGAAGATCCTGCCGACCGCCCGCGAGCTGGGCGTCGGCATCACCGCGTACGGGGTGCTCTCCCGCGGTCTGATCAGCGGCCACTTCACCCGGGACCGCGAGCTCGCCGCCGGCGACTTCCGCGGCTTCAGCCCGCGCTTCCAGGGCGCGAACCTCGGCCACAACCTGGACCTGGTGGACCGGCTGCGCGGCATCGCCGAGGCCAAGGGCGTCTCGGTGGCGCAGCTCGCCATCGCCTGGGTGCTGGCGCAGGGCGCCGACATCGTCCCGCTCGTCGGCGCCCGCCGCCGCGACCGGCTCACCGAGGCCCTCGGCGCGCTGGACGTCACGCTCGACGCGGCCGACCTCACGGCGATCGAGGCGGCCGTCCCGGCGGGCGCGGCGGCCGGCGACCGCTACCCGGAGTCGCAGATGGCCCACCTGGACAGCGAGCGCTGACAGGTAATGTCATTCCATGGCCACCACGGAGACCCTGACCGCAGAGCGCATCCTCGAAGCCACCGAGGAGGTGCTGCGCCGCTACGGCCCTGCGAAGGCGACCGTCGTGGACGTGGCCCGGGCGCTCGGCGTCAGCCACGGCAGCGTCTACCGGCACTTCCGTACCAAGGCCGAGCTGCGCGAGGCAGTCACCGAGCAGTGGCTGGAGCGCACGATCATCTCGCTCGCGCCGTACGTCGAGGGCTCCGAGCCCGCCGACCGGCGGCTCACCGGCTGGCTGACCGCCCTCTTCCGCTTCAAGCGCAGCAAGGCGGGCGGCGACCCGGAGCTGATGGCCACCTTCCAGGTGCTGATCGGCGAGAACAGCGCGGTCGTCGACCGCCACGAGCAGCACCTGGTCGACCAGATCGCCCGGATCCTCGAGGACGGGCACCGCGAGGGCGTCTTCGCTGCCCCCGAACGGGACTTCGCGACGACGGCGCGGGCCGTCTTCCACGCCACGGACCGCTTCCACAACCCGGCGCACGCGGCGGAGTGGGCGGCCGAGGGCGTCGAGGCGGCGTTCGACGCGGTGGTGTCGCTGGTGCGGCGCGCGCTCAGGGCATAAGCCTCAGGTGCGGGAAAGCCCCCGGTTCCGAGAACGGAACCGGGGGCTTCGCCGTGTGCCAGGGGGCAGGTCAGCAGCCGATGAGGCGGCTGGCCAGGTAGCCCTGGATCTGGTCGAGGGAGACGCGCTCCTGCTTCATGGTGTCGCGCTCGCGCACGGTCACCGCGTTGTCCTCGAGGGTGTCGAAGTCGACGGTGACGCAGAACGGCGTGCCGATCTCGTCCTGGCGGCGGTAGCGGCGGCCGATGGCGCCGGCGTCGTCGAACTCGATGTTCCAGTTCTGCCGCAGGTCGGCCGCGAGGCCCTTGGCCTTCGGCGAGAGCTGCGGGTTGCGGGACAGCGGCAGGACAGCGACCTTGACCGGGGCCAGGCGGTGGTCGAGGCGCAGCACGGTGCGCTTCTCCATCACGCCCTTGGCGTTCGGGGCCTCGTCCTCGATGTACGCGTCGAGCAGGAAGGCGAGCATCGTGCGGCCGACACCGGCGGCGGGCTCGATGACGTACGGCGTCCAGCGCTCCTGGGCCTCCTGGTCGAAGTAGACCAGGTCGGTGCCGGAGGCCTTGGAGTGCGCGGAGAGGTCGTAGTCGGTGCGGTTGGCGACGCCCTCGAGCTCGCCCCACTCGCTGCCGCCGAACTGGAAGCGGTACTCGATGTCGGCGGTGCGCTTCGAGTAGTGGGAGAGCTTCTCGGCCGGGTGCTCGTACCAGCGCATGTTCTCCTCACGGAGACCCAGGCCGGTGTACCAGTTCCAGCGCTGCTGCATCCAGTACTCCTGCCACTGCTCGTCCTCGCCCGGCTTGACGAAGAACTCCATCTCCATCTGCTCGAACTCGCGGGTGCGGAAGATGAAGTTGCCCGGAGTGATCTCGTTCCGGAAGGACTTGCCCATCTGCGCGATGCCGAACGGCGGCTTCTTGCGGGAAGTCTGCAGCACCTGGCCGAAGTTGGTGAAGATGCCCTGGGCGGTCTCGGGACGCAGGTACGCGACGGAGCCGGAGTCCTGGGTCGGGCCGAGGTGCGTGGAGAGCAGGCCGGAGAACTGCTTGGGCTCGGTGAAGGTGCCCTTGTTGCCGCAGTTCGGGCAGTTCAGGTCGGTGAGGCCGTTCTCGGGGAGGCGGCCGTGCTTCTCCTCGTACGCCTCCTCCAGGTGGTCGGCGCGGTAGCGCTTGTGGCAGGAGGTGCACTCGGTCAGCGGGTCGGTGAAGGTGGCGACGTGACCGGACGCCTCCCACACCTCGGTGGCCAGGATGACGGACGAGTCGATGCCGACGACGTCCTCGCGCGAGGTGACCATGTAACGCCACCACTGGCGCTTGATGTTCTCCTTCAGCTCGACACCCAGCGGCCCGTAGTCCCAGGCGGCACGCTGACCGCCGTAGATCTCGCTGCACGGGTAGACGAAGCCACGGCGCTTGCTCAGGCTGACGATGGTGTCGATCTTGTCGGCGGCCACGGTGCTCTCTTCATTACGACGACGAAGTGCGAATGCCTCAGGTTACCGGCGCCCGCACCCCCTCTTTCAAATCGGTTCTCCCTCGCTCAGGGGGAAGCGGAGGGCGGGGGGTACGCGGCTGTCGAGGGCGGCGGTCAGATCGCTCCCCGACTTGTACCAGTCTGCCTGGATATCGAGGCAGGCGCCGTTCTCGCCGAAGAGCCGCCGCAGCCCGGAAGGAAAGATTCCGAGCCCCGCCACCCGGTGCCACCGCACGCCGTGCAGGCAGTGCCCGTTCCAGTGCGCGATGCCCTCGTCGTTCAGATACATCCGCTCGTGACGCCCGGCCGGCCCGAAGAGCCTCGGCCGGTACGCGTACGGCTCGTGCAGCACCTCGGCGGAGGCGTCGTGCTCTTCCGGCAGGAAGGGGCTGTCCGGGCCGGGGGCGCAGTGCGCGGGGAGGGTGAGCACGGCGGTCGAGCCGTACGCGGCGAGGGCGGCGCGGACGTCCTCGGCGCCCGCCGCGGCGAGGCGGGCCCGCACGGCCGGGACGTCGAGCACCTCAAGACCGGAGAGGTGGTCGAGGCCGGCGGCGAACAGCTGGGCGTGCCGGCCGTCGTCCGAGCCGAGCCGCTCCGACCGGACCCGCTCGGCGCGCCGCACCTCCTCCTCGGCGGGGCCCCGCCCGGCCAGCTCGCGCAGCACCGCGTCGAGCCCGTCGGCGACGGCCTGCGTACCGAGCTCGTCGGTGGGGGCGACCAGCCAGAAGAGCATGCGCCCGCCACCCACGTACGACGAGTGGAGCTCCACCTCCCCGGCCAGGTCCCCGGCGATCCGCGGATCGCGGGCGGCCCGGGCCCGGGCCACGTCCGCCGCGAGGTAGCCGAAGGGCGCGGCGGGGACCTCGAAGGAGAGCATCACGTCCTCGCCGTCCGCGGCGGGGGCCTCCAGCCGGCGCCCCGCGGTCCCGGGCAGCGGCGCGACCGCGGGGCGCTCGGGGCGCGGCCCGTCCGGCAGCTCCGGGTCGAGGGCCTTGGGCGGCGGACCGGTGAGCAGGAGCACCGCCCCGGCGCGGGTGAAGCGCTCGGCGGCCCAGGCGCGCACGGTCTCGGCGCCGATGTGTGCGACGGCCATGGCGCCCCAGCCGGCCCGGCCGGGGCCGCGCAGCCCGTAACGGAATCCGAGCTCCCGTTCCTGGAAGCGTTCCCAGCGCTCCTCGCGCAGCTGCCGCGCCTCGACGCGCCGCACGGCCGCGGCGAGCCCGGCGACCGGGGGCTCGGCGAGGGCCCGGCACAGCCGGTTGACGACCTCGGCGACCCCCTCGGGCTCGCCGGTGACCCAGAAGCGAGTGTGGTCGCCCTCGACAGCGGAGCCGACCTCGTCGGCCCCGGCGGCGGCCGAGGCGAGGGCGAGCTGTTCGGCGATCGCAGTCACACCGCGGCGCGGGAGCGGCTCGTGCTCGACGCCCGTACCGAGGAGGAGGTGGGCGGTGAAGGGCCCGGGGACGTCGTCCCAGTAGAGGGGGATGCCGTTGATCTCCGTGCGCCGCATGGCCGAACAGTAGTGCGGCAGCACACACATTCGGCAATTGACAACCGTTTCCATCTTTGTTGAAAATGAGTGTCATGAACGTACGCCGACTGATACCCACCACCGCCGTCGCCGGAGCCGTCGCGCTCGGCCTCGTCACCCTCTCCGCCTGCGGCGGAAGCTCGGACGCGGCCGACAAGAACGGGGACGGCAGGCTGGACGTGGTCGCGTCGTTCTACCCCATGCAGTACCTGGCCGAGCAGATAGGCGGCGGCCACGTCGCCGTCAACACGCTCACCAAGCCCGGCGTCGAACCCCACGACCTGGAGCTCAAGCCGCGACAGATCGGCGAGCTCGGCGAGGCCGACGTCATCCTCTACCTCAAGGGCATCCAGCCGGCCGTCGACGACGCGATCGCCCAGGCCGGCGTGAAGAACACGGTGGACGCCGCCGGCCTCACCAAGCTGGAAGAGCACGGCACCGAGGCCGGCGGCCACGAGCACGCCGAGGAGGCGGGCCACGAGTCCGAGGCCGGCGCCGACCCGCACATCTGGCTCGACCCCGTGAAGTACGCGGAGGTCGCCAAGGGCGTGGGCGCCGCCTTCGAGAAGGCCGACCCGGCGCACGCCGCCGACTACAAGAAGAACACCGACGCCCTGGTGAAGAAGCTCGGCGACCTGAACACCGAGTTCGCGAACGGCCTGAAGAACACCACCACCAAGACGTTCATCACCACCCACTCCGCCTTCGGCTACCTCGCCGAGCGCTACGGCCTGGAGCAGGAGGGCATCTCCGGCATGGACCCCGAGTCCGAGCCGAGCCCCGCCCACGTCAAGGAACTCCAGGACATCGCGAAGAAGGACAAGGTCACCACCGTCTTCTTCGAGACCCTGGCCAGCGACAAAACCGCGAAGACGCTCGCCGGCGACTCCGGCCTGAAGACCGACGTGCTCGACCCCCTCGAAGGCATCACGAACAAGTCCCGGGGCCACGACTACCTCGAGGTCATGCGGTCCAACCTCGCCGCGCTGAAGACCGCGCTCGGCGCCAAGTGACCGGACTCCAGGAAGCGCAGGAAGGGGTCATCATGAGCGACGACCAGCCCGTCATCTCCGTCCGCGGCGCCACCGCGGCCCTCGGCGCGCGCCCCGTCCTGCGCGGTGTCGACCTCACCGTCCGCCACGGCGAGGTCGTCGCGCTGCTCGGCGCCAACGGCTCCGGCAAGTCCACCGCCGTCCGTTCGATCATCGGCCAGGTGCCGCTGACCGGCGGCACCATCGAGCTGTTCGGCACCGAGCAGAAGCGGTTCCGCGACTGGGCCCGCGTCGGCTACGTACCGCAGCGCACCACCGCGGCCGCCGGCGTGCCCGCCACCGTCCGCGAGGTCGTCGCCTCCGGCCGCCTCGCCCGCCGCCGCTTCGGCCTGCCCACCAAGGCCGACAAGGCCGCCGTCCTGCGCGCCATCGAGCTGGTCGGCCTCGCCGACCGCGCCCAGGACTCCGTCTCCGCGCTCTCCGGCGGCCAGCACCAGCGAGTCCTGATCGCCCGCGCTCTCGCCTCCGAACCCGAACTGCTGATCATGGACGAGCCGATGGCCGGCGTGGACCTCGCCAGCCAGGAGATCCTCGCCGCCACCCTGCGCGAGCAGGTCGCCGCCGGCACCTCCGTCCTCCTCGTCCTGCACGAGCTGGGCCCGCTGGAGCCCCTCATCGACCGCGCGGTCGTGCTCCGCGACGGCTGCGTCGTCCACGACGGCCCGCCGCCGGAGGCCGTGGGCCAGCACGCCCTGCCCGGCCACGACCACGTCCACCCGCACGCGGCCGACGAGCCGCTCCGCACCGGCCTGCTGACCTGAGGCGCTGAACTGACCATGGACTTCCTCGAACCCGCCTTCATGCAGCGGGCGCTCCTCGCAGCCGTGCTCGTCGGCATCACCGCCCCCGCTGTCGGCATCTACCTCGTGCAGCGCCGCCAGGCCCTCATGGGCGACGGCATCGGCCACGTCGCCATGACCGGCGTCGGCCTCGGCTTCCTGATGAACACCAACCCGGTGTGGATGGCGACCCTCGTCGCCGTCGTCGGCGCCGTCACCATGGAGCTGATCCGGGCGTACGGCAAGACCCGCGGCGACCTCGCCCTCGCGCTGCTCTTCTACGGCGGCATGGCGGGCGGCGTCCTGCTGATCAACCTCTCGCCGACCGGCTCCAACGCCAACCTCAGCTCGTTCCTCTTCGGCTCCCTGTCGACGGTCTCCGCCGAGGACGTCACCACCATCAGCATCCTGGCCGGATTCGTGCTGCTCGTGACGGTCGGCCTGCGCCGCCAGCTCTTCGCCGTCAGCCAGGACGAGGAGTTCGCCCGGGTGACCGGCCTGCCGGTGCGGTTCCTCAACCTGCTCATCGCGATCACCGCCGCCGTGACCGTCACGGTCGCCATGCGCGTCGTCGGCCTGCTCCTGGTCAGCGCGCTCATGGTGATCCCGGTCGCCGCCGCCCAGCAGCTCTCCCGGTCCTTCAAGGCCACCTTCGCCCTGGCCGTGCTGATCGGCACCGGCGTCACCCTTTCGGGCACGATCACCTCGTACTACCAGGACGTCCCGCCCGGCGCGACCATCGTCCTGCTCGCGATCGGCGTGTTCATCGCCCTGGCGCTGCTCGCCGCCCCGCTCGCCCGGCGCCGGGCGAAGGCGGCCGAACAGGCCACCGCGGACTGCGACGCCCGCTCCGTTCCGGCCACCCGCCGCCCCGCGGACGACGTGAAGGTCTGATCACGAGGAAGCGACGGAAGGGGAGGCTGGCAGAATGGCGGGGGCAGACAAGGATTAGGAGGCCCCCGTGCCAACGGCTGGACCCCCCGTACGAGGCCGCTCGACCAAGCAGCGGGCCGCCGTGTCGGCGGCGCTGAACGAGGTGGACGAGTTCCGCAGCGCCCAGGAGCTGCACGACATGCTCAAGCACCGCGGCGACTCCGTCGGTCTCACCACGGTCTACCGCACGCTCCAGTCCCTGGCCGAGGCCGGCGAGGTCGACGCGCTGCGCACCAGCGACGGCGAGACCGTCTACCGCCGCTGCTCGACCGGCGACCACCACCACCACCTGGTCTGCCGCGTCTGCGGCAAGGCCGTGGAGGTCGAGGGCCCGGCGGTGGAGCAGTGGGCGGAGACGATCGCGTCCGAGCACGGCTTCGTGAACGTGGCGCACACGGTGGAGATCTTCGGGACGTGCGCGGAGTGCGCGGCGAAGTGACGAAGTGACGTGACAGACGAGAGGGCCCGTACCGAACGAATTCGGTACGGGCCCTCGCGTGTGCCCGACGCGTCAGATACGGGCGGTGCGCGCGTCCAGGAAGGCGCGCAGCCGGTCGACGTCACCAGGACCGGTGAGGGCGCGCTTGGGCAGGGTGGCGAAGCCGACCCCGGGCTTGTCGGCGGTGAGCAGGACGAACTGCGTGGGCGTCTCGACGTACCGGGTCAGCATCTGCCAGCGGTTGACCACCTCGGTGTCGCGCGTGGTGTAGCGGACCCCCTCGTCGTCCACGCGGGCCCGGAACTCGCCCTGCCGCTCCAGAATCGGCCACATCTGCCGGGCGGTGAGCCTGGGCACCAGCGTGGGCATGAGGGCGGCGGTCAGCCCGAGCCAGACCATGAGCACGATGCCGCCGGCGTCGGGCTCGGGCCGGGTCACCTTCAGGACGATCACCAGGGCCGCCAGGACCGCCGTGAGGGGCATCAGCCACCGCAGCCGGCGTCCGGACGGCCGCGTCCGCATCCGCACCCGTATCGCGTCGAGGACGTCCGCACGCGTCGGCGTGTACACCAGCTCCATCGTCACGACCCCCCTGTCCCCGCTCACGCCTTGTCGAGCACGGCGAGATCCGCCGGGTCCACCCCGCCGAAGCGCCGGTCGCGCTGGGCGTACTCGACGCAGGCCCGCCACAGGTCGCGGCGGTCGAAGTCGGGCCACAGCACGTCCTGGAAGACCATCTCGGCGTACGCGCTCTGCCAGATCAGGTAGTTGGACGTGCGCTGCTCGCCGCTGGGCCGCAGGAAGAGGTCGACGTCCGGCATGTCCGGGTAGTAGAGGTACTTCTGGATGGTCTTCTCGGTGATCTTCGCCGGGTCGAGCCGGCCCGCCTTCACGTCCTCCGCGAGCGCCTGCGCCGCGTCCGTGAGCTCCGCGCGGCCGCCGTAGTTCATGCAGAAGTACAGCGTCAGCTTGGTGTTGTCCTTGGTCTGCTCCTGGGCGACCTGGAGCTCCTTGGCCACGGACTTCCACAGCTTGGGCATGCGGCCGACCCAGCGCACCCGGATGCCCAGCTCGTCGAGCTGGTCGCGGGTCTTGCGGATGAAGTCGCGGTTGAAGTTCATCAGGAAGCGCACCTCCTCGGGCGAGCGCTTCCAGTTCTCCGTGGAGAAGGCGTACAGCGAGATCGCGCCCACGCCCATCTCGAGCGCGCCCTGGAGCACGTCGAGCACCTGCTCGGCGCCGACCTTGTGCCCCTCGGTGCGCGGCAGCCCGCGCTCCTTGGCCCAGCGGCCGTTGCCGTCCATGACGATCGCGACGTGCTCGGGCACGAGCTCCGGCTGGAGCTTCGGCGGGCGGGCACCGGAGGGGTGCGGCTCGGGGGTCCTGTACTCCCGTCGCTGGCGCCCGAGGAGTCGTGCGATGGCCATGGCGTGGTGTCTCCTAGCTCTTCTCTACGTACCGCAGCGAGCGCAGTCCGCGTTCCAGGTGCCAGTGCAGATAGGCGGACACGAGTCCGCTGCCCTCCCTGACGTGACGCGGCTCGCACGCGTCCGCCGTCTCCCAGTCGCCGGTCAGCAGCGCGCTGAGCAGCCCTACGGCCTCCGCTGAGGGTACGACGCTTCCGGGCACCCGGCAGTCCGCGCAGATGACTCCGCCCGCGGCGACCGAAAAGAAGCGGTTGGGGCCGTGAAGTCCGCATTTCGCACAGTCTTCGAAGCTGGGCGCGTAGCCGTTGACGGCGAGCGAACGCAGTAGGAAGGCGTCGAGGATGAGGTGGGGGGCGTGCTCCCCGCGCGCGAGGGTGCGCAGTCCCCCGACGAGCAGCAGGTACTGCTGCACGGCCGGTTCGCCCTCGTGGTCGGTGAACCGTTCCGCCGTCTCCAGCATCGCGGTGCCGGCGGTGTACCGGGCGTAGTCGGTGACGATGCCGCTGCCGTACGCGGCGATGGTCTCGCTCTGGGTGCAGAGCGGCAGCCCGCGTCCGACCAGCTCACTCCCGCGAGCGAAGAACTGCACGTCCACGTGCGAGAACGGTTCGAGCCGCGCCCCGAACTTCGACTTGGTCCGCCGGACCCCGCGCGCGACGGCGCGTACGCGGCCGTGACCGCGCGTGAGGATGGTGATGATGCGGTCCGCTTCACCCAGCTTCTGGGTGCGCAGCACGATGCCGTCGTCGCGGAACAGACTCATGGAGCCATTCTCGCGTATGCGCCGGGCGGCAATTTGCCATGTACGCGCCAGCAAATCTAGAGTCGCGCCCATTCATGATCGTTCACGCTCGTTCCAGCCCGGGGGTCCCGAACTCATGCGTACGAAGCAGCTGAAGCCACTGTTCGTCATCGCCTCCTCCCTGCTCGCCCTGACCGCCCTCACCGCCTGCGGAGGCGGCAACGGCACGGGCGGCAGCGGCGGCACCGGCTCGGCCGGCGTGGACAAGGCCCTGGGCAACACGGCGGGCGGCGGCACCGGCGAAGGGGACGGTGCCGGCGGCGACGGCGACGGAACCGCCGGGACGGGCGTCGCCGGGCTGCCGAAGGCCGGCACGATGGCGGGGGCGGTGCAGCTGGTCAGCACCTTCACGCCGTGCGACGACCTGTCCACCGACCCGAACGACGACGACTTCTTCGGCGGCGACGAGGCCTACGACGCGACGTGGTCCGTCACCGAGCGCGGCGCCTGCGACCACGGCCTCCGCATCTTCATGTTCAAGGACCTGAAGACGTTCGAGACGAAGTACAAGGCCGAGATGGACGAGGACCGCAAGGAGAGCCCGAACCAGGGCCACCGGGGCAAGTTCCTGGTCGGCCAGGACTTCGCCGTCCTGCCCGACCGGAAGTCGGCGGTCCGCTACCTCCTCTCCCCCGGCGGCCCGATGATGCTCAACTGCTTCCCCGGCTTCAACCCGCCGAGCGGCTACCGCAAGGACCCGACGCCGGTGGACGGCTGCTTCCTGACGAACTACTTCGAGGACTGACCGTTCAGTAGCCGCCCGCGTGGACCAGGTGGCCGTAGAAGCGGCCACTGACGGGCGAGTGGTTCGGGTCGCCCGTGAAGCCGTACGAGGCGGGCTGCGCGGCCGCGTCACCGCGGAGCTTCGCGCGGACCTGGGCCGGGGTCAGGCCCGCGCAGGACGGGCCGGCGAGGCAGAGGGCGGCCGTGCCGGCGACGTGCGGGGAGGCCATCGAGGTGCCGGAGAGGACCGTCGTGCCGCCGCCCAGGCGCGTGGAGGTGATGCACACGCCCGGCCCCGCGATGGTGTGCGCCGCGTCCGCCGCGCTGACCGCGAAGCCGGAGAAGTCCGCCGCGGTGTCGTCCACGTCGGAGTAGCAGGTCGCGGCGGCCCCGCCGCCCGGCCTGCCGTTGAAGTCGGCCATCGCGGTCGCCGTCAGCACCTCGTCGTACGCGGCCGGGACGAAGCCGGCCAGGTCGCTCGTGCTGTTGCCCGCCGCCGCCACCATGGTCACGCCCGCCTGCCTGACCACCCGGCAGATCGCCTGGTGCTGCGGGTCGCCGTCGGTGAGCCCGCAGTCGCCGTCGTCCGTGCCGGATCCGCCCAGGCTCATGTTCGCGACCTTGATGCCCAGCCGGGCCGCGTTGTCCGCCACCCAGTCGAGGCCGCACACGATGTTCGACGTGTAGCCGCGGCCGGCCGAGTTCAGCACCTTCACCGAGTACAGCCGCGCGCCCGGCGCGATCCCGACCACGTCGGACCCGTTGTCCCGCGCCCCGATCGTGCCGGCCACGTGCGTGCCGTGGCCGTTGTTGTCCCGGTACGACGCGCCGGGCACCGGCGACACGCAGTTCGTGCCGCCCGCCACGTCGAGGTCCGGGTGCCGGGTGTCGATCCCGGTGTCGATGACCGCCACCCCGACGTCGACGGCCCCGCTCCCGTCCCCGGCGCGCGCACCGCTCACATCGGCCTGCACCCGGTCCACCCCGGTCGGCAGCGACTGCGCGGTCGCCCGTACGGGCAGATCCGGCGCCACCGCCTTCACGTACGGAGAGGCCCGCAGCGCCGCCACCTCGCCCTCCGGGATGACCGCCGCGTACCCGACGACCGCGTGCGAGTACCGGAAGCCCGCCTTCAGCCCATGGGCCCTGACGTGCTCCGCCACGATCGTGTCGACCCGCCCGCGGGCCGTCTCGTCCAGCACGACCACGTACCGCCCCAACGGCTCGGCCGCCGCCCCCTGCGCCCCCGTCAGCCCACCCGCCAGCAGCGCCACGGCCGCCGCCGCGGCCGCCGCCGACGACGCCGCGACACGCCTTCGTCCCGCCATGCCACACCTCGTTTCCGTGAGTGATCCACTTCGCGTGGACCACGTAACCGGTGCGCTGGCGGGCCTGCAGCGCGGGCACGGCGGTTGGCCTAACCCGTACCGACACCCGTACGGCTCACGACCTCACGGCACCTCACCCCGGCTCCGCGCGTTCGCGTGCGCCGTCGCCGCGCTCAGCCGCTCGGCCGCGGTGGCGACCCGTACGCCGTCCGGCTCGCAGTCCCACTCGCGCCCGCCGCCGATGGGCCGGAGCTGGAGACAGGGCCCCACGTGCCCCATGACGGTGCCGACCCTTCCGGTGCGGAGGTCGACCACGTACGCCCCGATAGGCGGTCTCATCCTCGTCCCCCTTCGTTACGCATGCGCGAGCGCCGCGGCGAGGAGCCGCGCCGTCGCCGCGGTGCAGCGCCCGAGTTCCACCAGCGGCCGAGGCGGAACGGCGGCGAGAGTGACGGCGTCGAGCCCGAGCGAGGGCAGGGTGATTCCGGCCCTGCCGAGCGCCTCGCGCAATTCCCGCACCGCCTCACGCGCCTCTTCCGTCGACCGCATGCTGTCTTCTTTCACAACGCGTTCCTTTCCGAATCCAATTCCCGGTTACGCCGACCAGAGTGAAGGGGAATCCGTAGAATCGACAGACGCTCGGGGGAGACAACTGCGGTGTGGAGCAGGTGAGTTAATCCATGGCCAAGGGCAAACAGCAGGCGACGTGGGAGTTCTTCGGGGAGCTGCTGAGAGAGCGCAGGGAAGCGGCGAGGATCTCGCGGGACGACCTGGGTGCACGGGTGTTCGTCTCGGGGACGTACATCGGCCTGTTCGAGCAGGGGGTGCGGAAGCCGCAGTTGGATGTGGCGAAGAGAATCGACGAGGTGCTACAAACCGGCGGTATTTTCGAACGGACTTGTCTGAAGCTCATCAACGCCTCGCCGTACGCCTCTTATTTCCACGAGGTGGCGGAACTTGAGGCGGTGGCGACGAAGATCTGCGAGTTCGCGCCGACGGTGGTGCCGGGGCTGTTGCAGACGCCGGAGTATGCGCGAGTGTTGACGATCGCCTCGAACCCCTTCGCGTCGGAGGAGTACGTCGAGGAGAAGGTGTGCTCGCGGGTTGAACGGCAGGCGATCCTCAAGGACGCTACAAGGCCCGAGTACTGGGTGGTCCTGCATGAGAACGTTCTGCTGACACCCGTGGGCGGCCCGCAGGTCATGGCCAGGCAGCTGGACCACATCGCGGCGCTGATCCGGGAACGTCGGGTACTGGTCGCAGTCCTGCCGATCGCAGTTGGAGCGCACGCGTTCATGACCGGAACGCTCAAGCTCATGGACTTCAAGGATCAGCCGCCAACGGCCTATACGGAAACTGAGTTTTCGGGGACGCTCCTCGACGATCCGGCAGTGGTGAAGCAGGCACAGCGCGCCTACGATCTGCTCAGGGTCGCCACGCTGTCGCCGGAGGCGTCCCTCGCACGGATCGAGTCGGCGGCGGAGGAACTCAGACGATGCGCGAGTACGACCTGAACAACGCCCACTGGTTCAAGAGCTCCTACAGCAACGCGTCTGGCGGCGACTGCGTCGAGGTGTCGTACGACTTCGCAGGCGCCACCTGGCGCAAGAGCTCGTACAGCAATGGGCAGGGCGGCGACTGCGTCGAGGTCCTCGACGGTGTCCCCGGTGTCGTCCCCGTCCGTGACAGCAAGAACCCCACCGGCCCCGCGCTCGTCGTCCCGGCCGCCGCCTGGGCGGCGTTCGTCGCCGCGGTGAAGGCGTGATCGTTCGCGGCAGTGGCGGCGCCGTACTCCGTCACGAGGACGGCGTGCTCTTGCTGCGGCGCGGGGACGAGGAGACGCGGATCCCGCTGGAGGCCGTCCGGCGCGTGTCGCCGGGCGGCCGGGCGGTCACTGTGACGCTGCGGGTGCCGGAGGGCGCCGAGCCTGTCGTGCACGTGGTCCAGGGCGTGCACGACACGCCGGCGTACGCCTTCGCCTCGGCGGTGGGCGCGGCGCTCGCCCGACTTCCGGAGCCGGGCCCGTCCTTCGACGGGGCGCGGCTCGTGACGACCAGTTCGCGGAACGCCCGCGCCGGCGCCGACTCAGACGCGGACGACGGGCCGAAGCGTCTGCTTCTGGGGCTGATATCCCTCGGCCCCGGCCTCGCGGCGCTCGTCGTCATGAGCGTGCTGCTCGTCATGCACGGCGAGGCGATCATGCTCGCCCTCTCGGTGCCGCTGGGTGTCGTCGCCGTCGTCCTCAACTTCGTGAGCGCGGCCGCGACGGAACGGGGTTACGCGATGTGGCGGCTCCCCCGTCGCGGCGTCACGGTGACGGCGGAGCGCACCAGCCCGTCCGGCGCGACGGGGACGTACGCGTACACGGACCAGCACGGCGCGACCCACACGTACCGACGGAAGGGGTACGCGAGCCGGATCGAGGTCAGCTACGACCCTGCCGCCCCCACTTCGAAGGTCGGCGTCTACCCCGTCGTCGTGCGACTGCTGGTCGGACTGGCGGCCCTGGCCCTGTGGAGCGCGACCACCGGGCTCATCGTCCTGATGATCCGCATGGGCATCGACGGCGTCTGACGACGAGGGGCACGCCCACGAGATGCCCAAGTGCGCCGGCGTACGCCCCTGCGTCAGCACGTGCGCCCCGCACACCACCCCGCCGAGCGTGACTCCCATGGCATTCGGCCTCGAACGGTCGCAGCATGGAAGGAGGAGAACCGGTTCCTCCCACACCCGTGCCGCACATCGTCGTGGGAGCGACCATGTACATGCTGCTGATCAAGGGATCTTTCCATCTCTCCGGCCATACGGCCCCCGACGGGGACACCATCCCCTTCATCCCCGACTACGTGGGCGAGTGGAAGCTCGTACGGGGCTGCAAGAAGCTCCAGCCCGCGCGGGACGGCCACGTCGACGTCCGGCTCGAAGGCATCGACGCGCTGGAGACGCACTATTCGGGCAGCTACGGGGAGGAGAAGCGCCAGCCGGCCAAGCTCGGCGACGCCGCCACGGACGCCCTGCTGACCTGGCTCGGCTTCGGCGACATCCGTCGTTCGCCCGACCCCAAGTACCCCCACGACGACATCTCCGCGACCCCCGACACGGTCCCGGGGTACATCCTCACGCGCGGCACCGACACCTACGGCCGCTGCGTGTCGTTCGTCGGCAAGGGCACCGAGCCGCCGGGGGCGAGCGGCTACGAGCTGGACGTGGGGGTGAAGCGCCTCAAGGAGACGGCCAACTACTACCTGGTCGCCGAGGGGTTGGCGTACCCGACGTTCTACGCGGGCCTGGACCCCGAGCTCCGGCACGAACTGGCCGCCGCGAAGGAGCTGGCGAAGGCCGGGACCGGCAAGGGCCTTTGGAACATGGCGGCCGACGCGATGGGCGACGTGACCCTCACCGGGGCGAAGATCACCGGAATGAACTCGATCACCGACGACGTGGTGATCCTTCCGAAGCTGTTCCGGCGCCTGAAGGAGTACCTGTCGCTCGGCAACACCACGCTGGACGCCTTCCGTACGTATCTGGCCGGAGGGACGGAGGACAAGTTCCTCGACCTGACGCAGGTGAATCCGAAGGAGCAGACCGGACTGCACAACCTCGTCGAGATCACCGACACGAACACGGTGCGGATGACGCTCCCTTCGGAGCAGATCCTCTTCACGCCGAAGTGAGCCGTTGCGCCGCCGGCCCCTACTTGATCAGCGCGTTGGCGCCCGCGATCGCCATGCCGATCGCCGCGTCCGCGACGCCCACCAGGGTCGCGGAGCGGCGGCGGTAGCCCGCCTTGAGGGCGGCGAGGGTGCCCCACGCGCCGAGCAGCAGGGTGTTGAGCGTGAGGCCGGCCGCCGTGACCGGGGGTTCGGGCCAGTCGGCGGCGCCGGCGAGGAGGAGCAGCAGGACGGTGGGGACGACGGCGGTGACGAGGGGCCATTCCTGGCCGAGCGCGACGAACAGGCGCCGCCAGCGGACGGACTCGCTGCCGGGATGGTGGCTCGCCATGTGGTGGGCGTATCCGTGCACGAGGCCCGAGGCCAGGGCCGTGACCATGATCCAGAGCGCGTCGTACAGCGGTGTGTACGTCTCGCCCTCGCTGTGCAGGCCCGCGAGCAGGGCGCTCGCCAGCACCGTTCCGTAAACGCCGCCAAACATCCAATTTCGCATGATTCCCCACCCTAACGGGCGCCTCTTAGCGGGGACGTGGACGCGTTCACGGGCGGTACGCTCACCGGCGACGGAGTCCAGGGTTCCCTTTGGGATCTCATAAGTCCGCCTTATGAGGCCATAGACCGGGGGCGGGTACTCTCCCGCGACACGCGTTATTTAGGGTGACCTAAGCGGCGGCTCCCCTCGCCGCCACGTCGCTTGCGAAGGGAAACCCGTCATGCCCCGCCCCCTCCGGGTCGCGATCGTCGGCGCCGGCCCCGCCGGGATCTACGCCGCTGATGCGCTGCTGAAGTCCGAGGCCGCCGCCGAACCGGGTGTGTCCATCGACCTCTTCGAGCGGATGCCCGCGCCCTTCGGCCTCATCCGCTACGGCGTCGCGCCCGACCACCCGCGCATCAAGGGCATCATCACCGCCCTCCACCAGGTCCTCGACAAGCCGCAGGTCCGCCTCTTCGGCAACGTCGACTACGGCACCGACGTCCACCTCGACGACCTGCGCGCCTTCTACGACGCCGTGATCTTCTCCACCGGCGCCATGGCCGACCGCGAGCTGCGCATCCCGGGCGTCGAGCTCGACGGCTCCCTCGGCGCCGCCGACTTCGCCTCCTGGTACGACGGCCACCCCGACGTCCCGCGCACCTGGGATCTGTCGGCCGAGAAGGTCGCCGTGCTCGGCGTCGGCAACGTCGCGCTCGACATCGCCCGCATCCTCGCGAAGACGGCGGACGAGCTGCTGCCGACCGAGATCCCGGCGAACGTCTACGAGGGCCTCAAGGCCAACAAGGCCGTCGAGATCCACGTCTTCGGGCGGCGCGGCCCGGCCCAGGCGAAGTTCAGCCCCATGGAGCTGCGCGAGCTGGACCACTCGCCGAACATCGAGGTCATCGTCAACCCCGAGGACATCGACTACGACGAGGGCTCGATCGCCGAGCGCCGCAAGAACAAGCAGACCGACATGGTCGCCAAGACCCTGGAGAACTGGGCGATCCGCGACGTCGGCGACCGCCCGCACAAGCTCTTCCTGCACTTCTTCGAGTCGCCCGTCGAGATCCTCGGCGAGGACGGCAAGGTCGTCGGCCTGCGCACCGAGCGCACGGAGCTGGACGGCACCGGCAACGTCAAGGGCACCGGCCGGACGACCGACTGGGACGTCCAGGCCGTCTACCGCGCCGTCGGCTACCTCTCCGACGAGCTGCCGAAGCTCCCCTGGGACGCCGTCAGCGGCACCGTCCCCGACGAGGGCGGCCGGGTCCTCGAGGAGACCGGCGAGCACATGTCCTCCACCTACGTCACCGGCTGGATCCGCCGCGGCCCCGTCGGCCTCATCGGCCACACCAAGGGCGACGCGAACGAGACCGTGGCGAACCTCCTCGACGACCACGCCAACGGCCGCCTCCTCACCCCCGAGACCCCGGACGAGGCCGCGATCGTGGCCTTCCTGGAGGACAAGGGCGTCACGTACACGACGTGGGAGGGCTGGTACAAGCTCGACGCGGCGGAAAAGGCCCTCGGCGAGCCCCAGGGCCGCGAGCGCGTGAAGATCGTGGAGCGCGAGGACATGCTGCGAGCGAGCGGCGTCGAACTCGCCTGATCCGCACGACGAGGAACGCGACGCGCCGGGCCCGGGGGCATTCCCCCGGGCCCGGCGTTGCGTATGGGCCGGGGCATCCCCGGGCCCGGCGCCGTGTACGGCGGCCTGGCGGCGCGTACGGGCTGGTGCCGCGTACAGGCACGGCTCCGGCGACGAGGCGCCGCGCACCGTCTGGCCCCGCGGCCTCCCCGGGCCCCGTTCCGTTCCCGGTCCTACGCTGAAAGCGTGACTGTCGTCGCGCGGGCCACGAACGCGGCGGCCGGCGAGGACTGGGCCGGGCTGTACGGGCTCCTGCACGCCGCCGACCGGCATCCTGTCGCGCCCCTCGGCGCGGCCGGGCTCGACGCCCTCGCCGACTCCGCCTGGTGGTCCGGCCACGTCGACGAGTCGGTCGCGGCCCGGCTGCGCGCCCATGCCGCGTACGTCGCGGCGCACGACCCGCGTGGTGCCGGGCGCGCCGCGTGGGAGCTGTCCGCGGAGTACCGCCGGCTCGGACGCCCCGCCGCGGCCGCGGGCTGGCTGCACCGGGCCCGACACCACCTGGAGGACCGGCCCGACTGCCCCGAGCAGTGCCTCCTCGCCTGGTCCGACATCGCGGACGCCGAGGAACACCACGCCCCGGCCACGGCCCTCGCCGCCGCCCGCCGCATGACCCGCCTCGCCGCCCGCTCCGGCAGCCCCGATCTCCTCGCCCTCGGCCACCAGGCGGAGTCCTCGGTCCTCCTCGCCCGGGGCCCGGCCCACCGCGCTGAGGCGCTCGCCCTCCTCGACGAGGCGATGCGCCCGGTGACGGCAGGCGAACTGAGCGACCTCTTCACGGGCCGGCTGTACGACCTGGCCCTCGGCGAGAGCATGCGCGCGGCCGAGCTCGCGCGGACGGTGGAGTGGACGGACGCGGCCTTGGCGTGGTGCGCGGCGCCACGGTCGCAACGGCCCGAGGCGGGTGGCGAGCCCGCCGTCATGGCCGGTGACCGCCCTGCCGCCGCGCCGCGGTCGCAACGGCCGGAGCCCGGCAGCGGGCCCGCCGTCATGGCCGGCCCCCCGCCCCTCACCGGCAACCCCTTCCGCGCTCTCTTCCGCCTCCATCACGTCGAGGTGCTCGACCTGCTCGGTGACTGGACGCGGGCCGAGGAGGAGGCCCGGCTCGTGTACCACGAGGTGTTGTCGGACTCGCTCGACACGGCGGCGGCCGCCGCGTACGCGGTCGGGGAGATCCAGCGCCGGCAGGGACGGCTCGACGAGGCGGCACGGTCGTACGCGCACGCGCATGAACTGGGACGGGTGCCGCAGCCGGGGCTTGCGCTGCTCCGGCTGGCGCAGGGCCGGGCGGACACGGCGTCGGCGGGGTTGCGGCTGGCCCTGGACTGCCAGAGCGACCCGGCGCACGACGTGCTCGGCCGGGCCCGGCTGCTCGCCGCGCTCGTCGAGACGCACCTCGCGCTCGGCGACACGGACGCGGCGGAGGGTGCGGTGACCGGGCTCGAGGCGCTGGACCCGGCCGGGGAGGTGCCGCTGCTCGCGGCGATGGCGGCGGGGGCGCGCGGAGCGGTGACGCGCGCGCCCGGGCAGCTGCGGCGCGCACTCGCGCTGTGGCTGGAGCTGCGGGTGCCGTACGAGGCGGCGCGGGTACGGATGCGGCTCGCGGCGGCCGACCCGGCCGCGACCGCCGAACTGACTGCCGCCCGCGCGGCCTTCACCCGCCTGGGCGCCGTACCGGCCTGATCGCTCCCCTTCCGGACGCCGGCCGGGAAGACGCCCCTGCACAGCCCTCGCCGTGTACCGACCACCCCCCAGCCCACCCGGCCGGCCGAGAACCGTCAGGACCGGTCAGGCCGGGCCTGGCCAGACCGGGCCGGCCCATGCCGCGCCGGCCCGCCCGACCCCGTCTCCTCCGTCAGCCCACCTTCCGCGCCGTCGCCAGCAGCCTCGCCGTGTCGTCCGGGCACAGCGCCAGCGCGTTGCCCACCGTGCCCAGCACCTCGCGCTCGGCGGGTGTGTAGGGCCCGTCCGCCAGGGCGATGCGGGCGCCCTGCAGCAGGATCGATTCGCGGCCGGCGGCGGCGAGGTGCGGGGAGAGGGGTTCGAGGGCCTCGTGGAGTTCGATGGCGAGGGCCGCTCCCCCGCTGCTGACGTCCGGCAGGAAGCGGCCCGTGTCGGCGGCGAGCGCCTCGACCAGTTCGACGAGCTGGAGGGCCGTACAGTCCGCGTATCCGGCGGCCCGGACGCCCGTGGCGGCGGTGTCGACGGCGGTGCGGGACGAGGTGCCGCCCGCGGCAAGGACGGCGAGGGCGACGGTGTGCACGGCGTCGCGGAGCATGCCCGAGAAGCGGCTGGTCGTCGGATGCGTGAGCACGTCCGTACCGAAGTGGGTGTGGCAGGCGGCGCACTCCACGACCGGGCCCGCGTGGCCGCGCGGCAGCAGCGGTACGCCCAGGAGGGCGAACCGGCGGCGGCCGGTGCGGCGCCGGTAGTTGCGGTCGCCGCCGCACTCCTCGCAGAAGAACTCGCCGTCGCCGATCGTGTTCCAGGAGGTCCGGATCCCGCAGAGAACCAGGCTCCGGTCACGAGACTTCCGCGCAGATCGCACGCCGCACCTCCTTCGACGCGCCGGCGTCGCTGCCGGCGTTGGCGTGATGTTAGCCACATCGGTGATGTGGCGTCAGCACCTCGTCAGCAGAACGCCAAGGAGATGGCCGAGACCCGCCGAGCTCCGGAAGGGACGCCGGCCGGCCTCCGCCGGGCGTCAGGAGGCCCGCTTACGGCGCTTCACGAAGGCCAGAAGGCCGCCGCCGGCCAGGACGGCCGCCGCGCCGGCACCGGTCAGCCCAGGTCCGACGGACGAACCGGTCGTGGCGAGATCACCCTCCGGGGTGGACGAAGGGGCGGGGCCGGGACGGCCGCCGAGGAGGAGCGCGCGATCTTGACGCACCCCAACGACCGAGCCGCCCCGCACCCCTCGGAAGGGGTGCGGGGCGGCTCACGAAGCGGGCGTCAGCGCGCCGAGCGGTTCACCGCCGACACGACGGCCTTCAGCGAGGCGCGCGTCGTGTTCGCGTCGATGCCGATGCCCCACAGGACCTTGCCGTCGATGGCGCACTCGATGTACGAGGCGGCCTGCGCGGACGCACCCTCGCTCATCGTGTGCTCCTGGTAGTCCAGCAGGCGGGCGTCCACGCCGACCGCCTGCAGCGCGGCGAAGAAGGCGGAGATCGGGCCGTTGCCGGAGCCGGTCAGGACAGTCTCGACGCCGTCCACGACGGCCTCGACGGTCAGCGTGTCGGTGCCGTCCGTGTCGGAGGTCGACTGGCCGGAGCGCAGCTGGATGCGGCCCCAGGCGTTGTCCGCGTCCGTGGCGGGCAGGTACTCGTCCTGGAAGACCGACCAGATCTCCTTCGGCGTGACCTCGCCGCCCTCGGCGTCGGTCTTCGCCTGGATGATCTTCGAGAACTCGATCTGCATGCGGCGCGGCAGGTCCAGCTTGTGGTCGTTCTTCAGGACGTACGCGATGCCGCCCTTGCCGGACTGCGAGTTGACGCGGATGACGGCCTCGTAGGAGCGGCCGACGTCCTTCGGGTCGATCGGCAGGTACGGGACGGCCCACTCGATCTCGTCGACGGTCTTGCCCTGGGCGGCCGCGTCGGCCTCCATGGCGTCGAAGCCCTTCTTGATGGCGTCCTGGTGGGAGCCGGAGAAGGCGGTGTAGACCAGGTCGCCCGCGTAGGGGTGGCGCGGGTGGACCTCCATCTGGTTGCAGTACTCGCTGGTCCGGCGGATCTCGTCGATCTGCGAGAAGTCGATCTGCGGGTCGACGCCCTGGCTGAACAGGTTCATGCCCAGGGTGACCAGGTCGACGTTGCCGGTCCGCTCGCCCTGCCCGAACAGGCAGCCCTCGATGCGGTCGGCGCCGGCCATGATCGCCAGCTCGGCCGCCGCCACCGCCGTACCGCGGTCGTTGTGCGGGTGCACGGACAGGCACACGTACTCGCGGCGGGTCAGGTTGCGGGACATCCACTCGAAGCGGTCCGCGTGCGTGGACGGCGTCGAGCGCTCCACGGTGGCGGGCAGGTTCAGGATGATCTCGCGGCCGGGGCCGGGCTGCCACACGTCGCAGACCGCCTCGCAGACCTCCAGGGCGAAGTCCAGCTCGGTGTCGGTGAAGATCTCCGGGCTGTACTGGTAGCCGAAGGTGGTCTCCGGGCCCAGCAGCTTCTCCGCGTACTCCATCACCAGGCGCGTGCCGTCGACGGCGATCTGCTTGATGTCGTCCTTCGAACCCCGGAACACGACGCGGCGGAAGGTCGGCGCGGTCGCGTTGTACAGGTGCACGGTGGCCCGCTTGGCGCCCTTCAGGGACTCCACGGTCCGCTCGATCAGGTCCTCGCGGGCCTGGGTCAGTACGGAGATGGTGACGTCGTCCGGGATCGCGCCCTCTTCGATGATCGAGCGCACGAACGCGAAGTCGGTCTCGCCGGAGGACGGGAAGCCGACCTCGATCTCCTTGTAGCCCATACGGACCAGCAGGTCGAACATCTCGCGCTTGCGGGCCGGGGACATCGGGTCGATCAGGGCCTGGTTGCCGTCGCGCAGGTCGGTGGACAGCCAGCGCGGGGCCTTGGTGATGCGCCGGTCGGGCCAGGTGCGGTCCGGGATGTCGACGGCCTCGTACTGCCCGTACTTGTGGACGGGCATCCCGGACGGCTGCTGCGTGTGCGTCGCGGTGGTGATGGGCGTCGGTCGGCTGTTGAAGGTCGACTGGGACATTGCGTAGGGCTCCTCGGAGGTCCTTGGAAACGGACGGCCGACTGTCGAACGCAACACCGAAACCCGCGGGGAGGGGGTCGGCCTACGACTACAGGCCCTCGCCGCGGCAGCTAAGGAGAAGCAGCCCGAAACGCATGATGTGCGTCACTGTAGCCCAGGTGCGGCGGAGGCGGACGTCCCGTTTCAGTATGCGGGACGGCGTCGCCGTCAAGCAGAAAAGGTGACCCATCACTCCATTTCGCCAATCGCCGTCGCAGGTCGTGACACCGGCACCACGCAGTGCCACATTGCTGCAATGACTCCCCACTCGTCTGTCTTCTGCTCGATCGTCCCGCCGCACATCCTGGAGCGGCTCGCACGGTCCGCCAATCCCGCCTTCGCCGAGGCCGCCCGGCGGACCCTCGTGGCCGACGCCGGGCAGCGCACCGCCCGCCGGCTGGCCCCGCCCCTCGCGCCGGCCGCGGCCACCGGGGTCCGCCGCACGATCTACGACGCCCGGAACGGCACCGACCTGCCGGGCGTCAAGATCCAGGACGAGGGCGGGCAGCCGACCGCCGACGCCACCGGCAACCGGGCCTACGCGGGCCTCGGCGCCACCTACGACCTCTACGAGAAGGTCTACGGCCGCGCGTCGATCGACGGCAACGGCATGCCGCTGATCGCGAGCATCCACTACGACGAGAAGTACGACAACGCCTTCTGGAACGGCGAGCAGATGGTGTTCGGCGACGGCGACGGCCAGCTCTTCGTCGACTTCACCGTCTCGGTCGACGTCATCGGCCACGAGCTCACCCACGGCGTCACCCAGAGCACCGCGAACCTCGCCTACTACGGACAGTCGGGCGCGCTCAACGAGTCCGTGTCGGACGTCTTCGGCTCGCTGGTGAAGCAGTACGCGCTCGGCCAGACGGCCGACCAGGCCGACTGGCTCATCGGCGAGGGGCTGCTCGGCCCCGCCATCGACCGGGGCGTGGCGCTGCGCTCCATGAAGGCCCCGGGCACGGCGTACGACGACGACGAACTCGGCAAGGACCCGCAGCCCGCGACGATGGACGACTACGTCCGTACGCACTCCGACAACGGCGGCGTCCACATCAACTCGGGCATCCCGAACCACGCCTTCTACCTGGTCGCCACGGCGCTCGGCGGGAACGCGTGGGAACGGGCCGGACAGATCTGGTACGACGTCCTGACCGGCGGCACGCTGGACGAGGAGGCGAAGTTCGCGGACTTCGCGGCGGCGACGGTCGCGGCGGCGAAGGCCCGCTACAACGAGGGCGAAGAGGTCAAGGCCGTGCGGGACGCCTGGTCGGCGGTCGGCGTGCCGACCAGCTGAGCCTGCGGTAGACAGGCCCCATGAGAATTCGCGTCGTACGCACAGGGGGCTTCGCGGGCATCGAGAAGGACGCGGAGGTGGACACCGACGGCCGGCCCGACGACCGGCGTCTGCGGGACCTGGCCCAGCGGACCCTCACCGCACCGCCGCCGCCGCAGACCCGCGGCGTCCCCGACGGCTTCGCCTATGAGATCACGATCGACGGCCAGACGGTGAAGTGCGCGGACCCGCACCTCACCGACGAACAGCGCGAGCTGATCCAGCTCGTCCTGAAGGAAGGCGCCTAGCCCCCGAAGGGGGAAGGCGCCCGGCCCCCCGAGGGCCGGCCCCCGAGGGGACTAGAAGCCGAGCTTCCGCAGCTGCTTGGGATCCCGCTGCCAGTCCTTCGCGACCTTCACGTGCAGGTCGAGGAAGACCGGGGTCCCGAGCAGCGCCTCGATGTGCTTGCGGGACTTCGTCCCGACCTCCTTCAGGCGCTTGCCCTTGGGGCCGATGATGATGCCCTTCTGGCTGGGCCGCTCGATGTACACGTTGGCGTGGATGTCGAGCAGCGGCCGGTCCGCCGGGCGGTTCTCGCGCGGGATCATCTCCTCGACGACGACCGCGATGGAGTGCGGCAGCTCGTCCCGTACGCCTTCGAGCGCGGCCTCGCGGATCAGCTCCGCGACCATGACCATCTCGGGCTCGTCGGTGAGGTCGCCCTCCGGGTAGAGCGGCGGGGACTCCGGCAGCAGCGGGATGAGCAGGTCGGCGACGAGCTGGACCTGCTTGTTGCCGACGGCCGAGACGGGCACGATCTGCGCCCACTCGAAGCCCAGCTCCTTGCCGAGCTGGTCGATGGCGATCAGCTGCTCGGCGAGGGTCTTGGAGTCGACCAGGTCGGTCTTGGTGATGATCGCGACCTTGGGCGTCTTCTTGATCTCGGCGAGCTCCTTGGCGATGAAGCGGTCGCCGGGGCCGAGCTTCTGGTCGGCGGGCAGGCAGAAGCCGATCACGTCGACCTCGGCCCAGGTGGTGCGCACGACGTCGTTCAGGCGCTCGCCGAGCAGCGTGCGCGGCTTGTGCAGGCCGGGGGTGTCGACCAGGACCAGCTGGGCGTCCGGGCGGTGCACGATGCCGCGGACGGTGTGCCGGGTGGTCTGCGGCCGGTTGGAGGTGATGGCCACCTTCTGGCCGACCAGAGCGTTCGTCAGGGTGGACTTGCCCGCGTTGGGGCGCCCGACGAAGCAGGCGAAGCCCGCCCGGTGGGGGGCGGTGTTCTCATCGGTCTCGGGGGTGCGAACGCTCATGGGGGCCATTGTCCCCGATGCGCGCCCTCCTCACGTACTCAGTCCGCCCCCGGCGCCGCGCGGCGACGGATCCGGAGGGCGACGGCGCCTCCGGCGGCGCCGGTGGCGAGCACCGTGAGCGGCAGCCAGGGCAGCGCCAGGAACGACACGCCGGCCGACTCGCGGACGTCCTTCGCGGTCGCCGTCAGCGTGACCTCACCCCAGTCGAGCTGCGGCGATCCGCTCCACCGCTCGGTCAGCCGGATCTTCTGCCGGGGCAGCAGCTCGGCCGGCAGCCGGTCCAGGTCGCGGGAGAGCAGGGTCCGGCCGAAGAGGCCCCGGGCCTCGATGGCGACCTTCGGGTTCAGGGTGACGTTGCCGCGGTTGTGGAGGGTGTACGAGACGACGGCGGTGCTCGTCCGGGTGCCGGGGACGAGCGGCCGGTCCTGGTCGAGGGTGACGTCCTCGACGGCGAGCGCCGGCACGGTCGGGCCGCCGACCCGCAGATAGACCCGAGCGCCGACCGCCCGCTGCACGCCGAGCGCGACGGCGCCCGCGCCGCCCTTGGTGATCCGCTCGTCGAGGGCGACGACGGCGCCGGGGTGGTCGCCGGGCTCGGCGTCGGCGGGCACGGTGAGCGTGTACGGCACGGTGACGGCGGACCGCGGCGGCACGGTGACCCGGTCCCGGGCGGGCCTGATCCAGGCTCCGGCGCCGGTCTGCCGCTCCTGCCGGGTGCGCACGGCGAAGCCGCCGTCGCGTTCGGTGTTGTAGGCGTCGGCGCCGTAGAGGAGGAAGGTGAGCGGGGCGGCGGTCTTGTTGGCGACGGTGACCTGGTCGGTGACGGTGGTCCCGGGGTCGGCGGAGAGATAGAAGTACGGGCGGCTGCCGAGGCGGGAGGCGGCGGGGTAGACGGCCCATTCGCCGTTCTCGGCGGCGGAGGCCGAGGGCGCGTTCCGGGCGCCGAGCAGGAGCGCGGCGCCCAGAACGGCCAGGACGTTCAGGACGTTCCGGAGGAGGACGTACGGCTTGCGCACGGGTGCGGACCCCTTTGGCTCGGTTCTCTCGTGTCGGTCAGGACAGCGTCAGCGTCAGCACGCCCGCGTACGAGCCCGGCGCGGTGAACGCCGGGACGTCGAGGGAGAGCCCCGCGTCGACGGTGAACTCGCCGCCCGTGAGCGTGCCGTTGGGCGTGGAGGCGAGGGTCGCGCCGGCGCTGCCGACGGGGCCGGCGCTGCCGGGGACGCAGGTGCTGGGGCTGCCGGCCCTGGTGGCGCAGGCCGGGGTCCAGCTGAGCTTCCCGGCGCCGACGGACGCGCCGCCGGGTCCGGTGAAGTCGGTGACCTTGCCGGTCAGGGACCAGCCCGCGGGGCCGCCGCGGAAGTCCTTGACCGTGACCGTCTGCAGCGCGCCGGTGGCCGCGCCGCCCTGGCCGAAGTCGACGGCCGAGAGCTGGACGGCGTCACCGGCCTGGGTCATCGACAGCGTGCCCGCCTTGACCGTGGCGGTGATCTTCTGGCTGTTCGGCGGGGCCGGGGTGTCGTCGATGACCTGGTACGCGACCGGGCCGGCGCCCTTGTCGGGGTCCCAGGCCGCGCCCTCGTACGCCACGATCCCGGTGGTCGCCTTGTCGGTGACCTTCAGGCGCGCGGCGAAACCGCCCTCGCTGTCCGTCGTCACCGTCATCCGGTCGGCGGTCTCGGCGGCGCCGGCCCGGCCGACGACGGTGACCTCGGTGAGCGGGGTGAACTTGGCACCGGAGACGGTGACCCGGACACCCGGCGCGCCGGAGGCGTTGTCGAGCTGGAGAGCGCGCTCGTTGGCGCCGGGCTGCGGGGCGGCGGTGACCGTCTCGGAGACGGGCGCGGGCGGGTTGCTGACGGTGCAGGGGGTGTCCAGCTCCATCAGGTACGAGGTGTGGATGTTGTAGTCGCCGGGCGAGAGCGTGATCGCGCCGGGCGCGGTCACGGTGAAGGTGCCCTTCATGGAGAACGCCGGGAAGGCGCCCTTGCCGGGGACGGGCGGGTTCTTCTTCTCGCCGGTGACGGTGACCGCGCCGCTCTGGGCGCCGCCGAGGGCGACCTTGCCGCTCGGCGTCATGATGTCGGCCGGGAGCTGGAGGTCCACCGGGTTGGAGGCGGCGGGCTTGGTGACCGTGTAGGTGACGGTGACCGTGTCGCCGACCTTGGGCGCGGCGTTGTCGACCGTGATCTGCGCGGTGGTGGTGCCGTCGATGGGCGGGATGCCCGCGATCGGCGGCGGCACGCAGTGGGTGGCGAAGTCCACGGCCTGGGAGGCGGTGCCGGCCGCGCCGGCCGGGGCGGCGAGCGCGCCGCCCGCGGTGACGGCGAGCGCGGTGGCGCCGAGGACGGCGGTCCAGCGGCGCCGTCTTCGTGGTGTGAAGAGCATGTGGGCCCCTCCTGAGGGAGATGAGAGGGCGCCATTGACGGCCGCGGGCCGAGAGAAGTCAATGGAATCGAAATGCACCGACTGATGGCCCATCAGATACTGTCAAGATCGGCACATTTGATGCATTTTCCCAGGTCAGGGGTGTTCGAACGCAGCAAGGACCGGTACCGCACTCGGCGGTACCGGTCGGACATGCGGGGCGAGGCCCAGCCGAGAGGGCTCAGCTGAACACGAAGGGCCCGGGCGACTGCGAGGTGAGCGCGTCGCAGTTCACCGTGACGCCGAAGATCACCATCTTGAGCGCGGTGCCCGCGAAGTAGGAGTTGAGGCTGTCACCGGAGGCGACCGTCCCGCTGAGCGGGCCGATCGTCACCGACTGGTTCGCGGCGAGCGGCGGGTTCTTCTTGCCGGTGAAGACCCGGGTGCCGCCGCCGGCCTTGGCCATCGTCAGGCTGGCGCTGATCTGGTCGGCGCCGACGGCGATCGGCGTCTTCACGGCGGAGGTGAGGGTGATGGTCGCGGCCGTGCCGCTCTGCGTGGCGGTGAGGGTGGCACCGCCACCGCCCCACGACCCGCAGTCGTACGTCGCCGTGGCCGAGCCCGGCGAGACGGCGGCGGCACCCGGCGCGAAGGCGAGCCCGGCGGCGGCGAGCGCCCCGGACAGCACCGCGACGATTCCTAAGCTGCTTCTGCTTCTCATGGCGAGGTCGTACCCCTTCCGATGACGAACGCAGGGGTGCGGGCACTGCGTGGATGACACGCCCCTGACGGCGTGTTTCTGACGGTCCATCATGCGGACCGGTGCTATTGACGCGCATTCTTCACAAGAGCACAAGGGCCGTGCGGGAGCGGTACCACGAGAGGCCCGGCGCTCGTCGAGCACCGGGCCTCTCCCGTCACACCGTCATCCGCTCAGCCCGCGGTGACCGCCTCGCGCAGCCGCCCGTCGGGGCCGGCGAGCAGCACCGGGGTCTCGGGCCCGCCCAGGTCCCGTACCGCCGCGCGGTCCGCCTCCGAGGCGACCTCCGCGGTGGAGACGACCGCCGCGGCCTCAAGCGACTGGGCGCCACTGGCGACGGCCATGGCGACCGCCGTCTGGAGCGCGCTCAGCTTGAGCGAGTCGAGCTCGACGGTGCCGGCGACGTAGGTGCGCCCCGTCTCGTCCCGTACCGCCGCGCCCTCCGGCACTCCGTTGCGGGCGCGGGCGCTGCGCGCCAGCGTGATGATCTTGAGGTCCTCGGCGCCGAGGTCGTCGTGCTCGCGGTTGAGTGTCATGATCCGAGGATAGGTCGGGGCGGGGCGGCCACGGGGCCGGGTCTCAGCCCTGAGCGGCCTTGGCGAACTTCTCGACCGTCGCCTTGGCGAGGGCGTCGAAGTCCTTGTGGCCGGTGGCGTCGTTCGCCGGGTCGAAGGCGATGCGGGTCACGCCGCTGCCCTGGCGGGCGACCAGGAGGTCGACCTGCGTCTGGTAGCCCATGTCGGGCATGGCGACCGTCACGCGGATCGCGTGCGCCTCCTCGGCACCGGCCGGGGCGGTCAGCTTCTTGACCGTGCCCTTCAGCTTCATGCCCTCGGCCGTGGCGTTGAAGGAGGTGCAGCCGTCGGCGGCCGCGCCGACGGCCTTGGCGAAGTCGGCGGCGCCGGCGCCCGGGAAGGTCAGGACCTGCTGGTCGAGCGTGGTGTTCTTGCCCTGCGTGAAGTGGAGGTCCGCGCCGGTCGTCGCGCCCTTGACGGCCGAGGCGAACAGGTCGGTGACCGCCACGCACTCGGGCTTGTCGGCCTTTCCGAAGGCCGGGCCCTTCTCCACCTTGCCGGCCTTCCACCCCGCCGGCAGGTCCTTGGCGTCGAGCGCGGCGGCCTTCATCTGGGCGTCGGTCAGCGGGCCGGCCGGCTGCGGCGCGGCGGAGGTGGCCGACGCGGAGGCGGAGGCGGCCGGCTTGTCGGCGCCGTCCTTCTTGGCGCCGTCGGAGTCGCCGCCACCACAGGCGGCGGTCAGCGAGAGCGCGGAGACGGCGAGGGCGGCCGACAGGCCGCGGGAGAAACGCGTACGCATGGTGCGAAGCCCTTGAGGGTGAGGCGGCAGGGGTGGGCACGGCCGCGTCCTGCGGTGACGTGCGGCGAGAGGATATCCGGAGTCTCTGACACCGCTTCGTCGAGGTCCCCGTTCCGCCGACTCACCCCGGAGGCCGCCGTCCCCGTACCGCCGCCTCCCCCGTACCGGGCTCCCCCCGTACCGCCGCCTCCCCCGTGGCGGCCCGACTCCCCCGGGCCCCTCAGCCCGCCACCGGGTACATCGCCCCGCGCCGCCCCTCCGGCGACACCAGCCACTCCAGCTTCGCCGCCGTGTCCGCCTCCGCGAGCGGCGTGTGCAGCACGATCACCAGGTCGGGGCGAGCGGGCACGCGCAGTTGGGTGGCCTCGACGAAGAGCGGGCCGACGAGCGGGTGCTCCAGCTCCTTGCGGTTGAGGCCGCCGGGCCGGATGTCCTGCCGGTCCCACAGCTCGGCGAACTCGGGGCTCGCCGCCCTCGCCTCCTCGATCACCTCACGGAAGCCGTCGTCCTCCGGGTGCTCCGAGCAGGCGGCGCGGAACTGGGCGACGACCTGCGGCGCGATCTCCTCCCAGGACTTCGACCGCGTGCGGTACAGCGGATCGGTGAAGAAGGCGATCAGGCAGTTCTGCACGATCTCCGGCCGCATGCCGAGCACGATGGCCGCCGCGTCGTTGTACATGACCGTGTTCCAGTACACGTCCATGATGTGCGCGGGGAACGGCATCCACGTGTCGATGAGGCGGCGCAGCCCGTGGCACATGTCCCGGTCCTCGGGCGCGGTCTCGGGCGCCGGCGGGTTGAGGCCCGCCAGGACGTAGAGGTGGCGCCGCTCGGCCGGGCTGAGCCGCAGCACGCGGGCGACGGAGTCGATGACCTGCGGGGAGACGGTGATGTCGCGGCCCTGTTCGAGCCACTGGTACCAGGAGACGCCGACCCCCGCGAGGACGGCGACCTCCTCGCGGCGCAGTCCGGGCGTGCGGCGTCGGGCGCCGCCGTCCGGCAGGCCCGCTTCGGCGGGGCTGACCCGGGCCCGACGGCTCATCAGGAACTCGCGCAGTTCGGCGAGTCGGTGCGCCTTTCCGTCCGTGCTCTCCAGTGCCGTGGCCACGTGTACGTCCTCCCCCTGGATACGTGGTGGTGCCTGGTCGTGACTGTGTCGTGCTGGCTGGTGGTACGACCACCAGCATAAGTACCCGCTCCCCACGGACATTCCCGAGCCACGAGAGTCGTGGCCATGGCAACCGCTACCTCCTCCCCCGAGGCTTCCCCCACCGAGATCGCACCGCCCCCGGCCCCGGCCCCCGCGCTCGACGGCCGCGCCCGGCTCATCCTGATCGTGCTGTGCGCCGCCCAGTTCATGGTGTCGCTGGACTTCTCCGTCCTGAACGTGGCCCTGCCCGTGCTCGGCGCCGACCTCGGCCTCAGCCCCGCCGCCCTCCAGTGGGCCGTCACCGCCTTCGCCCTGCCGTCCGGCGGCTTCCTGCTGCTCTCCGGCCGGATCGGCGACCTGTACGGGCGCAAGAAGCTGTTCCTCACCGGCCTCGCGCTCTTCGGCGCGGCCTCGCTGCTCGCCACCTTCGCCTGGAACCCGGCCGCCTTCCTCACCGGCCGCGCGCTGCAGGGCCTGGGCGCGGCGATGATCGTGCCGACCGGCATGGCGCTGCTGACCACGACCTTCCCCGAGGGCCCGCAGCGC
Source organism: Streptomyces sp. NPDC101160 (assembly GCF_044768205.1). Classification (NCBI taxonomy): domain Bacteria; kingdom Bacillati; phylum Actinomycetota; class Actinomycetes; order Kitasatosporales; family Streptomycetaceae; genus Streptomyces; species Streptomyces sp. NPDC101160. The sequence goes on along the minus strand of NZ_JBIWPJ010000005.1, from coordinate 312,614 downwards.
GACCGGGCGCTCGGCATCTCCGGCACCATCCTGTCGCTCGGCTTCACCATCGGCATGGTCCTCGGCGGCGTCATGACCGACACCTTCGGCTGGCGCTCCACCATGGGTCTGCTGGCCCTGTTCAGCGCGCTCGTGCTGCCCTTCGCCCCGGGCCTGCTGCCCGAGTCCCGGACCCCCGAGCGGCCCCGCCTGGACGTGCCGGGCGCGGTGACCGTCACCGCCGGTCTGCTGTCGCTGATCTACTCGCTGTCGACGGCGGCCCAGCGCGGCTTCGGCGGCGCGGACGTCCTGGTCACCCTCGTGGCGGGCGTGGCCCTGCTGGTCGCCTTCGTGATCGTCGAGTCCCGGCACGCCGCCCCGCTCGTCTCGCTGCCGATGCTGAAGCGGCGCACGGTCGCCTTCGGCAATCTGGGCGGGCTGATCACCTTCGCGATGATGTCGACGGTCGTCTTCGTCCTGACTCTCTACCTGCAGGAGACGCTGGGCCTGTCCGGTTTCCAGACCGGTCTGGTCTTCGGTGTGCAGGGCGCCCTGTCGGTCCTCGCCGGCTCCTTCGCCGCCAAGGTCATCGGCCGGATCGGCGCCCGCCGCACCCTGGTCCTCGGCCTGACCGGCCAGGGCGTGCTCACGGCGGGTCTGCTCGTCATCGGCGCCGACTCGGGCGCCGTCGTGGCCACGGTCGCCGTCTCGCTGGCCTCGATGTGCCACCTGGGCGCGATCATCTCGTACGGCGTGACCGTCACCTCCGGCGTCCCGGACGAGGAGCAGGGCCTGGCCACCGGTCTGGTGACCACGACCCAGCAGGTCGGTCTCACCGTCGGCATCCCGCTGCTCGGCGTCCTCGCCACCACCGGCGACAGCCTGTACGGGGGCGTGCGCACGGTCCTCGGTCTGGACGCGGCGATCGTCCTGGTGACGGCGGCCCTGGTGGCGCTCGGCCTGCGGCGCTCGAAGTGAGCTACGGCCGGTCGAGCCGGAGCCGTACCGCCTTCGGAAGCCCGGCGACCACCAGGTCGTACGAGTCCTCGACGAGCTCCCGGACCATCCGGTCCGGGAGCTCTCCCACGTTCACCGTGTTCCAGTGCCGCTTGTTCATGTGGTAGCCGGGGGCGATCGCCGGGTACTCCTCGCGGAGCCGTACGGCGTCGTCCGGGTCGCACTTGAGGTTGACCGTGAGCGGGTCGCCGTCCAGCCAGGACAGCGCGAACATCTTCCCGGCCACCTTGAAGACGGAGACGTCGGGCCCGAAGGGGAACTCCTCCGTCGCGTCGTTGAAGTCCAGGCAGAAGGCGCGCAGCTGGTCGGGCGTCACGACTCGGTTCCCTCCTCGGGGCCGGCGGTGCCGACCGGTTCGACGAGCACGGTCACGATCTTGTTCCGGCGGCCGGCCGGGGACTCCGCAGTGAGCCGCAGGGTACGCCCGTCGGGGAGTTCGACGACCGAGTTGGCGCCGGCGATCGGCACCCGGCCGAGGGCCTTGGCGAGCAGTCCGCCGACCGTCTCGACGTCCTCGTCGTCGTACTCGTCCGGGCCGAAGCCGTAGAGCTCGCCGAGGTCTCCGATGTCGAGGCGGGCGGTGACCCGGTAGCGCTCGTCGCCGAGCTCCTCGACGGGCGGCAGCTCCCGGTCGTACTCGTCGGTGATCTCACCGACGATCTCCTCCAGGATGTCCTCGATGGTGACGATCCCGGCCGTGCCGCCGTATTCGTCGATGACGACGGCGACGTGGTTGCGCTCCTGCTGCATCTCTCGCAGCAGGTCGCCGGCGTTCTTGGTGTCGGGCACGAAGGCCGCCGGGCGCATCGCGGTGGACACCAGGTCGGCCTCGGCGTCGCGGTTGATGTGCGTCTTGCGGACCAGGTCCTTCAGGTACACGATGCCGACGATGTCGTCCTCGTTCTCACCGGTCACCGGGATCCGGGAGAAGCCGGAGCGCAGCGCGAGGGTGAGGGCCTGGCGGACGGTCTTGTAGCGCTCGATGGCGACGAGGTCGGTGCGGGGCACCATCACCTCGCGGACGAGGGTGTCGCCGAGCTCGAAGACCGAGTGCACCATGCGGCGCTCCTCGTCCTCGATCAGCGACTCCTGCTCGGCGAGGTCGACCATCGCCCGCAGCTCGGCCTCGGAGGCGAACGGGCCCTTCCGGAAGCCCTTGCCCGGCGTCACCGCGTTGCCGATGAGGATGAGCAGCTGCGGGATCGGGCCCATGATGCGGGCCAGCGGCAGCAGCACGTACGCGGCTGCCGTCGCCGTGTTCAGCGGGTGCTGGCGGCCGATGGTGCGCGGCGAGACGCCGACGGCGACGTACGAGACGAGCACCATGACGGCGATGGCGACGAGCAGCGCCTGCCAGGTCTCCGGGAAGGCCTCGAGGCAGGCGTACGTGACGAGGACGCCGGCCGCCGTCTCGCAGGCGACACGGACGAGCAGCGCCACGTTGAGATAGCGGGTCGGGTCGGAGGCGACCTGCGCCAGCTTCTCGGCGCCGCGCCGCCCGGTGCGGACGGCCTCGGCGGCGCGGAAGCTGGAGACGCGGGCCATGCCGGCCTCGGCGCAGGCGGCGAGCCACGCGACGACGACTAGCGCGACGGCGCCCAGGATCAGTTGTGCGTTCATGACGGACGGACCTGTCCTGTCCCGTCCGGGTCAGGAGACGGTCGGCGCCGGCGACGGGCCGGTCAGGCCCTTCTCCGCACGCCAGCCGTCCACGATGGCGGCCTGGAGGCCGAACATCTCGGCCTTCTCGTCCGGCTCCTCGTGGTCGTAGCCGAGCAGGTGCAGCACTCCGTGGACGGTGAGCAGCTGGAGCTCCTCGTCCATGGAGTGCCGCGTCGGGGCCTCGTCGCCCTGCTTCTTGGCGACCTCGGGGCAGAGCACGATGTCACCGAGGAGGCCCTGCGGGGGCTCCTCGTCGTCCTTCGACGGCGGGCGCAGCTCGTCCATCGGGAAGGACATGACGTCCGTCGGGCCCGGCAGGTCCATCCACTGGATGTGGAGCTGCTCCATCGCCTCGGCGTCCACGACGATCACCGAGAGCTCGGAGAGCGGGTGGATGCGCATGCGCCCGAGCGCGTAGCGGGCGATGTCGAGGATCGCCTGCTCGTCGACCTCGGTGCCGGACTCGTTGTTGACGTCGATCGACATGTGCGGTTGCTTCTACTTCCCGTTGCGGTCCTCACGACGGTCCTCACGGCGGCCGTCGCGGCGGCCGTCGTGCCGGCTCTCGCGCTTGCCCTCGTTGCGGATGTCGTACTGCTCGTACGCGTCGACGATACGGCCGACGAGCTTGTGCCGGACGACATCCTGCGACGTGAGCGTCGAGAAGTGCACGTCCTGGACCCCGTCGAGGATGTCGCGGACCTGGCGCAGACCGCTCTTCGTGCCGCCGGGCAGGTCGACCTGGGTGATGTCACCGGTGATGACGATCTTCGAGTCGAAGCCGAGGCGGGTGAGGAACATCTTCATCTGCTCGGGGTTCGTGTTCTGCGCCTCGTCGAGGATGATGAACGCGTCGTTGAGCGTCCGGCCTCGCATGTACGCGAGCGGCGCGACCTCGATCGTCCCGTTGGCCATCAGCTTGGGGATGGAGTCCGGGTCGAGCATGTCGTGCAGCGCGTCGTACAGCGGGCGCAGGTACGGGTCGATCTTCTCGTAGAGCGTGCCGGGCAGGAAGCCGAGCCGCTCGCCCGCCTCGACGGCCGGCCGGGTCAGGATGATCCGGGTGACCTGCTTGGACTGCAGGGCCTGGACCGCCTTGGCCATGGCCAGGTACGTCTTGCCGGTGCCGGCGGGGCCGATGCCGAAGACGATGGTGTGCTTGTCGATGGCGTCGACATAGCGCTTCTGGTTGAGGGTCTTGGGCCGGATGGTGCGGCCACGGCTGGAGAGGATGTTCTGCGTGAGCACCTCGGACGGCGTCTCGGCCGCCGCCTCCCCGTCCTCCTCCCGCAGCATGGCGATCGACCGTTCCACGGCGTCCTCCGTCATCGGCTGTCCGGTGCGGAGCACCAGCATCATCTCGTCGAACAGGCGCTGTATCAGGGCGACTTCACTGGAGTCGCCGACGGCGCTGATCTGGTTTCCCCGCACGTGGATGTCCGTGGACGGGAACGCCTCCTCGATCACGCGCAGCAGGGCGTCACCGGATCCGAGGACCATCACCATCGGGTGCTTCGCGGGGACGGTGAACTGAGCGCGTGCCTGCCCCGGCGCAGGGGCGTGGGCTGTGGGTGTCTGAGTCATGGGCCGGCACTGTGGCCTGCACATACCTCCCGTCGCAGGGTTCTCGCTGCTCGACAACCTCTCGGATACCAAGCCTACGACTCGGGTCGGACAACCCTGAACGCTTTTTACGGGGCCGGCGCCGGGCGGAAGCCGATGGTGGGGACGGCGCGGCGGAGCGGCCAGGGGCGGGCCGGGACCGGCAGGAGGCGCTCCAGGAAGGCGTAGCGGTCGCGCAGGGCGGCCGGGTCCTGGCCCTCGTGGCCCTGGACCTGCTGCCACCAGGCGGCGATCTCGCCCCAGGTCGGCGCGGACAGCGAGCCGCCGAACTCCTGCACGGACAGCGCGGCCGTCAGCCCGGCGAAGGCGAGCCGGTCGGCGAGCGGCCAGCCGGCCAGGGTGCCGGTGACGAAACCGGCGACGAAGACGTCCCCGGCGCCGGTCGGGTCGAGGGCGGCGACCTGGATCGCGGGCACCTCGGCGGTCTCGCCGGTGGCGCCGTCCACGGCGTAGGCGCCCTCCGAACCGAGGGTGACGACGGCGTAGCGGACCTTGTCCGCGAGCGCCCGGGCGGCGGCGCGCGGGCAGTCGGTGCGGGTGTAGCGCATGGCCTCGGCGGCGTTCGGCAGGAAGGCCTCGCAGTGCTCCAGGTCGGTCAGGCCGGCCAGGTCCCAGTGCCCCGTGTCGTCCCAGCCGACGTCCGCGAACACCTTGGCCCCGCCGCGGGCGGCCCGGGCCACCCACTCCTCGCTGCGGCCGGGCACGAGGGAGGCGACGGCGGCGCGGGCGTGCGGCGGGTAGGCGGGCAGAGCACCGTCGAGCGGCGGGGCGGCGTGGCCGTGCGAGACCATCGTGCGCTCGCCCTCGTACGCCATGGAGACGGTGACGGGCGAGTGCCAGCCGGGCACGGTCCGCGACAGCGAGAGGTCGATGCCCTCGCCCTGCTCGAGGGCGTCCCAGCAGTACTCGCCGTAGTGGTCGTCGCCGAACGCGGCGGCGAGCGAGGTGCGCAGGCCGAGCCGGGCGAGCGCGGTGGCCATGTTGGCGACGCCGCCGGGGCTGGAGCCCATGCCGCGGGCCCAGGACTCGGTGCCGCGGACGGGGGCGCTGTCGAGGCCGGTGAAGATGATGTCGAGGAAGACCGTGCCGGTGAGGAAGACGTCGCAGTCCGGGTCGGTGGGCTCGCGCAGGCACACGAGCGGGTCGACGTCGGTGCGGCGTTCGCGGTCGCGGTCGCGGTCGGTCACGGCGGGCTCCCCGATCATGGTGCGGCGGATCGGCACGTGGTGCTGGTCCGGACAGTGTGCCCGAAGGGGGGGTGGGGGGGGGTGGACGCGACGACTCCGCGCCCGGGGGATGAACGCCGTCTCCGCCCACTCGGGTGCTTGCTACACATGGTGCCGCGCGCAGGTGGATCACCGGGCGCCGTCTCATTTCCCGGTTCGGTTCCTGGGACGCCCGAGCGGTCGCGCCGCCCGTGTGCTCGGGGGCCCGGCGCAGACGTCCCGCCCGCCCCGCCGCGCCCCGCCGGCCCGCCCGCTCGCCCGCTCTCTCGAAGACCGCTACGCCCCGAAGTCGTACGCCTCGACCTCCGCCAGGTACCGCTCGCGCCGCTCCTCGTCGTCCTCCAGGAACGACGCCAGGAACGAGTTCCGGGCCAGCGTCCGCAGCTGCTCCGGCGCCAGGCCCAGCGCCTCCCGCACCGCGGTGAAGTTGTCCCCGACGTAGCCGCCGAAGTACGCCGGGTCGTCCGAGTTCACCGTCGCGACCAGCCCCGCGTCCAGCATCCGCCGCAGCGGGTGCTGCTCCAGGACGTCGACCGCGCGCAGCCGCACGTTCGACAGCGGGCACAGGGTCAGCGGCACCCGCTCGCGGACCAGCCGGTCCACGAGCTCCGGGTCCTCCAGGCACCGCAGCCCGTGGTCCACCCGCTCCACGCCCAGCACGTCGAGTGCCTCGCGGATGTACTCCGCGGGCCCCTCCTCGCCCGCGTGGGCGACGCGCCGCAGCCCGAGCCGCGCGGCCTCCTCGTACACCGCGCGGAACTTGGCCGGCGGGTGCCCGACCTCCGCCGAGTCGAGGCCGACGCCGGTGATCCGGTCGAGGTACGGCTTCGCCGCGTCGAGGGTGGCCAGCGCGGACTCGGCGGACTCGTCGCGGAGGAAGCACATGATGAGGCGGGTGGAGATGCCGTGGCGCTCCTCGGCGCGGTCGAGCGCGGCCGTGAGGCCCTCCACGACGACACCCATGGGGACGCCGCGGACGGCGTGCGCCTGCGGGTCGAAGAAGATCTCGGCGTGCCGTACGCCCTGCGCGGCGGCGCGCGCGAGGTACGCGTCGGCGAGGTCGGTGAAGTCGTCGGCGGTGCGGAGCACGGCCATGAGGGAGTAGTAGAGGTCCAGGAAGGACTGGAGGTCGCTGAAGCTGTACGCCTCCCGCAGCGCGGCCGTGTCCGCGTACGGCAGGGTGACGCCGTTGCGCTCGGCGAGCGCGAAGGCCAGCTCGGGTTCGAGGGTGCCTTCGATGTGGAGGTGGAGTTCGGCCTTGGGTACCGGCATGGTGGTGCTGCTTCCTGGATCTCGCGTGCGGGTGGTACTGGTCTGACGCTCGGGTGTCCGGCGCGTGGGTGTCCGGCGCGTGGGCGTCCGGCGCGCGGGCGTCCGGCGCTCGGGCGTCCGGCACTCGGGCGTCCGGCACTCGAATATCTGGCACTTGGGCGTCCGGCGCGTGAGCGTCCGGCGCTTGGGCGTCCGGCGCTTGGGCGTCCGGCGCGCGGGCGTCCGGCGCTCGGGCGTCTAGCGCTTGGGCATGGGGACCCTCATCAGATCCTGGGCGACGGTCAGCTCGCCCGCGAACCCGGCCGCCCGCGCCTGCCGCTCGAACTCCGCCGGATCGGCGTACCGCTGCGAGAAGTGCGTGAGCACGAGGTGCCGTACGCCCGCGTCCCGCGCGACCGCCGCGGCCTGACCGGCGGTCAGATGGCCGTGGTCGACGGCGAGCTGGACGTCCTCGTCGAGGAAGGTCGACTCGATGACGAGCATGTCGGCGCCCTCGGCGAGCTCGTACACCCCGTCACACAGCCGCGTGTCCATGACGAACGCGAACCGCTGCCCGCGCCGCACCTCGCTCACGTCCTCCAGCGTGACACCGCCGAGAACGCCCTCACGCTGGATCCGGCCGACGTCCGGCCCGGTGATGCCGTGCGCGGCGAGGCGCGCCGGAAGTATGCGGCGCCCGTCCGGCTCGGTGAGCCGGTAGCCGTACGACTCGACGGGGTGGGAGAGCCGGCGTGCGTCGAGCGTGAATCCGTCGGTGACCGCGAGCGGCCCGTCGGCGGCGACCGGCGCCTCGGCGAGCCGCACCGTCTCGCGGTAGGCCGTCGCGTACCGCAGCCGCTCGAAGAAGCGCTGCCCGCTCGCCGGGTAGTGCGCGGTGACCGGGTGCGGGACCTGGTCCAGGTTGATCCGCTGGATCACCCCGGCCAGGCCCAGCGAGTGGTCCCCGTGGAAGTGCGTGACACAGATCCGGTTCAGGTCGTGCGCCGCGACCCCGGCCCGCAGCATCTGCCGCTGGGTGCCCTCGCCGGGGTCGAAGAGGATGCCCTGCCCGTCCCAGCGCAGCAGATAGCCGTTGTGGTTGCGGTGCCGGGTCGGGACCTGGCTGGCCGTGCCGAGGACGACCAGTTCACGTACGGACAAGGGGACCGTCCGGGCCTATCCGGGCGGCCAGTTGAGGCCGCGGCCGCCGAGCACGTGTGCATGGGCGTGGAAGACGGTCTGGCCGGCGCCCGCACCGGTGTTGAAGACGATCCGGAATCCGCTGCCGTCGATCTTCTCCTGCTCGGCGACCTCACCGGCCTCGCGCAGTATGTCCGCGGCGACCATCGGCTCCGCGGCGGCGAGCGACGCGGCGTCCGGGTAGTGCCGTCGCGGGATCACCAGGACGTGCGTGGGCGCCTGCGGGTTTATGTCGCGGAACGCGACCGTCGTCTCCGTCTCGCGCACGATCGTCGCCGGGACCTCCCCCGCCGCGATCTTGCAGAACAGGCAGTCGCTCTGCGGCTCTCCGGCCATGCCCGGGCCTCCTCGCCTCGGTCGACGTCGCTCTCGACGCCACTGTCGACGTCACGCTCGACGCCACTCTCGATGTCGATCAGATGCTATCGGGGCCGACTGACAACGCGGGCCGGACACCGGCCCTTCACGACCAGCGTCCGGTACGGCCGAGCACCAGCGCCGCCGCCGCCGTCCCCGCCGTCGACGTGCGCAGCACGCTGTGCCCCAGCCGGTACGGCCGGGCGCCCGCCTCCTCGAAGAGCGCCAACTCCACCGGGGACACGCCCCCTTCGGGCCCGACGACGAGCACGATCGACCCCTTCCCGGGCAGCTCCGCCGTCGCGAGCGCGCCGCTCGGGTGGTCGCGGTCCTCGTGCAGCACGGCCGCGAAGTCGGCGCCCGCGAGCACCGCGGCGACCTGCTTGGACGTCATCAGCTCGGCGACCTCGGGGAAGCGGGTGCGGCGCGACTGCTTGCCGGCCTCGCGGGCGGTGGCCCGCCACTTGCCGAGCGCCTTCAGACCTCGGTCGCCCTTCCACTGCGTGATGCAGCGGGACGCGGCCCACGGCACGATCGCGTCGACGCCGGTCTCCGTCATGGTCTCGACGGCCAGTTCGCCGCGGTCGCCCTTGGGCAGGGCCTGGACGACGGTGATGCGGGGCGCGGGCTCCGGGTCCTCGTGGACAGCGGTGACCTCGACCGTCAGCTGGTCCTTGCCCTCGGCGGCGGCGACCACGCACTGCGCCCACACACCCCGCCCGTCGGTGAGCACCAGCTCCTCCCCCGCGCGCAGGCGCTTCACGGAGACGGCGTGCCGGCCCTCGGGCCCGTCGAGGAGGAACCCGCCGACGGCGGGGACGGCGTCGACGACGAAGACGGGTGCGGTCACGGGGTGCTCCTGTTGCTCGACCTGTTGCTCGGCCTGTTGCTCGGCCTGTTGCTTGATGTGCTGCCTGGCCTGTTGCTCGGCCCGGTGCCTGGCGTGGTGACGGCACCGAGGGCCGCGAGCTCTTCCGCGAGTTCCTCGGCGAGGACCTCGACGAGCCGCCCGGCCGGCAGCTCCCGGGCCAGCCGGTGGCCCTGCCCGGCCCACAGGGCCATGCCCTGCGGGTCCCCGGCGGTCGCGGCGGCCTTGCGCAACGGCGCCGTGAGGTGGTGCACCTCGGGGTACGCGGCGGGTGCGTACGGCCCGTGCTCGCGCATGAAACGGTTCACCAGGCCCCTGGCCGGCCGCCCCGAGAACGCCCGGGTCAGCTCGGTGTGCGTGAAGAGCGGATCGGTCAGGGCGCGCTTGTGCAGCGGATGCGCCCCGGACTCGGGGCAGACCAGGAAGGCGGTGCCGAGCTGGGCCGCGTCCGCGCCCGCCGCGAGCACGGCGGCGATCTGGCGGCCCCGCATGATCCCGCCGGTCGCGATGATCGGCAGCCGCACGGCCTCGCGGACCTCGGTCAGCAGCGGAAGCAGTCCGCGGCCGCTGCCGGCGCCGGGCAGGTCCGCCGGATCGTCCCGGTGGGTGCCCTGGTGCCCGCCGGCCTCCGTGCCCTGCACACAGATCGCGTCGGCCCCGGCCCGCTCGGCCGTCCGGGCCTCCTCGACGGAGGTGACGGTGACGATCGTGTACGTACCGACCCGGGCGAACGCGTGCAGCGCGTCGCGGTCCGGGCAGCCGAAGGTGAAGGAGACGACCGGCACGGGGTCGTCGAGCAGGATCGCCAGCTTGGCCTCGTAACCGTCGTCCCGGCCCTGCTCGGTGTCACCGAGCTCCGTCTCGTACCAGGTGGCCTCGCCGGCCAGCTGGTGCCGGTACACCTCGACGGCCGCCGGATCCGCGGACTGGCCGGCCGGCGGCATCAACAGGTTGACCCCGAACGGCCGCGCGGTGAGCGCGCGCACCTGCTTGATCTCCTGGTAGAGCCCGCCCGCGGTCTTGTACCCGCCGGCCAGGAAGCCCAGCGCGCCGGCCTCGCACACGGCACCGACGAGCTCGGGACAGGAGGCGCCACCCGCCATGGGGGCCTGCACGATCGGATGCCGAGAGAGATCGTTCAGAGCGGTGGACATGCAGGCATCGTGCCATGCCGGTGCGACGGCGCCGAATCGGTACGGCGGCGATACGCGAAGGGGCGGCCCGCACGAGGTGCGGGCCGCCCTTCAGTAGCGGCGTACCTGGGCTCAGCGCCCGTTGAACGCATCCTTCAAGCGCGAGAACAGCCCCTGCTGTCCTGGCTGGAACTGCCCCTGCGGGCGCTCCTCGCCGCGCAGCTTGGACAGCTCGCGCAGCAGCCGCTCCTGCTCCGCGTCGAGCTTCGTCGGGGTCTGCACCTCGACGTGGACGATGAGGTCGCCGCGTCCGTTGCCGCGCAGGTGGGTGATGCCACGGCCGTGCAGCGGGATCGACTGGCCGGACTGGGTGCCCGGGCGGATGTCGACGTCCTCGAGGCCGTCGAGCGTCTGCAGCTGCACCTTCGTGCCGAGCGCGGCCGCCGTCATCGGGATGGTGACCGTGCAGTGCAGGTCGTCGCCACGGCGCTGGAAGGTCTCGTGCGGGATCTCGTGGATCTCGACGTACAGGTCGCCGGCGGGGCCGCCGCCGGGGCCGACCTCGCCCTCTCCCGCGAGCTGGATGCGGGTGCCGTTGTCGACACCGGCCGGGATCTTGACCGTGAGCGTACGGCGGGACCGCACGCGGCCGTCGCCGGCGCACTCCGGGCACGGGGTCGGCACGACCGTGCCGAAGCCCTGGCACTGCGGGCAGGGGCGCGAGGTCATGACCTGGCCCAGGAAGGACCGGGTGACCTGCGAGACCTCACCGCGGCCACGGCACATGTCACACGTCTGCGCGGAGGTGCCGGGCGCGGCGCCCTCACCGGAGCAGGTGGTGCAGACGACGGCCGTGTCGACCTGGATGTCCTTGGTGGTGCCGAAGGCCGCCTCGTCGAGGGTGACCTCCAGGCGGATCATCGCGTCCTGGCCGCGCCGGGTGCGCGAGCGCGGGCCGCGCTGGGACGCCGTACCGAAGAAGGCGTCCATGATGTCCGAGAAGTTCCCGAAGCCGCCCGCGCCGAAGCCGCCGGCCCCGGCACCGCCGCCGGAGGCGGACAGCGGGTCGCCGCCGAGGTCGTAGACCTGCTTCTTCTGCGGGTCCGACAACACCTCGTAAGCGGCGTTGATCTCCTTGAACCGCTCCTGAGTCTTCGGGTCCGGGTTCACGTCCGGGTGAAGCTCACGGGCGAGCCGGCGGAAAGCCTTCTTGATCTCGTCCTGCGACGCGTCGCGGCGAACGCCGAGTACGGCGTAGTAGTCGGTGGCCACTTACGACTCCGCCAGGATCTGTCCGACGTAACGTGCCACTGCGCGTACCGCTCCCATCGTTCCGGGGTAATCCATGCGGGTCGGTCCGACCACGCCGAGTTTGGCGACTGCCTCGCCGCCGGAACCGTAGCCGACCGAGACGACCGACGTGGACGTCAGTCCCTCGTGGGCGTTCTCGTGCCCGATGCGTACGGTCATGCCCGACTCCTTGGCCTCGCCGAGCAGCTTGAGGAGCACGACCTGCTCCTCGAGTGCCTCCAGGACGGGCCTGATCGTCAGGGGGAAGTCGTGTCCGAAGCGGGTCAGATTGGCGGTGCCGCCGATCATGAGCCGCTCCTCCTGCTCCTCCACCAGGGTTTCGAGCAGGGTCGCGAGCACGGTCGACACCGTGCCGCGGTCCTCGCTGTCCTCGAAGGACTCCGGCAGGTCCTGCACCAGCTGCGGCACGTCCGCGAAGCGGCGGCCGACGACGCGGCTGTTGAGGCGGGCCCGCAGGTCGGCGAGGGAGGTCTCGCCGAAGGGCGCCGGGCAGTCGATCACGCGCTGCTCGACCCGGCCGGTGTCCGTGATGAGCACGAGCATCAGCCGGGCGGGGGCGAGCGACAGCAGTTCCACGTGCCGGACCGTCGAACGGGTCAGCGACGGGTACTGCACGACGGCGACCTGCCGGGTCAGCTGCGCGAGCAGCCGGACCGTGCGGCCGACGACGTCGTCGAGGTCGACGGCTCCGTCGAGGAAGTTGTGGATGGCGCGCCGCTCGGGGGTGGACAGCGGCTTGACGCCGGCCAGTCGGTCGACGAAGAGGCGGTAGCCCTTGTCGGTGGGGATGCGGCCGGCACTGGTGTGGGGCTGGGCGATGTAGCCCTCCTCCTCCAGGACCGCCATGTCGTTGCGCACGGTGGCGGGCGAGACCCCGAGCCGGTGCCGCTCGGTCAGCGCCTTGGAGCCGACGGGCTCCTCCGTCCCGACGTAGTCCTGGACGATGGCGCGCAGCACCTCGAGTCTGCGTTCGCTGAGCATCGCGCGCACCTCCAGCTGTCGATCCGGTTCCGGTTGCTCCGCTTTTGGCACTCGCCCTGTCCGAGTGCCAGGAAACCCCCGGCCAGTGTACGGCGGCGGACATCGCTCCTGGCAAGGAGGCGGGCTTGACGGCGACGCAACGGTTAGCGTCTCGCCATGGAAACGGACTGGGAAGCGTACGGCTGGGAGCGGCTCGGCGAGGGCGTGGGGCGCCGCCGGCTGCCGGGCTGGGACGCCACGGTGGGCCTGGTGACCGGGCGGGACGCGGTGCTGCTGTACGACACGGGCGCCACGCTCGCGCAGGGCGCCGAGATCCACGCGGATGTGGCGGCTCTCACGGGCGGCCGCAGGGTGACGCACATCGCACTCAGCCATCCGCACTTCGACCATGTGCTCGGCACGGCGGTCTTCGCCGGGGCCGAGGTGTTCGGCGCGGTGGGCGTGGACGCGCTGCTGCGGCGGGAGGCGGACGAGCTGCGCGCGGACTCGGTACGGCAGGGGGTGGACGAGGCGGTCGCGGCGGAGGCCGTCGAGGCGCTGGTGGCCCCGCGGCACACCGTCTCCGGCGAGTGGACCCTCGACCTCGGCGGCCGCCAGGTCCTCCTCGCGAACGTCGGCCCCGGCCACACGGGCCACGACCTGGCCCTTTTCGTACCCGGCGCCGCGGAGGTGGTCTTCTGCGGCGACCTCGTCGAGGAGTCCGGCGAACCCCAGGCGGGCCCGGACGCCATCCCCACCCGCTGGCCGGCCGCCCTCGACCGGCTGCTCTCACTGGGCGGCGAGGAGGCGGTGTACGTGCCGGGGCACGGCGCGGTGGTGGACGCGGCGTTCGTACGACGCCAGCGCGATGAACTGGCACGCCGCTTCGAGGTGTCGTAGCGTCCCCCAAATGCGCAGCTACAACCCGGACCTGACACCTCCTTGGAAGAAATCGGCCCCCGTGCCGGAGGTCCCGGCGGACCGTGACCTCGTCGTCGAGGAGGTCACGACCGGGTTCTGCGGTGCCGTGATCCGCTGCGAGGCGGGCACGGTGACGCTGGAGGACCGCTTCGGCAAGCACCGGGTCTTCCCTCTGGAACCGCGCGGCTTCCTCCTGGAGGGCCGGGTCGTCACCCTGGTCCGCCCCTCCTCGGGCGGCCCGGCGCGCCCCACCCGTACCGCCTCCGGCTCGATCGCCGTCCCGGGCGCCCGGGCCCGGGTCGCCAGGGCGGGCCGGATCTACGTCGAGGGCCGCCACGACGCCGAGCTGGTGGAGCGCGTCTGGGGCGACGACCTGCGGATCGAGGGCGTCGTCGTCGAGTACCTGGAGGGTGTCGACGACCTGCCGGCCATCGTCGCCGACTTCGCCCCGGCCCCGGACGCCCGCCTCGGCGTCCTGGTCGACCACCTGGTCGAGGGCTCCAAGGAGTCCCGCATCGCCGCCCGGGTCTCCTCCCCCGACGTCCTCGTCGTCGGCCACCCCTACATCGACGTCTGGCAGGCCGTGAAGCCCGCCGCCCTCGGCATCCCGGCCTGGCCCACCGTCCCCCGCGGCCAGGACTGGAAGACCGGCGTCTGCCGCGCCCTCGGCTGGCCGGAGAACACGGGCGCGGCGTGGCAGCACATCCTGTCGCGGGTGCGCTCGTACAAGGACCTGGAGCCGGAGCTGCTGGGCCGGGTCGAGGAACTGATCGATTTCGTGACGGCGCCGTAGGGGGCGTCTGTCCGGCCCTCGCCGTTCCGTTGTGGGCAGTCGTTCCTCCCCCCCCAGACTCCGCCTGGGGGGACCCCCGGGCGGAACGGGTGGGCACAACGGAACGGCGCCCGCCTGTCGCGCCTGGGCTCCCTGCGCGGCGGCGGTGCCGGCGCCCTAGTCCACCAGGTCCCGCACCACGGCGTCGGCCAGCAGCCGGCCCCGCAGCGTCAGCACCGCCCGCCCCGCCGCGTACGGCGCGGCGTCCAGCAGGCCGTCCGCCAGCGCCCGCTCCGCCGCCGCCAGGCCCGCCGGCTTCAGCAGTCCCAGCTCGACGCCCTCCCGCAGCCGCAGCTCGAGGAGCACCCGCTCCACGCGCCGGTCCTCGTCCGACAGGACCTCGCGCCCGGCCCCCGGCGACCTGCCGGAGCCCAGCGCCGCCGCGTACGCGCCCGGGTGCTTCACGTTCCACCAGCGGACGCCGCCGACGTGGCTGTGGGCGCCCGGTCCGGCGCCCCACCAGTCGGCACCGCGCCAGTAGAGCTCGTTGTGGAGGCAGCGGCCGGCGTCGGAGGTGGCCCAGTTGGAGACCTCGTACCACTGGAAGCCCGCTCCGGAGAGCACGTCCTCCGCCATCAGGTACCGGTCGGCGTGGGCGTCGTCGTCCGTCATGGGTATCTCGCCGCGCCGGATGCGCCGGGCCAGCTGGGTGCCCTCCTCGACGATCAGCGCGTAGGCGCTGATGTGGTCGGGTCCGGCGCCGATCGCCGCGTCGAGGGAGGCCCGCCAGTCGTCGTCGGACTCGCCGGGCGTGCCGTAGATCAGGTCGAGGTTGACGTGCTCGAAGCCGGCGGCCCGCGCCTCCGCGACGCACGCCTCCGGCCGCCCGGGCGTATGGCTGCGGTCGAGGATCTTCAGCACGTGCTGCCGGGCGCTCTGCATGCCGAAGGAGATCCGGTTGAAGCCGCCCTCGCGCAGCGTGGCGAGATACGCGGGGTCGACGGACTCCGGGTTGGCCTCCGTCGTCACCTCGGCGTCGTCGGCGAGCCCGAACTCGTCCCGGATCGCCCCGAGCATCGACACGAGGTCGCCCGCGTCGAGCAGCGTGGGCGTGCCGCCGCCGACGAAGACGGTCCGCACGGGGCGCGGGTCGTCGCCGAGGACCTTGCGGGCGAGCCGTATCTCCTCGGCGACCTGCCCGGCGTAGTTCTCCCGGGAGGCGAGCACGCCGCCGGCACCGCGCAGCTCGCTCGCGGTGTAGGTGTTGAAGTCGCAGTAACCGCACCGGGTGGCGCAGTACGGCACGTGCAGATAGAACCCGAGAGGTCGCTCCCCGGCGCCCTCAAGGGCGTGGGCGGGCAGCGCCCCGTCCTCGGGCATGGGCTCACCATCGGGCAGTACGGAAGGCATGAAGCCATTGTCCCGTACCGCCCGACATCTCCGCCGGGCCTGTGGATAACTCCTGAACCCGCAGGCCAGGGGCCTACGCCTCCCGCGCGCCCTCGTACATCTCGTCGATCAGGTGCTGGTAGGTCCGCTCCACCACCGGCCGCTTCATCTTCAGGCTCGGCGTGAGCTCGCCGTGCTCGACGTCCAGGTCGCGCGGCAGCAGGCGGAACTTCTTGATCGTCTGCCAGCGCTGGAGGCCCTCGTTGAGGCGGCCGACGTAGCCCTCGATGAGCTTCTCGACCTGCGGGGCGGCGACGACCTCGGCGTACGACTTGCCGCCGAGCTCGTGCTCGGCGGCCCAGCCCTGGATGGCGGGCTCGTCGAGGGCGATGAGCGCGGTGCAGTAGTTGCGGTCGGCGCCGAGCACCACGATGTTGGAGACGAACGGGCAGACGGCCTTGAACTGGCCCTCGATCTCCGTCGGGGCGATGTACTTGCCGCCGGAGGTCTTGAAGAGGTCCTTCTTGCGGTCGGTGATGCGCAGGTAGCCGTCGGCGGACAGCTCGCCGATGTCGCCGGTGTGGAACCAGCCGTCCGACTCCAGGACCTCGGCGGTCTTCTCCGGCAGGCCGTGGTAGCCCTCCATGATGCCGGGGCTGCGCAGCAGGATCTCGCCGTCGTCGGCGATGCGGACCTCGGTGCCGGGCAGCGGCTTGCCGACGGTACCAGTGCGGTAGGCCTCGCCGGGGTTGACGAAGGAGGCGGCGGAGGACTCGGTGAGGCCGTAGCCCTCCAGGATGTGGATGCCGGCACCGGAGAAGAAGTAGCCGATCTCGGGGGCGAGCGCGACGGAGCCGGAGACGGCGGCGCGCAGCCGGCCGCCGAAGGCCTCGCGGAGCTTCTTGTAGACGAGCGCGTCGGCGACCTTGTGCTTGGCGGCGAGGCCGAAGGGCGCGGAGGCGGTGCCGGTGCGGCGGAAGTTGTCCTGGGTGACCTTGGCGTACTCGCGGGCGATGCCGGCCGCCCACTGGAAGATCTTGTACTTGGCCCCGCCGCCCTCGCGGGCCTTGGCGGCGACGCCGTTGTAGACCTTCTCGAAGATGCGCGGCACGGCGGCCATGTAGGTGGGCTGCACGATCGGCAGGTTCACGATGATCTTGTCGATGCGGCCGTCGACGGCGGTGACGTGGCCGACCTCGATCTGGCCCGAGGTGAGCACCTTGCCGAAGACGTGGGCGAGCGGCAGCCACAGGTACTGGACGTCGTCCTGGGTGACGAGGCCGGTGGCGGCGATGGCCTTGGCCATGTACGACCAGCTGTCGTGGCGCAGCCGGACGCCCTTCGGGCGGCCGGTGGTGCCGGAGGTGTAGATGAGGGTGGCGAGCTGCTCGCGGCTGATCGCCCCGACGCGCTCCTTGACGACCTCCGGGTGCTTCTCCAGGTACGCCTTGCCGCGCGCCTCCAGGTCGGCGAGGGTCAGCACCCACTCCTCGGAGGTGTCGGCGCCCTCGGCGTCGATGACGACGACGTGGTGGAGGTGGGGCAGGTCGGCGCGGCGCTCGACGGCCTTGGCGAGCTGGTCGGCGTTCTCGGCGATCAGCACGCGCGACTCGGAGTCGGAGAGGATGAAGGCCGACTCCTCGGCGTTGGTCTGCGGGTAGACCGTGGTGACGGCGGCGCCGGCGCACATGACGCCGAGGTCGGCGAGGATCCATTCGACGCGGGTGGCGGAGGCGAGTGCGACCCGCTCCTCCGGCTGGACGCCGAGATCGATGAGGCCGGCGGCGATGGCGTGGACGCGCTCGGCGGCCTGCGCCCAGCTGAGCGACTTCCACTCGTCGGGGCCCTGACCGGCGGCGGGGACCGGGTAGCGGTACGCCTCCGCGTCGGGGGTCCGCTCGACGCGCTCAAGGAAGAGCGCCGCGACGGACGGCGGCCGGTTCTCGATCAGGGTCTGGGTGTCGCTCACGACGTCCTCCGGGCGGCGGCGGTGCGGTCAGGCGGGGCGCAACTAGGCGTATCTAACTGGCGAGTAACCTTCAGGCGGCTTCAGAGTAGAGCGCGTTGGACTGGCGCGTAAGAGCTTGCATATAACGAACGGGTCTGCACGCCATCGGCGCGCAGACCCGTTCGTGTCGGCCTCGTGGTGACCTCGCGAGGGCCTGGTGGCGGCCTCGCGAGCACCTCGTCGGGGCGGGGCTCGGCTACTTCTTGGCCTTGCCCGCCGACTCGTCGCTGGACAGGACGGCGATGAAGGCTTCCTGCGGAACCTCCACCGAGCCGACCATCTTCATCCGCTTCTTGCCTTCCTTCTGCTTCTCGAGCAGCTTCCGCTTACGGGAGATGTCACCGCCGTAGCACTTGGCGAGGACGTCCTTGCGGATGGCGCGGATGGTCTCACGGGCGATGACCCGGGAGCCGATGGCGGCCTGGATGGGCACCTCGAACGCCTGCCGCGGGATGAGCTCGCGCAGCTTGGCGACGAGCCGCACACCGTACGCGTAGGCCGCGTCCTTGTGGGTGATCGCCGAGAAGGCGTCGACCTTGTCGCCGTGCAGCAGGATGTCGACCTTGACCAGGCTGGACGCCTGCTCGCCGGTGGGCTCGTAGTCGAGCGAGGCGTAGCCGCGGGTCTTGGACTTCAGCTGGTCGAAGAAGTCGAAGACGATCTCGGCCAGCGGCAGGGTGTAGCGGATCTCGACGCGGTCCTCGGAGAGGTAGTCCATGCCGAGGAGGGTGCCGCGCCGGGTCTGGCAGAGCTCCATGATCGAGCCGATGAACTCGGTGGGGGCCAGGATCGTGGCGCGCACGACCGGCTCGTACACCTCGCTGATCTTGCCCTCGGGGAACTCGCTCGGGTTGGTGACCGTGTGCTCGCTGCCGTCCTCCATGACCACGCGGTAGACCACGTTGGGGGCGGTGGCGATCAGGTCGAGACCGAACTCGCGCTCCAGGCGCTCGCGGATCACGTCCAGGTGGAGCAGGCCGAGGAAGCCGACGCGGAAGCCGAAGCCGAGGGCGGCGGAGGTCTCCGGCTCGTAGACGAGCGCGGCGTCGTTGAGCTGCAGCTTGTCGAGCGCGTCGCGCAGCTCGGGGTAGTCCGAGCCGTCCAGCGGATACAGACCGGAGAAGACCATCGGCTTCGGGTCCTTGTAGCCGCCGAGCGCTTCCACGGCACCCTTGGACTGCGAGGTGATCGTGTCACCGACCTTGGACTGGCGGACGTCCTTCACGCCGGTGATCAGGTAGCCCACCTCGCCGACGCCGAGGCCGTCGGCCGGCAGCATCTCGGGCGAGTTGGTGCCGATCTCCAGGAGCTCGTGGGTGGCGCCGGTCGACATCATCCGGATGCGCTCGCGCTTGTTGAGCTGGCCGTCGACGACTCGGACGTAGGTGACGACGCCGCGGTACGAGTCGTAGACCGAGTCGAAGATCATCGCGCGGGCCGGGGCGTCGGCGACGCCGACGGGGGCCGGGATGTCGCGGACGACGCGGTCGAGCAGCGCCTCGACGCCCATGCCCGTCTTGGCGGAGACCTTGAGGACGTCCTCCGGCTGGCAGCCGATGAGGTTGGCCAGCTCCTCGGCGAACTTCTCCGGCTGGGCGGCCGGCAGGTCGATCTTGTTGAGCACCGGGACGATGGTGAGGTCGTTCTCCATCGCCAGGTAGAGGTTGGCCAGGGTCTGCGCCTCGATGCCCTGGGCCGCGTCCACCAGCAGGATCGTGCCCTCGCAGGCGGCGAGCGAGCGCGAGACCTCGTAGGTGAAGTCGACGTGCCCAGGCGTGTCGATCATGTTCAGGATGTGCGTCCGGCCCTGCTCGGACCCCTCGGTGGGGGCCCAGGGCAGACGGACCGCCTGGGACTTGATCGTGATGCCGCGCTCACGCTCGATGTCCATCCGGTCGAGGTACTGGGCGCGCATCTGCCGCTGGTCGACCACACCGGTCAGCTGGAGCATCCGGTCGGCGAGCGTGGACTTGCCGTGGTCGATGTGCGCGATGATGCAGAAATTGCGGATCAGAGCCGGGTCGGTACGGCTCGGCTCGGGCACGTTGGTAGGAGTCGCGGGCACGCAGGCTTCTCGTCTCGGGCGGTGTTCGGAACGGGTACGTAGGGTCCATGGTCCCATGACTGCGGCCCGGTGCTCGGTTTGGGCGGTGTGGAGAGCGGCTGATACCGTGGACAGCTGTGTCTTGTATGCCCTCTCAGCTTGCAAGGCGCATCCTGAAGAAACATCGAACCTGTAAAGGCTCTTTTCGTGGCGAACATCAAGTCCCAGATCAAGCGGAACAAGACCAACGAGAAGGCGCGCCTGCGCAACAAGGCCGTCAAGTCGTCGCTCAAGACCGCGATCCGCAAGGCCCGTGAGGCTGTCGCCGCCGGCGACCTCGAGAAGGCCACCGTTGCCGCTCGTGCCGCCTCGCGTCAGCTCGACAAGGCTGTCTCGAAGGGTGTCATCCACAAGAACGCCGCCGCCAACAAGAAGTCGGCGCTGGCCACCAAGGTTGCCTCCCTCCAGGGCTGAGCTCTGATGTGACCGGCCGTACGGGACTCAAGCGGGCCCTCTAACCGCTCCCGCCCGGCCACCCGGCTCCGTACGCGAGACGCGTTCGCCACGCGTGTACGAGCCACCCCAGCTGTACGACGAAGGCCCCGCCGCTCTCCTTCCCCAGGAGGCGACGGGGCCTTCGTCGTGCTCGCGGGCCCGTTGTCAGGCGCGGCGCATGCGGGCCGCGCGCGCGATCGTGACGACGGCCTTCTCCAGGGCGTACTCCGGGTCGTCGCCGCCGCCCTTCACGCCCGCGTCGGCCTCGGCGACCGCGCGCAGGGCGAGGGAGACGCCGTCGGGGGTCCAGCCGCGCATCTGCTGGCGGACGCGGTCGATCTTCCACGGGGGCATGCCGAGCTCGCGGGCGAGGTCGGCCGGGCGGCCGCCGCGGGCGGAGGAGAGCTTGCCGATGGCGCGGACGCCCTGGGCGAGGGCGCTGGTGATCAGGACGGGCGCGACACCGGTCGACAGGGACCAGCGCAGGGCCTCCAGGGCCTCGGCGGCGCGGCCCTCGACGGCGCGGTCCGCGACCGTGAAGGACGACGCCTCGGCGCGGCCCTTGTAGTAGCGCCCGACGACCGCCTCGTCGATGGTGCCGTCGACGTCCGCGGTCAGCTGCGCCACGGCGGAGGCCAGCTCCCGCAGGTCGCTGCCGATGGCGTCGACAAGGGACTGGCACGCCTCGGGCGTGGCGGACCGGCCGAGCGACCGGAACTCCTGCCGGACGAACGTCAGCCGCTCGGCCGGTTTGGTCGTCTTGGGGCAGGCCACCTCCCGCGCGCCCGCCTTGCGGGCCGCGTCGAGGATCCCCTTGCCCTTGACGCCACCCGGGTGCAGCAGCACGAGGGTGATCTCCTCGGCCGGCGCGTCGAGATACGCCTTGATCTCCTTGACGGTGTCCGCGGCGAGGTCCTGCGCGTTCCGCACGATCAGGACCTTGCGCTCGGCGAACAGCGAGGGGCTGGTGAGCTCCGCGAGCGCGCCGGGCGGCAGCTGGTCGGCGGTGAGGTCGCGCACGTCCGTGTCGGCGTCGGAGGCCCGGGCGGCCGCCACCACCTCGCGGACCGCGCGGTCGAGCAGCAGGTCCTCCTGGCCCACGGCGAGCGTGACAGGGGCGAGGAGGTCGTCGGGGGAGGACTTCTTGGTGGCCATCGTGCTCAAGGATCCCACGCGCCACCGACACTCCCCCCATCGCCGAGAATGTGCACGTGAACGATGTGAGACACGTACTCGTCCTGCCCGACCGCGACTCCGCCGAAGAGGTCGCCGAGGCACTCCCCGACCGTTTCGTCCTCGCCGAGGACCCCCGCCTCGTCCGCGACGCGCTCGCCGGCGAGGACGACGCCGAGGACGCCCAGTGGCTCGTCGTCGTCGAGGACCCGGAGGGCCTCCTCGACCCGGCGGCCCTGGACGCGCTGGCCGCCGAGTACGAGGGCTGGCGCGAGGAGCCGTAGGCCGGTTCAGCCCTGCGCGGCCTTCGGGACGATCTGGATGTCCAGGTCGATGGTGATGCTGGAGCCGACCGCCGCGATGCCGCGGGCCAGCAGCGTCTGCCAGGTGAGGGTGAAGTCCTCGCGGTGCAGCTCGGTGGTCGCGCGGCAGGCGCCGCGCGTCTCGCCCTGGAGGCCGTTGCCGAGGCCCAGGTACTGGGTGTCGAGGGTGACCGTGCGGCTGACGCCGTGCAGGGTGAGCGCCCCGGTGACGGCCCAGCGGCTGCCGCCCTTGTGGACGAAGCGCTCGCTGAAGAACTCCATCGTCGGGTACGCGCCGACGTCGAGGAAGTCGCCGGAGCGCAGGTGGTCGTCGCGCATCTGGACGCCGGTGTCGATGGAGGCCGCGTCGATCACGACGTGCATCGCGGAGTGCTCCATGCGCTCGGCGATCCGGACCGCTCCGGCGAAGCTGTTGAAGCGGCCGTGGATGCGGGCGAGGCCGATGTGCCGCGCGGTGAACCCGATCTGGGAGTGCATCGGGTCGATCTCCCAGTCGCCGGGCGCGGGCAGCGACTGCTGCGGCGCGACCTGGAGCCGGACGTCGCCGAGGCCGGCGTGACCCCTCTCGTTGACGACGGCGTTGCCGTGGTACGGGGTGTAGCCCTCGGACGTGATCGCGAGCCGGTACTCGCCGGCCGGCACGGTCGCGAGGACGCTGCCGTACGGGTCGGTCTCACCGGCCAGGACCTTGCGGCCCGCAGCGTCGCTGACCACGAACTCGGCCTGACGGACTGGCTCGCTGACCGGATCGAGCACCCGGCAGCTGAGGAGACCCGCCGACGGCGGGACCGCGAGTCCCGCGAGCGGGCCGCCCCGGGAGGCTCCCGAACCACGCTTACCGAACAGACCGAACACTTCCCGTACCCCCGGACAAACCGCTGACGTTTCCGTTTCAACGAAGACGCATTCGATCACCGTTGCCCCGTTCGAGGCAAACGGCGGAAGTGTTACCGAGAGTCCGAATTGGGGATTCCGCTTACTCGTATACACCGACGGGCGTCCGCTCCGGTAGCTCCCGCAGCCGCGCCAGCGGCGAGGGCAGCACCCAGACGACCGCGAGCAGCGTGCCCACCGTCGCCAGCCACAGCGTCGGGCGCAGCCCGAGCGCCGTGCCGAGCAGACCACCGAGCAGCGCGCCCAGTGGACGGAAGCCGTGGTTGAGCGTCCGGAAGGCTCCCATCGCGCGGGCGCGTATCGCGTCGGGTATCAGCGCCATCTGGAAGGAACCGACCGCGATGTCGGCCAGCATCACCCCGGCGCAGGAGAGGAACTCCGCCGCGAACAGCAGCCCGGCCACCGACGGCACCGGCCCGCTCGCCGCCGGCACCAGGAGCAGCGGCAGCGCGAAGCCCACGAAGCCGGCCACCAGGGACGGTCCGACGCCGATCCGCCGGACCACCGCCCCGGCACACGCCGCCCCGATCAGCCCGCCCACGGCCCCGGCCGCCAGCACCGCGCCGAGCACGCCCGCGCTCAGCCCGAGTTCGGTCGTCACGTAGAGCACGAAGAGGGTGTGGAACATGAAGTTAAAGCACTGCACCGTGCCGCACGCGGCGAACAGCGCCCGCATCGACTGGTCCCGCACGACCCAGCGCAAGCCCTCGGTGAAGTGCCCCTTCTGCACCGGCGCGGGAGCCGGCTCGACCGGGCTGATCCGGGCGAGAAAGCCCGCCGAGGCCAGAAAGGTGGCCGCGTCCGCGAGCAGTGCGAGCGGCGCGGTCAGCACCTGCACGAGCACCCCGCCGATCGCCGGCCCCGCCAGCCAAGCCATCGAACGGCTGCCGTTGACCAGGGAGTTCGCCTGCACGTACCGCTCGGCGGGGACGAGCGCCACGAACAGCGTGCTGTTGCACACGTGGTACGACCAGCTGGCCACCGATTCGCCGGTCAGCTCGGCCGCCCTGGTGACGGTGAACGGCCCGCTGGTCCGGAGCAGGCCCACGAGGGTCATCCGGGTCGGATGGGCATAGGCGCGCAGGGCACGGGGGTCGGTGAGCTGAATGCTGCGAGGCTGCTCCGTCATGATCTCCTTTACAAGCGTTCTCCTGATGGCGTCGCCGCGAGCCCTTCGCTCGCGCCCGTGACCGCGATCGCCCCGTCCCGGTCCGTGCTCAGCACCCGCGCCCCGCCGGCCCTCAGCGCCTCCACCGTTCGCGGGGACGGATGGCCGTACGGGTTGTCCCGGCCTGCCGACACCAGTGCCAGCCTCGGCCGCACCGCCCGTATCAGGCCGGGGTCCTGATGGGCCGAGCCGTGGTGGGCGACCTTGAGCACGTCCACGGGCGGCAGCGTCGGGTAGGCCCGCAACAGGCGCTGCTGGGCCGTGGGTTCGAGATCGCCGAGGAGCAGCAGGGTCACCCCGCCGGCGGCCCTGACGAACAGCGTCACGCTCGCGTCGTTCGCCGCCGACTCGCCCTCCTCGTCCACCCACCGCACCCCCGGACCGGCCCGCGGCCACAGCACCCGCCACTCCAGCGGACCGAGCCTGCGCCGCTCCCCCGCCGCGGCCCGCACCACCGGCACCCCGGCCGCCCGCGCCGTGCGCCGGACGAACGCGGCCTGGGAGGGCGGGTCTTCGAGTCCCGTCGTCTGGATCACCCCCACCGCCCGGCCGCGCAGCACCCCGGGCAGGCCGGCCACATGGTCGGCGTGGAAGTGGGTGAGCACCAGGAGCGGGATCCGGCGCACGCCGAGCTCTCTGAGGCACCGGTCGACCAGCGCCGGATCCGGTCCGGCGTCCACCACGACGGCGGCGTCGCCGCCGGCCGCGAGCACGGTCGCGTCGCCCTGTCCGACCTGGCACATCGCGAACACCCAGCCCGGTGGCGGCCAGCCGGTGACCAGCCGCACCAGCGGCGGCGGCCGGACGACCGCCAGGAGCAACAGCGCGGCACACCCCGCGCCCAGCCATCGTCGGTACGGCAGCCCCCGCACGGCGAGCACCACGAGCCCGGTGAGCAGCGCAAGCAGCAGGCCGCCCCACCAGCCGTCCAGCCAGGCCGTCTCCGCGCCCGGCAGGCCCGCGCCCGTGCGGGCCACCGTCGCGATCCACCCGGCGGGCCAGGCCGCGATACGCGCCACCGCCTCGGCGGCCCCCGGCCACAGTGGCGCCAGACCGAGGACGGCGAAGCCGAGGACCGTGGCCGGGGCCACCGCGGGCTCCGCGAGCAGATTGGCGGGGACCGCGACCAGACTCATCCGGGCCGCGAAGACCACCACGACCGGCGCGCACACGGCCTGCGCCGCGAGCGCCGCCCCCAGCGCCTCGGCGATCCTTCCCGGCACCCCGCGTCGCCGCAGCGCCTCGCTCCAGCGCGGGGCGACCGTGAGCAGGGCGCCGGTGGCGAGGACCGAGAGCAGGAAGCCGTAACTCCGCGCCAGCCAGGGGTCGTAGAGCACCAGGACGAGCGCCACGGCGGCGAGCGCCGGGATCAGCGAACGGCGCCGGCCGGTCGCGAGCGCGAGCAGGGTGACGAGCCCGCACGCCGCCGCGCGCAGCACGCTCGGGTCGGGGCGGCACACCACGACGAACGCGAGCGTCAGCCCGCCCCCGGCGAGCGCCGTGACCCGCAACGACATGCCGATCCTCGGAGCGAGCCCGCCCCGCTCGGCGCGCTGCGCGGTGCCGGGCCGGCCGATGAGGAGCAGCAGCACGATCGTGAGGTTCGACCCCGACACGGCGAGGAGATGGGTGAGGTCCGTTGCCTCGAACGCCTCCTTCAGCTCGGGCTCGATCCGTGAGGTGTCGCCCACCACCAGGCCCGGCAGCAGCGCCCGCGCGTCCGGTGCGAGGCCCTCCGTCGCCCGGCGCAGTCCGGCGCGCAGCTCCCCGGCCGTGCGCTGGAGCACGCTGGGCGGCCCGGTGATCCGTGGCGGCCCGTCGCCGTCGGCCCGCAGCACGGCGGCGAAGGGGTCCCCGTCCCGTGCCGGGGCGAGCCGCCCGGTCACCGCGATCCGGGTCGAGGGCAGCAGCGCCTGCCAGTCCAGCCGCCCCTCCCCCGGCCCGTCCCACTCGGGGACGAGCAGCATGACCGGCGCCCGCGTCCGGTGCACCGCGCGGTCGCGGTCCTCGACCCGGGTCACCTCGCCCTCGACGACCACCAGCACCGGGGTCGCCCGGCTGCCGCGCACCCGTGGCCGGGTGAGCCGGGGGTCGGCGGTGACCGTCAGGTCGACCGTCACCCGGCCGCCGTCGCGGGCGAGTCCGGGCACCGGGCCGCGCCGCAGGTCCGCCGCGTGCAGGGCGCCGGACGCGGCTCCGGCGGCCGCGCACAGCAGCACTCCGGCGCAGGCGGTCGCCCGCAGTCCGCCCCGTGCCGCCGGCAGCAGGAGCAGCGCGGCCCCGCCCAGGCAGAGCAGCACACCCCCGACCGTCCACCAGCCGGCGACGCCCACCGCGAGCGCCGCCCCGCCCCACGCGGCGAGGGCCGGCGGGACGAGCCGCAGATCGGCCGGCCCCTCGTCCCAAGGCGCCGCCGGGCGGCTGTCCCCGCTCATGGCCTGACCAGTGGCGCGAGGTCCGCGAACCGGCGCTCGCCGATCCCGTTGACGTCGCGCAGCTCGGTGACCGAACGGAAACCCCCGTGCTCCGTTCGGTGCTCGACGATGTGGCGGGCGAGGACCGGGCCGACCCCGGGCAGGGCGTCGAGCTGCTCCACGGTCGCGGTGCTGAGGCTCAGCGGACCGGCCGGCCCTGGAGGCGCCAGGCCCCCGCCGGCACCGGTGGCCACACCGCCCGCCGGAGCGGCCCCGGCCGGGAGCCCGACCACGACCTGCTCGCCGTCCATCAGGACCCGGGCCCGGTTGAGGCCCGTCATGTCCGTGCCCGGGCGAACGCCGCCCGCCGCGCGCAGCGCGTCGGTGACGCGGGACCCGGCCGGCAGGGTGAACACGCCGGGCCTGCGCACCTTTCCGCCGACGTCCACCACGACCACCGCGCTCGCGGCGGCCGCAGCGGTCGGCGACGGGGCCGCGGACTCCGGCAGCGCGGGCTCCGCCTCGGGCAGCGGCCGCGCCGCCACGACCACCTCCGGCGCCCTGACCTGCTGCGGCCGCCCGGTCCAGAAGTAGATCCCCGCTCCTCCGGCGGCCACCACCAGGACCACCGCGAGGGCGGCCAGCGAGCGCCGTTCCAGCCCGCACCGGGACTGCACCCACAGCGGCATCCGCTCGCGCAGCGCGAGCCGTAACCGCTCCCGGGCCCGGATCCCCGGCGGGTCCGGTGGTGCCGACGCGTCCGGTGGGTCCGGTGGGTCCGCCGGCGGCAGAGGTGGAGGCAACGGCGAAGGCAGAGGCCGGGCAGGGGCGGGCGCGGGTGCCGGTGCGGGTGCACGCCCGGGTCCAGGCGCGGGTGCGGGTGCACGCCCGGGTGCGAGTCCAGGCGCCGGTGCGAGTCCGGGCGCGCGTACGGGTGAAGGTGCGGGTACGGGTGAAGCTGCGGGTACGGGTGAAGCTGCGGGCATGGGTGAAGGTGCGGGCATGGGCACGTGGGGCTCCGGCGGGGCCGCCGTCGCCGGGAACAGCGCCTCGCCCCGGCGACGTACCGCCTCCGAGACCGCGCCCGCCGCGTGCCTGCCGGGTCGTGCCGCCCTTGTGCGCCGCTTGGCGCGGCCGTCCGAACCGGGCGCTCGCCCGGGTCCGCTCGTAGCCGCGCCGCGTCGTGATCCGATGTCTGTGCGAAGAGTCATGGATCCGACGGTAGGGACCGGAAGGGGGCTGTGCCGGGGCGCCTCAACTTCTGTGGACAACCACCCGGTTGTGGATAACTCCGTCACCCTTCCGACGGGTTTGGACGCCCTCGGCGGGCCGTCAGCGCGGCGAGACGACGACCGCGAGCAGCCCCGGCCCGGTGTGCGCGCCGATGACCGCGCCGACCTCGGTGACCTGGAGGTCCTCGATGGCCGGCAGGCGTTCGTGCAGCCGCTCGGCCAGGACGGCGGCCCGTTCGGGCGCGGCGAGGTGGTGCACGGCCACGTCGACGGGCCCGCTTCCGGCCCGCTCGACGGCGATCTCCTCCAGGCGGGCGATGGCCTTGGAAGCCGTACGCACCTTCTCGCGCAGCTCGATCCGCCCGCCCTCGAGTTCGAGGAGCGGTTTCACGGCCAGCGCGGAGCCGAGGAGCGCCTGGGCGGCGCCGATGCGCCCGCCGCGGCGCAGATAGTCGAGGGTGTCGACGTAGAAGTAGGCGGAGGTGCTCTCGGCCCGCTTCTCGGCGGCCGCGACGGCCTCGTCGAGCGAGCCGCCCGCCTCCACGACCTCCGCCGCCGCCAGGGCGCAGAAGCCGAGGGCCATCCCGACCATCCGGGTGTCGACGACCCGTACGGGCACGGGCGCGTCCTTGGCGGCGAGCACGGCGGCGTCGTACGTGCCGGAGAACTCGCCGGACAGATGGAGCGAGACGATGCCGTCGGCACCCGCCTCGGCGGCGCGGCGGTAGGCCGCCGCGAAGACCTCGGGGGCGGGCCGCGAGGTGGTCACCGCGCGCCGTTTCTGCAGCGCCTCCGCGAGCGAGCGGGCCGAGATCTCGGTGCCCTCCTCCAGCGCACGGTCGCCGATGACGACGGTGAGCGGAACGGCGGTGATGGCGTGCCGCTCCATTGCCTGGGGTGGCAGGTAGGCCGTGGAATCGGTGACGATCGCGACATGCCGGGACATGAGCGGGAGGTTACCCGCCGGGGCCGCCGCCCGGCAGCCCGGCCCCGCCCTCGGGACCTCCGGTCACGAATCCGGCGGCCCCGAAGCAGCCCTCAGGGCCCCTCAGCCGGTGGCCTTCTCGGGCCGGGCCGACTTCTCCCACGGGTAGGCCGCGGCGCGCGGGGCGGGCCCGGTGATGGCCTGCGCCTGCCCGGCCGTCCCGGCCGCCGGAGCAGCCGCACCCGCATCCGTACCCGCATGCGTTCCCTGGCCGTCGCGCACGCCTTCACCGGTCGCGTCGGCGGCGGTCCAGTGCCGCAGCGCGCCCGCCTCCATGTCGATCTGGGCGCTCAGCGAGTCCAGGTCGTCGGCGGCGAACTTGCGGGCCCGGTCCCGGGCGGCGAAGCGCAGGGCGTCGGCGGAGTGGGTGATCTGCTCGGTGCGCCGGCGGAGGTCCGGCAGCTGGGTCGCCGTGTGCGCCCGGTCCGGCTCGCGCTCCAGGCGCTTGAGGTCCTCGTCCAGCTCGCGCCCATGGGCCGTGAGCCGGTGGAAGAGGTCCAGGGACTCCTTGAGGGATTCGTCCTGGGCGACGCCCGCGTGCAGGGCGTCCTGCGTGGCGCGCATCGAGGTGCGCAGCGCCAGCCGCAGCTGGGCCAGCTCACCGGCGACCCCGGC
Source organism: Streptomyces sp. NPDC101160 (assembly GCF_044768205.1). Lineage (NCBI taxonomy): Bacteria > Bacillati > Actinomycetota > Actinomycetes > Kitasatosporales > Streptomycetaceae > Streptomyces > Streptomyces sp. NPDC101160. Next base: position 283,594 of record NZ_JBIWPJ010000005.1, on the reverse strand, counting down.
CTGGCCGAAGCTCTTGGCCCGCAGCGTGGTGTCCTCGACGGTGCGCCGGGCGTGGTCGATGGTGCGGTCGACGCCACGCTTGGCCGCCTTGGCGACCTTCACCGTGGCATAGACCCCGAGCGCCACGAGAGCAACGAAGAGCAACGCCATGATCGTGATCGCGGCTTCCATGTGCTTCGCCCCTCCGGCCTCGGTTGTGGTTCTTCCACCGTAAACGGAAGGGGCAGGCCGGCGGTTCCAGTGGAACCCCCAACCTGCCCCTACCCGTCCCCTAGGGGACCTGCCTCACGGGCGGCCCGGCATCAGCCAGCGACGATGTTGACCAGCTTCGGCGCGCGGACGATCACCTTGCGGATCTCCGCGCCGCCCAGCGCGGCGACCACGGCCGGGTCGGCCAGGGCCAGCGCCTCCAGGTCGGCGTCGGTGATCGACGGGGAGACCTCCAGGCGGGCCTTGACCTTGCCCTTGATCTGGACGACGCAGGTCACGGTCTCGTCCACGACGTAGGCCGGGTCGGCGACCGGGAAGTCCTGGTGGACGACCGACTCGGTGTGGCCCAGGCGGTGCCACAGCTCCTCGGCGATGTGCGGGGCCAGCGGGGCGATCAGCAGCACCAGCTGCTCGGCGACCGGCCGGGGCAGCGCGCCGCCGGACTTGGTCAGGTGGTTGTTCAGCTCGGTGATCTTGGCGATGGCCGTGTTGAAGCGCATCGCGACCATGTCCTGCGAGACCCCGTCGATGGCCTTGTGCAGGGCGCGCAGGGTGTCCTCGTCGGCCGGTTCGTCGACGACGGTGACCTCGCCGGTCGTCTCGTCGACGATGTTGCGCCACAGGCGCTGCAGCAGCCGGTACTGGCCGACGACCGCACGCGTGTCCCAGGGGCGGGAGACGTCCAGCGGGCCCATGGCCATTTCGTACAGGCGGAGCGTGTCGGCGCCGTACTCGGAGCAGATCTCGTCCGGGGTGACGGCGTTCTTCAGGGACTTGCCCATCTTGCCCAGGACGCGGCTGACCTTCTCGCCCTGGTAGTAGAACGCGCCGTCGCGCTCCTCGACCTCGGCGGCCGGGACGGCGATGCCGCGGGCGTCGCGGTAGACGAACGCCTGGATCATGCCCTGGTTGTAGAGCTTGTGGAACGGCTCGGCCGAGGAGACGTGGCCCAGGTCGAACAGGATCTTGGACCAGAAGCGCGCGTACAGCAGGTGCAGCACGGCGTGCTCGGCGCCGCCGACGTACAGGTCGACACCGCCGGTGGGCATGCCCTCGCGCGGGCCCATCCAGTACTGCTCGATGGCCGGGTCGACCAGCTTCTCGCTGTTGTGCGGGTCCAGGTAGCGCAGCTCGTACCAGCAGGAACCGGCCCAGTTGGGCATGGTGTTGGTCTCGCGGCGGTACTTCTTCGGGCCGTCGCCCAGGTCCAGCGTGACGTTGACCCAGTCCTCGTTGCGGGACAGCGGGGTCTCCGGCTGGGTGTCCGCGTCGTCCGGGTCGAAGGTGCGCGGCGAGTAGTCCTCGACCTCCGGCAGCTCCAGCGGCAGCATGGACTCGGGCAGCGAGTGGGCGACGCCGTCCTCGTCGTAGACGATCGGGAAGGGCTCGCCCCAGTAGCGCTGGCGGCTGAACAGCCAGTCGCGCAGGCGGAAGTTGACGGTGCCCTCGCCGATGCCGCGCTCGGTCAGCCAGGCGGTGATCCGTTCCTTGGCCTCGACGACGCCCAGGCCGTCCAGGGCCACGTCCTCGTTCGAGGAGTTGATCAGCTTCGCCTCGTACGAGCCGAAGGCGTCGTCCCACGTCGACGGGTCGGTGCCGCGGTCGTCGGACGGCTCCACGACGCAGCGCATCGGCAGTTCGAAGGCGCGCGCGAAGGCGAAGTCGCGGGCGTCGTGCGCCGGGACGGCCATGATCGCGCCGGTGCCGTAGCCCATCAGGACGTAGTCGGCGATGAAGACGGGGACCTGCTCGCCGCTGACCGGGTTGGTCGCGTAGGCGCCGGTGAAGACGCCGGTCTTCTCCTTGGCCTCGGCCTGCCGCTCGACGTCGGACTTGGACGCGGCCTGCTTGCGGTAGGCGTCGACGGCCTCGGCGGGGGTGGCGTGTCCGCCGGTCCACACCTCGTGGGTGCCCTCGGGCCAGGCGGCCGGGACGATCTTCTCGACCAGGTCGTGCTCGGGGGCCAGCACCATGTAGGTGGCGCCGAACAGGGTGTCCTGGCGGGTGGTGAAGACGGTGATGGCGCCGGCGTCGCCGACCTGGAAGTCGACGCGAGCGCCCTCGGAGCGGCCGATCCAGTTGCGCTGCTGCAGCTTGATGGCCTCGGGCCAGTCCAGCGCGTCCAGGTCGTCGAGCAGGCGGTCCGCGTAGGCGGTGATGCGCATGTTCCACTGGCGCAGCTTGGCCTTGAAGACGGGGAAGTTGCCGCGCTCGGAGCGCCCGTCGGCGGTGACCTCCTCGTTGGCCAGCACGGTGCCCAGGCCGGGGCACCAGTTGACCGGCGCGTCGGAGGCGTACGCCAGGCGGTACTCGCCCAGGACCTCGGCGCGCTCGACGGCGCTCAGGGCGCTCCAGTCACGGCCTCCGGGGACCTCACGGGTGCCGTTCTCGAAGCGCTCGACCAGCTCGGCGATCGGACGGGCCTGCTTGGCCTCGTCGTCGTACCAGGAGTTGAAGATCTGCAGGAAGATCCACTGGGTCCACTTGTAGTACTCCGGGTCGATCGTGGCGAACGACCGGCGCTTGTCGTGGCCCAGGCCCAGCCGGCGCAGCTGGGCCTTCATGTTCTCCATGTTGGCCTCGGTGGACACCCGCGGGTGGGTGCCGGTCTGCACGGCGTACTGCTCGGCCGGCAGGCCGAAGGCGTCGAAGCCCAGGGTGTGCAGGACGTTGTGCCCGGTCATGCGCGCGTGACGGGCGAAGACGTCGGTGGCGATGTAGCCCAGGGGGTGGCCGACGTGCAGGCCCGCGCCCGACGGGTACGGGAACATGTCCATGATGAACTTCTTGGGGCGGGCCGCGACGGCCGCGTCCCCGGCGAGGTCGCCGGTGGGGTTGGGGGCCTCGTAGGTGCCCTCGGCGTCCCAGGCGTCCTGCCAGCGTGCCTCGATGTCGGCGGCCATGGTCGCCGTGTAGCGATGCGGGGCCGCCGTCTCGGCAGCCGTGTTGATCTCGGTCATGATCCTTGAAGCTCCATCGATCGTCTCTGCCCACTGCCAGCACTGCCACGAAATGAAAAATCCCCTCGCACAGGAGGGGACGCCGCGCCGATGCCGACCGGATGTTCATCCGTCGGGACTGATCAGCGCGGCCCGCTAAGCAGAAGGCGTACGGCACGCATGGCGTCAGGGTACCGCAGGGCCCGATCGGGCCGCATCGGCGTTCCGGGGGCCGAACGCACGAAGAACACGATGAACACACGAAGAAGCGGGCCATCCGAATCGGATGGCCCGCTTCCTTTTGTGGAGCTAAGGAGAATTGAACTCCTGACCTCCTGCATGCCATGCAGGCGCTCTACCAACTGAGCTATAGCCCCTTGTACGGGTTCTGTGGAGCTAAGGAGAATTGAACTCCTGACCTCTTGCATGCCATGCAAGCGCTCTACCAACTGAGCTATAGCCCCTTGTTTAGTTGTGTCGGCCCGGTCTCCCGTGCGGCGACGGAAAGAACAGTAACCGGCCGCCCGGCCGATCGCCAAATCCGTATCCGGGGCCGCTCCGGACGGGCGGGTAGGGTCGCCACCTGTGTCCGTCTCCGCGCCCTCCCCCACCCGCGCCCGACCGTGGCCTCTGGTCACCGCCGCGGCGGTCTGTCTGCTCTCGTTCACCGCGTTCTGGGTGGCGCAACGCCTCGCCCACGTGAACATGCTGGACGTGATGGTCTACCGCGCGGAGGCCGAGACCCTGCGGGCCGGCGGCGACCTGTACGCGATGCGCGCCACCTCGGCGAACCTCGCGATGACCTATCCGCCGTTCGCGGCCGTGCTGTTCCTGCCGCTGACGCTGGTGGGCGTGCCCCTGATGCGGACGCTGAACACCGCCGGGAACCTGCTCCTCGTGGTGGCCCTGGTCCAGCTGTCGCTCCAGCTGGTCCGCCCGTCGCTCGCCCGCCCTGGCGCCCGCGCCGACCTGTGGCGTACGACACTGTGGATCGCCGCGGTCGTCGTGTGGTGCGAACCGGTGTGGACGACGCTGCGGTACGGGCAGATCAACCTGCTCATAGCGGTGGCGGTGCTGTGGGACCTCACCCGCCGCGAGGGGAGCCGCAGCGGCCGCTGGGCCGGCCTGGGCATCGGACTCGCCACCGCCGTGAAGCTCACCCCTGGTCTCTTCGTGGTCCTGCTGTTCGCCGCCGGGCTGGTGCTGTGGCGCCGGGACCGTGCCGCGGGCGCCGGTTCGGGCCGGGGCGTGAACGCGTGGCTGCGTACGGCGCTGACGGCGACCGGTGTGTTCCTGGCGACGACGCTGGTGATGGCGGTGGCGCTGCCGGCCGACTCGAGGACGTTCTGGACGCGGACCCTGTTCGAGACGGGCCGGGTCGGCCACACCGAGGAGACCGCCAACCAGTCCCTCAGTGGCGTCCTGGCCCGGCTGATGCACACCGACGCGCCGGGCCTGTGGTGGGTGGCCGCGGCCCTGCTGCTGGGCGGTGCGGCGATGGTGCTCGCGGTACGGGCGGCGGTGCGCGGCGACCGCGCGGTGGCCGTGGTGATCACGGCGTTCACGGCGCTGATGATCAGCCCGATCTCGTGGTCGCACCACTGGGTGTGGGCCGTGCCCCTGCTGATCCTGCTGCACGAGCGCTGCACGCGCGCGTGGCCGGTGACGGCGGCGGTGGCGCTGGCCTTCGCCTCGTTCGCGCTGTGGTGGGTGCCGCACGACCCGGGCCGGCCCGAACTGGAGCAGAACGCGGGCCAGATGCTGCTCTCGGCGGTCTACCCGCTGACGGCGCTCGCGGTCTTCGCCGGCTACGCGCTGTCGCTGCGGCGGGCGCGGAACGAGCCCCTCCCGACCACGGTCCCGCACCCTCGGGAGGAGACCCGGGAGACGCACGGGACGCGGGAGCCCCAGACCGCTCGGGCCGCTCAGGCCGTCGCGAAGGAGTAGAACCGCTTCAGGGTGCAGTGCTCGTCGAGGAGCCGGCCGTAGATCGGCTCCCCCTCGAGCTCGCGGTAGGTCTCGATGGGGTCGCCTTTTATGATCAGCGCCCGCGCGCACTCCTCGCACCAGTACTGGAACGAGGGGTTCACGGGGTCCATGTCGCGGACGATGGGCGTCCCGCTGCCACACCAGTCGCACTTCCGCCGGTGCGCGCCCATCACTCGGCTCCCGTCACGGTCGCGGCACACGCCGCTCCTGCGAGGGGTGTCCATGGTCCTGGGGCGGAATCCGCGACGGCATCGGCTGCGATCTCCTCGGCACCGTCCACGGCCATGCGCGCTCCCTCCCGCCTGGACCCTCTTCCCCTCCGGCGGTCCGATTCTGCCATGGCCCCGCAAGGGGGTCAGCGTCGTCGGCGCAGCAGGCTCGCCGATGCCCCCAGGACCGCCGCCGCGGCCAGTGCGAGGGTGCATACCCACAGCGCGTCGGCGGACACATGTGCCCCCGGTCCGGTGATGCGGCCCAGGAAGAGCGCGCCGAACGCGGCGACGCCGATCAGCTGACCGAGCTGGGTGACGGTGGCGAGCAGTCCGCTGGCGTCGGCGGCATCAGTGGGCCGTACGGTCGCGAGCGCACCGGTCAGGGCCGGGCTGAAGGCCAGCGCAAGCCCGGCGCCCATGGCGCACAGGACCGGGTAGAGCACCCAGCCGCCCGTGCCGCCGTCCTTCAGGACGGCGCCCACGCCCACCGCGGAGGCGGCCGTGAGGAGGAAGCCGCCGGGCACCAGGAACGGCTGCAGCCGGGCCGGCCAGCGCCGCCAGGTGAGGCCGACGAGCCCGAAGACGGCGGCGGTCGGCGCGAAGGTGAGGCCGGTGCGCAGGGCGCTGTGTCCGAGCCCGCCCTGGAGGTGCAGGGTGAGGGTGAACAGGAATCCCGCGTTGACGGCCATCACGGCGGCGATCCGCAGGACGGCCTGGCCGATGCCGGGGGTGCGCAGCACCCGGGGCGCGATGAGCGGGGCGCCGCCGCGCCGGGCGAGCGCGGCCTCGTACGTGCCGAAGGCGGCGAACAGGAGCAGCGAGCCGGCGAACGACAGCCAGGTCCACAGCGGCCAGCCCTTCTCCTGGCCGAGGACGAGCGGGACGGTGAGCAGCGTGACGGAGCCGGCGAGCAGCAGCAGTCCGGGCAGGTCGAGGGAGCGGGCCCGCTCGGCCTCGGTGCCCGCGTCGCGCGGCAGCGCCCGGGCGCCGAGGACCAGCAGTACGAGGCCGATGGGCACGTTGACCAGGAAGACCGGGCGCCAGCCGGTGCCGAACAGGTCGGCGCTGACGAGGACGCCGCCGACGACCTGGCCGGCGGCGGCGCCGGTGGCGAGGACGGCGGAGTAGGCGCTGAGCGCGCGGACCCTGCCCTCGCCGGTGAAGTTGCGCTGGATGAGGCTGAGCACCTGAGGGATCATCAGGGCCGATCCGGCGCCCTGCACGACCCGGAAGGCGATCAACTGGCCGGTGTCGGCGGCCAGTCCGCAGGCGAGCGAGGCGGCGGTGAAGAGCGCGAGCCCGGCGAGGTAGACGCGCCGGTGGCCGAGCCGGTCGCCGAGCCGTGCACCGGTGATCAGCAACACCGCGTAGGCGATGGTGTATCCCGCGACGACGAGCTGGATCCCGGCGCCGGTGGCGGCGAGTTCGGTACGGATGGTGGGGGCGGCGACGTTGACGATGAAGGCGTCGAGCAGGGCCATGAACTGGGCGGCGAGCACGACGGCGAGCAGGGCGCGGGGGCGGTTGTCGGTGCCGGGGTCTTTACTGAGTACGGGACGTGTGGTGGTCGTCGTCATACGAGGAGCGTGACGCCGGCCCGATACGGGTAACGAGAGCCCGTCGATGCTGGTACTGACAGCACCTGGCAACGGCGGTACGGGGACTCGACCATGGGGGGTGTGACGACTGTGGCAGCACCGAGTGAGACCCGGCGCCGGCCGGAGCTGGCGGCGTTCCTGCGCAGCCGGCGGGCGCGGGTGACGCCCGCGGACGTGGGCATGCCGCCGGGGCTGAGACGGCGCACGCCGGGGCTGCGGCGCGAGGAGGTGGCGCAGCTCTCCGGTGTCGGAGTGACCTGGTACACCTGGCTGGAGCAGGGGCGGCCGATCAACGCCTCGCCGCAGGTGCTCGACGCGGTGGCCCGTACGCTGCGGCTCGACCGGCCGGAGCGCGAGCACCTGTACCACCTGGCGGAGGTGGCCTTCGAGCCCGAGGCGGCGCCCGAGGACGTGGTGGCGGTCAGCCCGGAGATCCAGGGCATCCTGGACGCCCTGGTGCCGCTTCCGGCGGTGGTCTACAACGCGCGGTACGACATCCTGGCCACCAACACCACGTACGACCTGCTGTTCGTCCGCGACCGCCAGGGGTCGATGGCCGGCCCGCTCGGCATACGCAACGTCCTGTGGACCCTGTTCACCGTGGACGAGCCGAACTGCCCGGTGGTCGACACGCACCTGGAGCTGCCGCTGATGGTGGCGCAGCTGCGCGGTGCGTACGGGCGCCATGTCGGCGAGCCGGCCTGGGAGTCCTTCGTACGGCTGCTGAGCGAGGCGAGCCCGTACTTCGCGGAGCTGTGGCGCAGCGGCGACGTCCTGCCGCCGGGCACCCGGGTGAAGACCTTCCGGCACGCCCTGGTGGGCGAGATACGGATGACCTCGGTCTCGCTGTCGGTCAACGGGATGCCGGACTGCCGGATCGTCACCTACACGCCGAACGACGAGGAGAGCCGACGGTCCATCGACGTGCTGCTGAAGGCGAGGTGACGCAGCGGAAGGCGGTCAGGGGACAGGAGCGGGAAACGACGAATCCCGCCCCCTGCTGGGGACGGGATCCGGTGACTGTGGAGCTAAGGAGAATTGAACTCCTGACCTCCTGCATGCCATGCAGGCGCTCTACCAACTGAGCTATAGCCCCGCGCGTTCTTCGCGCTCCGCGCTGCGAACAAGATGAACTCTAGCCTGTGACCTGCCGGAAAGTGAAATCGGATCCGGCAGGCCACACGCCAGGGCTCAGGTGTCGTCGCCGAGGACGGGCTCAGGCAGCGTGCCGGCGTTGTGCTCCAGGAGGCGCCAGCCGCGCGCGCCCTCGCCGAGGACGGACCAGCAGCAGTTGGAGAGGCCGCCCAGGGACTCCCAGTGCCGGGCCTCCAGGTCGAGCAGCCGGCCGATCGTGGTGCGGATCGTGCCGCCGTGGCTGACGACGACGAGCGTGCCGTCCTCGGGCAGCTTGTCGGCGTGCTCCAGGACCACCGGGGCGGCCCGGTCGGCCACCTCGGTCTCCAGCTCGCCGCCACCCCGGCGCACCGGCTCGCCGCGCTTCCAGGCGGCGTACTGCTCGCCGTACCGCGCGGTGATCTCGTCGTGTGTCAGGCCCTGCCACTCCCCCGCGTAGGTCTCGCGGAGCCCGGAGTCGAGGGCGACGGTGTGACCGGTGAGGGCGGACAGCTCGGCGGCCGTGGCGGCCGCCCGCTTGAGGTCCGAGGAGACGATGGCGTCCGGCTTCAGCGCGGCGAGCAGCCGGGCGGCCCGGCGCGCCTGGGCGACGCCGGTGCTGGTCAGCTCGATGTCCGTGGAGCCCTGGAAGCGGCGCTCCAGGTTCCAGGAGGTCTGGCCGTGGCGCCACAGCACGATGCGGCGGCCGGTGCCGCCCTTGCCGCTGGTCAGCTCAGCTCACCGTCCGCTCCGTCGGCGCCGGTCAGCCGGGCGTGCTCCTCGGCCTTGCCGCGCGTCTTCAGCGCGTCCTCGGGCAGCGGCAGCTCGGGGCAGTCCTTCCACAGCCGCTCCAGGGCGTAGAAGACGCGCTCCTCGCTGTGCTGGACGTGGACGACGATGTCGACGTAGTCGAGGAGGATCCAGCGGGCGTCGCGGTCGCCCTCGCGGCGCACCGGCTTGGCGCCGAGCTCCTTGAGCAGCCGCTCCTCGATCTCGTCGACGATCGACTTGACCTGGCGGTCGTTGGGTGCGGAGGCGAGCAGGAAGGCGTCGGTGATCGACAGCACGTCGCTGACGTCGTACGCGATGATGTCGTGAGCGAGCCGGTCGGCCGCCGCCTGGGCGGCGGCGTTGACGAGCTCGATGGAGCGATCCGTGGCGGTCACATGCAGGCTTTCGTCGGCGGTCTGAGTCACCTCAAGGGTCTCATGTACCGCCGACGGTCCCGAAAACGATTATCGGAGAGTCACCGCTTGGTGCCGGGGATCTTGTAGTCACCGCCGAGCACGACCGTGACCTGGGCGTTCCCGGTGGGCTTGCCCTTGGTCACGGAGCCGAGGGGCAGGCCGAGGGTCTTGGCGACCTCCACGGCGGTCGCCTTCTGGCTGTCGTCGGCGTAGACGACCTGGGACTTCTCCTCGGTGTCGGCCTTGGTGCCGCCGACCACGGCGTAGCCGCCGTTGATCAGGACCACGCGGGCCGCCTCGGTGGCTTCCTTGCCGGTGGCGTCGCGGATCGCGACCCGGGTGGCGCCGCCCTGGTCGGGGGCGCTGACCTTGCCGCCGAGGATGTCCTTGACCACGCTGTCGCTGGTGGCCTCGCTGAGCGAGCCGTCGGGCTCGACGGGCAGGAGGGCGGTCTTGTAGTCGCCGACCTTGGCGTGCTCGGCGAGCTTGGCGAGGGAGGCGCCGAGGTCCTTCTCGGGCAGCGACGGGTCGAGGATCTGGGCGAGGGTCTCGACGGTCATCGTGGCGGCCTTGGGATCGTCGGAGATCTTCCGCAGCACCCCGTACAGCACCTGGCCGAACCGCTGGAGCTGCTTGGCCTCGGCCTCGCCGGGCGCCCGGTAGGTGGCGTAGGCGACGGCGGCGCGGCCGTTGAGGGTCTGGTTCTCGCCCTTCCTGACCAGCGGCTCCGCGCCGGGCTTCTCGCCGGGCACGTCGGTGTCGGTGGTGATGTCGATGTTGCTGACCAGCTCGACGAGGTTCTCCAGGTACGGGGTGTCGAGCCGCCAGGTGCCGGTGATCTTGGCGCCGAGGAGGTTGCCGATGGCCTCGCGGGTGCCGCTGGAGCCGTCGTCCTCGACGGACTTGGCGAGCGTCGTGGTGGAGCCCTCGTCGTCGGCGACGGCGAGCGAGTTGGGGAGCAGGACGGTGGTGCCCTGCTTGGTGGTGGTGTTGTCCACGAGGAGGGCGGTGGAGGTGCCGCCGCCCTTGGTGTTGTGCAGGTGGACGACGATGGTGTCGCGCTGCTGCGGCCCGGTGGCGGTGTTCTGCTGCTGCGTGTCGCCGGACGTGCCGGGGAGCTTGCCGGCCGACCAGAGCCAGCCGACGCCGCCGACGACGGCGAGCGCGAGGACGACGACGAGGGCGACGACGCGGTTGCGGCCGCGGCGGCGGGCCTCCTCGCGGCGCTCGGACCGGCTCTCGGTGAACTTCAGCCAGTCGATGACGTCCTCGGAGTCCTCGTCGGGCTCCTCGATGAACGAGAACTGCTCGGTGCGGTACGCGCGGCCGGCGTCGTCCGGCGCCGGCCGCTGCCCGGGTACGGGCGCGGGCGCGGGCCCGGCGGACGCCCGCTCCTGGGCCGGAGCCGGGACGGGGGCGGGCGCCTGCGGCGGGACCTGGGGGGTCTGCGGCGCGGGCGCGGGCTCGGTCTGGACGGCCCACTGCTGCCCGGTCTGACCGGTGGCGTCGTAGGAGGTGTAGTCGTACGCGGAGGGCTGCGCGGCGTACGGGTCGTACTGCGGCTGCTGCTGCGGCTGCTGTCCGTACGGGTCGTAGCCGTAGCCCTGGGGCTGCGCCGGGGGCTGCTCCACCGGCGGCCGGGGGGCCTGCGGCTGCTGCTGGTGCTGGTGCTGCTGTCCGTACGGGTCGTACTGGTCGTACTCGTAGTGCTGCTGCGGGACCTGCTGGTACACCGGCTGCCCGTACGCGTCGTAGCCGATGATCTGCGGCTGCTGGTAGTACGGGTCGTACGGGTTCTGCTGATCGTTCACCGGTGGCCCTCCCCGAGGCTCACTCGCCGCGGTACAACTGGCGCTTGTCGATGTAGCGCACCACACCGTCCGGGACCAGATACCAGACCGGGTCGCCCTGCGCGACCCTCGCCCGGCAGTCCGTGGAGGAGATGGCGAGCGCGGGGACCTCGACCAGCGACACCCCGCCCTTGGGCAGGCCGTCGTCGGTGAGGTCGTGACCGGGGCGGGTGACGCCGATGAAGTGCGCGAGCGCGAACAGTTCCTCGGCGTCGCGCCAGGTGAGGATCTGGGACAGGGCGTCGGCGCCGGTGATGAAGAAGAGGTCCGAGTCCGTATTGAGGTCGCGCAGGTCCCGCAGCGTGTCGATGGTGTACGTCGCGCCGCCGCGGTCGATGTCGATGCGGCTGACGGAGAACTGCGGGTTGGACGCGGTGGCGATGACCGTCATCAGATAGCGGTCCTCGGCCGGCGAGACGGCCTTGTGGCTCTTCTGCCACGGCTCTCCGGTCGGCACGAACACCACCTCGTCGAGGTGGAACAGGGCGGCCACCTCGCTGGCGGCCACCAGGTGTCCGTGATGGATCGGGTCAAACGTTCCGCCCATCACGCCGAGTCGGCGTTTGCCGCGACCGCCAGTAGGCATTTCCTGCTCTCCCATGCGTGCAGAGCCTACTGGCACGGCGACGGACGCCGGATCAGCGGCCTCCGGCTCAGCGGTCGCGGTTGAAGCGGGTGGTGATCCACAGCAGCAGAAGGAGCGCGAGCAGGGCGCCGCCACCCGTGATGAACGGGTTGAGGCTTTCGTGGTTGCCGCCTTCGGCACCCTCGGCGAGCGTGACCAGGTTGGCGGCGGTGGCGTGGAGGCTCATCTTCGGCAGGACCTTCGATCGGGGATGGGAGCGGAGACTTCGCGCACATCGTATGCGGCGCGTCGCCGAGCGCTCACGCCGACTCAGGCGTTGGCGTCACCGGGACCGTTCTCTGCGCGCGTCGCGGCGGCCCGCGACCCGCCTTCCGCGTCCTCACGGGCCGGGGCCCCGGCCCGGCCCGCGGCCTCTGCCCCGGACGCCCCGGACGCCTCGGGGGCTTCGGAGTCCTCGGCACCCTTGCCGTAGCCGCGCACCAGGAACCAGACGAGCAGGGCACCGCCGACCATCGAGACGAGCAGCACGATCCGCAGCGTGTCGCCCAGCCCCTGCGTGGAGGCGGCGGCGAGCAGGGAGGCGACGGCGGTGGTCGCGGTGTCCGTCATGGTGTCGTGCTCCTCGGTTGTCCACAGCGCCCGAGTTATCCACAGGCTCCGGCACACGGTAGCCCCCTCGCCTAGGCTGGGTCGCGTCAGGGGGACGAGCATCGACTCGTACGAACAGGGGGCATCCATGACCGACAACCAGGAGAACCTGCCGGGCCGGCGGCGCAAGCGCTTCCCCGGTATCTCCTCTCGGGCCTACGAACACCCGGCCGACCGCTCGGCGCTGGTCGCGCTGCGCAAGCTGAGCGGCTTCGACACCGTCTTCAAGGCGCTGAGCGGGCTGCTGCCCGAGCGCAGTCTGCGGCTCCTCTTCCTCTCCGAATCCGTGCGGGTGAGCGACGCCCAGTTCCCGCACCTCAACGCCATGCTGCGGGACGCCTGTTACATCCTGGACCTCGAGAAGGTTCCGCCGATGTACGTCACGCAGGACCCGCAGCCGAACGCGATGTGCATCGGCCTCGACGAGCCGATCATCGTCGTCACCACCGGTCTGGTGGAGCTGCTCGACGAGGAGGAGATGCGGGCCGTCGTCGGGCACGAGGTGGGTCACGCGCTCTCGGGCCACTCCGTCTACCGCACGGTGCTGCTCTTCCTCACCAGCCTGGCCCTCAAGGTCGCCTGGATACCGCTGGGGAACGTGGCGATCATGACGATCGTCACCGCGCTGCGCGAGTGGTTCCGCAAGTCGGAGCTCTCGGCCGACCGGGCCGGGCTGCTCGTGGGCCAGGACCTGCAGGCGTCGATGCGCGGCCTGATGAAGATCGCGGGTGGCAACCACCTGCACGAGATGAACGTGGACGCGTTCCTCGCCCAGGCCGACGAGTACGAGAAGGGCGGCGACCTGCGCGACTCCGTGCTGAAGATCCTGAACGTGCTGCCGCGCTCGCACCCGTTCCCCACGATCCGGGCGGCCGAGCTGAAGAAGTGGTCGGAGACCCGCGACTACCAGCGGATCATGGACGGCCACTACCCGAAGCGCTCGGAGGACAAGGACACCTCGGTGACCGACTCGTTCCGCGAGTCGGGACGGCACTACGCGGACTCCGTGCGCAGCAGCAGGGATCCGCTGATGAAGCTGGTCAGCGACATAGCCGGCGGCGCCGGGGACCTCGCGGGCGACCTCGGCGGGAAGCTGTTCGGCCGGTTCGGCAACGGCAGCAGCGGCAACGGCAGCAGCGGCGGCGACGGCAAGGACGGAGGCGGCAAGGACGGAGGCGGCAAGAGCGGGCCTGACGCAGAAGCTCAGGGTCCCGCTCAGGGCTCGACGGGCACGCCCGGCGACGGCCGCGGCTCCGGGCAGGGGCCCGACCAGGGGCCCGGCCAGGGCTCGGGTCAGAACGAGGGCTGAGCGCTCGGGGCGAGCACGCCGCAGAGCGAGGAGACGGCGGGCGCGGCCGTGGCGTACGGGTCGGTGGCGGCCTGCCGGCTCCGGTCGGCGGCCCGCTCGCCCGCCAGCAGGGGACGCAGCGAGCCGGTGGTGTCGGCGTCGCAGGACTGCGGGCCGGCCTGGACGGCGCTGGTGAGCAGCTCGGCGCGGTGCGCCTGCAGGTCCTCGCGGTCGAAGCGGAAGCGCAGCTCGCGGTGGACGGTGAACAGCGAGGCCCGCGGGGCCGGGCCGTTGCCGGCGGTGGCGGGACGGACGGCGTAGGTGAAGGTGTGGTCCGCCGTGACCTCCAGGAGGTCCGGGTTGATCTCCGCGAAGCGGAGGGTGCCCTGGACTCGGACGGAGGGGTCGGCGAGGACGACCCGGTGGGGGTCGAAGCGGACCAGCCAGCCGGCGACGGCGTGCCGGCCGTCGTCCTTGGGCGACTCGACGCTGTGGTCGAACTGCTCCTGCTGGTCGGGATCGATCAGCAGGCGGGGCGGACGGACGGTGAGACCGGCCAGGACGCCCGGATCGAGGGAGGAGGCGACCAGGTAGTCCTTGGCGATGCCGAGGGCCGTGACGACCTGGGACTCGGAGAAGTGGGTGGTGCGCCCGGCCAGCGGGAGGTTGATGCCGGCGGCGCCGACGCGGAACTCGGCGGCGGGGCTGTGCGCGAAGAGCTGTTCCGGGGTGCCGCCCGGAACCGGGCCCTGGGGGGTGAGCGGGACCACCGTGGAGCGAAGCGGCTCGGCCGGCTGGTCGACGGGGGGCTGGTAGGGGTTGCGGACGCCGAGATAGACGGCGGTGCCGAAGGCCAGGAGGATCAGCAGGACGAGCAGCAGGGCCTGCCGGGAGCCGCTGCGGCCCTCCCAGGACGACCGGGTGCGGACGGCCTGGGCGTGCTCGCCCATCCGTTCCCGGGCGGAGAACTCCTGGAGGCGGGCAGCCCGGACGAACGCCTCGTCGAAGACGACGGATCGGTATTCGTCCTCACCGCCGGGGAGTCCCTCAGGGGTCCCCTCAGGCGGGTCGCCACGCCCTGCCATACCTTCAGGGTAGGTCGGCGGAAGCCCCCGTAAACGCCCAGGTACACGACAACTTCGGAAGAAACCGACCGGCGCTGCGACGAACGGGTCACGGGGTGCCGGGTGCGGCCGGAACGGCGGGGGCGGACGGCGCGGTGGCCATGGTGGGGACGGCGCGCGGTTTGTCGACGTCGGTGGTGGCCGGCGGCTGGATGCGGTCCTGCCGGTTGTTGGACGCGCCCCGGTAGACGGCGCTGAAGGCGAGGGCGACCATGCCGACGCCCATCACCAGGGCGAGCACCCAGGCGACCGGGCGGTGCCAGCGGGCGCTGCTCCGGTAGGGGCGCAGGGCACCGCCGTGCGGGCCGTAGGGGTCGAGCTCGTCCTCGGCGGTGTCCGGGTCGTAGCCCTCGGGGAGGCGGCCGCCGTCGTAGGCGTCGTCGTAGAGGTCGTCGTCGGCCAGACCGGCCACGGCCCGGGCGCGGGCGGCCTCGGCCTCGGCGCGGGCCTGGGCGGCGGCGAGCAGCCGCTCGACGGCGGTGGGCTCGTGGAAGGCGGCGGCCCGTACGAAGTCCTCGTCGAAGACCACGGTGGCGAAGTCGTCGTCTGCGCCGCCGCGGTCGACAGAGTCCTCGGGGTCCCCGCCGTTCTGGAACGGCCTGCCCCCCACGTCGTCCGGCACGGGTTCAGAGTAGACCCGGCGGGGCGTTTTGGGCAGGGAAAGCGCGAGCCGTCCCTGCCCCGTACCCGCCGTCGTCCGAGCTGCGCCGGGGCGGGCGGGGTCTGCCGGACGAGTGGTTCGCCGGTTACCGGATGTGACCGTCGCCGGTCACGATGTACTTGGTGGAGGTGAGTTCCGGGAGGCCCATCGGGCCCCGGGCGTGCAGCTTCTGGGTGGAGATGCCGATCTCGGCGCCGAAGCCGAACTGTCCGCCGTCCGTGAAGCGGGTGGAGGCGTTGACGGCGACGGTGGTGGAGTCGACCAGCTGGGTGAAGCGGCGGGCCGCGGCCTGGGAGGTGGTGACGATGGCCTCGGTGTGACCGGAGGTCCAGAGCCGGATGTGCTCGACGGCCCGGTCCAGGGAGTCGACGACGGCGGCGGCGATGTCGTACGAGAGGTACTCGGTCTCCCAGTCCTCGGGGGTGGCCGGGACGACGGTGGCCTTGCTGCCCTCGGCGAGGGCGAGGACCCGCTCGTCGGCGTGGACGGTGACGCCGGCCTCGGCCAGGGCGTCGAGGGCGCGCGGCAGGAAGGCGGCGGCGATGTCCTGGTGGACGAGGAGGGTCTCGGCGGAGTTGCAGACGCTGACCCGCTGGGCCTTGGAGTTGACGAGGATGTCGACGGCCATGTCGATGTCGGCCTCGGCGTCCACGTAGACGTGGCAGTTGCCGGTGCCGGTCTCGATGACGGGGACGGTGGACTCCTCGACGACCGTCTTGATGAGGGAGGCGCCGCCGCGCGGGATGAGGACGTCGACGAGGCCGCGGGCGCGCATCAGCTCGCGCACCGAGTCACGGGACTCGCCGGGGACGAGCTGGATGGCGTCGGCGGGCAGCCCGGCGCCGCCGACGGCGTCGCGGACCACCTTCACCAGGGCGCTGTTGGAGGAGTACGCGGAGGACGAGCCGCGCAGCAGGACGGCGTTGCCGGACTTGAGGCAGAGGGCGGCGGCGTCGACGGTGACGTTGGGCCGGGCCTCGTAGATGATGCCGACCACGCCGAGCGGGACGCGGATCTGGCGCAGGTCGATGCCGTTGGGCAGGGTGGAGCCGCGGACGACCTCGCCGACCGGGTCGGGCAGGGCGGCCACGTGCCGGACGTCGGCGGCGATGGCCCGGACCCGCTCGGGGGTGAGGGTGAGCCGGTCGATGATGGCCTCGCTGGTGCCGGCCTCGCGGGCGCGCGCGATGTCCTCGGCGTTGGCCTCGACGATCTCGGCCGTGCGGACCTCCAGGGCGTCCGCGACGGCGAGCAGGGCGTCGTCCTTCGCCGCGCGCGGGAGTGGCGCGATCTCGGCGGCCGCGGCGCGGGCCCGGTAGGCGGCCTGGGTGACCGGGGACATGTTGTCGAAGGGCATGAGCGAGGTCATGTCCGCAGGGTACTGGCACCACTGCGGACATCCCTCACGTGTCCGCCGGCCGTCCCGTCCTTCGAGACGTCGGCGGGCGGGCACCGGCCGGCCCGGCTTTGGCCGGATCCGAGTGCCGGACGCCGACGTCTCGCTCTGCCCCGGCCCCGGCGCTCAGCAGGGCCTGCCCCGCCCCCGCGCTCGGTAGGGGTGGACGCCGACCGGCGCTCAGTAGGGGTGGACGCCGACCGGCGCTCAGTAGGGGTGGACGCCGACCGGCGCTCAGTAGGGGTGGACGCCGACCGGGGCGGCCGGCGGCGGGCCGTAGCCCTCGGCGATCCGCTGGTGGTAGGTCTCGCGGTCGATGACCTCCAGGCCGACGATCTCCCACGGCGGCAGCTGGGCGCTCAGCCGGTGTTCGCCCCACAGCCGCAGCGCGACGGCCGCGGCGTCGTGGAGGTCGCGGGCCTCCTCCCAGTAGCGGATCTCGGCGTGGTCGTGGGCATAGCGGCTGGTCAGCAGGAAGGGGTGGTCGTGGGCCAGCTGTTCCAGGGCCCGGCGCACCTCCTTCAGCGGGGCCGCCCGCCCGGAGACGCTGAGGGTGATGTGCCAGAGCTTCGACACCTCCACCGCCGCCTCCCGGTCCCGTGCCCCTGTGTCCTCGGCGGATTCCTCGTCCATGTCGTCGATGTCGTCGAAGTCGTCGAAGTCGGCTCCGGCCTCGACGCTCGTCAGGGCGCGTTCGGCCGTCCCGCGGGGGTGTGCCCCTGGGCGCGCTCGTCTCACCGGCGGCCTCCTGTGTGATGCCTGTGCTGCGTGCTTGTCGCATGCTGCTGCGTTCTGCTGCGCGTGCTGTCTTCTCCCGCCCCTCTTGTCCCCGAGACAAAGTTGACCAGTCCGGGGCGGGGCATGGGGCGGTTTTGGTAAAGGTCCCTACCGGATGACCAGACTTTCAGCCGTTTCGGTTCACAGGTGGGAGTTTCACGAGCCGCTCACATCACGACGAGGTCGTCGCGGTGCACGACCTCGCGCTCGTACTCGGGGCCCAGTTCGCGGGCCAGGTCGCGGGTGGAGCGGCCGAGCAGCTGGGGCAGTTCCTTGGCGTCGAAGTTGACGAGGCCACGGGCGACGGCGCGGCCCGCGGTGTCGCGCAGCTCCACCGGGTCGCCGGCCGAGAACTCGCCCTCGACGGCGGCGATTCCGGCGGCGAGCAGCGACTTCTTGCCCTCGACCACGGCCGTCACGGCCCCGTCGTCGAGGACCAGCGCGCCCTGCGGGGTGGAGGCGTGGGCGAGCCAGAGCAGCCGGTCGGCGGAGCGGCGGCCGGTGCGGTGGAAGTACGTGCCGGTGTCGCGGCCGGCGAGGGCGTCGGCGGCGCGGCTGGCGGAGGTGAGGACGACGGGGATGCCGGCGGCCGCGGCGATCCGGGCCGCCTCGACCTTGGTGACCATGCCGCCGGTGCCGACGCCCGCCTTGCCGGCCGAGCCGATCTCGACGTGGGCGATGTCGTCGGGGCCGCTGACCTCCGCGATGCGCGAGGTGCCGGGCTTGGCCGGGTCGCCGTCGTAGAGCCCGTCTACGTCCGAGAGCAGCACGAGCAGGTCGGCGCGGACGAGGTGGGCGACGAGGGCGGCGAGCCGGTCGTTGTCGCCGAACCGGATCTCGTCGGTGGCGACGGTGTCGTTCTCGTTGACGACCGGCAGCGCGCCCATGTCGAGCAGCTGGTCGAGGGTCCGGTAGGCGTTGCGGTAGTGGGCGCGCCGGCTGGTGTCGTCGGTGGTGAGCAGCACCTGGCCGACCCGCACCCCGTAGCGGGCGAAGGAGGCGGTGTAGCGGGCGACGAGCAGGCCCTGACCGACGCTGGCGGCGGCCTGCTGCCGGGCCAGGTCCTTGGGGCGGCGGGTCAGGCCGAGCGGGGCGAGGCCGGCCGCGATGGCGCCGGAGGAGACCAGGACGATCTCCTTCTCGCCGCCGCTGCGGACCTTGGCGAGGACGTCCACGAGGGCGTCCACGCGGTCGGCGTCGAGCCCGCCGGACGCGGTGGTCAGCGAGGACGAGCCGACCTTCACGACGATCCTGCGGGCTTCCGTCACGTACTGCCTTGCCACTGTCACCTGCGTCGTCCTTGCCGTCGTGCTCGCGGTCCTGCTCGCGGCCCTGCTCGTGATCCTGATCGGCAGGCAATCTACGCGAGCCGGATCGGCCGCCGCCCGCCTATTCCGCGAGCTGGACCGGCTCCGGCCGGACCGGCCCGGGCCCGGCGGGGCTCCCAGTGTGCGCCGCCCAGGCCGAGGCGATCATGGCGCGGACGTCGTGGCGGGCCTTCCAGTCCAGCTCGGCGGAGATCCGCTCGGCCGACGCCACCACCTTCGCCGGGTCGCCGGGGCGGCGCGCGACGACCTCGGGGGCGACCGGGCGGCCGGTCACCTCGCGGATCAGGTCGATCATCTCCCGTACGGAGACGCCTTCGCCGCGCCCGATGTTGAGGGTCAGGTCGCGCGGCTCGCCGGCCGCCGCGTACGCGTCGAGGCGGCGGGCGGCGGCCAGATGGGCGTCGGCGAGGTCGGCGACGTGGATGTAGTCGCGGACGCAGGTGCCGTCGGGGGTCGCGTAGTCGTCGCCGAAGATCAGCGGCGGCAGGCCGGCGTCGAGCCGCTGGAAGACCATCGGTACGAGGTTGTGCACGCCGGTGTCGGCGAGCGCGGGCTCGGCGGTGCCGGCCACGTTGAAGTAGCGCAGACAGGAGGTGGCCATGCCGTGGGCGCGGCCGACGGCGCGCACCATCCACTCGCCCGTGACCTTCGTCTCCCCGTACGGGCTGAGCGGGGCGCACGGGGTGTCCTCGGTCACCAGGTCGGTGTCGGGCATCCCGTACACCGAGGCGGAGGAGGAGAAGAGGAAGCCGCGCACACCGGCCGCGGCGGCCGCCTCCAGGAGGATCTGGAGGCCGGTCACGTTCTCGCGGTAGTAGAGGAGCGGGCGTTCGACGGATTCGCCGACGGCCTTCTTCGCGGCGAGGTGCACGATCCCGTGGATCCGGTGCTCGCGCAGCACGCGGTCGACGAAGGGCCGGTCGAGGACGGTGCCGCGCTCCAGCGGCACGCCCGCCGGGACCCTCGCCGGGTCGCCGGTGGACAGGTCGTCCAGGACGACGACCCGTTCGCCGGCCTCGGCCATGGACTTGACGACATGGGAACCGATGTAGCCGGCGCCGCCGGTGATGAGCCACGTCATTCGGGCACCCTAACGCGAATCGCCCGGCGGGTGGCGCGGGGACTGAACGATCAGCCCCCGCGACCGCCTCCGCGCGGCCGGCCCCGCAGGGTCAGGGGCCCGCGACCGCCTCCGCGCGGCGGTCCCGCAGGGGCAGGCCCCACGCGACCGCCTCCGCGCCGCCGTCCCGCAGGTCAGCCCCCGCGCGACCGGCCCGGCAGGGTCAGCTCCGCGAGGCCAGCGAGGTCCGGAACGCCACGCACTCCTCGTACACCGGCAGGATCCCGGCCTCGCGGGCCTGGGCGAGGGTCGGGCTCTGGGCGTCCTTGGCGGACAGCTCGGGCTCGCCGTCGACCGGCCACTCGATGGCGATCTCCGGGTCGAGCGGGTGGATCCCGTGCTCGCGCTGCGGCGCGTACCCCTCGGAGCAGAGGTACGAGACGGTGGCGTCGTCCGTCAGCGCGCAGAAGCCGTGGCCGAGGCCCTCGGAGAGGTAGACGGCCTTGCGGTCCTGGTCGTCGAGGCGGACGGCCTCCCAGCGGCCGAAGGTCGGCGAGCCGACCCGGACGTCGACGATGATGTCGAGCACCGCGCCGCGCACGCACGTCACGTACTTCGCCTGGCCGGGCGGCACGTCGGCGAAGTGGATGCCGCGCACGACGCCGGCGGAGGAGACGGAGAGGTTGCCCTGCTTGAGGTTCAGGGGGTGACCGACGGCCTCGGTGAGCACGTCCGCCTTGTACCACTCCAGGAACAGACCGCGGGCGTCACCGTGCTGCTGCGGGACGAACTCCCAGGCACCTTCGATGCCGAGCGGGTTGACCTTCATGGATAGTGCCGCTTCCTTTTAATGGACTTCTCAGGAATGGACCGCGCGGGCCCGGACCGGACCGGACCGTGCCGGACCGCGCGCGGGACGGACCGCTCAGGCCCGCTCGGCCTCGTACGCGAGCAGGTCGAGCAGGTAGTCGCCGTATCCACTCTTGGTGAGCGGCTCGGCGAGGCGGCGCAGGTGGGCGTCGTCGATGAAGCCGGCCCGCCAGGCGGCCTCCTCCAGGCAGCCGATCTTCATGCCCTGGCGCTCCTCGACCACGCGGACGTACTCGGACGCCTGGACGAGGGACTGGAAGGTGCCGGTGTCCAGCCAGACGGTGCCGCGGTCCAGGACCGAGACCTGGAGCTCGCCGCGGTCCAGGTAGTAGCGGTTGACGTCGGTGATCTCCAGCTCGCCGCGGGCGCTCGGCTCCAGGCCCTTGGCGATCTCGACGACCCGGCTGTCGTAGAAGTAGAGGCCCGGCACCGCGTAGCGGGACTTCGGGTTCTTCGGCTTCTCCTCGATGGAGCGGGCGCGGCCGTTCTCGTCGAAGTCGACGACACCGTAGGCGGTGGGGTCGGACACGGCGTGCGCGAAGACCACGCCGCCCGCGGGCTTGCTGTAGTCGGCGAGCTGCCGGCCGAGGCCGACGCCGTGGAAGATGTTGTCGCCGAGGATCAGGGCGACGGGGTCGTCACCGATGAACTCCTCGCCGATGACGAACGCCTCGGCGATGCCGTTGGGGTGCTCCTGCGTGGCGAAGGTGATGTCGAGCCCGAAGTCGGACCCGTCGCCGAGCAGGCGCTCGAACTGCGGGCGCTCCTCGGGGCCGGTGATGACCAGGATCTCCCGGATCCCCGCCATCACGAGGGTGGTCAGGGGGTAGTAGATCATCGGCTTGTCGAAGACCGGCATCAGCTGCTTCGACACGGCCCGGGTGATCGGCCAGAGTCGGGAGCCGGTACCACCGGCGAGCAAAATTCCACGCATGGGCAAGCAGCCTACGGCAGCTCCGCCACACGGACCGACCGCCTGGCGCCCGGAGCCCAGCCCATAGAATGGTGCCCCTTATGAGGATTCTGGTCACCGGCGGCGCCGGGTTCATCGGTTCACAGTTCGTACGGGCGCTGCTCTCCGGGGAGCTGCCCTCGAGTGAGGGCGCCCAGGTCACCGTCCTGGACAATCTCACCTATTCGGGGAACGAGGCGAACCTCACCCCGGTGGCGGACAAGCCCGGCTACTCCTTCGTGCAGGGCGACATCCGCGACTACGGAGTCGTCGACGACGTGATGCGCGGGCAGGACGCGGTGGTGCACTTCGCCGCCGAGTCGCACGTCGACCGGTCGATCCTGGACTCCTCCCCGTTCGTGACGACGAACGTGCTCGGCACGCAGGTGCTGCTCGACGCCGCCAAGCGGCACGGCGTCGGCCGGTTCGTGCACGTCTCCACCGACGAGGTGTACGGCTCGATCGCCGAGGGCTCGTGGACGGAGGACTGGCCGCTCGCGCCGAACTCCCCGTACTCGGCGTCCAAGGCGGGCTCGGACCTGCTGGCGCTGTCGTACCACCGCACGCACGGCATGGACGTCGTCGTGACGCGCTGCTCCAACAACTACGGGCAGTACCACTTCCCCGAGAAGATGATCCCGCTGTTCACCACGAACCTGCTGGACGGGAAGAAGGTGCCGCTGTACGGCGAGGGCCTGAACATCCGCGACTGGCTGCACGTGTCGGACCACTGCCGGGGCATCGAGATGGTGCTGCGCGGCGGCCGCGCGGGTGAGGTCTACCACATCGGCGGCGGCACCGAGGTCACCAACAAGGAGCTGACCGGGCTGCTGCTCGAGGCCTGCGGCGCGGGCTGGGACATGGTCGAGCACGTCGAGGACCGCAAGGGCCACGACCTGCGCTACTCGCTCTCCATCGCCAAGATCCAGGAGGAGCTGGGCTACACCCCGCAGGTCTCCTTCGAGCAGGGTCTCGCCGACACCGTGCGCTGGTACCGCGAGAACCGCTCCTGGTGGGAGCCGCTGAAGGCCAAGGCGGCGCTCTCCTGATGGGCACCGCACAGACCCGCTGGCTGATCACCGGCGCGGCCGGCATGCTCGGCCGCGAGCTCGCCGACGTGCTGGCCGAGGCGGGCGCGGACGTCACCGCGCTCACCCGCAAGGACCTCGACATCACCGACGCCGAGGCGGTCCGCGCGGCCGTCGCCGGTCACGACGTGGTCGTCAACGCCGCCGCCTGGACCGATGTCGACGGCGCCGAGACCGAGGAGGCCGCGGCCACCCGGATCAACGGCGACGGACCGCGCGTCCTCGCCGCGGCCTGCGCCTCCTCGGGCGCGGTGCTGCTCCAGGTGTCGACCGACTACGTCTTCCCGGGCGACGCCACCGAGCCGTACCGGCACGACGCCCCCACCTCCCCGATCAACGCCTACGGCCGGAGCAAGCTGTCCGGCGAGCAGGCCGTCCTGGAGCTGCTCCCGGAGCGCGGTTACGTGATCCGCACGGCGTGGCTGTACGGGGCGCACGGCCGGAACTTCGTGTCGACCATGCTGGGCCTGGCCGGGCAGCGCGAGACCGTCGACGTGGTCGACGACCAGCGCGGCCAGCCGACCTGGACCCGGGCGCTCGCCCGGCAGCTGCGCGACCTCGGCGAGGCGGCCCTCGCGGGCCGTGCCCCGGCGGGCGTCTACCACGGCACGGCCACGGAGACGGCGACCTGGTTCGACCTGGCGCGGGCGGCCTTCGAGCTGACCGGCCTGGACCCGGAGCGGGTGCGCCCGACCACGTCCGAGAAGTTCGTACGTCCGGCCCGCCGGCCCTCGTACAGCGTGCTCGCCCACGAGCGCTGGGCCGACGCGGGCGTCGCGACCCAGCCGCACTGGCGCGAGCAGCTGACCGAGGCGCTGCGGACCATGGCACCGAACGGGTCCGGCGCGTGACCCTGCTCGACCGCATCACCACCGCGCTGCCGCGCGGCACCGCCTTCGTCGGCATCGGCACGGCGCTGCTCGGCGGCGCGAACTACGTCCATCTCGCGGCGGCGGGCCACTCGCTCTCCGTCGACGACATGGCGAGCTTCTCCGTCCTGTGGACGATCGTCGCCTCCATCGGTCTCGGCCTCTTCTTCCCGGTCGAGCAGGAGGTCACCCGCGTGGTGGCCGCCCGCGTGGTGGCCGGCGACGGGGCGCTGCCCGTGCTGCGGCGCGGGGCGGTGCTGGCCGGCGGGCTGCTCGCGGCGGTGCTGCTGCCGCTCGTGCTGTTCGCGGGCCCGCTCGCCGATCTGTTCTTCCACGGCGACCGCTCCCTGATCGGGGCGCTCGCCGGTGCCTTCGCGGCGCTCGCCTGCGCCCATCTGACCCGCGGCATGCTGGCCGGACTCGGCCGCTTCGAGGCGTACGGGCTCCAGCTGGGGCTCGACGGTGTGCTGCGGATCGCGCTCTCGGCGGGCCTGGCGTTCGCCGGGGTGACGTCCCCGTTCGTGTTCGCGTCCGTGATGACCGTGGCGCCGCTGATCTCGGTCCTGGTGACGCTGCCGCCGGTGCTGCGCGGGGCGCGGGCCGGGTCGACGGCCCAGTGGCGGGAGCTGATCGAGCATCTGGGCCTGCTGGTCGGCTCGACGCTGCTCGCGCAGGTCCTCGTCAACGTGGCCGTGGTCAGCACCAAGCTGATCGCGACCGACCAGAGCGCCCTGGTGGCGGCCCTGCTGTCGGCGCTCGTCGTGGCGCGCGTGCCGGTGTTCGTGTTCGGCGCCTTCCAGGCCTCGCTGCTCGCGGGGCTGTCCACGGCGCAGGCCGAGGGCGACCGCGAGCGCTACCGGCGGCTGCTGCTGCGGGCCTGCTCGATCACGGCGGGTCTGGGCGTGGTCTTCGGTGTGGGCGCCGTCACTCTGGGTCCCTGGATGCTGCCGGTGCTCTTCGGCTCGCCGGACGTGCTCGGACCGGTCGACTTCGGCTGGCTGGCGCTCGGCACGACGCTGTACCTGCTGGCGATGGTGCTCGGTCAGGCGCTGCTGACCAGCGGCGCGGCGCGGCTGCAGCTGCTGGCCTGGATCATCGGCACGGCGGTGCTCCTGGCGGTCACGCTGAGCCCGCTGGAGCTGCGCAGCAGGGTGGAGATCGCCTATGCCCTGGGGGCTCTCGCGGTCGTCACCGTCATGACACTCGTTCTTCGCTCTCGTGTAGGCTACCGCCCGGTGCACTCATCGGAATGATCACCATTCCCTCGCTCTCCGTGACCGGTCCGCAGGCCCTCGAGGTCGGCGACTTCGAGGTCAGCGGGGAGTGGGTGTAGCCTGCGGCGCCCTTCGCCCCCACCTTGGAAGAGTAGACAGGCCGTTTCCTCATGAGTCATCCGATAGACCGGAGCCCGGCGTGAAGTTGTGGATGCTGACTTCGGTCACCGGAGTCTTTCTCGTCGCGTGCATCGTGGAGCTGCTGCGCCGCCGCAAGCTCAAGGAGAAGTACGCGTTCCTGTGGGTCCTCACGGGCCTGGTCATCATCCCGCTCGGCTTCTTCCCCAGCGGACTCGACAACATCGCGCGCAAGGTCGGCGTGGCATCGGGCGTCAGCCTGATCCTCTTCCTCAGCGTCGCCTTCCTCTTCATCGTCTGCCTCCAGCTGAGCAACGAGGTGGGCCATCTGGAGGAGGAGGGCCGCACGCTCTCCGAGGAGGTCGCGCTGCTCCGGCTCGACGTGCAGGACCTGCAGGGCCGGCTGAAGGAGACCCGGGAGCTGCTCCCGGAAGCGAACGAGACCGCCGGCCGAGGGGCCGCCGGACAGGGGGACCGCTCGTGATCGACGGCAAGCGCGTCCTGATCATCATGCCCGCGTGGAACGAGGCCGAAGGCGTCGCCGACGTCATCAAGGAGGTCCACACCACGCTGCCCGGCGT
Source organism: Streptomyces sp. NPDC101160 (assembly GCF_044768205.1). Lineage (NCBI taxonomy): Bacteria > Bacillati > Actinomycetota > Actinomycetes > Kitasatosporales > Streptomycetaceae > Streptomyces > Streptomyces sp. NPDC101160. The sequence continues at coordinate 257,916 of NZ_JBIWPJ010000005.1, read as the reverse complement.
CGACGTCCTCGTCGTCGACGACGGCTCGGCCGACGACACCGCCCGGGTCGCCCGCTCGGCCGGCGCGACCGTGATGAAGCTCCCGTACAACCTGGGCGTCGGCGGCGCCATGCGGGCCGGCTACCGCTACGCGTACGAGCACGGCTACGACGTGGCCGTGCAGGTCGACGCCGACGGCCAGCACGACCCGCGCAACGTGCCCGAGCTGATCGCCCGTCTCGACGCGGGCGCGGACCTGGTGATGGGCGCGCGCTTCGCCGGCACGGGCGACTACGAGACCCGCGGCCCGCGCAAGTGGGCGATGCTGGTGCTCGCCTTCTGGCTGTCGCGGATGGCGAAGACGAAGCTGACCGACGTCACGTCCGGCTTCCGCGCCTCCAACCGCGACCTCATCGACGTCTTCGCGCACTGGTACCCGGTGGAGTACCTGGGCGACACGGTCGAGTCCACGATCGCCGTGGTCCGGGCCGGCTACCAGGTCGAGCAGGTGCCCGTGGCCATGCGTCCGCGCGCCACCGGCACCCCCAGCCAGTCCCCGTGGAAGGCCACGCTCTACCTGGGCCGGATCGGCATGATCCTGCTGCTCGCGCTCAGCCGCCGCTCCGCCCTCGGCCCGAAGCGAAAGACCAAGTGACCGCGGTGCAGACCCTCGACATCATGCTGCCGCACTACGGCGACACCGCCCTGATGCAGGCCGCGGTGCGCAGCGTGCTGGAGCAGACCGACCCGGACTGGCGGCTGACCGTCGTCGACGACGGCAAGGAGCCCGGCGTCCCCGAATGGTTCGCCTCGCTCGGCGACGACCGGGTCCGGTACCAGCGCAACGAGCAGAACCTCGGCATCACCAGGAACTTCCGCAAGTGCGTGGAGCTGGTGGAGTCGACCCACTTCGCCATGCTCGGCAGCGACGACCTGCTGCTGCCGAACTACGTCGCGACCATGCGCGCCGCGATCGCGGCCGTGCCCGGCGCGGCGATCTACCAGCCGGGCGTCGAGGTCATCGACGAGCACGGCATGCCGTCGACCACGCTCGGCGACGAGGTGAAGAAGCGGCTGTACGCGCCGAAGGACACCGGGCGCCGCCTGGTGCTGTCCGGCGAGCCGCTGGCCGCGAACCTGCTCGGCGGGAACTGGCTGTACTTCCCCTCGATCGTGTGGCGCGCGGACGCGGTCAAGGAGATCAGCTTCCGTGAGGACCTGTCCGTCATCCAGGACCTGGCGCTGATCATCGAGCTGATCCGGCGCGGCGAGCGGCTCGTCGTCGAGCCCGCCACCGCCTTCCGCTACCGGCGCCACTCCGGCAGCCTGTCCTCCTCCGAGGCCGTCTCCGGCGCCCGCTTCGGCGAGGCCGTGCGGTTCTTCCAGGAGGTGGCCGGCGATCTGGACCGGCACGGCTGGCCCAAGGCGGCCCGGGCCGCCCGGCGGCACCTGTCGATGCGGCTGCACGCGCTGACGATGGTGCCCGGTGCCCTGCGGCACCGTCAGTCGGAGGCCGTACGCACGCTGTTGAGGTATGCCCTGACCAACGCTCGATGACCGTCCCGGCGGGGCGGCGGGACCTTCCCGCCGCCCCGCCGAGCTCTGTCCGTACTCTGTCCGTCTGCCCTCCGCCCCCTCCGGAAGCCCAGCCCATGACTCCCACGCAAGCAGCCGACCGGTCCTCCGAGGCTCCCCGGTTCAGCATCATCGTCCCGGCCTACGGCGTCGAGGCGTACCTGCGCGACTGTCTCGACTCCGTGCTGAGCCAGTCGTTCACGGACTTCGAGCTCATCGCGGTCAACGATGCCTCGCCCGACGCGTGCGGCGTGATCATGGACGAGTACGCGGCTGTGGACCCGAGGGTCAGGGCGCTCCAGCTGACCGAGAACGTGGGCCTGGGCCGCGCCCGCAACGCCGGCATGGCCCGCGCCAGGGGCACCTATCTGCTGTTCCTCGACAGCGACGACACGCTGCTGCCCGGCTCGCTGGCCGCGATAGCGCAGCGCCTGGCGGACACGGACGATCCGGAACTGCTGGTCTTCGACTACTCGCGGACCCACTGGGACGGCCGGATCACCCCGAACGCCAAGGCGAAGGTGCTCGCCGACAGCCCGGCCGGCGCCGTGAACCTGGCCGAGAACCCGGCCCTGCTCGAACTGCTCCAGGTCGCCTGGAACAAGGCGTACCGCCGTGACTTCGTGGAGCGCTGGGGCTTCGAGTACCCGCGCGGCTACTACGAGGACACGCCCTGGACGTACCCGGTGCTGATCGCCGCCGAGTCGATCGCCGTGCTCCCCCGGGTGTGCGTGCACTACCGCCAGCGCCGTCAGGGCAGCATCCTGCACAGCACCAGCCGCAAGCACTTCGACGTGTTCGACCAGTACGAGCTGGTCTTCTCGTTCCTGGACGCGCACCCCCAGTTCGACCGCTGGCGGGGCCCCCTCTTCGACCGCATGATCACCCACTTCCGGGTGGTGCAGAACTCCCCCGGCCGCCTCCCCGACGAGGCCCGCGCCGAGTTCCAGACGACGCTCCAGCAGTACGCGGACCGCTACCGGCCCGCCGGTCACGTCCGTCCCGCCACCTCCACCGCCTCCGGCGCCCGCCAGGCCGTCGGCAGGCTGCCCGCGCCGCTGCGCGGCGCCGCCCGCCGCGCCTACCGCACCGCCCGCCGCGTGAAGGCCGCCCCGCGCGTGCTGAAGAAGCCGCTGCGCGCCGCCGTCCTGGCCGGCTACTACCGCGCCCAGCGGATGCTGCCGGTGCAGAACGACACGGCCGTCTTCGCCGCGTACTGGAACACCGACTACGCCTGCAACCCGGCCGCCATCCACCAGAAGCTGCTCGAACTGGCGCCGAAGGTGAAGACGACCTGGGTGATCAAGCCCGGTTCGCGCAACACCCCGCCGCCCGGCACGAACGTGGTGCACCCCGGCTCGTTCGGCTTCTGGCGCGCGATGGCCCGCGGGAAGTACTTCGTCAACAACGTCAACTTCCCCACCCGGGTGGTCAAGCGGCCCGGCCAGATCCACGTCCAGACGCACCACGGCACCCCGCTCAAGCGGATGGGCGTCGACCTGGCCGAGTTCCCGGTCGCGCAGGGCGACCTCGACATGCACGCGCTGATGGAGCGGGTGGACCGCTGGGACTACAGCATCTCCGCCAACAGCTTCACCACCGCCGTCTGGGACCGCGCCTACCCGGCCGAGTACACCAAGCTCGACTACGGCTACCCGCGCAACGACGTCCTGGTCCGGGCCGGCGAGGCGGACCGCGCGGCGGCCCGCGAGAAGCTCGGCCTGGCCGCCGACGCCAAGGTCGTGCTGTACGCGCCGACGCACCGCGACTACCAGGGCGTGCCGCAGCCGCTGCTCGACCTGGAGCAGCTGGCGGCCCGGCTCGGCGAGCAGGGCTTCACCGTGCTGTCCCGGGCGCACTACTTCCACCTGGAGGAGCGGGCCGGCGCCGAGAAGGGCACCGGCATCGTCGACGTCAGCCGGTACCCGTCCCTGGAGGAGCTGTTCCTCGCGGCGGACTGCCTGCTCACCGACTACTCGTCGCTGATGTTCGACTATGCGCTGCTCGACCGGCCCGTGGTGATCTACGCCAACGACTGGGACGTCTACCGCGCCACCCGCGGCACGTATTTCGACATCCACGTCGAATCCCCGGGCCATGTCGTGGCAACCGAATCCGACCTTTTGGACGTCTTCCTCTCCGGACGCTGGTCCGACGCCGAGTCCGCGAAGCTGCGGACGGAGTTCCGGAGGCGGTTCTGTGAGTTCGACGACGGTCATGCCGCGGAGCGGGTGGTACGGAGGGTCTTCCTGAACCAGGAGAATGTACCGCCGGTCGCTCTCCCGCCGGAGCGCCCGGCCTCTCGCACCGACGGCTAGAGCTACCGTGTCCGGCGAGACGTACGTCGCCGCCACGACGAACACCTTGAAGAAAGGCGCAGTACCCATGCCTCCCCGCCTGTCAGTAGTCGTCCCCGTCTACAACGTGGAGCTCTTCCTCGACGAGTGCCTCCAGTCGATCGTCGACCAGACCTTCACCGACTGGGAGGCGGTCGTCGTCGACGACGGCTCGAAGGACGGCAGCCTCGCCATCGCGCGGCGCTGGGCGGAGAAGGACGAGCGGATCCGGGTCGTCGCCCAGGAGAACAAGGGCCTCGGCCCGGCCCGTAACACGGGTGCCGCGCACCTCACCGAGGGCACCGAGTTCGTCACCTTCGTCGACAGCGACGACATCGTGGTGGCGGACGCCTACGAGCGCATGATCGCCAAGCTCGACGAGACGGGCTCCGACTTCGTCAGCGGCAACGTGTGCCAGCTCAAGGCGGGCGAGATCTCGCCCTCGCCGCTGCACCACAAGGGCCTGGCCGAGGACCGCGATCGCACCCACATCACCCGCGACAAGTCGCTGGTCTACGACCGCACCGCCTGGAACAAGGTCTTCCGCCGCAGCTTCTGGGACAAGCACGCCTTCGAGTTCCCCGGCATCCTCTACGAGGACGCCCCGGTGACGCTCCCGGCGCACTTCCTCGCCACCGGCGTGGACGTCCTCGCCGAGCCGGTCTACCTGTGGCGGCAGCGCACCGGCGGCGCCCCCTCGATCACCCAGCGCCGCACCGAGCCGGTCAACGTGCGCGACCGCATGCGCTCCTGCGACATGGTGAGCCGCTTCCTGGCCTCCCAGCCGGGCGAGGAGTACGCGGAGCACAAGCGCTGGTACGACCAGATCTTCATCAGCAACGAGCTGCCGCTCTACATGGGCGTGCTCGACGAGGGCGGTGCGGAGTTCCGCGAGGAGTTCCTCAACGGCGCCGGCGACTTCCTCAGCCGGATCGACCCCGAGGTCTTCGGCCAGCTCGACGTGTCGCTGCGGCTCAAGTGCCACCTGATCCGCGAGGGCCGTCTCGAGGAGCTGCTCGACCTGATCACCTTCGAGCGCGAGACCGGCCGGGCGATCCCGGTCACCCGCTCGGGCATGCGTCACTTCGCCGACTACCCGGTGCTCGACAAGGCCAAGGGCGCGGTCCCGCGCGACGTGCTGCGGGTCGGCTCCGAGTTCTCGGCGCGCGCCCGGGTGGAGGAGGTCGTCTGGCGGGACGGCCGGCTGCACCTGGAGGGCCACGCCTACATCCGTAACCTGCCCGCGCCCAAGCCGAAGCCCTCGCTGCGCGTCCTGATGATGCGCGAGACCGGCAGCCGGCGCACCGTCCTGGTCCGGCCCAGCCGCACCCGGGACCCCAAGGCCACCCAGACCTCCGGCCAGGCGCTGCACAGCTACGACTGGTCCGGCTTCGCCATGGACATCAACCCGGCCAAGCTCAAGGGCCGCGGCGGCTGGCGCGACGGCGTGTGGCGGATGACCGTCGCCACCGTCGAGGCCGGCGTGGTGCGCCGCACCCGGCTGAAGGCCGGCGAGAGCGGCAACGCCGAGAGCCCCGCCCCGTACTGGGTCGAGAAGGACGTGCGGGTCGTGCCGTTCGTCGCCGACGCGCACCTGTACCTGCGGGTCGACAAGGTCCGCGCCAAGCTGACCGGCCACAGGCTCGCCGACGGCGGCGCCCTGGAGCTGACCGGTGTCCTCGGCCACGAGGCCGCCGACGCCGCCGCCAAGCCCGTCTTCCGGCTCACCCACGCCACCACCGGCAAGAAGCTGGAGTTCGCCGTCAACCGGGTCACCCGTCCGGGTGCGGCCGAGTTCGCCGTGAAGGTCCCGCTCACCGGCCTCGACGTCGACGGCCGCGACACGGAGGACCTGGAGGTCACCGACAAGTGGACCGCCGAGATCGTCCTCGGCAAGAAGGCGCACGCCGTCGCCGTCCACGACCGCCAGGGCGACCTCGGCCGGCAGTACGCGCTGGACGGCGCCGAGTCCGCCTCCTGGGGCGCCCGCACCGTGGCCGTCGCCAACGACGGCGCCGGCCGCCTCGTGCTGCGCACCCAGCCGGTCCAGCCCATGATCGCGGAGGCGACCGTCTCCGCCGAGGGCCTGATCAGCCTGTCCGGCGCGCTGCCGCTGGCCGCCGACGCCGCCGAGCCGCTGGAGCTGGTGCTGCGGCACAGCCGGCACGCCGAGGAGCACACCTACCCGGTCACCGTCGAGGACGGCGGCTTCGGCGTCGAGTTCCTCCCGGTGCCGGCCGGCTTCGCCGAGGTGCCGCTGCGCCAGGGCCGCTGGTACCTGTTCGTGCGCACCGTCGGCAGCCGCGTCGAGGTCCCGGTCCGGGCCGTCCCCGCGGCGCTCGAGTCCCTCCCGGCCACCTTCACGCTGCGCGGCCGCGAGTACGCGCTGACCCACCGCTTCTACGACCGGCTGCTCGTCGACGCCGCGTCCGACCTGGACAGCGGGGACCTCGGCTGGTTCCGCCAGCGCGAGATGCGCACCACCGTGTACCAGGCCGGCCGCCGCGCCCCGCTCAAGGACGTCGTCCTCTACGCCTCCTTCTCCGGCCGCCAGTACTCCGACTCGCCGCGCGCGGTCTACGAGGAGCTGGTGCGCCAGGGCTCGGACCTGGAGCACGTCTGGGTCGTCGAGGACCTGCGCGCGGAGATCCCCAAGGGCGTACGGGTCATCCGCCGCTGGAGCCGCGAGTGGTACGAGGCGCTCGGCACCAGCCGCTACATCGTGACCAACACCCACCTGCCGTTCTGGATCGAGCGCCGCGAGGGCCAGGTCATCGTGCAGACCTGGCACGGCACCCCGCTCAAGCGGATCGGCCACGACATCGACAGCGTCCAGTTCGCCGACCGCAAGTACCTGGAGAAGGTCGCCCAGGAGACCCCGAGCTGGAGCTTCATGGTCTCCCCCAACCGCTTCTCGACCCCGATCATGAAGCGGGCCTTCCAGTACGACGGCGAGATCCTGGAGTCCGGCTACCCGCGCAACGACGGGCTGCTCTCCGACAAGACGGAGGACCTGGCGCGCGCCGTGCGCGAGCGGATCGGCCTGCCCGAGGGCAAGAAGGTCGTGCTCTACGCGCCGACCTGGCGCGACGACCAGTTCTACAAGGCCGGCGCCTACCGCTTCGACATGCGCGTCGACATCGAGCAGGCCAAGGCCAAGCTCGGCGACGACCACGTGCTGCTCGTCCGCAAGCACTCGAACATCGTGGACGCCGTGCCCGGCGCCGGAGACGGCTTCGTCTTCGACGTGTCCAGCTACCCGGACATCGCGGAGCTGTTCCTCATCACCGACGTGCTGGTCACCGACTACTCGTCGCTGATGTTCGACTTCGCGAACACCGGCCGCCCGATGCTCTTCTTCACGTACGACCTGGAGTACTACCGCGACCAGCTGCGCGGCTTCTACTTCGACTTCGAGAAGCGCGCTCCCGGTCCGCTGCTGCAGACCTCGGACGAGCTGATCGACGCACTGCGCGACATCGAGGGCATCAGCGCCCGCTACACCGACGCGTACCGCGAGTTCAAGGACGTGTTCTGCGACCTCGACGACGGCCACGCCGCCGAGCGGGTCATCGACCGGATGCTGGAGCTCGCGGGCCGGACGCCCGAGAAGTCCGCCAAGAAGTCCCCCAAGACCAAGACCCCGGACAGCAAGCCCGTTTCGGAGGAACGTTGAGACTCCCCTCGGTCCCCTTTCTGAACCGGACGATCGAACGGATCCCGGTCCGGCGGCGGCTGCCGCTGGCCGTGTACGCCGCCACCCAGGTGATCTTCCTGGTGTGGTGGGCGGCGTTCTACCCGGGCGGAATGAGTTACGACTCGATCTCGTACGTGTGGCACGTGACGACCGGCCACTGGATGTCCAACCACTCGGTGGCCTACGACGGCCTCGTGTGGCTGTCCATCCAGCTCACCGGTGACCTGGCCCTGCTCACCTTCGCCCAGACCGTGGCCATGGCCGCGGCGCTGGCGTACGCCGTGACGATGCTGCGGATGTTCGGCGTCCGGGGCAAGTGGGGCTTCGCCGCGGCGGTGGCGTGCGCGCTGCTGCCGGCGATCGGCGTCTTCGTGGTGTTCGTCTGGAAGGACGTGCCGTTCGCGATCGGCGCGGTCGTGGCCTTCGGCGCGGCGGGGCGACTCGCCGCGCGCCGGCTGCGCGGCGACTCCCAGCTCCGGGACCGCGCCTTCCGCAACGAGATCGCCATGCTGTTCCTGGGCTTCCTCGCGATGGGCCTGTTCCGGAACAACGGTCTGCTCGTCGCCGTCATCGCGGTGCCGGTGCTGCTGCTGACGCTGCCGAAGATGCGGCGCTGGATGCTGTTCGCGACGGTCGTCCCGGCGCTGATCTCGGCGCTGCTCAACCTGGTGGTGTACCCGGCGGTCGGCGTCAAGACGCCGACGAAGGACCAGGTGTACGCGATGAACTACGCGGACATCGCGGTGGTGTACGGCAAGGTGCCGCAGACCTTCACGCCGGCCGACAAGGCGCTGATGAAGAAGGTCGCTCCGCTGACGCACTGGGGCGGGCGCGCGGCGAACTGCTACAACGCCGACTGGGCGATGCAGAAGCCGATGAACCGCAAGGCGGCGGCGAAGTACAACGACCAGCTGATCGACCTGTGGTTCCGGGTCCTGAAGCGGACCCCGGACCAGATGATCTCGGCCCGGCTGTGCCGCTCGCACATCGCCTGGTCCATGTTCCCGGGACCGACGGACCTGGCCGCCAACACGCTGATCACCATGCCCTCGGTGCCGAAGGACCTGTACGGCTGGGCGGTCTGGAACGACGAGGTCAAGCACAGCCCGTACCGGCCGATCCTCAAGATCCGCCCGCTGTCGCACAAGCTCAACCACGCGGCGGTGTTCGTGTGGCGGGCCTCGATCACCCCGCAGCTCCAGTGGCTGCTGGTGCGCGGCGCGTTCTGGTGCTACGCGGCGTACGCGGTCGTCCTGGCGTTCTCCCGCCGCCACCGCACCTGGGCCCCGGTCGCCCTCCTCGCGGTCCCGCTGTCCCTGCAGCTCACGGTGGTCGCCGCGAACCCGGCCCCGCTGGCCCGCTACATGTACGCCCCGATCTTCCTGGGCATCCTCTGCATCCCCCTGATCGGCGCGAGGCCCCGCTTCGGCCGCAAAGGCGGCAAGGACGAGTCCACGCCCCTGAGCGAGACGAAGTCCCCGCCCCGCGGCAACCCGCACCGGAAGGAACCGGTGTCGGCGGTCTGACCGCGAACGCCGAAAGGGCCCGGCCCCTCCTGGTGGAGGGGCCGGGCCCTTTCGCTGTACGTCGCGCCCCTGCGGCCCGCTAGAACGTCTCGAACTCGTCGAACTCGCGCTGCGCGTCGTCCTTCTCCGCCTGACGGTCCTTACGGCGCTGCGTGGCCGGGCGGGGGGCGTCGAAGCGGTGGGCCGGACCTCCGACGGCCGCCCTCGCACTGCTCGGCCCCAAGGGGCCTCACAGGCTTCGGACGGCTGCGCCGGACTCCGTCCGGCGGTCGTGGTGACCGCCGGCGCTACCTCAGAACGTCTCGAACTCGTCGAACTCGCGCTGCGCGTCGTCCTTCTCCGCCTGACGGTCCTTACGGCGCTGGGTGGCCGGGCGGGGGGCGTCGAAGCGGTGGTCCTCGCCTCGGCGGCCGAGCATTTCGGCGCCGGCCATCATGGTGGGTTCCCAGTCGAAGACGACGGAGTTCTCGTCGGAGCCGATCGCGACGCCGTCGCCGGCGCGGGCGCCGGCCTTCATGAGTTCGTCCTCGACACCGAGGCGGTTGAGACGGTCGGCGAGGTAGCCGACGGCCTCGTCGTTGTTGAAGTCGGTCTGGCGGACCCAGCGCTCGGGCTTCTCGCCGCGCACGCGGTAGACGTCCTCGTGCTCGTCGTAGGTGACGGTGAAGCCGGCGTCGTCGACCGCCTTCGGGCGGATGACGACACGGGTCGCCTCCTCCTTCGGCTTCGAGGCGCGCGCGTGCGCGACGATCTCGGCGAGGGCGAAGGAGAGCTCCTTCAGGCCCGTGCGGGCGACCGCGGAGACCTCGAAGACGCGGTAGCCGCGCGACTCCAGGTCCGGGCGGATCATGTCCGCGAGGTCCTGGCCGTCCGGGATGTCGATCTTGTTGAGGACGACGATGCGCGGCCGGTCGTCGAGGCCGCCGTACTGCTTCAGCTCCTCCTCGATGACGTCGAGGTCGGTGACCGGGTCGCGGTCGGACTCCAGCGTCGCCGTGTCCAGGACGTGCACGAGCACCGAGCAGCGCTCGACGTGGCGCAGGAACTCCAGGCCCAGGCCGCGGCCCTGGCTGGCGCCGGGGATGAGGCCGGGGACGTCGGCGATGGTGTAGACGGTCGAGCCGGCCGTGACCACGCCGAGGTTCGGGACGAGCGTCGTGAAGGGGTAGTCCGCGATCTTCGGCTTGGCCGCCGAGAGGACGGAGATCAGCGAGGACTTGCCGGCGCTCGGGTAACCGACGAGCGCCACGTCGGCGACGGTCTTGAGCTCCAGGACGATGTCCTGGAGGTCGCCGGGCTCGCCGAGCAGCGCGAAGCCGGGCGCCTTGCGCCGCGCCGAGGACAGCGCCGCGTTGCCGAGGCCGCCGCGGCCGCCCTGTGCGGCGACGTACGTGGTGCCCTGGCCGACCAGGTCCGCGAGCACGTTGCCCCGCTTGTCGAGGACGACGGTGCCGTCGGGAACGGTGAGGACCAGGTCCTGGCCGTCCTTGCCGGCCCGGTTCCCGCCCTCGCCGGGCTTGCCGTTGGTCGCCTTGCGGTGCGGCGAGTGGTGGTACTCGAGGAGCGTCGTGACGGACTGGTCGACGACCAGCATCACGTCACCGCCACGGCCGCCGTTGCCTCCGTCGGGGCCGCCGAGCGGCTTGAACTTCTCCCGGTGAACGGAGGCGCAGCCGTGGCCTCCGTTACCCGCGGCGACGTGCAGCTCGACGCGGTCCACGAAGGTGGTCATGGTTGTGCCTCCAGAAAGCTATGTGTCGGAATGTCTATCTAGTAACACGCGAAAGGCGGACCCGCTTCCCGACCGGGAAGTGAGGTCCGCCTCCGCAAAGTTTCCGATCAGGCGACCGGAACGATGTTCACGACCTTGCGGCCGTGGTGGGTGCCGAACTGCACCGCACCGGCCTGCAGGGCGAACAGCGTGTCGTCGCCGCCACGGCCGACGCCCGCGCCCGGGTGGAAGTGGGTGCCGCGCTGGCGGACCAGGATCTCACCCGCGTTGACGACCTGACCGCCGAAGCGCTTCACGCCGAGCCGCTGGGCGTTGGAGTCGCGACCGTTCCGGGTGGACGATGCGCCCTTCTTGTGTGCCATTGCTCAGTCCCTCTTTACTTCGCGGCCGTCGGGATGGACGTGACCTTGATCGCCGTGTACTGCTGACGGTGACCCTGGCGACGGCGGTAGCCGGTCTTGTTCTTGTAGCGCAGGATGTCGATCTTGGCGCCCTTGGTGTGGTCCACGACCTCGGCCTGGACCTTGATGCCCGCCAGGACCCACGGGTCGCTGGTCACGGCGTCGCCGTCGACAACGAGCAGGGTCGAGAGCTCGACCGTGTCGCCAGCCTTGGCGGTGGAAATCTTGTCAACCTCAACGATGTCGCCGACAGCAACCTTGTGCTGGCGACCACCGCTGCGCACGATGGCGTACACGCGGATCTCTCTCTCACTCGGTAATCGGGGCCTCTGACGCCAGCCGCCCACGCGCGGGCCGATGGCCCGCTGCGATCCGGAATCGGACGAGCGGCCTCTCCCGGCGAGCCGGGAGGGAGGTGCTCAGAGGATGCGGCATGTCAGTCGACACGCCGACGGTCTAGGTTACGGGCGGCTCCCGTAGGGGGTCAAATCCCGGCGGTCGCGTCCGTCTCGGCCACGAAGCCCTTCAGCCAGGCGCGGAAGTCCGGGCCCAGGTCCTCGCGCTCGCAGGCCAGACGCACGATGGCGCGCAGGTAGTCGCCGCGGTCACCGGTGTCGTAGCGGCGGCCCTTGAAGACGACGCCGTGCACCGGGCCGCCGACCTCCGCGTCGACCGCCATCTTCTGCAGCGCGTCGGTGAGCTGGATCTCGCCGCCGCGGCCCGGCTCGGTCTCGCGCAGCACGTCGAAGACGGCCGGGTCGAGGACGTAACGGCCGATGATCGCGAGGTTGCTGGGCGCCTCGGCCGGGTCCGGCTTCTCGACGAGACCGGTGATGCGGACGACGTCGGCGTCACCGGTCGGGTCGACGGCGGCGCAGCCGTACAGGTGGATCTGCGACGGGTCGACCTCCATCAGCGCGACGACGCTGCCGCCGTGCTCGTCGAGGACCTCCAGCATGCGGGCGAGCAGCGGGTCGCGCGGGTCGATCAGGTCGTCGCCGAGCAGGACCGCGAAGGGCTCGTTGCCGACGTGCGGGGCGGCGCACAGCACGGCGTGGCCGAGGCCGCGCGGGTCGCCCTGGCGCACGTAGTGCATGGTGGCGAGCTCGCTGGACTCCTGGACCCTCGCGAGGCGCTCGTCGTCACCCTTGCGGGTGAGCGCCTCCTCCAGCTCGTAGTTGCGGTCGAAGTGGTCCTCGAGCGGACGCTTGTTTCGGCCGGTGACCATCAGGACGTCGGAAAGCCCTGCCGAGACCGCCTCCTCCACGACGTACTGGATGGCCGGCTTGTCGACGACCGGCAGCATCTCCTTCGGCGTCGCCTTCGTGGCGGGAAGGAAGCGCGTTCCGAGACCGGCGGCGGGGATGACGGCCTTGCGTACGCGGGGAGCGGGGGTGTTGTTCATCCGGTGGGTTTCCTGGTTCCGATCGGGGGCAATGCCGTGTGGACCGTCCTCGGGGGGAGGGACGGTCCACACGGTTCGCGGCACGGACTCGATCGAGTCAGTCCTGCGCGGGGGCGGCGGCCTTCTCGGCTGCCTTCTTCACGGCCTTCTTCGCGGTCGTGGTCTTCTTCGCCGCGGTCTTCTTGGCCGCCGTCTTCTTGGTGGCTGCCTTCTTCGCGGTGGCCTTCTTGGCGGTCTTGCGGACCGCCTTCTTGGCCGGGGCGGCCTCCTCGGCGACCGGCTCGGCGGCTTCCGCGACCGGCTCGGCGGCTTCGGCGGGAGCCGTCGAGGGCACGACGACCACGGCGGCCTCCTCGGCACCGGACGGCGAACCGGCCGGGGCGGTGACCTTGCGGACCACCCGGCGGCGCGCCCGCGGCGGGGCGGCCACGGGGGCCTCCTCGGCGACCGGCTCGGCGACCGGCTCGGCGACCGGCTCGGCGACCGGCTCGGCGACGGCCGGGGCCTCCACCGGGGCCTCCTCGGTCACGGCGGCCGGCTCGGCGACGGCCTCGGGGGCCGGGGCCGAGACCTTGCGGGTGGCGCGACGGCGGGTACGAGGCGCCGGGGCGGCCTCCTCCTCGGCGACGGGCGCGGCGGCCGGCTCGGGCGCGGCGACGTGCTCCTCGGCCTTCGGCTCCGGGACGACGACCTCGTAGGTCTCCGTCTCGGTGACGACCGGCGAGGACACCGGCGCCGAGACCCGGCGGGTCGCCCGGCGACGGCCACGGCCGCGCGTGGCGGCCGCCTCGGCCTCCGCGGCGCTGCCGTACAGCTCCTCGTCCGCGCCGATCGGCTCGGGCAGCGCCACCGGGGCGGCCAGCTCGGCCGCGACCTCGGCCGCGGTCTCGACGTGCTCGGCCTCGGCCGGGGCCTCGACCTCGTGCGCGGCCTCGTGGACGTGCTCGTGCTCGCCGCCGCGGCCGCGCTTCTTCGAGCGCTTGCCGCCGCCACCGCCGCCGTGCGCGGCCGGCTGCTCCATGTGGACGATCACACCGCGGCCGTTGCAGTGGACACAGGTCTCCGAGAAGGACTCCAGGAGGCCCTGGCCGACCCGCTTGCGGGTCATCTGCACCAGGCCGAGCGAGGTGACCTCGGCCACCTGGTGCTTGGTCCGGTCCCGGCCCAGGCACTCCAGGAGGCGCCGGAGCACCAGGTCGCGGTTGGACTCCAGGACCATGTCGATGAAGTCGATGACGACGATGCCGCCGAGGTCGCGCAGGCGCAGCTGGCGGACGATCTCCTCGGCCGCCTCCAGGTTGTTCCGGGTGACGGTCTCCTCGAGGTTGCCGCCCTGACCGGTGAACTTGCCGGTGTTGACGTCGATGACGACCATCGCCTCGGTCTTGTCGATCACCAGCGAACCGCCGGACGGCAGCCAGACCTTGCGGTCCAGGGCCTTCATCAGCTGCTCGTCGATCCGGTACGTGGCGAAGACGTCGACCTCGCTCGTCCACTTCGACAGGCGGTCGGCCAGGTCGGGCGCGACGTGCGAGACGTACCCGTGGATGGTCTCCCACGCGTCGTCGCCGCTGACGATGACCTTGGAGAAGTCCTCGTTGAAGATGTCGCGGACGACCCGGACGGTCATGTCCGGCTCGCCGTAGAGCAGGCTCGGCGCGGACGTCGAGATCTGCGCGGCCTTCTTCTGGATGTCGGCCCACTGCGCCTGCAGCCGCTCGACGTCACGGCGCAGCTCGTCCTCGCTCGCGCCCTCGGCGGCGGTGCGCACGATGACGCCCGCGTCCTCGGGGACGATCTTCTTGAGGATGGTCTTCAGACGGGCGCGCTCGGTGTCCGGGAGCTTGCGGCTGATGCCGGTCATCGAGCCCTCGGGCACGTACACCAGGTAGCGGCCGGGCAGCGAGACCTGGCTGGTCAGGCGGGCGCCCTTGTGGCCGATCGGGTCCTTGGTGACCTGCACCAGGACCGACTGGCCGGACTTCAGGGCGGCCTCGATGCGGCGCGGGCCGTTGCCCATGCCGAGCGCCTCGAAGTTGACCTCGCCGGCGTACAGGACGGCGTTGCGGCCCTTGCCGATGTCGACGAAGGCGGCCTCCATCGACGGCAGCACGTTCTGGACCTTGCCCAGGTAGACGTTGCCGACGTACGAGGTGGCCTGCTCCTTGTTGACGTAGTGCTCGACGAGCACGTTGTCCTCGAGGACGCCGATCTGGGTGCGCTCACCGTTCTGACGGACGACCATCACGCGCTCGACGGCCTCACGGCGGGCCAGGAACTCGGCCTCGGTGATGATCGGCACACGGCGGCGGCCCTGCTCACGGCCCTCGCGACGGCGCTGCTTCTTGGCCTCCAGGCGGGTCGAGCCCTTGATGGACTGGACCTCGTCGGACGGCTCGGCCTTCTCGCGGGCCGGGCGCGGCTCACGGACCTTGACGACCGTGCGGACGCCGTCCTCCTCGGTCGCCTCGGCCTCGGCACCGCCCTCGCCGGAGCGACGGCGACGGCGCCTGCGACGGCGGGAGCTGCTGGAGCCGAACGCGGCGGCCTCCTCCTCGGCCTCCTCGTCCTCGGCGTGGAACTCCTCGGCGGCCTCCTCGGCCTCCTCCGGCTCCTCGCCCTCCTCGGCCTCGGCCTCCGCCTCGGCGAGCTCGCCACGGCGACGGCGACGGCCGCCACGGCGGCGACGGCGGGACGGGCGCTCCTCGTACTCCTCGGTCTCGTCGGCCTCGGCCTCGGCCTCCGCCTCGGGGGTCGACTCGACCTCGGGCTCCTCGGCGACGGTGGCCGGCACCGGCTCGACGGCGACGGGCTCGCCGCGGCGACGCCGGCGGCGGCGCGAGCCGGTCTCGGCACGCTCGGCGGTCTCGACGGCCGGGGCGGCCGTCTCGGCCTGCTCCTCGACCTCCTCGAGCTCCTCCTCGAGCTCCTGCTCGGCGGCCTCGCGGGCCACGGCCGCGGCCGCGGTCTCAGGGGTCTGGAACATCGGCTCGGCGAAGACCGGGGGCTGGAAGACGGCGACGGCCGGGCGGGCGGCACGGCGGGTGCGCGGCGCCTCGGGCTCGGCCTCGGCGGGGGTGAACTGCGGCGAGGTGGCGCGGCGGCGGGTACGGCCGCGGGCGGCGGCCTGCTCGGCGGCGGCGACCTCGACGGCGTGCGAGGCGATCTCCTCGATGGTGTCCGCGGGCAGCCCCTCGCCGGAGGTCTCGGCGGCGATCTCCGCGGCGGCGTCCTGGCTCACGGCCGCGGCCGGCTCGGGCGCGGCGGCCTTACGGGTGGCACGGCGGCGGGTACGCGGAGCCGGAGCGGCCTCCTCGACGACCTCGGCGACCGGGGCCTCGGCCTCGGCGACGACCGGCTCGGGAGCCGGAGCGGCAGCGGCGCGGGTGGCGCGGCGGCGGGTACGCGGAGCCGGAGCGGCCTCCTCGGCCACGGGCGCGACCTCTTCGGCGGCCGGCTCGGGAGCCGGAGCGGCAGCGGCGCGGGTGGCGCGGCGGCGGGTGCGGGGGGCCGGAGCGGCCTCCTCGGCCACAGGTGCGACCTCTTCGGCGGCCGGAGCCTCGGTCTCGGCCTGGGCCGGAGCGGGCGCGGTGGCCTTACGGGTGGCACGGCGGCGGGTACGCGGAGCCGGAGCGGCCTCCTCGACGACCTCGGCGGCCGGGGCCGGAGCGGTCTCGACGACCTCGGAGGTCTCGGCGGCGGCCCCGGCCGTCACCGGCGGACCGGCCGGCCGGGAAGCTGCGCGGCGACGACGTCGCGGCGGCAGCTTGTCACCGGGTGCGTTGTTCTCGTGTTCTTCGTGCTGTTCGAGCATGCGGGCGGTTCTCCCGTCACGCCCCCGGGCGCCGCGTCCGGTTCCGGTCCGGCGGCACGTACGCGCGTCAAGCGCGGTGCCGCCGTCCGGGGCGCGGGCGCCGCACGGGAGCTGTATGTCTGGCTCGCCGGTTCCGTACGCCTTGTGCGGACGGCCTGGCGAAAGTCTCCTGGTCAGTGCGCTGCCCGACCCAGGTGGCTCCCGAGTACCAGGGCTGCGCTACGACGACCGCTCCCTACGCGGTACCGGCACCCGGCGCCGTCGCTGAGGCGGTCGCGGCGGCCGTGGATGAAGCGGCCGTGACTGCCTCGCGGTCGGGCGCGAGCGGGTCGGTCACCGTGCCGGACTCCTCGTCGAAGAGCCCCTGCGCCAGCCTGGTCACCGCAGCGGGGACCGGCGGCGCCAGGTCGGCCACAGCTCGGAGACCGGACAGGACGTCGTCGGGTCGCACGGCAGGTGTCACGTGCCGAACAACCAGCCGCAGTATCGCACAGGCGCTGTCCACCGGCCTATCACCCTGGGGATCGCCCTGGGCGGGGGCCGCGGCCAGCTCCACTACGGCACCGCGGGTGTCGAAGGTACGGATTCCGTTCTTCGTCTTGCGCTGTACTTCCACGGTCTCGGCCGCGAGAAACGCCTCGACGGCCTTGTTCGCGTCGTCGACGCTCACGCCGTCGAGCCGCAGCTCCCACACGGAGGCGGTGAGCCGGTCGGCGAGACCGGAGGTCCGGGCCTCGACGGCGTCGACGATGTCGAGGCCGGTCGGCATGGACTCGTCGAGCAGGGCCCGCAGGGTCTCCGGGTCGCGCTGCTCGGTGAGGGCGATCTCCAGGTACTCGGCCTCGGAGCCGGTGCCCGTCGGTGCGGCGTTCGCGTACGACACCTTGGGGTGAGGGGTGAAGCCGGCCGAGTACGCCATGGGCACCTCGGCACGGCGGAGCGCACGCTCGAAGGCGCGCTGGAAGTCACGGTGGCTGGTGAACCGGAGGCGGCCGCGCTTGGTGTAGCGCAGTCGGATGCGCTGCACCGCAGGTGCGGGCGGCGGGCCTTCGGGCTGTCGCTTGCCCAGTGGTTCTTCTCCTCGGTGCGGGGCGGGCGCGGGGACGCGCCGCCCTCGAAATGCGGTGTGTCCCGGGGGTCCCGCCCGGCTCACCCCCGCTCGTGCGGGGAGATCTCGGGTGCGGGCGCCGCGCCGGGGACGTTCGTTGTACTACCCAGAGTACGCGCCCGGGCCACCTCCGGTTCCCCGACCAGGGCCCGCCAGGCGTCACGGCGGGCCTGCCGGACCGTGTCCCGGGCGGACGCGAGGGCGACCCGCGCGGACTTCCGGGCCTCGGCAACGGCCCGGCGCGCCGGACCCCACACGGCGTCCCGCACCCAGTGCCCGACGGGAGTGCCCACCTCGCGGTATGCCCAGCCCAGCGGCCGCAGCACCAGATTCCGCCCGAGCCGGCCCACAGGCCGCACCACCAGATTCCGAGCCGCCCAAGCCAGCCACCGGGCCGCCCAGACCACGGGCCGCACGACCAGGTTCCGGGCCGCCCAAGCCAGCCACCGGGCCGCCCAGGCGACCGGCCGTACAACCAGGTTCCGGGCCGCCCAGGCCACCGGCCGCACGACCAGGTTCCGGGCCAGCCAGGCGAGGCCGCGGCCGACCGCGCGGGAGACGAAGCCGGCGGCGCGCCAGCAGATCGCGAGGGCGTCGCGGATCTCCCGGCCGAGGGGGACGAGGACGCGCCGCGCGATCCAGCGGACGGGGAGGACGATGCCGTACATCACGAACGGGACGAGCAGATGGCGCCAGGGCCAGAGGAAGAGGAGGGTGCCGAGTCCGACGGCGACGAGCACGAGGCCACGGCCGAGCCGGCTGAAGCCCCACCCGAGCCCGCGGCCGAGCCGCGCGCACGCCCACACGACCCCGCGCCCGAGCCCGGTGAACACCCACGTGAGCCCGCGCCAGACGTGCCCGGCCGCCCACGCGATGCCCCGGCCGATCCCCGTGAACGCCCAGGCCAGGGCCTGCCCCGAACGGGTGAGCAGCCAGCCGGTCGCGCGTGCGACCGGGGCCAGGATCCAGTGGTACAGCCGGGTGACCGGGCCGACCACTCCGTACCGCCAGAGCGCACCGACGGCCGGGACGAGCAGCTGCCGCCAGAGCCATCGGGCCGGGGCGGCGATCCCGTAACGGGCGACCGGCACGATCACGTACCGCCAGACCATGACGAAGGGCCGGGCAAGCACCCTGCCCAGCCACCGGCCCGCCACCGCGAGCCCCCGCCCGATGCCGGCGGACGCCCAGCCGAGGCCCCGCCCGATCCCGGCGAACCCCCAGGCCAGCCCCCGCCCGATACCGGTGAACACCCAGGCGAGCCCGCGCCCAGTCGTGGCGAGCGCCCAGGCCAAGCCCCGCCCCATGCCGCCGAACGCCCAGGCGAGGCCCCGCCACGCCCCGCCGAAGACCCAGGCGCCCCCACGCCGGATCGCGACCGCCGCCCGCGCGACGCCTCGGCCCACCTGGCCGAACGCCCAGGCCAGCCCCCGCCCCACCGGGCGGAGGACGGTGCGTTCGAGGAGGTGGCCGGCGGCCTTGAGGGCGTCCCAGGTCAGGCGGACCGGGAGGACGAGGAGCAGCACGACGACGCGGACCGGGATGCGGATCAGCGCATGCGGGGCGGGGGCCGGAGGCGGGGCCGGGGTTTGCGTGCTCATGTCCGGCAGGACGCCGACGGCCCGGCGGAGGGTTCACCCTCCGCCGGGCCGTCACGGCAGCGTTACACGCCTACTTGTTCACGACCGTCAGCGGCAGCAGCTGCTTGCCCGTCGGGCCGATCTGGATGTGCGTGTCCATCTGAGGACACACGCCACAATCGAAGCACGGCGTCCAGCGGCAGTCCTCGACCTCGGTCTCGTCGAGGGCGTCCTGCCAGTCCTCCCAGAGCCAGTCCTTGTCGAGGCCGGAGTCCAGGTGGTCCCAGGGGAGGACCTCCTCGTAGGTGCGCTCGCGCGTCGTGTACCAGGCGACGTCCACGCCGAAGGCGGGGAGGGTCTTCTCGGCGCACTGCATCCAGCGGTCGTACGAGAAGTACTCGCGCCAGCCGTCGAAGCGGCCGCCGTCCTCGTACACCGCGCGGATGACGGCGCCGACGCGGCGGTCGCCGCGGGAGAGCAGGCCCTCGACGATGCCGGGCTTGCCGTCGTGGTAGCGGAAGCCGATCGAGCGGCCGTACTTCTTGTCGCCGCGGATCTTGTCCCGGAGCTTGGCCAGGCGCTCGTCGGTCTCCTCGGCGGAGAGCTGCGGGGCCCACTGGAACGGGGTGTGGGGCTTGGGCACGAAGCCGCCGATGGAGACCGTGCAGCGGATGTCGTTCTGGCCGGAGACCTTGCGGCCCTCGGCGATCACGTTCATCGCCATGTCGGCGATCTGCAGGACGTCCTCGTCCGTCTCCGTCGGCAGGCCGCACATGAAGTACAGCTTCACCTGGCGCCAGCCGTTGCCGTACGCGGTGGAGACGGTCCGGATCAGGTCCTCCTCCGAGACCATCTTGTTGATGACCTTGCGCATGCGCTCGGAGCCGCCCTCGGGGGCGAAGGTGAGACCGGAACGGCGCCCGTTGCGGGTGAGCTCGTTGGCGAGGTCGACGTTGAACGCGTCCACGCGGGTCGAGGGCAGGGAGAGGCCGACCTTGTCGTCCTCGTAGCGGTCGGCGAGGCCCTTGGCGATCTCGCCGATCTCCGTGTGGTCCGCGGAGGAGAGGGAGAGGAGGCCGACCTCCTCGAAGCCGGTCGCCTTCAGACCGCGGTCCACCATCTCGCCGATGCCGGTGATGCTTCGCTCCCGCACGGGGCGCGTGATCATGCCGGCCTGGCAGAAGCGGCAGCCGCGGGTGCAGCCGCGGAAGATCTCGACGGACATGCGCTCGTGGACGGTCTCCGCGAGCGGGACGAGCGGCTGCTTGGGGTAGGGCCACTCGTCGAGGTCCATGACGGTGTGCTTGGAGACGCGCCACGGCACACCGGACTTGTTGGGGACGACACGGCCGATGCGGCCGTCCGGCAGGTACTCGACGTCGTAGAACGCCGGCACGTAGACGCTGCCGGTCTTCGCGAGGCGGAAGAGGACCTCCTCGCGGCCGCCGGGCCGGCCCTCGGCCTTCCACTGGCGGATGATCTCGGTCATGTCGAGCACGGCCTGCTCGCCGTCGCCGATGATCGCCGCGTCGATGAAGTCCGCGATCGGCTCGGGGTTGAAGGCGGCGTGGCCGCCGGCGAGCACGATCGGGTGGTCGACGGTGCGGTCCTTCGACTCCAGCGGGATGCCCGCGAGGTCGAGGGCGGTGAGCATGTTCGTGTAGCCGAGCTCCGTGGAGAAGCTCAGGCCGAACACGTCGAAGGCCGAGACCGGGCGGTGGCTGTCGACCGTGAACTGCGGCACACCGTGCTCGCGCATCAGTTCTTCGAGGTCCGGCCACACGCTGTACGTGCGCTCGGCCAGGACGCCCTCGCGCTCGTTCAGTACCTCGTAGAGGATCATGACGCCCTGGTTGGGCAGGCCGACCTCGTACGCATCCGGGTACATCAGCGCCCAGCGGACGTCGGCGCTCTCCCAGGGCTTCACCGTGGAGTTCAGCTCTCCACCGACGTACTGAATCGGCTTCTGCACGTGCGGGAGCAGAGCTTCGAGCTGCGGGAAGACAGACTCGGCAGCAGACATCTCGAACCTTCGTGAGCTGGCAGGGGGGCGACTCTCAAGCGTACCCCGGTGCTCAGTGACCCAGCGCCGCCCGGATGTGCGGGGCCGCGGCCCGCTTCCAGAGCGCGGGGAGCTCGCGCTCGCCGGCCTGGGCGGCGGCCTCCTCGCGTCCGTACAGAAGTCCCCAGGTGAAGGCGGTCTCGCCGGCCGCGTGGGCCTGGACGGCGATCTCGCGCAGCGCGACGCGGGCGACGACGCTGTCCTGGTGCTCGCCGAGCAGCGACTGGACGGCCTTGACGCGCTTGGCGAGCCGCTTCGCGGGTTTGCCGAGGGTGGGGCGGGCGGCGTCGGCGGCGTAGCGGGTGCGCTTGGCGGCCTTGCGGGCGGCGTGCAGGGCGAGGTCGCGCTCGTGGCCGGGGTCGAGCGCGAGGGCGCGCTCGACCCGGCCGGCGAGCCGGTCGAAGTCCTTGCGGACGGCGTGGGCGAGGACCTCGGGGGCGTCGTGGGCGGCCGCTTCGCGCAGGGGCGGGTCGGCGAGGAGCGCGTCGAGGGTGTCGAGGAGCGCGAGGTGGCGCGGGGAGTCCAGCGCGGCGAGCGCCCTCGACCGGGCGTCCTCGGCGCGGCGAGCGCCGCGGGCGCGCAGCCGGGCGCGGACGGGGCCGAGGCGGAGGGTGTTCGGCAGCTCGTCGAGCCGGGCGTTCAGGCGGGCGGTCAGCACCTCCTCGTCGCGGGCGGTGCCGAGCTCGCCGGCGAGCCACTTCAGCTCCTCGCCGACGCGGTCGGTGACGCCGCGGTCGAGCACCTTGCGGTACGACTTGAAGGCGCTGCGCAGCCTGCGGCAGGCGACCCGCATCTGGTGCACGGCGTCGGGCAGGTCGCGCCGGACGGCGGGGTCGTACGCGACGACGGCGTCGATCTGGTCCCGTACGTAGGCGAGGACGGCGTGCCCGGCGGTCCCGGGGGCTCCGCCCGCGTCCTCGCGCGCGGGTGGGGGCGCGCCCGTCTCCTCCAGGGCCCTGGCCAGCTTCGACGCCGACGCCGACGGATGGATGCCGGCCTTCTTCAGGCGTTTCTCGACGGCGTCGAGGAGGGTCTCGTCGGCGCCGTCCGCGAGTTCGACCTCGATCTCGGTCCAGGCGGCCCGGCCCGTTCCGGTGAGGCGGTCGGCGTGGACGGTGTCGACGGAGAGTTCGGCGAGCGGGCGTCCGTCGAGGTCGAGCAGCTGGCGGACGTCGCGGCTGGAGCGGAGGCGGACGACGGGGACGACCGCGGCGCCGCGGACGCGGGAGCGCAGGAGCCCCGCCAGGGAGGCCGGGAGGGTCTCCGAGAGCGGGGCTCTGATCTCGTCGCGGATTCCGGAGGCGACGGGGAACTTGAGGTGCCAGCCCTCGTCCGTGCCGCCGGTGCGGCGGCGCAGCGTGAGGGCGTCGGCGGCGAGCCGCAGGTCCTCGGTGTCGTAGTAGACGGCGTCCAGTTCCATGACGCCCTCGTCCCGGACGGCGGCCACTCCCCCGGTGCCGACGAGGTCGGGGACCGCCGTCTGCTCCGTGGCCTCGTACTTGCGCTCGATCTCGCGTTTCGTCTCGGGCCGCTTCTCCTGCCGCTTCTCCGCCATGGAACGAATCTACGACCGGAGGACCGCGAGGGGGAGGCGAACTACGCCGTTGTCCGCACTACGCCGTTGTCCGCACCACGCCCCCGTCCGCACTACGCCGTTATCGGCCGCTGCACCCTGATCGACTGCAGCAGGCCGATCGCCACCCACACCGCGAACATCGACGAGCCTCCGTACGACACGAACGGCAGCGGCAGGCCCGCCACCGGCATGATGCCGAGCGTCATGCCGATGTTCTCGAACGACTGGAACGCGAACCACGCGATGATGCCGGCCGCCACGATCGTGCCGTACAGCTCGCTCGTCTCCCGCGCTATCCGGCAGGCGCGCCACATGATGACGCCGAGCAGGAAGAGGATGAGGCCCGCGCCGACGAAGCCGAGTTCCTCGCCCGCGACCGTGAAGACGAAGTCGGTCTGCTGTTCGGGGACGAACTGGCCCGTGGTCTGGGAGCCCTTGAAGAGGCCGGCGCCGAGGAGGCCGCCGGAACCGATGGCGATACGGGCCTGGTTGGTGTTGTAGCCGACGCCGGCCGGGTCGAGGTCGGGGTTGGCGAAGGCGGCGAAGCGGTTGATCTGGTACTCGTCGAGCATGCCGAGCGCGGTGACGAGGACCGCGCCGAGGACGCCCGCGCCGATCAGGCCGAGCACCCAGCGGTTGGAGGCGCCGGAGGCGAGGAGCACGCCGAGCACGATGACCCCCATGACCATCACGGAGCCGAGGTCCGGCATCAGCATGACGATGCCCATGGGGAGGGCGGCGAGGCCGAGGGACTTGGCGACGGTGCGGTGGTCGGGGTGGAGCTGGTCGCCGGCGTCGACCTTCGCGGCGAGCAGCATGGCCATCACCAGGATGATGGTGATCTTGACGAACTCGCTCGGCTGGAGCGAGAAGCCGCCGCCGATCACGATCCACGCGTGCGCGCCGTTGATGGTCGCGCCGAGCGGGGTGAGGACGGCGAGGATCAGCAGGATCGAGATGCCGTAGAGGAACGGCACGGCCCCGCGCAGGGTGCGGTGGCCGAGCCAGATCGTGCCGACCATCAGGGCGAGGCCGATGCCGGTGTTGAGGAGGTGCCGGAACAGGAAGTAGTACGGGTCGCCCTGGTTGAGCTGGGTGCGGCCGCGGGTCGCGGACCACACGAGCAGCGAGCCGACGAGCGACAGCGCGAGCGCCGAGAGCAGGATCGGCCAGTCGAGCCGGCGCAGCACCGAGTCGCGGGCGGTGAGCCTGGCGAGGGCGCCGCGCTCGGGTGCGTACCGCGAGACGGAGAAGCCGTGGGGTGCCGTCATCGGTCAGAGCCTCCCGCGGGTGGCGGGCGGACCCGCGAGCCGTGGGTCGTCGTCCGGCTTCTTGGTCGGCGTGGCGGGGTCGGTCGGCGGGGCCGGCGGCTGGGTGCCGCCCGGCTGGGTGCCGCCGGGCTGGGTGCCGTCGACCTGCTGCTTCGTCTCGTCGACCTTCTGCTCCTCGGGGTCGTACGGCTTGATCTTCGGCGCGTCGATCGACCCGTCCGCCTCGATCTTCGGCAGCGTCTGCTGCGGCTGCGGCAGCAGCGCCCGCTTCAGGTCCTGCTTGCCGGAGTCGTCGAGGCCGTACAGCGCGTCGTAGATGTTGCGCACGGCGGGGCCGGAGGCGCCGGAGCCCGTACCACCCTGGGAGATCGTCATGACGATCGCGTAGTCCTTGGTGTACGTGGCGAACCAGGAGGTCGTCTGCTTGCCGTAGACCTCGGCGGTACCCGTCTTGGCGTGCATCGGGATCTTGTCCTGCGGCCAGCCGACCTGGGCGAAGCGCCAGGCGGCCGTACCGCGGGTGGCGACTCCCGCGAGGGCTTCGTCTATCAAGTCGCGGGTGGCCTTGTTGAAGGGCAGCCGGCCGTGCGACTTGGGCTTGATCTCGGTGACCTTCTTGCCGTCGGCGCTGATGACGGCCTTGCCGACGGTGGGGTTCCACAGGGTGCCGCCGTTGGAGATGGCGGCGTAGATGGTGGCCATCTGGATGGGGGTGACGAGTGTGTCGCCCTGTCCGATGGAGTAGTTGACGGAGTCACCGGCGCGCATCAGGTTGCCTTCGAGGCAGTTCTCGTAGGAGAGCTGCTGGACGTAGGTGCCGCCCTTCTTGCCGTTCTTGCACCACCAGTCCTTGTTGTCCTCCCAGAACCGCTGCTTCCACTGGCGGTCGGGGACGCGGCCGGTGACCTCGTTGGGGAGGTCGATGCCGGTCTCGGCGCCGAGGCCGAACTGATGGGCCGTCTTGTAGAACCAGTCGCCCGGGTTCTTCTTCGGCTTCATCCCGCCGTCCTTGATCCACTGCTGGTGGGCGAGGGCGTAGAAGACGGTGTCGCAGGAGACTTCGAGGGCGCGGCCGAGGGAGATGGGGCCGTGGTTCTGCGACTCGAAGTTCTTGAAGACCTGGTTGCCGATGGAGTACGAGCTGGTGCAGGGGTAGCGGCCGTCGAAGTCGTAGCCCGCGTTGACGGCGGCGGCGGTCGAGACGACCTTGAAGATGGAGCCGGGCGCGGCCTGGCCCTGGATGGCCCGGTTGAGCAGCGGGAAGTTGGAGTTCTTGCCGGTGAGGGCCGCGTAGTCCTTGGCGGAGATGCCGCCGACCCAGGCGTTGGGGTCGTAGTCGGGCTGGGAGGCCATGGCGACGATGCGGCCGGTCCTGGCCTCCATGACGACGACGGCGCCGGCGTCGGCCTTGTAGTTCTCGTTGGTGTTCTTGTCGAAGGTCTTGCGGGCCTCGACCATCGCGTTGTGCAGCTCCCATTCGGCGACCGCCTGGACGCGGGCGTCGATGGAGGTGACGACGTTGGCGCCGGGCTCGGCCGGGTCGCTCTTGGCCTGACCGATGACGCGGCCGAGGTTGTCGACCTCGTAGCGGGTGACGCCGGCCTTGCCGCGCAGCTGCTTGTCGTAGGTGCGCTCCAGGCCGGAGCGGCCGACCTGGTCGGAGCGCAGGTACGGCGAGTCGGTGTCCTTGGCCTTCTCGATCTCCTGGTCGGTGACGGGCGAGAGGTAGCCGAGGACCTGGGAGGTGCGGGACTTGCCGGGGGCCGGGTAGCGGCGGACGGCGGCGGGTTCGGCGGTGATGCCGGGGAAGTCCTCGGCGCGCTCGCGGATCTGCAGGGCCTGCTGGGTGGTGGCCTTGTCGGTGACCGGGATGGGCTGGTAGGGCGAGCCGTTCCAGCAGGGCTTGGGCGTCTTGGAGTCGCAGAGCCGGATCTTGTTGACGACGTCCTGGGGCTGCATGCCGAGGACGTCGGCGAGCCGGGTGAGGACGGCCTTGCCGTCGTCCTTCATCTTCATCAGCTCGGTGCGCGAGGCGGAGACCACGAGCCGGGTCTCGTTGTCGGCGAGCGGGACGCCGCGGGCGTCGAGGATGGAGCCGCGCACGGCGGGCTGGACGACCTGCTGGACGTGGTTGTTCTTCGCCTCGTCGGTGTACTCCTTGCCGTTGCGGATCTGGAGGTACCAGAGGCGTCCGCCGAGGGTGAAGAGCAGGGAGAAGACGAGGACCTGGATGATCACGAGCCGGATCTGGACCCGGGGGGTCCGCCCGGTCTCGGGGATGTTGCTCATGCTGCCGCTGCCCCCTGGATCACAGTCGCTTGACTCCCTTGATGCGTCCGGCGCGCGAGGCGCGGTTCCGTGCGGCCTTGACGCGCAGGCCGCCGCGCTGGGTTCCGATCCTCAGGCCGGTGCCGGAGGAGAGCCAGCCGGAGGAGACGTCGGCGCCGCCCGCGCCTTCGGCTCCGGCCAGCGGGTCGTTGTCGACGCGCCGGGCGATGGCCATGATGAGCGGCACGGTGAACGGCGCGAGGAGCAGGTCGTAGAGGGCCGCGGTGAACAGCAGGAAGCCGAGGCCGACATGGCGGGCGGCGGTGTCGCCGACGAGGGCGCCGACGCTCGCGTAGAGCAGGGTGGAGCCGAGGGCGGCGACGACGACCACGGTCATCGGGCCGCTGGCGGACTTGAGCCGGCCGTTGTCGGGCCGGGCGAGGCCGCAGAGGTAGCCGACGACGCAGAGCACGAGGGCGTACCGCCCGGCGGCGTGGTCGGCGGGCGGGGCGAGGTCGGCGAGCAGGCCGGCGGTGAAGCCGACGAGGGCGCCGGTGACGTGCCCGTACACCAGGGCGAGGGCCACGACGGTGAGCAGGACGAGGTCGGGGACGGCGCCGGGGAGCTGGAGGCGGGCGAGGACGGAGACCTGGACGACGAGGGCGACGACGATCAGCGCGGCCGAGAGGAGGATGCGGTTGATCTTCATCGTGTTGTCTCCCCCTGGTCCTGCTGCTGGTTCTGCTGGTCCCCCGGCTGCCGGTCCGCGCCCGGCTGCTGCGCGTTGTTCTCGCCGGGCTTCTGCTGTCCGTCCGGCGCGGTCGGCGTCGGAGTGACCGTCACGGTGACGGTGGGCGCGGGCTTGGGCTTCTGCGGCAGGACCATGTCGCGCGGGTCGGTGCGCGGGGCCTGGACGACGACGCCGACGATGTCGAGCTTGGTGAAGCCGACGAACGGGCGGACGTAGACGTTGCGGGTCAGGCCGCCGCCGGACGGGTCGACGCGGACCACCTGGCCGACCGGCACGCCGGGCACGAAGGGCTTGTCGGCCTGCGAGCCGAAGGTGACGAGCCGGTCGCCGGGCTTGACCTTGGCCTTGCCGTTGAGGAGCTGGACGAGCAGCGGGCGGTCGCCCTGGCCGGTGGCGAAGCCGAGTTCGTCGGTCTTCTCCATCCGGGTGCCGACGGTGAAGTCGGGGTCGTTGGCGAGCAGCACGGTCGACGTGGAGGGGCCGACGGTGGTGACCCGGCCGACCAGACCCGAGCCGTTGAGCACGGTCATGTCGCGCCGGATGCCGTCGCGGGCGCCGACGTCGATGGTGACGGTCCAGGAGAAGCCCTGGGCCGCCCCTATGGCGATGACCTCGGCGCCCTTGATGCCGTACTGGCCGGCGCCGGCGGTCTTGAGCATGGCGTCGAGTTCGCGCAGCCGGTTGCGGTTGCGGTCGTCGCTGCCGAGCTTGGCCTTGAGGGCGGCGTTCTCCTGTTCGAGCGCGGCGATGCGGTTGTGCCGCTCGCCGGAGTCGCGAACCGCCCCTATGGCGTTGCCGATCGGGTCGACCGCCGAGGCGACTCCGTTCTCGACGGGACCGAAGACCGCGGCCGCGGCCTGTCGGGCACCGTCGACCGGCGACTCCTGGCCTCCTCGGATGTCCACCGTGATCAGTGCGAACGCGATGGCGATCAGCAGCACCAGGAGCAGCCGGCTCTCTCGTGTGTCCCTCACGTGCGGCGGCCGTGCCCTTCCTCAGTAAGACGGGATGTGACGGGTGATGAGGTTGATGAAGTCGGTGATGGAGTTGTACGGGGGTGCGGGGCGCCCCGGGTGGGCGCCCCGTCGGTCAGCGGCGCGGCTGGGCGTCGAGGACCTGCTGCAGCGCCTCGAACTCCTCGACGCACTTGCCGGAGCCGAGGGCCACGGAGTCCAGCGGGTCCTCGGCGATGTGGATCGGCATGCCCGTCTCGCGGCGCAGCCGCTCGTCGAGGCCGCGCAGCAGCGCGCCGCCACCCGTGAGAACGATGCCGCGGTCCATGACGTCACCGGAGAGCTCCGGCGGGCACTTGTCGAGGGTGGTCTTCACCGCGTCGACGATGGCGTTGACCGGTTCCTCGATGGCCTTGCGGACCTCGGCGGCGGAGATGACCACGGTCTTGGGCAGGCCGGAGACCAGGTCGCGGCCGCGGATCTCGGTGTGCTCGTCCTCGCCGAGGTCGTAGGCGGAGCCGATGGTGATCTTGATCTGCTCGGCGGTGCGCTCGCCGAGGAGGAGCGAGTACTCCTTCTTGACGTGCTGGATGATCGCGTTGTCGAGCTCGTCGCCGGCCACCCGGATGGACTGTGCCGTGACGATTCCGCCGAGGGAGATGACGGCCACCTCGGTGGTGCCGCCGCCGATGTCGACGACCATGTTGCCGGTGGCCTCGTGGACCGGGAGGCCCGAGCCGATGGCCGCGGCCATGGGCTCCTCGATGATGTGCACCTGGCGGGCACCGGCCTGGGTGGACGCCTCGATGACGGCGCGGCGCTCGACACCGGTGATGCCGGAGGGCACGCAGACGACGACCCGCGGGCGGGCCAGGTAGCGGCGCTTGTGGATCTTGAGGATGAAGTAGCGGAGCATTCGCTCCGTGATCTCGAAGTCGGCGATGACGCCGTCCTTCAGCGGGCGCACGGCGACGATGTTGCCGGGCGTCCGGCCGATCATCTTCTTCGCCTCGGCACCCACCGCGAGGATGCCGCCGGTGTTGGTGTTGATCGCGACGACGGACGGCTCGTTCAGAACGATGCCTCGACCCCTGACGTACACCAGCGTGTTGGCGGTCCCGAGGTCGACAGCCATGTCACGGCCGATGAACGACATTGAGTTCCCCTTGTTTCCCATGAGGATGCGTCGGGCCTTCCCTAGCGGAGCGTTGACGGCTTCTCAGGTCGGCGAGGTGGTGGCTGAAGGTGGTGCGGCGTGGAGTTTTCCATCGTAGTGCCGCCCACACGGATACCGCGCGGCGGACCGCCTCAGGCCACCTCTGTATAGGTGACGGAATGACGCGGCGATCCGTTCCCGGGATCGGCGTTCATATGCCTGGGGGCGACCGAATTCCTTCGGTCGCCCCCAGGTCATGACGCTGATCGGCTGACACCGGGTGACAACGGGTCAGACAGCGGCTCCGTCTCAGCCGAGGCCGGGGAAGAAGATCTTCAGCTCGCGGGCCGACGACTCCTCGGAGTCCGAGGCGTGGATCAGGTTCTCGCGGACGATGGTGCCGAAGTCGCCGCGGATCGAACCCGGGGCGGCGGCGATCGGGTCGGTCGGGCCGGCCAGCGTGCGCAGACCCTCGATGACCCGCTCGCCCTCGACGACGAGCGCGACGACCGGGCCGGACTGCATGAAGCCCATCAGCGGCTCGTAGAAGGGCTTGCCCTTGTGCTCGCCGTAGTGCTGCTCCAGCGTCGCCTGGTCCAGCTCGCGCATCTCCAGGGCCGTGATGGTCCAGCCCGCCTTGCGCTCGATACGGCCGATGATCTCGCCGATCAGACCACGGCGGACGGCGTCGGGCTTGAGCAGGACGAGCGATCGCTGGCTCACGGTGGAACTCCTTCAGACAACGGTGTGCGGGGCCCTACTGAATCTACAGGTCCCGCACCAGCCGTCATCACGCAGCGTCAGGCCCTGCGGAGCCCTGGTGGGCGGCCCAGCTCGCCTTGATGGCGTCGATCCGGCGCCCGTAGTGCACCGAGGCCCACCACAGCACGGCGAAGACCGCGCCGAGGAAGAACATGCTCGGCACGAAGAAGCCGCTGGCGATCAGCGCGATCTGCAGCGCCCAGCCGAGCTGCACGCCGCCCGGACGGGTGATCATCCCGCACAGCAGCACCGAGAGGACCATGGCGATCACGCAGACCGTCCAGACCGTCGACATCGCCAGGGAGTCGTCCTTCATGGCGACGAGCCCGGCGAAGCCGATCACGAAGAACTCGCCGATCAGCGTCGAGGCGCAGAGCGTACGCACAGGATTCAGCCCCTCTTGAGCAGCAGCCGGGCGTCGCCGACCGTGAAGATCGAACCGGTGACGAGGACGCCCGCGCCGCCGAACTCGCCCTCCTCCTCGGCGAGCGTGATCGCCGCCTCCAGGGCGTCGTCGAGCCGCGGCTCCACCACGACCCGCTCCTCGCCGAAGACCTCGACCGCGAGCGCGGCGAGCTCGTCGACGTCGGTGGAGCGCGGGTTGGAGTTCGCGGTGATCACGACCTCCGCGAAGATCGGCTCGAAGGCCTCGAGCAGCCCGCGGGCGTCCTTGTCGGAGCTGGTCGCCACGACGCCGATGAGCCGGGAGAAGCCGAAGGACTCGGTGATGCCGTCGGCGGTGGCCCGGGCGCCGTGCGGGTTGTGCGCCGCGTCCAGGACGACCGTCGGGGACTTGCGCACGACCTCCAGGCGGCCCGGCGAGGCCACCTGGGCGAAGGCGCGGCGGATCACGTCGATGTCGAGCGCGCGGGCGTGCTGCGCGCCGATGCCGAAGAACGCCTCGACGGCGGCGAGCGCCACGGCCGCGTTGTGCGCCTGGTGCGCCCCGTACAGCGGCAGGAACACCTCGGGGTACTCGCCGCCGAGGC
The DNA here is from genome assembly GCF_044768205.1 of Streptomyces sp. NPDC101160. Classification (NCBI taxonomy): domain Bacteria; kingdom Bacillati; phylum Actinomycetota; class Actinomycetes; order Kitasatosporales; family Streptomycetaceae; genus Streptomyces; species Streptomyces sp. NPDC101160. Next base: position 226,975 of record NZ_JBIWPJ010000005.1, on the reverse strand, counting down.
CGCGCAGGGTCAGCAGCTGCCCGCCGACCGCGACCTCGCGCGAGACGACGCCGAACTCCATGCCCTCGCGGGCCACGGTGGCGTCCACGTCGACGGCCTTCTTCAGGAGCACCTGGGCCGCGTCCACGGGCTGCTGGGCGAGGATCACGGTCGCGCCCGGCTTGATGATCCCGGACTTCTCGCCGGCGATCTCGCCCGGCGTCTCGCCGAGCCGGTCCGTGTGGTCGAGGTCGATGGGGGTGACGACGGCGACGGAGGCGTCGATGACGTTCGTCGCGTCCCAGGTGCCGCCCATGCCGACCTCGACGACGGCCGCGTCCACCGGGGCGTCGGCGAAGGCCGCGTACGCCATTCCGGTGAGGACCTCGAAGAAGGAGAGCCGGTACTCCTCGCGCGCGTCGACCAGCTCCACCATCGGCGCGATGTCCCGGTACGTCTCGACGAACCGCTCCGGGTCGATCGGCGCGCCGTCCAGGCTGATGCGCTCGGTGATGGTCTGCACGTGCGGCGAGGTGTAGCGGCCGGTGCGCAGGTCGAAGGCGCCGAGCAGGGACTCGATCATGCGGGCGGTGGAGGTCTTGCCGTTGGTGCCCGTGATGTGGATCGACGGGTACGCGCGCTGCGGCTCGCCCAGCACGTCCATCAGGGCCGCGATCCGCCTGACCGAGGGCTCCAGCTTGGTCTCGCCCCAGCGGGTGGAAAGCTCGGTCTCGACGTCGCGCAGCGCCTTGTCGACCTCGGGGTCGGCGGGACGGCTCGGCACCGGGTCGCCCTGCGGCGGACCGGCCATGGCGCGCAGGGTGCGGCTGCCGGCCTCGATCACCGCCAGGTCGGGGTCGCGGTCGGTCTCGGTGTCGACGATGTCGTCGAACACGTCGCCGTGGTCGCTGTCGTCAAACTGGTCGCGGTCGTCGCGGGGCTCACTCACGCACCCAGTCTACGAAGCGCCACCGACAAGACCCCACAGGACCCGGCAGGGCGCCCCCGGCTACCGCAGCCCCGCCGGCAGCGACGCCCGCACCACGTACGCCCCGTGCTCGCGCCCCGCGTCCAGCGTGCCGCCCATGCTCGTGACGCGTTCGGCCATGGAGACCAGGCCGGTGCCGGTGGAGACGGGGGCGCGGTCGGGCGGGGCCGGGGGCAGCGGGTTGCGGACCTCGATGCGGAGGGCGTCCGGGTCGTCGACCGTGATCGTGACGGTCACCGGGAGGCCCGGCGCGTGCTTGGCGGCGTTCGTGAGGCACTCGCGCACCACGCGGTGGACGGCCGTCTGGCGCAGCGGCGACAGCGCCTTGGCCTCCTCCGCCACCTCCAGGTGCACCGGGCTGCCCGTCCGCTCGCTCTCCTCGGCGAGCGCGGCGAGACCGTCCAGGCCGGGCGTGGCGGCGGGGTCGTCGCCGCGCCGCACGATGGTCTCGTTGAGCATGCGGTGGGCGCGCCGGGCGGTCTCGGAGAGCTCCTCGAAGTCCCGCTGGTGCGCCTCTCCCTTGGCCCGTACGGCGAGCACCTCGGCCCGCACCGCGAGCAGCGTCAGCTCCCGGCCGACCAGGTCGTGGACGTCGCGGCCGACGGAGATCCGCTCCTCCTGGACGGCCTGCCGGGCGGCGGCCTCGCGGCGCTGGACCTCCAGGGCGCGCACCAGGTCGTGGCGGTAGGCGGCGATGCCGACGCCGGCGGCGAGGACGCCGATGGGGACGACGAGGCTGAGGAAGTCGCTGAGGGTCTCGCCGTGGCGCTCGGGCCAGCCGGGCAGGTTGAAGTAGACGTAGGCGGCGCCCACGTAGAGCAGGGTGGCGAGCACCGCGACCCGGCGGCCCCGGAAGCGGCCGAGCGAGTACAGCGCGAACTGGATCATCGTCAGCTCGTGCAGCCAGCCCATCATGAAGATCGCCACCACGAAGGGCACCCAGGGCGCCTTCCGGCGCAGCACCAGCGTCGCCGCGCCGGCCGCGAGGACCAGGGTCGCGGTGATGCCGGTGAGCGAGTTGTCGGCGCGGGCGAGGCCCGGCACGTCCAGGACCATCAGGCCGAAGGCGAAGACCGCGGCGACGGCGTCCGTCGCCCGGGGCGACACCGCCCACCGGTCCATGCGGCGGCGCAGCGCGCGGACGGAGGCGGGAAGCGGAAGCATGCGTTCCATCATCCCGGGTCCTTGGTCCCGGCGCCGAGGACCTGAAGTCCCGTCGGATGTGAGATCGGACATGTCAGGCATATGCGAAGGAGCCCGGAACCGTCAGCGGTTCCGGGCCCCTTCGTCATGCGGCTGCCGTACGGGCTACGCCTGCGGCAGGCGCTCCAGCTGCGCCTGGATGCGGGCGATGTCCTCGTCCGCCTTGGCGAGCCGGCCCTTGATCTTGTCCACGACGTTGTCCGGGGCCTTGGCCAGGAAGGCCTCGTTGCCCAGCTTGCCCTCGGCCTGTGCCTTCTCCTTCTCGGCGGCGGCCAGGTCCTTCGCGAGCCGCTTGCGCTCGGCGGCCACGTCGATCGTGCCCGACAGGTCGAGCGAGACCGTCGCACCGGCGACCGGCAGGGAGGCGGTGGCGGAGAAGCCCTCGCCCTCCGGCTGGAGGCGGAGCAGCTGGCGGATGGCGGCCTCGTGGGCGGCGAGCGGCGTGCCGTCCAGCTCCAGGCGGGCCGGGACCTTCTGGCCGGGCTGCAGGCCCTGGTCGGCGCGGAAGCGGCGGACCTCGGTGACGACCTGCTGGAGGTTCTCGATCTCGGCCTCGGCGGCGTCGTCGCGGAAGCCGCTGTCGGCCGGCCACTCGGCGATGACGAGCGACTCGCGGCCGGTGAGCGTGGTCCACAGGGCGTCGGTGACGAACGGGACGATCGGGTGCAGCAGGCGCAGCATCACGTCCAGGACCTCGCCGAGGACCCGGCCGGAGACCTTGGCCTGCTCGCCGCCGGCGAAGAACGTCGTCTTCGACAGCTCGACGTACCAGTCGAAGACCTCGTCCCACGCGAAGTGGTACAGGGCGTCGCTGAGCTTCGCGAACTGGTAGTCCTCGTAGAGCGCGTCGACCTGCGCGACCGTCTTGTTGAGCCGGGACAGGATCCAGCGGTCCGTCGCGGACAGCTGCTCGACCGGCGGCAGCTCGCCCTCGATGGTCGCGCCGTTCATCAGCGCGAAGCGGGTCGCGTTCCAGATCTTGTTGGCGAAGTTCCGGGACGCCTTGACCCAGTCCTCGCCGATCGGGACGTCGACGCCGGGGTTGGCGCCGTTGGCCAGGGTGAAGCGGACGGCGTCGGAGCCGTACTGGTCCATCCAGTCCAGCGGGTTGACCACGTTGCCGAAGGACTTCGACATCTTCTTGCCGTTCTGGTCACGGACCATGCCGTGCAGGGCGATGGTGTGGAACGGCGGGGTGCCGTCCATCGCGTAGAGGCCGAACATCATCATCCGGGCGACCCAGAAGAAGAGGATGTCGTAGCCGGTGACCAGGACGGAGTTCGGATAGAACTTCTTGAGGCTCTCGGTCTGCTCGGGCCAGCCCAGCGTGGAGAACGGCCACAGGCCGGAGGAGAACCAGGTGTCCAGGACGTCGGTGTCCTGGTACCAGCCCTCGCCGGCGGGCGGCTGCTCGTCCGGTCCGACGCAGACGACCTCGCCGTTGGGGCCGTACCAGACCGGGATGCGGTGGCCCCACCACAGCTGGCGCGAGATGCACCAGTCGTGCAGGTTGTCGACCCAGTCGAAGTACCGCTTCTCCATCTCCTGCGGGTGGATCTTGACCTTGCCGTCACGGACCGCGTCACCGGCGGCCTTCGCGAGCGGGCCGACCTTGACCCACCACTGCATCGACAGGCGCGGTTCGATGGTGGTCTTGCAGCGCGAGCAGTGGCCGACGGAGTGGGTGTACGGGCGCTTCTCGGCGACGATCCGGCCGTCGGCGCGCAGCGCGGCGACGATGGCGGAACGGGCCTCCAGGCGGTCCAGGCCCTGGAAGGGGCCGTGGACGGTGATGACTGCGTGCTCGTCCATGACGGCGATCGACGGCAGGGAGTGCCGCTGGCCGATCTCGAAGTCGTTCGGGTCGTGCGCCGGGGTCACCTTGACGGCGCCGGTGCCGAACTCCGGGTCGACGTGGGTGTCGGCGACGACCGGGATGCGACGGCCGGTCAGCGGCAGCTCGATCTCGGTGCCGACGAGGTGCTTGTACCGCTCGTCGTCCGGGTGGACGGCGACGGCCGTGTCACCGAGCATCGTCTCGGCGCGGGTCGTCGCGACGACGATGGACGCGTCGCCCTCGCCGTACCGGATGGAGACGAGCTCACCGTCGTCGTCCTGGTACTCGACCTCGATGTCCGAGATCGCGGTGAGGCAGCGCGGGCACCAGTTGATGATGCGCTCGGCGCGGTAGATCAGCTCGTCGTCGTAGAGCTTCTTGAAGATGGTCTGGACGGCCTGGGACAGGCCCTCGTCCATGGTGAAGCGCTCGCGCGACCAGGCGACGCCGTCACCGAGGCGGCGCATCTGACCGGAGATCTGCCCGCCGGACTCGGCCTTCCACTTCCAGACGCGCTCGACGAACGCCTCGCGGCCCAGGTCGTGGCGGGACTTGCCCTCCTTGGCCAGCTCGCGCTCGACGACGTTCTGGGTGGCGATGCCGGCGTGGTCCATGCCGGGCTGCCACAGCGTCTCGTAACCCTGCATCCGCTTGCGGCGGGTGAGGGCGTCGATGAGCGTGTGCTCGAAGGCGTGGCCCAGGTGGAGCGAGCCGGTGACGTTCGGCGGCGGGATGACGATGGTGTACGGAGGCTTGTCGCTCTTCTCGTCCGCCTCGAAGTAGCCGCGCTCTACCCAGCGCTCGTACAGCGGCCCCTCTACCTCGGCCGGCGTGTACTGGGTCGGCAATTCGGTGGTGGCTGCTGTCTGCTGCTGAGTGTTCTCGGTCACGGGCCCAGTTTAGGGGTGTCCCGGGCCCGCGCAGAAACGCGATTGTTCCGTAACGGTGTGGCCCCCACCGCCCCGGCGCGGCAAGGCTTCCGACAGGATGTTCGCTACGCATAAACATCCTGTGAGGGATCTTGTGAGGGGAAGCAGTCGATGAGCTACAACCAGCCCGGGCCGTACGGCGGCGGTCAGCCGAACCCGTACGGGCAGCAGCCCGGCCAGCCCGGTCCGTACGGGCAGCCGCCGCAGGCGCCGTACGGTCAGCCGCCGCAGGCCCCGCAGCCCGGCTACGGCTACCCCCAGCAGGCTCCGCAGGGTGTTCCGCCGCAGCAGCCGTACGCCCAGCCCGGGTACGGGCAGCAGCCGAGCCCGTACGGCCAGCAGCCCGGCCAGCCCGGCCCGTACGGCCAGCCGCCGCAGCCCCCGTACGGCGCCCCGCAGGGCCCCGGTGGCTACATGCCGCCGCCGCCCGCGCCGAAGAAGTCCAAGGCGCCGCTGACCATCGGCATCGTCGCCGCGGTCGTCGGTCTCGCGATCGGCGCGTACTACGCGTTCGGCGGCGGTGGCGGCGCGAACGTGGCGGACGACGGCCCGCACAAGCTGATCACGCCGGCCACGGTGCTCACCGAGTACAAGAAGTCCGACAAGGAGCAGTCCTCCAAGGACAAGGAGTCGCTGCAGGAGGCAGAGAAGGACGGCGTCAAGAACGCCACCGAGGTCGGGGCCCAGTACCAGGTCAAGGACGAGGCCAACCCGCTGGCCGGCAAGCTGATCCAGTTCAACGGCCTCTACGGCGAGATCGACGACCCCGAGAAGGTCGTCGACACCATCTTCGCCACCATCAAGGCGGAGTCGACGAAGAGCAGCGACCAGGGCGCGCCGACGTTCGACGGCGACCCGGTCGCGTACACGCCGGCGGGCCTCGACGGTGCCATCCTCAAGTGCCAGTCGGGCAAGACCAAGGCCGACCCGACCGAGAAGATCCCGGCGATGAACATGACGGCCTGTGTGTGGGCCGACCACAGCACCGTGGGCATCGTCATCCCGGTCGACATGGCCTCGATGCTCACCGGCAAGGGCTCCACCGGAGCGGAGGCCGCGGACATCACGGCCAAGTTCCGCAAGGAGGTCCGCGTCAAGGCCTGAGCCGCGGCGCACACCAAAGGGGCGCCCCCGCCGAGTCGTTCGGCGGGGGCGCCCCTTCGCGTGAGTCTGCCGTGATCAGGCCGACTTCTCGTGCCTGCCGTCGTGCTTGACGATCCGCGGCACCAGCGTCGGGTTCACGTTGTCACGGACCACGTCCGCCGTGATGACCACGCGGGCCACGTCCTTGCGGGACGGGACCTCGTACATCACCGACTGGAGGACCTCCTCCATGATGGCGCGCAGGCCGCGCGCGCCGGTGCCGCGGAGGATGGCCTGGTCGGCGATGGCCTCCAGGGCCGGGCGGTCGAAGTCCAGCTCCACGCCGTCGAGTTCGAAGAGGCGCTGGTACTGCTTGACCAGCGCGTTGCGGGGCTCGACGAGGATCTTGAGCAGGGCCTCGCGGTCCAGGTTGTGCACCGAGGTGATGACGGGGAGACGGCCGATGAACTCGGGGATCATCCCGAACTTCACCAGGTCCTCCGGCATGACCTCCTGGAACTGGTCGCTCGCCTCGATCTCGCGCTTGGAGCGGATGGTCGCCCCGAAGCCGATGCCCTTGGCGCCGGCCCGCGACTCGATGATCTTCTCCAGGCCGGCGAAGGCGCCGCCCACGATGAAGAGCACGTTCGTCGTGTCGATCTGGATGAACTCCTGGTGCGGGTGCTTCCGGCCGCCCTGGGGAGGAACCGAGGCCGTCGTGCCTTCCAGGATCTTCAGGAGGGCCTGCTGCACGCCCTCGCCGCTCACGTCGCGCGTGATCGACGGGTTTTCGCTCTTACGGGCGACCTTGTCGATCTCGTCGATGTAGATGATCCCGGTCTCGGCCTTCTTGACGTCGTAGTCGGCCGCCTGGATCAGCTTGAGCAGGATGTTCTCGACGTCCTCGCCGACATAGCCGGCCTCCGTCAGCGCGGTGGCGTCGGCGATCGCGAACGGCACGTTGAGCATCCGGGCCAGGGTCTGCGCCAGGAGCGTCTTGCCGGAGCCGGTCGGGCCGAGCAGCAGGATGTTGGACTTCGCCAGCTCGATGGCGTCGTCCCGGCCCTGCGCGCCGCCGTTCTCGCTGGCCTGGACGCGCTTGTAGTGGTTGTAGACCGCGACCGAGAGGGCCTTCTTCGCGGGCTCCTGCCCGACGACGTACCCCTCGAGGAACTCGTAGATCTCGCGGGGCTTGGGGAGCTCCTCCCACCGCACCTCGCTCGTCTCGGCGAGTTCTTCCTCGATGATCTCGTTGCAGAGGTCGATGCACTCGTCGCAGATGTACACACCGGGTCCTGCGATGAGCTTCTTCACCTGCTTCTGGCTCTTTCCGCAGAACGAGCACTTGAGCAGGTCGCCGCCATCACCGATGCGTGCCACGAGGTGCTTCCCCTTCGCCTGGGAGCGCTTGGTTCAGCGACTCCTGGTGCCTCATATTCGACGGTACCTTGCCGGGCCCCCCGTTCGGGCCCCCCTTGGCGCGGTTGGCATGGTCGGAATTCGGCCATGCCGCCCGTCCTGCCTCCCGCGCCACGGGAACGTCGAGCGTCAGACTGCCGAGGCGGCCGTGCTCTTGCGGGTCGAGATGATCTGGTCGATCAGGCCGTACGCGAGGGCGTCCTCGGCGGTCAGGATCTTGTCGCGCTCGATGTCGTCGCGGATCTTCTCGATCGGGGTGGTGGAGTGCTTGGCCAGCATCTCCTCCAGCTGGCTGCGCATGCGCAGGATCTCGCGGGCCGCGATCTCCAGGTCGGAGAGCTGCTCACGGCCGGTGCCGCCGGACGGCTGGTGGATCAGCACGCGGGCGTTCGGCAGCGCCATGCGCTTGCCGGGGGTGCCGGCGGCCAGCAGGATGGCCGCGGCGGAGGCCGCCTGGCCCATGCAGACCGTCTGGATGTCCGGCTTCACGAACTGCATCGTGTCGTAGATGGCGGTCAGCGCGGTGAAGGAGCCACCGGGGCTGTTGATGTAGATGGAGATGTCGCGGTCCGGGTCCATCGACTCCAGGCACAGCAGCTGCGCCATGACGTCGTTGGCGGAGGCGTCGTCGATCTGCACGCCGAGGAAGATCACGCGCTCCTCGAAGAGCTTCGCGTACGGGTCGTACTCGCGGATGCCCTGGGAGGTGCGCTCGACGAAGCGCGGGACGACATAGCGGTTGTCCACCTGCGGGCCCGTGTAGAGGCCGCTCGCGGAGAAGTTCGGGGTGGTCATGGGGCTGTTCACCATCCTGAGGGCGGGTGGGAGGTCTTGGGCTGTCGGAACGGGCTGCCGGCGCTGCCGGGGCTCAGGCGCCCGTGCCGCCGCCGCCCGGGACACCCGCGGCGTGGGTGATGATGTCGTCGATGAGGCCGTACTCCTTGGCCTCCTCCGCGGTGAACCAGCGGTCGCGGTCGCCGTCGCGGATGATCCGCTCGACGGTCTGGCCGGAGTGCTCCGCGGTGATCTCGGCCATGCGCTGCTTCGTGCGGAGCAGGTAGTCGGCCTGGATCTTGATGTCCGAGGCGGTGCCGCCGATGCCGGCGGAGCCCTGGTGCATCAGGATGTCCGTGTTCGGCAGCGCGAAGCGCTTGCCGGCGGCGCCGCCGGTGAGCAGGAACTGGCCCATGGACGCTGCCATGCCCATACCGATGGTCACGACGTCGTTGGGGATGTACTGCATGGTGTCGTAGACGGCCATGCCGGCCGTCACGGAGCCACCGGGGCTGTTGATGTAGAGGTAGATGTCCTTCTCCGGGTCGGCGGCCAGAAGGAGCATCTGCGCGGTGATCTTGTTGGCGATGTCGTCGTCGACCTGCTGGCCGAGGAAGATGATGCGCTCGCCGAGCAGCCGGTTGTAGACATGGTCGCCGAGGCCACCACCGATGGACGGCTCACCCGCGGCGTAAGGCTTCAGATTCGTCACGTATCCACCTGCTCGTCTCCGACGGCCCCGTGCCGTCTCGCGTCTCGTTCTGAGGGCAGTGCCCCCGTATCCATGGACCCTAACGCGCTGGTAGGCGGGCGCCATCCCGGTTCCCGAACTGTTCGCTGGGAGCGCAAGGTAGTTGGGGGCGCATAAAGGGCTCGGACTACGTCCACGGGCCCGGACGCACAGCTGTGCGTCCGGGCCCGTGGCGCGGGATCAGCGGGCTTCACCGGGCGGCCTGGGCCGCCCGACGGGCCTTACTTGTCCTCGGAGACCTCGGCCTCGCCGGTGACGGCCTCGACCGTCTCGGTGGCCTGCTCCTCGTCCTCGTCGGACAGGTCCACGACCTCGCCGTTGGTGTCGACGACCTTGGCGGCCTCGACGACGACCGCGAGGGCCTTGCCGCGGGCGACCTCGCCGACGAGCATCGGCACCTGGCCGCCCTGGACGACGGCCTGGGCGAACTGGTCGGGGGACATGCCGGAGGAGGCGGCGCGGCGCATCAGGTGCTCGGTGAGCTCGTCCTGCTCGACGTTGAGCTTCTGCTGGGAGACCAGCTCGTCGAGGAGGAACTGGGTCTTGATGCCCTTGACGGCCTGCTCGCGCGTCTCGGCGTCGAACTCTTCCTCGGTCTTGCCCTGGAACTCCAGGTACTTCGCGAGGTCGAGGCCCATCTGGCCGAGCTGGTGGTGCTCCAGGTTGTGCTTGCGGGTGTTGATCTCCTCCTCGAGCAGCTTCTCGGGGACGGGGATCTCCGCCAGCTCCAGGAACTTCTCCAGGACGCGCTCCTGGGCCTGGGTGGCCTGGTCGAACTGCTTCATGTTCTCGAGGCGCTTGCGGCTGTCGGCCTTGAGCTCGTCGAGGGTGTCGAACTCCGACGCCATCTGCGCGAACTCGTCGTCCAGCTCGGGGAGCTCACGGGCGGCGACGGCGGTGACCTTGACGGTGACCTCGGCCTCCTTGCCCGCGGCCGAGCCGCCCTTCAGCTCGGAGGTGAAGGTGGCCTCGCCGCCGGCCTCCAGGCCGGTGACGGCGGCGTCGATGCCGTCGAGCAGCTCGCCGGAGCCGATGGTGTACGAGACGCCCTCGGCGACACCGTCGGGCAGGACCTCGCCCTCGACCTTGGCCTCGAGGTCGATGGTGACGACGTCACCCTCGGCGGCGGCGCGCTCGACCGGGTTGGTGGAGGCGAAGCGCTCGCGCAGCTGCTCCACGGACTTCTCGACGTCCTCGTCGGTGACCTCGATGGCGTCGACCTCGACCTCGATGCCGGAGTAGTCCGGGATCTCGATGGTCGGGCGGACGTCGACCTCGGCGGTGAAGGAGAGCAGCTCGCCGTCCTTCAGCTCCGTGATGTCGACCTCGGGCTGGCCCAGCGGGTTGACCTCGGCCTCGTTGACCGCGGCGTTGTAGAGCTTCGGGAGGGCGTCGTTGACGGCCTCCTCCAGCACCGCACCACGGCCGAAGCGCTGGTCGATGACGCGCGCGGGGATCTTGCCCTTGCGGAAGCCCTTGACCGTGACCTGCTGGTTGATCTTCTTGTACGCCGCGTCGAGGCTGTCCTTGAGCTCCTCGAAGGGCACCTCGACAGTGAGCCGAACCCGGGTCGGGTTCAGGGTCTCCACGGCGCTCTTCACGGTTCGGTCTCCTTGTGGCTGATTCCTGGTTTCCGGCGGCGCCGCCAGGGGCGGTTCCGGCCGATCGGCCCGGTCAGAGAGACACACGGGCACGCAGCTTGCATAGTAACCGCAAGCGGCTCGCGCCCCACAACGTGATCTTGGCTGGTCGGGGTGGCGGGATTTGAACCCACGGCCTTCCGCTCCCAAAGCGGACGCGCTACCAAGCTGCGCCACACCCCGTCGGTGCGACACGTAGGGTACATGGACGGGGACGGTGCGACGCCCCCTCTTTCCGAGGAGCGTGCGGGCACCCGCCCGGACCCGCTACGATGGCGTCCGTGCCGCGGCCCTGATGGCCTGCGGCGCAGTGCTTGCGGGCGTAGCTCAATGGTAGAGCCCTAGTCTTCCAAACTAGCTACGCGGGTTCGATTCCCGTCGCCCGCTCCAGGTAGGGCGAAAGGCCCCGCGGACCGTGTCCGCGGGGCCTTTCGTCATGTCGGAGAACCCTCAGAACGTGGTCCTCGGAACATGGTCCTCAGAACCTGGTCCTCAGAACCTGGTCCTCAGAACTTGATGGAGGCGATCGACGCCGTTATCGAGTCCAGGAAGTTCTGGATGTTCGGCGCCATGCCGGTGGACGCGAGGAAGAAACCGAAGAGGACCGCGACGACGGCCGGGCCGGCCTTGAGGTTTCCGCCACGGATCAGCACCACCAGGATGATCGCCAACAGCAGCACCACGGACAGTGAGATGGCCACAACTGATCACACCCTCGGTCGGTTTCGCCTTGCCGCCCGGGAGCGCACGCCACAGAACACCCCCGCCGCACCTATCGTGCCACCAACTTCTTGCCCAGCGGGGGCGGGTGACGAATCGTCGACGTCGAATTCCAGCCAACATGACGGAATTACGTCTTGATCATTTCGCTGTGATCCCGAGGAGTGCCCGGACCCGGGCGTACTTGGCGGTGAGCCGGTCCCGGGTCGCCGGATCGAGCACCGCGAGCCGCTCCGGGTCGGCGTTGTGCGCGAGATCGGCCTCCTTGACCAGCAGGGCGCCCGGGGTGGCGAGGATCCGCCGCGCGTACGCCTCGAGCTCCTCGCCGGGCCGCTTGGTGAGCGCGAGCACCATGGCCTTCACCTCGGCGGGCAGGGCCGCTCCCGCCAGCCACTCCTCCGACAGCGCCTGGTCCTCGACGGCGTCGTGCAGCCAGCCGGCCGCGATCTGCGCGGAACTCCCGCCCCGCGCCCGTACGCCCTCGGCGACGGCCCTCAGGTGCTCGGCGTACGGCCGCCCGGCCTTGTCGGTCTGCCCGGCGTGGGCGGCGACGGCGAGCGCCTCGATCTCCGGGAGCGAGAGCGGTGCGGGGCCGGTCATGGCGGTCATCCCTTGCGGCTGATGAGGAGCAGGGCGCGGTCGTCGTTGACGTCCTTGGCGCAGGCTTCGATGAGGTGCCAGGCGGCGCCCTCGAAGCCGGCGGCGACATAGCGGTCGGCCTCGCCGGTGAGGCGGTCGATGCCCTCGGTGAGGTCGCGGTCGGCGCTCTCGACGAGGCCGTCGGTGAAGAGCATGAGCACGTCGCCGGGGCGCAGGGAGCCCTTGACCGGGTGGAACTCGGCGCCGTCGTAGACGCCGAGGAGGGGGCCTTCGGCGGCCTTCTCCTCCCAGCGGCCGGTGCCGGCGTGGAGCTGGAGGGCGGGGAGGTGGCCGGCGGAGAGGAGCTCGTAGTCGCCGGATTCGAGGTCGAGGACGAGGTGGACGGAGGTGGCGAAGCCCTCGTCCCAGTCCTGGCGGAGCAGATAGCCGTTGGCGGCGGGCAGGAAGCCGTGCGGGGGCAGCGAGCCGAGCAGTCCGCCGAAGGCGCCGGAGAGCAGCAGGGCGCGCGAGCCGGCGTCCATGCCCTTGCCGGAGACGTCGGTGAGGACGACTTCGAGGGTGCGGCCGGCGTTGGTGCGGGCGGCGACGACGAAGTCGCCGGAGAAGGACTGGCCGCCGGCCGGGCGCAGCGCCATCTCGCGGTGCCAGCCGCCGGGCAGGCGGGGCAGGGCGCTCTGCACCCGGATGCGTTCGCGCAGGTCGAAGAGCATGGTGCCGCCGCGCCGCCAGGGCACGCCGACACGGGCCCGGAACTGCGCGATGAGCAGTCCGAAGAAGCCGCAGGCGGCGACCACGAGGACGGTGCCGGGCGTGACCCGGGCCGGTCCCTGGGTGTACGGGCCGAGGACGACGGACTCGACGATGAGCGCGCCCGCGGCCGCCGCGTACAGGCCGAGCAGGCTGGCGGGGCGCAGCACGAGCCCGCCGGCCACGATCGGCAGGACGAGCGCGACGGGCGAGCACCACACCGGGTTGAGCAGGGAGGCGGCGGCGATCGCCGGGACGGTGAGCAGGAGTCCCGCGAGCGCGACCCAGTCGGAGCCGTCGCCGCGGAAGTAGTCGACCGCGCTCCGGCGCAGCCCGATGCGGGCCCGGGCTGCGCTCCTGCGCATCCGGGCCGCGTACGTGTGCACCGCTCCGCGTCGTCCCATTGGCCTGGACCCTATCCATCCGATCGGAGCTCGTGCAGGGGGACCCTTGTGACAACGTGTGCGAAATCGGTTCGCGCCGGGCCGCGGGGCGCTGATATCGGTGGCATATGACGACCGAACTGCGGGTGCTCGACCCTGCCGAGTGGGACAACTGGTTCGCGGTCCTGGAGCGCGCCTTCGGCGGGCCTCCCGAGTCGGACGAGGCACGCGCGCTGTGGCGCGAGCTGACCGAGCCCGAGCGGTTCCTCGGCGCCTGGGACGGGGACCTGTGCGTCGGTGCGGCGGGCGCGTTCACCTTCCGGCTCACCGTGCCGGGCGGGGCGTCGGTCCCGGCGGCCGGGGTGACGATGGTCGGCGTGGCCGCCACGCACCGGCGGCGCGGGATCCTCACCTCGATGATGCGGCGCCAGCTGGCGGACGTACGGTCCTGGGGCGAACCGCTCGCCGTCCTCACGGCCTCGGAGCCGGCGATCTACGGGCGGTTCGGGTACGGCGTGGCGACGCTGGAGGCGCGCGCGGTGATCGACACGACCCGGGTGCGGCTCACCGTGCCGCCGGGCACGGACGACGTGTCGCTGCGGGTGACGACGCCGGCGGAGGCGCTGGAGGCGACCGAGGCGGTGTACGCGAAGCTGGTGCCCGGCCGGCCCGGGATGCTGGCCCGGCGGCCCGGCTGGGAGCGGCAGGCGCTGCTCGACCCGCCGGGCGAGCGGGAGGGCGCCTCGGAGCGGCTGTGCCTGCTCGCCGAGCGGGACGGCGAGGTCGTCGGCTACGCCCACTACGCGACGAAGCCGGACTGGTCCTTCGCGGGCGCCGACGGCTCCGTCCTGCTGCACCGGCTGGCCGGCCTCGACCCGGCGGCGGAGGCGGCGCTGTGGCGCTACGTGTGCTCGGTGGACCTGACCTCGCGGGTGAACGTGTACGACCGTCCGGTGGACGACGCCTGGCAGCACCTGGTCAGCGACGTGCGCCGGTGCGAGCCGAAGCTGCGGGACAGGCTGCATGTGCGGCTGGTGGACGTGGGCGCGGCGCTGGAGGCGCGCGCGTACCAGGCGCCGGTGGACGTGGTCTTCGAGGTCGAGGACGCGTTCTGCCCCTGGAACGAGGGGCGTTGGCGGCTGACCGGGGACGCGAAGGGCGCGGTGTGCGCGCGGACGGACGACGCGGCGGATCTGGCCTTGTCCGTACGGGAGTTGGGGGCGGCGTATCTGGGGGGCGTGTCGCTGGTGTCGCTGGCGGCGGCGGGCCGCGTGCGCGAGCTGCGGGACGGGGCGCTGGTGGAGGCGTCGGTGGCCTTCGGGTCACCCGTGGCGCCGTGGCTGCCGCACGGTTTCTAGGGGGTGTCTCGTCGATCAGGCCGGATCAGGGAGCGGCGTCTGGTGCATGGGGTCTCCCCAGGCCCGCAGGGCCTAGGGGACGCATCGCAAGGCGGAGGAGGGAGTCCATGCGGAGCATCGGCGACCGACGACAACGCGGCGAGGCGCGGTGCTGGGGGCACCTCCCAGGCGAAGCTCTGGGGGAGTCGCGAGCCCGGCATGATCGGCGAGACACCCCCTAGCGCGCCGGTCAGCGCTGCTGGCACCCCGGGCACCAGAACAGGTTCCGCGCGGCCAGTTCCGCCGTGCGGATCTCCGTGCCGCAGATGTGGCAGGGCTGGTGGGCGCGGCGGTAGACGTACACCTCGCCGCCGTGGTCGTCGACGCGGGGCGGGCGGCCCATGGCCTCGGGGGTGTGTTCGCGGCGGACGGTGTCGATGCGGTTGAGACGGACGCCCTCGCGCATGAGCATCGCCAGGTCGGCCCAGATCGCGTCCCACTCCCCCGCGGTCAGGTCCCGGCCGGCCCGGTACGGGTCGATGCCGTGCCGGAAGAGGACCTCGGCGCGGTAGACGTTGCCGACGCCCGCGACGATCTTCTGGTCCATGAGGAGCGCCGCGACGGTCGTACGGGACCGGGAGACGCGCTGCCACGCGCGGGTGGGATCGGCGTGCTCGTCGTCCTCGCGCAGCGGGTCGGGGCCGAGGCGGGCGTGTATCGCGTCCTTCTCGGCGTCGGTGATGAGCGCGCAGGTGGTGGGGCCGCGCAGGTCGACGTACGACTCGGGGTTGGCGAGCCGCAGCCGGACCGTGTCGGTGGGCGGCGGGGCCGGGGCGTCGCCGAAGCCGACCTTGCCGAAGAGGCCGAGGTGGATGTGGACCCACTCGTCGCCGGGGAAACCCAGGAAGAGGTGCTTGCCGTGGGCCTCGGTGCGGGCGAGGACGGTGCCGTCGAGCAGCGCGGCCGAGTCGGCGAACTTGCCCTGGGGGCTGGAGACGCGCACAGGCCGGCCGCCGAACCGTTCCCGGTAGTCGGCGGCCAGCCGGTGGATGGTGTGCCCTTCGGGCATCAGGCGGTGGGCTCCTGCGGGTGGTGGGCCGGGATGGCCGGGAGCTCGCCGGTGGTCTCGTACGTCGCGAGCATGTCGATGCGGCGGGTGTGGCGCGCGTCGCCGGAGTACGGGGTCTTGAGGAAGACCTCGACGAAGCTGGTGGCCTCGTCCTGGCTGTGCATGCGGGCGCCGACGGCGACGACGTTGGCGTTGTTGTGCTCGCGGCCGAGGGCGGCGGTCTGCTCGCTCCAGGCGAGGGCGGCGCGCACCCCCTTGACCTTGTTCGCGGCGATCTGCTCGCCGTTGCCGGAGCCGCCGATGACGATGCCGAGTGCCTCCGGGTCGGCGGCGGTCTTCTCCGCGGCGCGCAGGCAGAACGGCGGGTAGTCGTCCTGGGCGTCGTAGATGTGGGGGCCGCAGTCGACGGGCTCGTAGCCATGGGCCGTGAGCCACTCGACGAGGTGGTTCTTGAGTTCGTAGCCGGCGTGGTCGGAACCGAGGTAGACGCGCATGTTCCGAGTGTGGCACGCCGGGGCCGGGGTAAGGGCCAGCGGGGTCGGGACCTTGGTCCTGTCGGGTTCGGTCGTTTTTCGTGATTTATGTCCCGAATGTGACCTGAGTCACGATCCGGAATCAACTCTTCCTTACTCGTCGGTCGCCAGGTTTCATATCCGCAGCTCGCGACCCGAGCGCCCCCACTGCAGAAGGAAGCGTTGATGAACACGCAGCCGACCCTGACGAAGGAAGGCGGCGACACCGGCACCACCGGCGACGCGCAGCACTCCGACGGCTCGAACGGCCTCAAGGCCGGTCTCAAGAACCGCCACCTGTCGATGATCGCCATCGGCGGCGTCATCGGCGCCGGACTCTTCGTCGGATCCGGTTCCGGCATCGCCGCGGCCGGCCCCGCCATCCTGCTGTCCTACGCGCTCGTCGGCGCGATGGTCGTCTTCGTGATGCGGATGCTCGGCGAGATGGCCGCGGCCCGCCCGTCCTCCGGCTCCTTCTCCGCCTACGCCGACCGCGCGCTCGGCCGCTGGGCCGGCTTCACCATCGGCTGGCTGTACTGGTTCTTCTGGGTGGTCGTGCTCGCCGTCGAGGCGACCGCCGGCGCCAAGATCCTCGAGGGCTGGATCCCGGCCGTCCCGCAGTGGGGCTGGGCGCTCATCGTGATGGTGGTGCTCACCGCGACCAACCTGGCCTCGGTCTCCTCGTACGGCGAGTTCGAGTTCTGGTTCGCCGGCATCAAGGTCGTCGCCATCGGCGCCTTCGTCGTGATCGGCATGCTCGCCGTCTTCGGCGTGCTGCCCGGCTCGAAGAACCCCGGCGCGGGCTTCGCGCACCTCACCGACAGCGGGGGCTTCTTCCCGATGGGCGCGGGCGCGGTGCTCACCGGCGTCCTGATGGTCGTCTTCTCCTTCATGGGCAGCGAGATCGTCACCCTCGCCGCCGGCGAGTCCGAGGACCCGCAGAAGGCCGTCACCAAGGCGACCAACAGCGTCATCTGGCGGATCGGCGTCTTCTACCTGGGCTCGATCTTCGTCGTCCTCACCCTGCTCCCGTGGCACGACAAGTCGATCGTCGACAAGGGCTCGTACGTCGCCGCCCTCGACTCCATCGGCATCCCGGCCGCCGGCCAGATCATGAACGTGATCGTCCTGACGGCCGTCCTGTCCTGCCTGAACTCCGGCCTCTACACCGCCTCCCGCATGGCCTTCTCGCTCGGCCAGCGCGGTGACGCGCCCAAGGCGTTCGCCCGCACCAACAAGCGCGGCGTGCCGACGACGGCCATCCTCGCCTCCGTGGTCTTCGGCTTCGTCGCGGTCTTCTTCAACTACAAGTGGCCGGACACCGTCTTCGCCTTCCTGCTCAACTCCTCCGGCGCCGTCGCCCTCTTCGTCTGGCTGGTCATCTGCCTGACCCAGCTGAAGATGCGCGGGATCATCCTGCGCGAGACGCCCGAGAAGCTGATCGTGCGGATGTGGCTCTTCCCGTACCTGACCTGGGCCACGGCGGCGATGATCGTCTTCGTCCTCGGCTACATGGTCTACGACGGCGGCAGCAACCGTGAGCAGGTCGTGCTCTCGCTGCTGGTGGCGGCCCTGGTGCTCGCGATCGGCCTGGTCAAGGACCGGATCCAGAAGCGTCCGGAGCCCGAGCTCGAGCTCGAGAACGTCTGACCGTGACCCTGTGAGAAGAGGCCCCGCCGTTCGGCGGGGCCTCTTCTCGTACGACTCTCGTACGGCTCTCGTACGGCACTCTTACGGCGCTGGTACGGCTCTTGTACGGCGGGGGCGTCAGCCCTTGCGGCCGACGAGCTTCCAGGCCGTCGGCAGCGCACCCATCGCCAGCGCCGCCTTGACCGCGTCGCCGATGAGGAACGGGACGAGGCCGGCGGCGACGGCCTGGCCGAGGGTCATGCCGGTGGCCAGCGCCAGGTACGGCACGCCGACCGCGTAGATGATCGCGGAGCCGAGCACCATCGTGCCGGCCGTGCGCAGCATCGAGCGGTCGCCGCCGCGGCGGGCGAGCGCGCCGACCACGGTGGCGGCGAGCAGCATGCCGAGGATGTAGCCGAAGGACGGCATCGCCCAGCCGGAGGACGCCTCGGCGAACCACGGCAGGCCCGCCATGCCGGCGACGGCGTACAGGCCGAGGGAGAGGAAGCCGCGCCGGGCGCCGAGGGCGGTGCCGACGAGCAGGGCGGCGAAGGTCTGACCGGAGACCGGGACCGGGGAGCCCGGGACCGGCACGGTGAGCTGCGCGGCGAGGCCGGTCAGCGCGGCGCCGCCGGCGACGAGCGCGAGGTCGCGGACGCGGCTCGCCGGGATCAGGTCGGCGAGGACCGAACCGGAACGGAGGGAGGAGACGGGGGCGGCGGCGGTGCTCATCGGTCGGTACTCCGCGGGACTTGAGGGACGAGGGACAGGCTCGACCGTATGCCAGGAGTGAACACCCGATCACGGTCAGCCGCCCACAAAGCCCCGGGCGGGCCTTTCGTGGAGATCAGACAAGTCGACCACTGACGCCCGTCCGCTACGTGACGCTTGTCACGGGGAAGTCCTGCCAGGAGATCCCTTTTGCGTCAACGCCCGCTCACCGGAGAGACTGTGGAGTCCCCATAAACAACCGAAGAGCGCGAGCCCCCCACATGCACGAGGCACCACTCGCCCCGCAGTCGTCCCGGTCGTCCCTCGCTCCCGAACAGGAGCCGCTCTCGCACGGGCTGAAGCAGCGTCATCTGACGATGCTGGGCCTCGGCGGCGTGATCGGCGCGGGACTCTTCGTCGGTTCGGGCGCGGGCATCGCGGTCGCCGGCCCCGGCATCGTCGTCTCGTATCTGATCGCCGGCGCGCTCGCGATGCTGGTCATGCGGATGCTCGGCGAGATGTCGGCGGCCATGCCGGCCTCCGGCGCCTTCTCGGTGCACGCGGAGCGGGCGCTCGGGCGCTGGGCGGGCTTCTCGGTGGGCTGGCTGTACTGGTTCCTGCTCGTCGTGGTCCTCGCCGTGGAGGCGACGGGCGCGGCGCGGATCGCGCACGGCTGGGTGCCCGGGATCCCGCAGTGGGGCTGGGTACTGCTCTTCATGTTGGTGTTCACGGCCACGAACCTGGCGGCGGTGAAGAACTTCGGCGAGTTCGAGTTCTGGTTCGCCGCGCTGAAGGTCGGCGCGATCGTCCTCTTCCTGGTGCTCGGTGTCCTCGCGGCCGTCGGCTGGCTCCCCGACACGGAGCCGGCGGGGCTCACGAACCTGACCGGGCAGGGCGGTTTCCTGCCGAACGGCTGGTCCGGGGTCGTGTCGGGCGTCCTCGCCGTCGTCTTCGCCTTCGGCGGCCTGGAGGTCGTGACGATAGCGGCGGCCGAGTCCGACGATCCGGCGCGCAACGTGGCGCGGGCGGTGCGCAGCGCGGTGTGGCGGATCCTCCTCTTCTACGTGGGTTCCATGCTGGTGATCGTCACCCTGCTGCCGTGGACCGCGATCGAGCCGGGCGAGTCGCCGTACGTGGCGGTCCTGGACGCGATCGGGGTGCCGGGGGCCGGGCAGATCATGAACGTGGTGGTGTTCGTGGCGCTGCTGTCCGCGCTCAACGCCAATCTGTACGGGTCGTCGCGCATGGTGTTCTCGCTGGCCGAGCGCGGCGAGGCACCCGAGAGCCTGCTGAAGCCGTCGGGCGGGGGAGTGCCGCGCCGGGCGGTGCTGGCGTCGGTGGTGTTCGGCTTCGTCTCCGTACTGCTCAATCTGAAGTGGCCGGATTCCGTCTTCCTCTACATGCTCAACGCGGTCGGCGCGGTGCTGCTCTTCGTGTGGGCGCTGATCGCGGTCTCGCAGCTGCGGCTGCGCCGCCGGATCGAGCGCGAGGCGCCGGAGACGCTGACCCTGCGCATGTGGGGCTTCCCGTGGCTGACCTGGCTCGCGCTCGCCGCGATGGCCGCGGTCGTCGTGCTGATGCTGCTGGACGACGGCTCGCGCCCGCAGGTGCTGTGGTCGGCCGGTGCGACGGCGGCGGTGCTCGCGGTGGCGTGGCTGCGGGAGCTGCGGGAGCCGCAGGAGCCCGGGGACGCGAGCGCGGTACGGAACTGAAACTTCACCTTGTGTGAAGGTGGTGACCGTATAGCGGACGACTGTTCCCTGTGAGCGGTGCGGGCCCACACACTGTGGGCCACTCACCCCGTCTCAGCTAGTGAACAGGGTTCGCCCATGTCTCGGACCACCGCGCCCACGCCGGCCGACCGCAAGGACGGCGCGACCGCCCCCACCGATGGCCTGACCCATGGCCTCAAGCAGCGTCATCTGTCGATGATCGCCCTCGGCGGCGTCATCGGCGCCGGCCTGTTCGTCGGCTCCGGCGCCGGCATCGCCGCCGCCGGCCCGTCCATCGTCCTCGCCTACACGCTCTCCGGTCTGCTCGTCATGCTCGTGATGCGCATGCTGGGCGAGATGTCGGCCGCGTACCCGTCCTCCGGCTCGTTCTCCTCGCACGCCGAGCGGGCCTTCGGCTCCTGGGCCGGCTTCGCCTCCGGCTGGGCGTTCTGGGTGCTGCTGAGCGTCGCCGTCGGCCTGGAGGGCATCGGCGCGGCGAAGATCGTCACCGGCTGGCTGCCCGGCACGCCCGAGTGGGCCTGGGTCGCGCTCTTCATGCTGGTCTTCTGCGGCACCAACCTGGCGGCCGTGAAGAACTTCGGCGAGTTCGAGTTCTGGTTCGCCGCCCTGAAGGTCGGCGCGATCACCCTCTTCCTCGGCCTGGGCGTGCTCGCCGTCCTGGGCGTCCTGCCCGGCACCGACTCCCCCGGCACCGCGAACCTGTTCGGCAAGGGCGGCTTCCTGCCCAACGGCAGCGAGGGCCTGGTCATCGGTCTGCTCGCCTCGGTGTTCTCGTACGGTGGCATGGAGACCGTCACCATCGCGGCCGCCGAGTCCGACAACCCGGTCAAGGGCGTCGCCAAGGCCGTGCGCACCGCGATGTGGCGCATCTCGCTCTTCTACATCGGCTCGATGGCCGTCGTCGTCACCCTCATCCCGTGGGACGACAAGGCCATCACCGAGAAGGGCCCGTACGTCGCGGCCCTCGACCACCTGGGCATCCCGGGCGCCGGCCAGATCATGAACGTCGTCGTCCTGATCGCCCTGCTCTCCGCGATGAACGCCAACATCTACGGCTCCTCGCGCATCGCCTTCTCCCTGGTCCACCGCGGCCTCGGCCCGAAGGTGCTCGGCAAGGTCTTCGGCGGCGTGCCGCGCCCGGCCGTGCTCGCCTCCTGCTTCTTCGGCTTCGTCTGCGTCGGCCTCAACTACTGGTCGCCCGAGACGATCTTCCCGTGGCTGCTCAACATGATCGGCGGCGTGATCCTGGTCGTCTGGATCTTCATCGCCGCCTCGCAGCTGGTGCTGCGCCGCCGCCTGGACCGCGAGGCGCCCGAGAAGCTGGTCGTGCGGATGTGGCTCTACCCGGGCCTGACGTACGTCGCCCTCGCCGGCATGGCGGTCATCTTCTATCTGATGGCCCGTGACGAGGGCACCCGCGTCCAGCTGTACGCGACGGGCGCGATGACGCTGGTCCTCGCGGTGATCGGCATCGTCCGCCAGAAGGCGGGCGCCGGAGCGGGTGCGGTGACGCCCGCGGCCGAGGAAGCCTGACCCGTCCCGGACCGAACGAGGCCCCGCCGAGCACGCCATGTGCTCGGCGGGGCCTCTTGGCTTCACGCCCCGCAGTACGGGGCGGTGCGCACGTGTCCACCGTGGTTCTCGTCGTCGGTGCCGAGCAGGGCGTCGTCGGAGCCGGGCAGGCACTCGACGGCCTCGATCTTGTAGCCCGGGAAGGTGCCGAGCACGGCCGGGCTCGCGGCGAGCGTGACCCGCACCTTGCCGGTGGCCGAGACCGTGACCCGGCCGATGTCGCTGACGGCCGAGTCGAACGGGCCGTCGTCACCCGCGTCCGTCGCCGAGCTCGCCAGGATCCGGCCGGAGTCGGTCACCGAGATGTCGGAGATGTGTCGGGTGCCGTCGCTCTGCGGGTACGTGGAGGTGTACGCGCGCTTGGTCACCGCGCCGAACAGCGGCCGGCCCCAGGAGGCGAAGGTGAGCGGCGCCGCGTACAGCGTGGCCGGCCGGCCCGGGCCCTCGCCGCGGTCGGCCCACAGGGCGGCGAGCTGCCCGTCCCGGGCGACGAGCGCGAAGCTCTCGTAGTCGTCGCCCTGGCCGATGGCCGGCAGCGGGGCGTAGTCGAGGACGGTGGCCCTGGGGCCGTCGACCTCGATGCGGTAGACGATGCCGCGACTGGCGAGCGCGAGGTACTCGCCGGGCGTCCCCGGGACGGCCTCGATCGCCTCCAGGTCGTCGGGCTCGGCCCCGTTCCAGGCGAGCCGCCCGACGGCGACGGCGCCGGCCGCGTACGAGACGCGGGAGAGCCGCGGCTGTCCGGAGCGCTTGTTGTCGTTGACGAACAGGGCGCTGTCGCTGCCCCGGCCCTCGGAGGCCAGGCCGCTGACTCCGCTGCGGGCGTCGGTGCCGACCTGCTGCCAGTCGTCGGGGGGCGCGGCGCCGGCGGGCGCGGCGGCGAGGGCGGTGAGCAGGAGGGTCGCCGCGGCGAGCTTCAGGGCGTGGAGGGGGAGTCGCATGCCCGCACGCTATTGATCTTGACCGGTCCGCACCGGCGCCGGTTGACCGCAATGGCGGAGCGCACGGGAGCGTGCGGCCTCGCGGTGCACCACGAGGCCGCACGCTCCCCGCGGGCGACTAGTGGAAGCTCGGCGCTTCCGTCCGCGTGCGCTTGATCTCGTAGAAGCCGGGCGTCGCCGCCACGAGCAGCGTGCCGTCCCACAGGCGCGCCGCCGCCTCGCCGCGCGGGGTCGGGGTGACGACCGGGCCGAAGAAGGCGACCTCGTCGCCGTCCGGGCCGGGGACGGAGATCACGGGCGTGCCGACGTCCTGGCCGACCTTGTCGATGCCCTCCTTGTGGGAGGCGCGCAGCTCCTTGTCGTAGGTGTCCTTGTCGGCGTAGTCGACGAGGCTCTCGGGCAGGCCGACGTCCTTCAGGGCGCCCGCGATGGCCTCGCGGGTCGGGCCCTCGCCGTTGTTGTGGAAGCGGGTGCCGAGGGCCGTGTAGAGCTTGCCGACGACCTCGTCGCCGTGCAGCTGCTGGGCGGCGACGACGACGCGGACCGGGCCCCACGCCTTGGTCTCCAGCATCTCGCGGTACTCCGGCGGCACCTCGTCGAGCCGGTTCTCGTTCAGGACCGCGAGGCTCATCACCTTCCACCGCACGTCGACGGGGCGGACCTTCTCCACCTCCAGCATCCAGCGGGAGGTCATCCAGGCCCACGGGCACAGCGGGTCGAAGAAGAACTCGGCGGTGGTCCTGCTCTCGGACATGTGTCTCCTCGGGTACGGCCTCGGGTCTCGTGTTGCGCCGAAAGGCGCAACGCCGGGCCGGCCCCGCCGCATTCCCGCCTGTTCGGTGTCAGCCGCACATGGGAGGATCGGTGCTGTTTCGAACGCGCCACGACGGTGTGGCACGAAGGAGTGGAGTGACCGTGCCCGGTGAGAATCTGTCCCGCGACGAGGCCCACGAGCGGGCCGCACTGCTGTCCGTCGACGGGTACGAGGTCTTCCTCGACCTGCGCTCGGCGGTCGGCGAGTCCGGGGAGGGCGTGCGCACCTTCCGCTCCGTGACCACCGTCCGGTTCCGGCGCACCGGCTCGGGAGACCGCACCTTCGCCGATCTGATCGCGCCCTCGGTGACCGCGGTGACGCTCAACGGCCGCGAGCTCGACCCGGCGGTCGTCTTCGACGGCGCCCGGATCGCGCTCGACGACCTGGCCGACGAGAACGTGCTGGTGGTCGACGCCCAGTGCGCCTACAGCCGCACCGGCGAGGGCATGCACCGCTTCGTCGACCCGGAGGACGGCGAGGTCTACCTCTACACGCAGTACGAGCCGGCCGACGCGCGCCGGGTCCACGCCAACTTCGAGCAGCCCGACCTCAAGGCCCGGTACCGCTTCGAGGTGGCCGCGCCCGAGGGCTGGACGGTGTGGAGCAACGGCGCCGGGGAGCAGGGCGCCGACGGCGTGTGGCGGTTCGCGGAGACGGCGCCGATCTCCACGTACGTCACGTGCGTGGTCGCCGGCCCGTACCACTACGTCACCGACACCTACCGGCGCACCTTCGCCGACGGCACCGAGCTGGAGATCCCGCTGGGCGCGATGTGCCGCAAGGGCCTCGCGAAGCACTTCGACGCGGACGACGTCTTCCTGGTCACCAAGCAGGGCTTCGACTTCTTCCACGACAACTTCGACTACCCGTACCCCTTCGGGAAGTACGACCAGGCCTTCGTGCCCGAGTACAACCTCGGCGCCATGGAGAACCCCGGCATGGTCACCTTCAAGGAGGAGTACATCTACCGGGGCAAGGTGACGCGGGCCGCGTACGAGCGCCGGGCCAACACGATCCTGCACGAGATGGCCCACATGTGGTTCGGCGACCTGGTCACCATGGTGTGGTGGGACGACCTGTGGCTGAAGGAGTCGTACGCCGACTTCATGGGCACCTTCTCGCAGGTCGAGGCGACCCGCTTCGGCAACGCGTGGGTGACCTTCGCCAACAGCCGCAAGGCGTGGGCGTACCGGGCCGACCAGCTGCCGTCGACGCACCCGGTCACGGCCGACATCCGCGACCTGGAGGACGCCAAGCTGAACTTCGACGGCATCACGTACGCCAAGGGCGCCTCGGTCCTGAAGCAGCTGGTGGCGTACGCGGGCCGGGACGCGTTCCTGGAGGGCGCGCGCCGCTACTTCAAGCGCCACGCCTACGGGAACACCACCCTCGCCGACCTGCTCGCGGTCCTGGAGGAGACCTCCGGCCGGGACATGAAGGCGTGGTCGAAGTCCTGGCTGCAGACCTCCGGCGTCAACTCCCTCACGCCCGTGCTCACCTACGACGCCGAGGGCCGGATCACCGAGCTGGCCGTCGACCAGGAGGGCGACGAGCTGCGCCCGCACCGCGCGGCCGTGGGCCTCTACCGCATCGAGGGCGGCGACCTCGTGCGCTACGCGCGGGCCGAGACGGACATCACCGGCGCCCGTACGGTGGTGGCCGAGCTCGCCGGCGAGGCGAAGCCGGACCTGGTCCTGGTCAACGACGACGACCTGACCTACTGCAAGGTCCGCTTCGACGAGGGCTCGCTCGCCACCCTGCGCGGCCACCTCGGCGACATCACCGACCCGCTGGCCCGCGCCCTGTGCTGGTCCGCGCTGTGGAACATGACCCGCGACGGGCTGATGCCGGCGCGCGACTTCGTGCGCGTGGCGCTCGACTTCGCCGGCCGCGAGACCGACATCGGCGTGCTGCAGATGGTGCACGCCTGGGCGAAGTCGGCCGTCACCTCCTACGCGGCCCCGGAGTGGCGGGCCGAGGGCGGGCGGCTGCTCGCCGAGGGCGGGCTGCGCGAGCTGCGGCTCGCCGAGCCGGGCAGCGAGCACCAGCTGACCTGGGCGCACTTCTTCGCCGCCGTCGCCTCGGCGGACGCGGACCTGCAGCTCCTGGAGGGGCTGCTCGACGGCTCGGCCGCGATCGACGGACTCGACGTCGACCAGGAGCTGCGCTGGGCGTTCCTGTCGCCGCTGGCCACGCACGGCCGCGCCGACGAGGCCCGCATCGGCGCCGAGCTGGCCCGCGACGACACGGCGTCCGGCAAGCGCCACCAGGTGCGCTGCCTGGCCGCCCGCCCGTCGGCCGCCGTCAAGGCGCAGGCGTGGGCGCAGGTCGTCGAGTCGGACCAGCTGTCGAACGCGCTGGCGGAGGCCACGATCTCGGGCTTCACGCAGCCCTCGCAGCGCGAGCTGATCGCGCCGTACGCGGAGAAGTACTTCGCGGCGATCGAGCGGATCTGGGCGGAGCGGTCCATCCAGATCGGCATGGACGTGGTCCGCGGCCTGTTCCCGGGGCTTCAGGACCGCCCGGAGACCCTGGCGGCGACGGACGCGTGGCTGGCCGGGCACGCGGACGCCGCTCCGGCGCTGCGCCGGCTCGTCCTGGAGTCCCGCGACGACCTGGCGCGGGCGCTGCGGGCGCAGGAGTGCGACGCGCGCGCCGCGTAGCTCCGTGCGAGGGGCCCCCGGTGGTGCGCGGGCACCGCCGGGGGCTTTCGTACCTCGGCACTCGAACGCGCGTACTTTAGTGCGGAGTTGTCCGGATTGTGCGACGGGCTCGTAACAGCGGTTAGGGCCGGTCCGTGCGGCGGAAGACCGTCGGCATGAACCACAACACCTCCCCCAGCGCCCCCTCCCCCCTCCCCCGCACCGGCGCCGACCGGTTCCGGGAGGCCATCCGCTACGCCCGCGCCGAGGCGATGATCACCGGGCTCGCCGCGCTCTCCCTGCACCGCTTCGCCGCCGCTCCCCCGCGCGGCATGGTCGACCGGGTCGACGTCCTGGTGCCGCGCACCCGCCGGCTCCGCTCGACCGGTTTCGTCCGGGTGGTGAAGGCCGCCCAGCCGCCGACGCCGGTCGAGATCGACGCGCTGCCGGTGGCCCCGGTGGAGCGGGCGCTCGCCGACGCCGTCTCGGCGCTGAACGACGCGGGCGTGGTGCGCCGGCTGCTCACCGAGGCGGTCAGCGGCGGCCACTGCGAACCGGGCGCGGTCGTACGGGAGCTGAACCGGGCCCGGCTGCTCACCCGTCCGCATGTGGTGGACGCGGTGGACTCGCTGCTCGCCGAGGGGCGCTCGATCGCCGAGCAGCGTCTCTACGAGATGGTGCGCGAGTTCGCGCTGCCGGACCCGCTGTGGAACGTGGACCTGCGGCTGCCGGGCGGCCCGCACCTGGGCGGCGTGGACGCCTACTGGCCGGACCAGGCGGTCGCGGTGGAGCTGGACACCCGGGCGCCGCGGCAGGACGACGACGCGCTGTGGTCGGAGTACACGCGCAAGCGCGAGCACCTGGAGCGGCTCGGCATCACCGTCGTCCACATCACCCCGCGCAAGCTGCGCGAGACGATGGACCAGCAGGCGACCGTGGTCCGTACGGCGCTGATGGCCGCGCCGGACCGGCAGCCGGCCGCCTACGTGGTCGTCCTGCCCCGCTGAAGGTCAGCTCCGGCCGGCCGTTCCGGTCGTCCCGCAGAACTCCGCCTCGATCAGGGCCTGGCTGTCGCCGGTCCAGTCGGCGTTGAAGTTCGCGGCGAGCGAGTGCTCGCCGTCCCGGGTGACCACGGCCTGGGAGGCGGAGCCGTGGATGCCGCCGCTGTGGCCCCAGATCTCCTTGCCGCAGCTCAGCCTCTGCTGGAACAGCCCGAGCCCGTAGCGGACATCCGTGCCCCGGCCGGTCGCGACCGTGTCGGTCATCTCCTTCATCTCGGCGGGCGGCAGCAGCCGGCCCTTGAGCAGGGCCCGGTAGAAGGTCTGCAGGTCGTTCGCGTCGGAGATCATCTCGCCCGCCGCCCCGGCGATGGACGGGTTCAGCTCGGTCACGTCGTACGCGGGCCTGTCGGCCGCCGACCCGAGCTTCGAGTAGGCGCGGGAGTTGGGCCGCGGCATCCGGGAGCCGGTGCCGGGAGCGCTGGTCGCGCGCAGCTTCAGCGGCTTGATGATGCGCCGCTCGACCTCCTTCTCGTACGAGTGGCCGGTGACCTTCTCGACGACCATGCCGGCGAGCACGAAGTTGGTGTTGGAGTACTTCCAGGAGGTGTTGGGCGCGAAGTCCGGCGCGTGCTGCATCGCGATCCCGACGAGCTGCTGCGGGGTCCAGGTGTCGTAACGGTGCTCGAGGAACGCGGGGCCGAAGACCGTCTGCTGGAAGGAGGGGTCGGAGGTGTAGCTGTAGATGCCGCTGGTGTGGTTGAGCAGCTGCCGGACGGTGATCTTCCGGCCGTCGTGGCCGTGGCCCCGGACGACTCCGGGCAGCCACTTCTCGACCGGGTCGTCGAGGTCGATGCGGCCCTCGGCCTGGAGCTGGAGCAGCACGGTGGCGGTGAAGGTCTTGGTGATGGAGCCGACCCGGAAGCGGTCGCTGCCCTTGCGCTCGCCGGCGGTGCCGGTCCAGCGGGCCTTTCCGTCGCGGGCCTGCGCGACGGCGCCGGGCACCCCCTCGGCGACAGCCGCGTCCAGGGCCTGCTGGGTGGCGGTGTGGGAGGGCTTCGGCGGTGCGGCGGCGAAGGCGGGCGCGGCGAGCGCGCCGGCGGCGAGGCCGGCCACGAGCGTGGCGGCGACGACGGTACGGCGGGTGCGTGCGGCTGACATGCGGAACTCCCGTGATCGTGAGGTGCTGTTCGCGAGAGGGGACCGCGGGAGGTGTGCGGCGGGTTGAGCCCGTTCCGGCAGTCAGGTGACGGTTGAGCCGTTTTCAGCCGTTCGTCGGATCGCTGAGCGGCGAGTGTCCGAGGGCCGGCCGGTCGCGCCACAACTGGAGGCCGATGTCGACGAGTTCGACCCGGTCGAGGGCGGGCACGGCGTCGAGCGCGTACCAGGCGGCGAGGTCGGTGGATCCGCCCTGCTCGTTGCGGAGTTCGCCGCCCGTGATCCGGGCCTCGTAGATGATTCTCAGCCCCTGCCAGTCGACGGGCCCGAGCTTGCGGGGCCAGGTGCGGCGGATGGAGTCGATGCCGAGGAGCGCGAGGGGCTCGGCGATGTGGCCGGTCTCCTCCTCGACCTCCCGGACGACGGCCTCGACGGGCAGCTCCCCGTGGTCGATGCCGCCCCCGGGCAGCGTCCACAGCTTCCGCCCGTCCCGGGTCACCCACCGGGCCAGGAGTATCTGCCCGTCCCGTACACACACGGCGTAGGCCGCCACCCTCAACTCGGTCTTCATGGACCGAGGTTAGAGCCAGTACGCGGGGTAACGGCGACCGGAGAGGCGGGCACCGGCGAGGCCGGTGGCGACGAGGAGGAGGGAGGCGAGGGCGAGCAGGGCGAGAAAGTTCCAGAACGGCGGGTTCTGGAGGGCCACGATCACGGCGGTGGCTGCGGCGGGCGAGTGCGGGGTGCGGGCGGCGGACATCACGCCGAGGGCGAGGCCGCCGGCGAGGGCGGCGCCCCACAGGCCGGGGCCGGTGAGGGCGAGGACCGCAAAACCGGTGAGGGCGGAGAGGAGCTGGCCGCCGAGGACGGAGCGGGGCTGGGCGAGCGGCAGGTCGGGGGCGCCCGCCACGAGGGCCATGCTCGCGGCGAGCGGCGGGATGAGCAGGGGCTCGCGGAGGAAGGTGCCGACGGCGACGAGCAGGAGCAGGGCGGTGACACTGACGGCGGTGGAGGCGAGCAGGACACGCGGCCGGGGCCGGGCGGGCGCGGCAGCGGGGACGGGGGCGGGGGCCGGGGCGGTGGTCATGGGCGGTCCTTCGGCAAGGGCGGATTGGCCGGGGAGTACTCGGGGGCCGACCAGCGCAGGGGGCTGGCGCCCGGGATCTCCACGACGGTGTCCAGGCGGAAGCGGACGGTGCGGCCTCCGGGGCCGAACTCGGCGTGGGCGAAGCCGGAGAGCTGGAGGGTGGTGCCGGTGCGCCAGTCGAGGAAGAGCAGGCCCGCCCGGCCGTCGGACTCCAGGTTGCCGAGGGTGAGGAACATGGCGTTGCCCGGGTAGTCGGGCCAGGTCAGTTCGGTGGGCGAGACGAGCTCGACGAAGCCGGGGTTGCCGCCGCGGTGGCTCGCGTCCACGCCGTCGGCCGCGGCGGTGGCGATGAAGAAGGTGTCGGCGGTGCGGACGAGGCGCTCCTGGCCGGGGGTGAGCGCCGTGCCGTGGCGGACGGCACCGGCCCGCGGGCCCGGGTCCTCGGCGAAGCCGTACAGCTCGCGCTTCTGGAGGTACTTCGGGCAGTTGGCGAAGACCTGCTCGGCCGCGATGACGAAGCCGCGGCCGCTGGGATGGGCGGTGCCGTTGAGGCGCATGCGGCGACGGGTGCGGGGGTCGAGCGCGATGGTGCCGACGGGGGTGCCTTCCGCGGTGACGGCGCCGGCGAGCGGGTCGTGGGCGGAGATGCCGCCCACGACGGAGACGGTGTGCGGGCCGACGGCCCGGGCGAAGCCGGGCCTGCCCGTGAGCAGGCCGGCCCAGACCCGGCCGACCGGGTCCGCGGCGCCGAGCACGAGCATGGGCTGCGCCTCCAGGAAGGCGGCGGCGACGGGGCGGATGCCGGGGCCGATGGACTGGCCCACGTGCTCGGCGAGATCGCGGACGCCGACGCGGTCCTGGACCGCGAGGGAGCCCTGGTGGTAGGTGCGCATGGTTCCTCCAGGGACACCGGTCGTCGGGGGGCGGGGGCGCGGGTACGGGAAGGGGGTCCGGGTTCTAGAAGAAGCCGCAGGTCGGGGCCGTTCCGGACGGCGCCGGGGCCTCCTCCGCGCCCGCCGGGACCGAGATCTCCAGGCGGGTGCCGTCCGGGTCGTGGAAGAAGATCCCGCCGGACGCCGCGCCCTCCCTGTGGGCGACGACGCCCTCGTACGCGAAGGTGACGCCCCGGGCGGCGAGGGCGGCCTCGGCGGCGCGGACCTCGTCGACGGAGCCGGCCTGGAAGGCGAGGTGGTGCAGACCGGCGCGTCCGGCGTCGTAGCCGCCCTCGGCCTGCTGCCACAGAGTGAGGACGAGCTTCCCGCCCTGGCCGAGGAAGGCGTAGCGGCGCCCCTCGTCCTTGCCTTCGCCGAGGGTCTCGAAGCCGAGGACGTCCCCGTAGAAGCCGAGTGAGCGCTCGATGTCGGTGACGTTGAGGCCGATGTGGCCGACGGCGAGCGTTCCGTTGAACGACATGACTGTTCCCCTCTTGCGGTGTTCTGCCCCCAGCCGGGGGCTAACCCTTCAATTTGACTTTAAGGGTTAGGCGAGGGGAGCGCAACCGGTCACGTACTCTTGAGGGGTTAGTCAGTGTTCGGTCACCGAGGAGGACGCCCGCCATGACCGTCTCCGACCCGCGGCCGCTCACCGGCGAGCCCGTCTCCCTGGACCTGCTCAACACCCGCTGGAACGTGGAAGGCGTGCGCCAGGACCTGCTCACCGACCCCGCGGGCCTCGGCGTCTGGCTCGCCACCAACGGCCTCGACGGGCGGTTCACCGCCGACGCCACCACCCTGCGCCACACCCTGGCCGCACGGGACGCCCTCGCCGCGCTCGTCGACCGCCCCGACGACCCCGCGGCCACCGCCAAGGTCGACGCGGTCCTCGGCCACGGCCGCATCCGGGCCACGCTCACCGTCGAAGGCCCGGGCGAGGAGACGGAGTTCGCCGACGCGACCTGGGGGCCGGGCTGGACCGCGGCCCGTGACTACCTCGACCTGCTGCGCGCCGCCCCGGACCGGATCCGCAAGTGCGCCCACGGCGCGTGCATCCTGCACTTCTTCGACACCTCACGGAACGGCACCCGGCGCTGGTGCTCGATGGCGGCGTGCGGCAACCGGGCGAAGGCGTCACGCCACTACGCCCGCACGAAGGACCACTGACCCGCTGCCGCCTCAGCCCTGCCCCGTTGGGGCGGGTTCGTCCTCACTGACGCATCCCGCGCGGTGGCGGATGTGCGCCATCCGCGCATATCCGGGCCCGGCAACTCTCCCCAAATCCCTGCCTTTTGCGAAAAGGTGAGCGGTCATCCGGTACCGAAATCCGGACCCTCATCTTTCACAAACAGGGATGTAAATGACCACCCCCGAATCTCAGAGCTCCATACCCGGGCGCTCGACCACCGGGACCAGACGCGCGGCCCGCATCGCCGCCGCCGCCGGACTCGTGACCGCGCTCGTCGCGGCCGGTGCCGCCCCGGTCCTGGCCGTCGACGACCCGGCGGCCGGGGTCCCGGCGAACTCCACGGCGAAGACCGCCGACCCGGCCGACAAGCTCGGCCCGA
The DNA here is from genome assembly GCF_044768205.1 of Streptomyces sp. NPDC101160. Classification (NCBI taxonomy): domain Bacteria; kingdom Bacillati; phylum Actinomycetota; class Actinomycetes; order Kitasatosporales; family Streptomycetaceae; genus Streptomyces; species Streptomyces sp. NPDC101160. The sequence goes on along the minus strand of NZ_JBIWPJ010000005.1, from coordinate 195,219 downwards.
CCGACGCCCAGCGCCTGTCCGAGGCCGAGGCCGACGGCAAGCCGACCGTCACCGTGCTCGTGGCCACCGCGCCCGGCGCCACCGAGCAGGTCGCGGGCCAGCTCGACGCCGTGCCCGGCGCCTCCGTCGGCCGCCAGGACGACAAGCTCGGCTACGTCCGCGCCACCCTGCCCACCGGGAAGGCCGACGCCGCCATCAAGGCCGCGACCAGGCTCTCCTCGGTTCAGTCGGTAGACCTCCAGGCGGAGGTCAAGCTCGACGACCCGACCCCGGACTCGGGCTCCACCGGTGCCGTCGAGGGCACCACCGTCACGCAGACCTACCCGGCGCCCGGCAAGGACACCCCGGCGAGGAACCCGTACAACCCGTCCTTCGAGACTGGTGCGGTCGACTTCGTCAAGGAGCACCCGAAGGCCGACGGCCGCGGCGTGACCATCGGCATCCTCGACTCCGGTGTCGACCTCGGTCACCCGGCCCTGCAGACGACCACCACCGGCGAGCGCAAGATCGTCGACTGGGTCACCGCCACCGACCCGCTCACCGAGAGCGACGGCACCTGGCGCGCCCAGATCACCCCGGTCTCCGGCCCCGTCTTCACCGCGGGCGGCCAGAGCTGGAAGGCGCCCGAGGGCTCGTACCAGTGGAGCCGCTTCAGCGAGTCGGTCACCGCGGGCGGCGACCCGAAGGGCGACATCAACCGGGACGGCGACACCACCGACCGCTTCGGCATGCTGTACGACCCGGTCGCCGGCACGGTCCGCGTGGACACCGACCAGGACGGCGACTTCACGAACAACGAGCCGATGAAGCCGTACAAGGACGGCTACCAGATCGGCTACTTCGGCACCGACAACCCGGCCACCGAGGTCGTCGAGCGCACCCCGTTCGTCGTGCAGATCCGCAAGGACGTGCCGATGGACCCGCTGGGCGGCACCTGGGTCGGCAAGAAGGCCGACTTCGTCAACGTCGGTCTCGTCGAGTCCGAGCACGGCACCCACGTCGCCGGCATCACCGCCGCCAACGGCCTGTTCGGCGGCAGGATGAACGGCGCCGCGCCCGGCGCGAAGCTCGTCTCCATGCGTGCCTGCACCTGGACCGGCGGCTGCACCAACACCGCGCTGACCGAGGGCATGATCGACCTCGTCGCCAACCGCGGCGTCGACATCGTCAACATGTCGATCGGCGGCCTGCCCGCGCAGAACGACGGCGACAACGTGCGCTCGCGGCTCTACACGCGGCTCATCGACACCTACGGCGTCCAGCTGGTCATCTCGGCCGGCAACGAGGGTCCCGGCATCAACACGATCGGCGACCCCGGCCTGGCCGACAAGGTCATCTCGGTCGGCGCCGGCATCTCCCAGGCGACCTGGGCGGCCAACTACGGCTCGGCCGTCGAGAAGAAGTACGCCATGTTCAACTTCTCCTCGCGCGGCCCGCGCGAGGACGGCGGCTTCACCCCGACGATCACCGCCCCCGGCTCGGCCGTGAACACCATCCCGACCTGGCTGCCCGGCGCCGGCGTCCCCGAGGCCGGCTACACCCTGCCGGCCGGCTACGGCATGCTCAACGGCACCTCGATGTCCTCGCCGCAGGCGACGGGCGCGAGCGCGCTGCTGATCTCCGCCGCGAAGCAGAAGCACATCGCGCTCTCCCCGCTCACCCTGCGCACCGCGCTCACCTCGACCGCCAAGCGGATCAAGGGCGTCGCGGCCCACGAGCAGGGCGCCGGCCTCATCGACATCGTGGACGCCTGGGACTCGATCCTGTTCGGCGCGACCGCCCACGACTACAAGGTCGAGGCCCCGGTCGACACCGCGATCTTCCCGGCCCCGCACACCGGCACCGGTGTGTACGACCGCGAGGGCGGCCTCAAGGTCGGCCAGAAGAAGGTCTACGACGTCACCGTCACGCGCACGAACGGCCCGGACCGGCCGGTCTGGCACGAGCTGGGCCTGAAGTACAACGACGGCACCTTCCGCATCCTCGGCGAGGACTGGGTGGCGCTGCCGCTGAACAAGCCGGTCACCGTGCAGCTGCAGGCCCGCCCCACCACCACGGGCGTGCACAGCGTGATCCTGGAGGCCGACGACCCCTTCACCGAGGGCGTCGACAAGCAGATCCTCGCCACCACCGTCGTCTCGAACGACCTGGTCGCGCCGGACTACGGCTTCTCCGCCACCGGCTCCGTGCAGCGCAACAGCATGAAGTCGTACTTCGTGACCGTGCCGAAGGGCGCCAAGTCCCTGGAGGTCTCGCTCGGCGGGCTGAAGGAGCAGAGCCAGACCCGGTTCATCTCCATCCACCCGTACGGCGTCGCCCTGGAGTCCACCGCGTCCACCGTGTGCTACCCGCACTACAACCCGGCCAACACCTGCCGCCCCGACCTGCGCTCCTACACCGACCCGACCCCGGGCGTCTGGGAGATCGAGGTCGAGGCCCGGCGCACCTCGCCGGACCTGGACAACCCGTACACCCTCGGCGTGTCCGTCCTCGGCTCCGCCTTCGACCCGGCCGTCCAGTCGGTGCCCGAGGCGAAGGTCGGCACCCCGGCCGCCGTGCAGTGGAAGGTCACCAACCGCTTCGCCGCGATCGACGGGCGCCTGAAGGGCGGCCCGCTCGGCTCGCAGAAGACCGAGCGCCCGACCATCAAGCACCACGAGCAGCAGATCAGGACCGTCACCATCGGTGAGGGCGTGGAGCGCCTCGACATCGCCATCGGCAACAGCTCCGACCTGGCCGCCGACCTCGACCTCACGGTCAAGCTCGGCGACCAGCAGGTCGGCCAGTCCGCCGACGGCGACTCCGAGGAGTCCGTCTCCCTGGTCAAGCCCGCCGCCGGCACCTACACCGTCGTCATCGACGGCTACAACGTGCCGTCCGCCGAGGGCACCACGTTCGACTACAAGGACGTGTACTACTCGTCCGCGCTCGGCTCGGTGAAGGTCGACGAGTCGGCCCCGGTCCAGCTGGCCAACGGCGGCACCGCGCAGGTCCCCGCCGAGGTCGTCGTGAACGCCCCGGCCCCCGAGGGCCGGCAGTTCTTCGGCCAGGTGCAGCTGCTCAACGCGCGCGGCACCGCCGCGGGCACCGGCAGCGTGGTGATCGAGAAGGTCACCCCGTAGCACCCGCGTAGCCCCCATGGCGTAACGAGGGGGCACGAGGAGGGGTGGGCACCGGAACCGGTGCCCACCCCTTTGCCGTCCCGAGACGTGTCCGGCCCTTGGACAATCGATTGGACAAGGCGCCCCGGGACATACGCATCATGGAAGCCGCAGCACCTGCACTTACGTACGGAGGAGTCCCCGTGAAGGTCGGAATCGTCGGAGCCACCGGTCAGGTCGGCACGGTCATGCGCAGGATCCTCGCGGAACGGAACTTCCCGGTCGACGAGCTGCGCCTCTTCGCCTCCGCCCGCTCCGCCGGCAAGGTCGTCGACGGCGTCACGATCGAGGACGCGGCCACCGCCGACTACACCGGCCTGGACATCGTGCTCTTCTCCGCCGGCGGCACCACCTCCAAGGCGCTCGCCGAGAAGGTCGCCTCCCAGGGCGCCGTCGTGATCGACAACTCCTCCGCCTGGCGCCGCGACCCCGAGGTCCCGCTGGTCGTCTCCGAGGTCAACCCGCACGCGATCAAGGACCGCCCCAAGGGGATCATCGCCAACCCGAACTGCACCACCATGGCCGCCATGCCGGTGCTCAAGCCGCTCCACCAGGAGGCCGACCTGACCGCGCTCGTCGCCACCACCTACCAGGCCGTCTCCGGCTCGGGCGTGGCCGGTGTCGCGGAGCTGCGCACCCAGGCCTGCGCGGTCGCCGAGAAGGCCGACCAGCTGGCCTTCGACGGCGAGGCCGTCGAGTTCCCCGAGCCCGGTGTCTACAAGCGCCCGATCGCCTTCAACGTGGTCCCGCTGGCCGGCTCCATCGTCGACGACGGCACCTTCGAGACCGACGAGGAGCAGAAGCTCCGCAACGAGTCCCGCAAGATCCTGGAGATCCCGGACCTCAAGGTCTCCGGCACCTGCGTCCGTGTCCCGGTCTTCTCCGGCCACTCCCTCCAGGTCAACGCCCGCTTCGAGCGTCCGATCAGCGTCGAGCGCGCCTACGAGCTGCTGAAGGACGCCGAGGGCGTCGAGCTCTCCGAGATCCCGACCCCGCTCCAGGCCGCCGGCAAGGACGCCTCCTACGTGGGCCGCATCCGCGTCGACGAGACCGTCGAGCACGGCCTCGCGCTGTTCCTCTCCAACGACAACCTGCGCAAGGGCGCGGCGCTCAACGCCGTGCAGATCGCGGAGCTCGTGGCGAAGGAACTGCAAGGCTGAGCCCCCCACGCGCGAAGAACGGCGGCCACCGAGCACGGTGGCCGCCGTTCTTTGCGTGCGCCCCGCGTGTTCGCCCTGGGAAATGAACCGTGCGCCGCCGACACACCCCGTGGAAGGATGAGCCAAACGTCACGAAACCGAGGAGTTGACCGGGTGCCTGGTACGAACCTGACCCGTGAAGAGGCCCAGCAGCGGGCGAAGCTGCTGACCGTGGACGCGTACGAGGTCGACCTCGACCTCACCGGCGCGCAGGAGGGCGGGACCTACCGGTCCACCACCCTCGTCCGCTTCGATTCCGCCGAGGCCGGCGCCGAGACCTTCATCGATCTCGTCGCCCCGACCGTGCACGAGGTGGTGCTCAACGGGCACGCCCTCGACGTCGCCGCCGTCTTCCAGGACTCGCGGATCGCGCTGGCGGGCCTGCTGGCCGGCGCCAACGAGCTCAAGGTCGTCGCCGACTGCGCGTACACCAACACCGGTGAGGGCCTGCACCGCTTCGTCGACCCGGTCGACGGTCAGGCGTACCTCTACACGCAGTTCGAGGTGCCGGACGCGCGTCGCGTGTTCGCCTCGTTCGAGCAGCCCGACCTGAAGGCGACCTTCCAGTTCACCGTGAAGGCCCCCGAGGGCTGGACCGTGATCTCCAACAGCCCGACCCCGGAGCCGAAGGACGGAGTGTGGGAGTTCGCGCCGACGCCGCGGATCTCCACGTACATCACGGCCCTGATCGTCGGCCCGTACCACGCGGTGCACTCGACGTACGAGGGCAAGAACGGCCAGGTCGTGCCGCTCGGCATCTACTGCCGTCCGTCGCTCGCCGAGTTCCTCGACGCCGAGCACATCTTCGACGTCACGCGGCAGGGCTTCGACTGGTTCCAGGAGAAGTTCGCCTACGACTACCCGTTCGCCAAGTACGACCAGCTGTTCGTGCCGGAGTTCAACGCGGGCGCGATGGAGAACGCGGGCGCGGTCACCATCCGCGACCAGTACGTCTTCCGCTCGAAGGTGACGGACGCGGCGTACGAGCGCCGGGCCGAGACCATCCTGCACGAGCTGGCGCACATGTGGTTCGGCGACCTGGTCACCATGGAGTGGTGGAACGACCTGTGGCTGAACGAGTCGTTCGCCACCTTCACCTCGGTCGCCTGCCAGGCGTCCGTCGAGGGCACCCGCTGGCCCAACGCCTGGACCACCTTCGCCAACTCGGAGAAGACCTGGGCCTACCGCCAGGACCAGCTGCCGTCCACGCACCCGATCATGGCCGACATCAACGACCTCGAGGACGTGCTCGTCAACTTCGACGGCATCACCTACGCCAAGGGCGCCTCGGTCCTGAAGCAGCTGGTGGCGTACGTCGGCCAGGACGAGTTCTTCAAGGGCGTCCAGGCGTACTTCCAGCGCCACGCGTACGGCAACACCCGCCTCACCGACCTGCTCGGCGCCCTGGAGGAGACCTCCGGACGTGACCTGAAGGCCTGGTCGAAGGCGTGGCTGGAGACCGCGGGCATCAACATCCTGCGGCCCGAGATCGAGACCGACGAGAACGGCGCGATCACCTCCTTCGCCATCCGCCAGGAGGCCCCGGCGCTCCCGGCCGGCGCCAAGGGCGAGGCCGTGCTGCGCCCGCACCGGATCGCCGTCGGCTTCTACGAGCTCGACGCGGCCGGCAAGCTGGTCCGCACCGAGCGCCTGGAGCTGGACGTCGAGGCCGCCGAGCTGACGGCCGTGCCGCAGCTGGCCGGCAAGCAGCGCCCGGCCGTCGTCCTGCTCAACGACGACGACCTGTCGTACGCCAAGGTCCGCCTCGACGAGGTGTCCCTGAAGAACGTCACCGCGCACCTCGGCGACTTCACCGAGTCGCTGCCGCGCGCGCTGTGCTGGGCCTCGGCCTGGGACATGACCCGCGACGGCGAGCTCGCCACCCGCGACTACCTGTCCCTGGTGCTCTCCGGCATCGCCAAGGAGTCCGACATCGGCGTCGTCCAGTCGCTCCAGCGGCAGACCAAGGTCGCCCTCGACCTGTACGCGGCGCCGGAGTGGCGGGCCGAGGGCCTGGCCCGCTGGGGCGCCTTCGCCCAGGAGCAGCTGCGCGCCGCCGCCCCCGGCAGCGACCACCAGCTGGCGTGGGCCCACGCCTTCGCGGACACCGCCCGCGAGGCCGCCGAGCTCGACCTGCTCGCCGCGCTGCTCGACGGCTCCGCCACCATCGAGGGCCTGGCCGTCGACGCGGAGCTGCGCTGGGCGTTCGTGCAGCGGCTCGCCGCGACCGGCCGCTTCGAGGAGGCGGAGATCGCCGCCGAGCTGGAGCGCGACAAGACCGCGGCCGGCGAGCGCCACGCCGCCACCGCCCGCGCCGCCCGTCCGACCGAGGCCGCCAAGGCCGAGGCGTGGGCGTCGGTCGTCGAGGACGACAAGCTGGCGAACGCGGTGCAGGAGGCGGTCATCGCCGGCTTCGTGCAGGCCGACCAGCGCGAGCTGCTCGCCCCGTACACGGCGAAGTACTTCGCCTCGATCAAGCACGTCTCCGAGACCCGCAGCCACGAGATCGTCCAGCAGATCGTGGTCGGCCTCTACCCGACGCTGCAGGTCTCCCAGGAGACCCTGGACGCGACGGACGCCTGGATCGCGGCGAACGACCCGGTCCCGGCCCTGCGCCGACTGGTGACGGAGTGCCGCGCGGGCGTGGAGCGCGCCCTGAAGGCCCAGGCGGCGGACGCGGCCGCGGCCTGATTCCCGCACTGCAGGGGCCCCGGACGGTTCACCGTCCGGGGCCCTTCGTCATGCGTGCGTCAGCCCAGGTTCGTCAGCCACTGCCAGCCGCCCGTGCCGATCGTCGTCGGCGTGCCGAGGCCGGTCGGGGTGCCGGGGAGGAACTCGAGGTTCTCGGCGGTGCCGGCGGTGCGGGTGGTCCACAGGTCGGGGAGGCCGTCGCCGGTGACGTCGCCGGCCGAGACGGCGAGGCGGCGGTCGGCCACGGTCCAGGGGCCGCCGGTGAGTTCGACCGGGGCGGCGAGGTGCTGGTCGCCCTGGCTCGCGTACTGGAGGAGGCGGCCGGTGGCGCGGTCGCGGGCCCAGATGTCGGCCTTGCCGTCGCCGGTGACGTCGCCGGGGAGGAGGACGTCGTCGTTCGCGAACTCGGCGTCCCCGATGTGGAGCGCGGCGCGGGCGGCGAAGGTCGACCGGCCGTCGACGGCGGCGCCACCGCGGTGCAGCCAGAGGCCGGTGGCGCTGCGGGCGAGGACGTCGGGCAGGCCGTCGCCGTCCACGTCGCCGGCGGCGAGCGGGGTGGCGCCGGTCCAGCCGGTGGGGCGGCCGCCCATGGCGATGCGGGTGCCGAGCTCGCCGCTGCCGGTGTTCGGGTAGACCCACAGCTCGTCGCCGATGCGGGCGAGGACGTCCTCGCGGCCGTCGCCGGTCCAGTCGCCGCGGTGGCTGACCGCTGCGCCGGCCCAGCCGCCGGTGCCGATCTGGCGCATGCCGGCGAGGGTGCCGCCGCCGGTGCCGGAGTAGAGGCGCAGGTTGCCGTCGTCCTTCACGGCGAGGAAGTCGGGCCGCCCGTCGCCGGTGAGGTCACCGCCGGTGCCGGTGCCGGGCCGCGGCTCGGGGTAGCCGGCGGCGCGCAGCAGCAGGTGGTCGGAGAGCGGGGCGGTGCCGGCCGGTTCGGGTTCGAGGGCGTCGGCGCGGACGGTGTGGAAGTCGCGGGCGCTGAGGAAGACGTGGTCGAACTTCTTGCCGGCGTACGTGGTGGGCTCGCCCGAGCGGCACTCGCCGGCCCCGGCACCGAGGCATGCCTGGGTGAACCAGTCGCGGTCGTTCTCGTCGGCCTCGGCGAACGGCCCGGTGCCGGGCAGTCCGGCGCGTATCGGGTCGAGCGCGGGGTAGTCCGGTCCGGCGTTGAAGTCGCCGCCGAGGACGACGGGGAGCCCGGCGGCCCAGGTGTCGACCTTGGCGAGGGCCTGGGAGGAGCCGTTGTCCGGGGTGATGTACTGCGCGAGGTGCGTGGTGCAGACGAGCGTGGTGCGGCCGTCGACCGGCCCGCGGGCGCACAGCACGGCCCGGCCCTCCTCGCCGGCCGGGACGGTGAGGTTGGCGGCGTAGCGGTCGACCGCCGGCGCCTTCACGAAGACGCCGAGGCCGAAGCGCCGGTCGGTGGACCACTTGCCGCAGCCGGCGGAGTCGTTGACGGTCGAGGTCCACACGCCGGTGTAGCCGGGCAGGGCGTCGCGCAGCGCGGCCCACTGGCCGAAGCACAGCTCCTGGAGGAGCAGCGCGTCGGTGTCCCAGGCGAGCGTCTGCTCCTTGACCTTGGCCGTCCAGGTCGGCAGGTCGAGCGCGCTCTGGCAGGTGGACTGGCCGCACACGTTGTACGAGATGGTGCGCACCGGCGGCGCGGTGGCGGGGTCCACGGTGTCGGCGGCGGCCGGCGCCGCGGCCGGGAGGACCGCGGCGGCCAGCATCGCGAGCACGGTGGCGGCTCGGGGCAGGAGTCTTCGGGACGGGAGTCTCATGCCCGAGAGCGTAGTGATCTCTTTCGGTGTACCTGTCAGACGCTCAGCCGGTCAGCCGGGCGTACTTCGCGCGCAGTCCGGCCGCGCCGTCCTCCGTCAGGCCGCCGTGCAGCCGCATCCGGGCGACACCGCCGTCCGGGAAGGCGTCGAGGCGGACGTGGGTGACGACGGCCTGGGCGGGGAGCACGAAGCGGTGCAGGGTGTCGGGCTGGAGGCGGGTGCGCGGGATGATCTCGAACCACTCGCCCGTGTCGCCGTTACGGCCCTGGAGCGCGATCCAGCCCGCCGAGTTGCCCTTGAGGTACGCGGTGTCGATCTCGACCGCGCGGACCGCGCCCTGCGCGGCGAGCCGGAACCGTACCCAGTCGTTGGTGCCGCGCACCCGGCGGCGGCGGTTCTCCCAGCCGTCGTCCATCTTGCGGGAGGTGCCGGGCAGGATGATCTGGGTGGGCGACGAGTAGAAGCGGTCCGAGGCGTCCTCGTACACACCGCCGTTGAGCACGGAGATCAGGTCGAGGGTGCCGAGCACGGCCAGCCACTCGGGGTCGGGCACGACCTCGCCGTGGACGCGGAGGCGGGCGATGCCGCCGTCGGGGTGCTGGCAGACCCGGACGTGGGTCCAGCGGCGCTCGCTGTCGATCGTGAAGCCGTTGGCGGCGTGGCCGCGCACCGGGGTGGGGGGCAGCAGCTCCTCCCACGTGGCGTCGACGAGTTCGGCGGGGCTCGGGGTGCCCTCGACGGCGGCGGCCTGGATGCTCACGCGCTGCGGGTAGTTGCCGCGGAAGTGGGCGGTGTCGACGACGATCCCGCGGATGACGCCGGGGGCGCCGAGGCGGACGATCGCCCAGTCGTGGTCCTCGGGCGCGGGGAACGGGTGGCCGGCGTCGGCGCCGCGGCGGCGGCGGGTCTCCCAGCCGTCCATGATCTTGCCCTTGTGGCCGAAGTGCTCGGGGTCGAAGACGGCGCGCTCGCGGACGAGGAGGTTCTCGCGCTCGGCGAAGAACTCGTCGTTGGCGGCGACGACTCCGGCGCCGAGGCGGCGGTCGGCGAGGTCGACGAGCTCGGTGAACCCGAAGTCGCGGGTGCGGTAGTCGGCGTACGGGTCGCCGCCGGCGTAGGGGGCGGCGTCGTTGGCGTGCGGGTCGGTGGCGTGGGCGAGGTCGCTGTCGTCGATGCTCATGTCCTCGACTGTGCCGCCGGGGCACCGCACAGGTCCATCGAATGTTTCCGAGGCTGCTTTTCAGCTCTGCTGAACGGTCATGCCAGGCTCTCCCGCTGCACGGCGGCCTGGCGCAGCGCCGCGAGCACCCGCGCCACCGCCGGCCCCTCCTCCGCCCCGCGCCGTACCGCAGCGACGACATGGCGGCGCGGCTGATCGGCCGTCAGCACCCGCATCACCACGCCTCTGGCGCGCTCGGCGGCGGCCATCCGCGGCACAAGGGCCACCCCCATCCCCGCCTCGACCATGGCGAGGATCGCGGTCCAGCCGGCGGCGCTGTGCGCCTGCTCGGGCACGAACCCGGCGGCCTCGCACGCGGTGGTGGTGATCTCCGACCAGGGCCCTGAACCGCCGAAGATCCAGGGCTCGGCGGACAGGTCGGCGAGCCGCAGACCGGGCGCCTCGGCGAGCGGATGACCGGCGGGCAGGGCGACGTCGAGCGGGTCGGCGAGCAGCGGCACCCGGGTGAACTGCGGGTCGCGGGCGGTGGGCGCGTGCGCGGCGAGCGAGAGGGCGAGGTCGACCTCGCCGGCGGTGAGCAGTTCGTACGCCTCCGCCGCCTCGGCCTCGCGGACCCGCACGTCGAGTCCCGGATGGGCGGCGCGCAGCGTCTGTACGGCGGGCACGACGAGCGCGGCCACGGCGGTCGAGAACGCGGCGACCCGCACCCGCCCGGCCTCACCGCGCAGATAGCCGTCGAGCTCCGCCTCCGCCCGCTCCAGCTCCGCGAACACCGCCTCGGCGTGCCGCAGTACGAGATGCGCGGCGTCGGTCAGCCGGACCCGCCGGCCGTGCGCCTCCAGGACGGGCACGCCGAGCTGCCTGGCGAGGTTGGTGAGCTGCTGGGAGACGGCCGAGGGGGTCATCAGCAGCGCCTCCGCGGTCGCGGTGACGGTGCCGCGGTCGCGGAGGGTGCGGAGGATCTGGAGCTTCTTGATGTCCCACTCGGTCATGAGGCGCAACCTACCGGGCCCTACCGCGACCGCTCCCGGGTGGCCGACGCCAGCGCCACCCCGCCCAGGATCAGCGCCATGCACGCCCCGCCGAGGATGCCCAGCTCCTCGCCGAGCAGCAGGTACGAGAGCAGTGCGACGCAGACCGGCTGGAGGTAGTAGACGGCGCCGGCGCGGGCGGCGCCGATGAGGGCGACGGCGCGGTTCCAGGAGAAGAAGGCGACGGCGGAGGAGAGCACGCCGACGTAGACGAGCGGGCCGACGGTGCCGGCGGTGGGCTCGAAGCCGCCCTGGGTGGCGAGGCTGACCGCGTACGCCGGCAGCAGCATCGCCGCGCCGAGGACGAAGGTGGTGAAGAGGAAGACGACACCGCCGAGTTCGGCCGGGCGGCGCTTGAGCAGGGCGCTGTACGAGGCGAAGGCGAGGGCCGCCGCGAACATCCAGAGGTCGCCGGTGCCGAACCGGGTCGGCAGCGCGCCGCGGCCGACGAGCAGCAGCACGCCGGCGCAGGCGACGAGCATGCCCGTGACGCGCCGGGCGCCGAGACGGGCGCCGCCGAGCCGCTCGTACACCGCCATGAGGACGGGCGAGGCGGCCATGATCATGCCCATGTTGCCGGCGGAGGTGGTGAGTCCGGCCTGGTTGACCAGGGTGTTGTAGACGGTGATGCCGAGCAGCGAGGCCAGGGCGACGAAGCCGAGGTGACGGCGGATCAGGTGCCGCTGCCGCCAGGTGGCGCGGGCGGCGAACGGGGCGACGGCGAGGATCGCGACGATCCAGCGCCAGAAGGCGGCCTGGACGGGCGGGACGGTGTCGTGCAGGGCGCGGGCGGCGACGAAGCTGCCGGACCAGACGACCGTGGCGAGCAGGGCGAGCAGCACGCCGAGGCCGGCGCCCTTGGCGGGTGCCGGCCTCTCGGTGACGTGCTCTTCGTGGTGTGCGGTGGCGGTCGGGCTTTCGGCGGCAGTCGTTGTCATGGACCTACCGTCGCACCCCGGAAACCTCCAGGTCCATCGAAACTTCCTGACCGTTCTTTTCAGTAGTGCTGAACGATTCCTTCTTGGCGGCTCGGGGGGCCAGCTGGCCGAGGAGGGTGGCGCCGAAGGCGATCACCATGCCGAGGAGCTGGACCGGGCCGAGGGCCTGGCCGAGGGCGGCCCAGCCGATGACGGCGGCGGTGATCGGGGAGAGCGGGCCGAGCAGGGTGACCGAGGAGGCGCTCAGGCGCTCGATGCCGCGGAACCAGAGGAAGTAGGAGATCGCGGTGTTGCCGAAGGCGAGGTAGGCGTAGCCGGCCAGGTTGGTGCCGCTGAGGGCCGGCGGGGCGCCCTCGACCAGGAAGGCGATGGGCAGCAGGAACAGGCCGCCCGCGGTGAGCTGCCAGCCGGTGAGGGCGAGCGCGCCGACCCCCTCGGGGCGGCCCCAGCGCTTGGTGAAGACGGTGCCCGCGGACATCGACAGGGCGGAGAGCAGACCGGCGGCCACACCGATCGCGTCGAGCGCGGCCCCCGCCTTGAGGACGACAAGGCTGACGCCGAAGGCGGCGGCGATGGCGGTGAGCAGCCCCTTCACGGTGGGCTTGTCGCCCAGGAACAGGGCGGCGAGACCGACGACGAAGAGCGGGCCGACCGAGCCGACGACGGCGGCGACGCCACCGGGCAGCCGGTAGGCGGCGAGGAAGAGGAGCGGGAAGAAGGCTCCGATGTTCAGCACGCCGAGCACCAGCGACTTCCACCACCAGGCGCCCTGCGGGAGCTTGCGGGTGAGGCCGAGGAGCAGCAGTCCGGCGGGCAGGGCTCGCATCAGGCCGGTGAAGAGCGGCCGGTCGGGCGGCAGGAACTCCGTGGTGACGAAGTAGGTGCTGCCCCAGGACGCCGGAGCGAGAGCGGTCAGGGCGATGGTGGCGGCCTTGCGGGACATGACGGGTTCCCCCCTGTAGCGGGTTGCGGGCGCCTCCCCGGTGTCGCCCCGGTTCGGCTTGGCGATAACTAACTTAGCACTAAGCTACTTATGCGCAAGAGGCTTTCTTGCAAGAAACTCAGCAGAGAGGGAAACTGGGGTCATGGAGAAGGTCATGGAGCAGGGCACGGACACGGTGACGGAGCAGGTCATGGAGAAGCACACACCCGGGCCGGGGCCCGACCACGACGCCGTCGACGCCATCGCCGATCAGTGGGCGGCGGTCCGCCCCGACCTCGACACCCTGCCGATGGCCGTCTTCGGCCGCATCTACCGCCTGGCCGCCGCCATGCGCGGCAAGGTGGACAAGGCGTACGCGCCGTACGGCGGGATGTCGCTCGGCGAGTTCGACGTGCTCGCCACACTGCGCCGCTCCGGCGAGCCGTACACGCTCTCACCGCGCGAGCTGACCGCCACGCTGATGATCACGACCGGCGGGATGACCGGGCGGCTCGACAAGCTGGAGCGGGCCGGGCTGCTCACCCGCAGTCCCGACCCGAACGACCGGCGCGGCCTGCGGGTCACCCTCACCGACGAGGGCCGCAGCCTCGTGGACCAGGCCGTCGGCGCCGGGCTCGCCGAGCAGCGCGCGGCCCTGGAGGCGGCACTCACGCAGGAGGAGTCGGAGCAGCTGGCCGGCCTGCTGCGGAAGCTGCTCGCAACGACGGCCTGACACCGGCGGCCGGCGGGCGGGCGCCGGGGCCCCGCCGCCTGCCGGCCCGGGGCGCCGGGCCGCCCGAAGACACACGAGGGCGCCGCGCGGTACTCACGTACCGCGCGGCGCCCTCGTCGACGTATGAGCGAGGCGCGAGCCCGCGGGCTCAGGCCTTCTTCTTGGACTTGTCGAGCACCATCACCAGACCGGCGATGACCAGGAACAGCAGGATCGGCAGACCCACGTACAGGCCGAGGGTCTGGGCGACACTCAGCCCCGGGGCCGGGTCGTCACCGTCGTCGCGGGTCAGCGCGAGCGCGGGGGACGACATGAGCAGCATCATCAGCGTCGTACCGGCCGCGACGGCGCCGGCGCGCAGGGCGTTCTTCTTGTCCACGGTGCAAAAGTAGCGAACACCTAAACGGAGCGCGCGCCCGGGGGTGCCGTACGGGCGCGCACGCCCCCTCCGCCCGCCTCCGCGACCCGCTCCGCGACCGTCCGCAGCAGGTCGTGGGCGCGTGGCGAGGCGGCCAGTTGCTCCAGGGTGACGGGCTGTCCGTCGGGGCCGGCGACCGGCAGCCGCCAGTTGGGGTACTGGTCCCAGGTGCCCGGCAGGTTCTGCGGCCGGCGGTCGCCCACCGCGTCCGGCAGCCAGACACCGACCATCCGGGCCGGGGTGGCGGCCAGGAAGCGGTGGAAGGCGCGGACCTCGGCGGCCTCGTCGCCCGGTCCCTCCGGGAGGAACCCGAGCCGTTGCAGCACGGCCAGCCAGTCGGCGGTCTCGGCGCCGTCCCGGCCGCGCTCCCGCTCCAGGTCGCCCGTGAGCAGCCCGAGCCGGTGGCGGAGCGTCACATGGTCGCCGGTGAGCCGGGCCGCGGTGGACGGCAGGTCGTGGGTGGTCACGGTGGCCACGCAGCCGGTCCGCCACTCCTCCGGCGCCAGCGGCCGTCCGCCGCCCGTCCAGTCGCGCTCGAACCACAGCACCGACGTGCCGAGCACCCCGCGCCGCGCGAGTGCCTCCCGCACACCCGGCTCGACGGTGCCCAGGTCCTCGCCGACGACCGCCGCCCCGGCCCGGTGCGCCTCCAGGACGAGGAGCGCGAGCATGGCCTCGGAGTCGTACCGGACGTACGTGCCCTCGGTCGGCTCCAGGCCCTCCGGCACCCACCACAGCCGGAACAGGCCCATGACGTGGTCGATGCGCAGCGCGCCCGCGTGCCGCAGGAGTTCGCGGAGCACTCCGCGGTACGGGGCGTAGCCCTCGGCGGCGAGCGCGTCGGGGCGCCAGGGCGGCAGACCCCAGTCCTGGCCGCGGGCGTTGAAGGCGTCGGGCGGGGCGCCGACGGACATGCCGGCGGCGAAGACGTGCTGCTGCGCCCAGGCGTCGGAGCCGTCCGGGTGCACGCCGACGGCCAGGTCGTGGACGATCCCGACCGGCATCCCGGCCTGGCGCGCGGTGCGTGCCGCGTCGGCGAGCTGGCCGTCCGTCAGCCAGGCGAGCCGGCAGTGGAAGTCGACCCGTTCGGCGAGTTCGGCGTCGGCCCGTACGGCGGCCTCGGCGGTGCGGGGACGGCGCAGCTCCTCGGGCCAGCGGCGCCACTGGTGGCCGTGCCGCTCGGCGAGCGCCTGGTAGGTGGCGTGGTCCTCCAGGGCGCGGCCGCGCTCGGCGAGGAAGTCGCGGTAGGCGGCCCGGCGGCCGGGGCCGAGCTCCACGGTGTGGATCAGCTCCAGGGCGCGCCGCTTGGCGTCCCAGACGGCGTCCCGGTCGATCAGGGCGCCCTTGCCGAGGACCCGTTCGCGCTGCTCGGCGGCGTCGCCGAGGATCCGGTCGAGCTCGCCCTGGCGGGCCGGGTCGACGTACGCGTACTCGGGCAGGTCCTCGATCCGCAGATGCACCGGGTCGGGGAAGCGGCGCGAGGACGGGCGGTACGGGGAGGGGTCGCTCGGCGCGCCGGGCACGGCCGCGTGCAACGGGTTGACCTGCACGAATCCTGCGCCGTGGGTGCGGCCGGCCCAGTCGGCCAGCTCCCGCAGGTCGCCGAGGTCGCCCATGCCCCAGGAGCGGGCGGAGAGCAGGGAGTAGAGCTGGACGAGCAGGCCGTGGACGCGGGCCGGCGGCTGCGGGGCGCGGGCGGGGGCCACGACGAGGGTACTGGTGGAGCGGCGGCCGTCGGGAGCCTCGGCGGTGAGGCGGTGCACGCCGAGGGGCAGGTCCGGGGGCAGCTCGGGCTCGTCGGGTCTCCCCGGGGCGGTGAGCGTCTGCCCGTCCTCGGTGGTGACGGTGATCCGGGTGCCGGGCGGCAGGCCGTCGGGCGGGCCCGGGGGCTCCTCGCCCCGCCACCGGACCAGGGTGGGCGGCAGCAGCCGCTCGCGGCCGGCCCGTTCCGCCTCGCCGAGGGCCGCGGCGACCGCCTCCGGGGTGGACGCGTCGACGTCCAGGGCGCGCAGGACGGCCACCACGGTGGCCTCGGGCACGGTGACCGTGACGCCCGCCGAGGGGGCGTACTCGGTGGCGACTCCGTGCAGGGCGGCGAGACGGGCCAGGGTCACGTCACACTCCGGGGGACTCCGAACCGCCCGCAGTGGCGCGGGCGGTGGGTTCGCTGGTGAGGGGGGCCGCCTCGATGAGCGGCGGTTCGCTGGTGAGGGGCGCGGTGTCGGCGAGGGGCGGTTCGCTGGTGAGCGGGGTGCCCTGGCGGGGGATCCCTATCCGTTTGCTGCGGGTGGCGCGGTTGTGGTCGGTCTCGTGGTCGGTGGCGGTCACGGGGTCTCCGGGTTCGTCTCGACGGGCGCGGTGCGACGCGCCGGGGTCAGCAGGAGGAGCCCTACCCACCGCTCCCCGTTTTACCGGCGGAATTCGGCGAAACGGTGCCAGCTCGCCGAAAGGCCACCGGGCAATGCGGACAGTTCGACCACGCGCATTGACACTCCGTCGGATCGGGTGGTGGGCTCGTAATCCACTTGTGACCCAAGGGGGCACAACCGTTCAAGGGTGAAGGGAGTCGCGCGTGCACCTCGGAGGCGGGACCGGACGTGCCGGACGCGGGAAGCGGACCGCGACGGCCGTGGCGGTCGCGGTGATCGGCGGGCTCCTCGGCGGTGTCGTACCGGGCGGCGCGTACGCGGCCCCGGGCGCCCCCTCCCCCGCCACCGTCCCCGACCTGCAGCCCGCCGCCGACGCGACCCCCGCGGTCTGGCCCCGACCCCAGTCGCTGACCGCCACCGGCGGCCCCGGCGTCACGCTCGGCACCGAGGTCACCCTGCTCGCGGCCCCGGACGCCGATCCGTACGCGGTCGGCGCGCTGCGCGAGCTGCTGCGGGCGGCCGGGGTGCGGACGGTGCACGAGGCGCTGCCGGGACGCGGCGCGGTGATCCGGATGGGCGGCGCTGCCGAGACGCAGGCGGCGCTGCGGGCCCTGAAGGCGCCCGAGCGGGGCGACCTGCCGTCCGGCGGCTACCGCCTCGCGACCGGCCGTCTCCAGGGCCGGGACACGGTCGCGCTCGACGGCGCCGGCGGCGACGGCCTCTTCCACGCCGTGCAGACGCTCCGTCAGCTCCTCGCGCCCGCGCCCGCACCCCGGGGCAGCCTCCCCGGCGTCGTCGTGCGCGACTGGCCCGCCACCGCCGTGCGCGGCCTCACCGAGGGCTTCTACGGGCGCCCCTGGTCGCCCGCCGAACGGCTCGCCCAGATCGACTTCATGGGCCGCACCAAGCAGAACCGCTATCTCTACGCCCCCGGTGACGACCCGTACCGCCGGGCGCTGTGGCGCGAGCCCTACCCGGCCGCCGAGCGGGCCGCCTTCCGGGAGCTGGCCGCGCGGGCCGAGGCCAACCACGTCACGCTCGCCTGGGCCGTGGCGCCCGCGCAGGCCATGTGCCTGTCCTCGGACGCGGACGTGGCCGCGCTGAACGACAAGATCGACGCGATGTGGGCGCTCGGGGTGCGCGCCTTCCAGCTGCAGTTCCAGGACGTCAGCTACAGCGAATGGTCCTGCGACGACGACGCCGACGCCTTCGGCAGCGGCCCCGGCGCCGCCGCCCGCGCGCACGCGCGCGTGGCCAACGCGGTCGCCGCGCACCTGAGGGTGACGTACCCGGGCGCCGCGCCGCCGCTGTCGCTGGTGCCGACCGAGTACTACCAGGACGGCGCCACCGACTACCGCACGGCGCTCGCCGACGCGCTCGACCCGCGCGTGGAGGTGGCGTGGACGGGCGTCGGCGTGGTGCCGCGCACCATCACCGGCGGCGAACTGGCCGGGGCGAAGGGCGCGCTGCGCCACCCGCTGGTCACCATGGACAACTACCCGGTCAACGACTACGCCCAGGACCGGCTCTTCCTCGGCCCCACCACCGGCCGCGAGCCGGCCGCGGCCGTCGGCTCCGCCGGCTTCCTCGCCACCGCCATGGAGCAGGCCGCCGCCTCCCGCGTCGCCCTGTTCACCACCGCCGACTTCGCCTGGAACCCCAAGGGCTACCGGCCCGACGCGTCCTGGCGCGCCGCCGTCGACGAGCTGGCCGGCCCCGACCCGGCCGCCCGCGAGGCGCTGCGGGCGCTCGCCGGGAACGGCGCGAGCTCGATCCTCGCCCCGAACAGCGAGTCGGCGTACCTGAAGCCGCTGACGGCTGCCTTCTGGGCGGCGCGCACGAGTCCCGACCCGGCCGTACGCGAGAAGGCGGCGCGCGAGCTGCGGGCCGCGTTCACCGTGATGCGTCAGGCGCCCGCGCGCCTCAAGGGCACGGCGGACGGCGCGCTCGGCACCGAGGCCGGGCCGTGGCTCGACCGGCTCGCCCGGTACGGCGCGGCGGGCGAGGCGGCCGTCGACATGCTGCTCGCCCAGGCGCGCGGCGACGGCGCCGGGGCCTGGCGGGCCCAGCTGGACCTGGAGCGGCGGCGCGCCGAGCTGCGCCCGGGGCAGCCGGGCAGTCAGGTGACCGTCGGCAAGGGCGTCCTGGACGCCTTCCTCGCCCGCGCGGCGGCCGAGTCGGCGGCCTGGACGGGCGCGGACCGGGAGCGCCGCCCGGACGTGAAGCCGGAGGCGGCGACGCCGGACGGCTCGTACACGGTGCGGCTCGACCGCTCGCGGCCGCTGACGGCCCTGACGGTGATGACCGAACCGGGTGCCGGCGCGGGCGGCGGGCCGGTCGGCTTCCTGGAGGCGTACGTGCCGGGCGAGGGCTGGCGCCGGATCGGCCCGCTCACCGCCTCCGGCTGGACCCAGGCCGATCTGAAGGGCCTGCGGGCGGACGCGCTGCGCGTCGTCTGGGACGGCGCGCCGGGGCGGGTGCGCTCGCTGGTGCCGTGGTTCGCCGACGAGCCGCGCGCCGGTCTCGAACTGGCCCGCGGCGAGACGGACGCCGAGATCGGCGGCGAGGCTCAGCGGGTGGACGTGACGCTGGTGGGGCGCAGCGCGGGCGAGGTGCGCGGGCCGCTCGCCGCCCGGCCGCCGAAGGGCATCACGGTCCGCCTGCCCAAGGAGGCCACGGTGCTCCGCGGCACGAAGTCGGTCGTCCCGCTCGAGGTGTCGGTCGCGGCGGACGTGCCGTCCGGTTCGTACACCGTGCCCGTGTCGTTCGAGGGCGAGGAGCGGGTCCTGACCGTGCGGGCCTTCCCGCGTACGGGCGGCCCGGACCTGGCCCGTACGGCCACGGCCTCGTCGTCCGGCGACGAGACGCCCGACTTCCCCGCCGCGTACGCCCTGGACGGCGACCCGGCGACCCGCTGGTCCTCGCCCCTGGAGGACGGCGCCTGGTGGCAGATGGAGCTGGCGGAGCCGGCCCGGGTGGGCCGCGTGGTGCTGCACTGGCAGGACGCGTTCGCCTCCCGCTACCGGATCCAGGTCTCCGCCGACGGCCGCGTCTGGCGCACCGCGGCGACGGTCCGGGACGGCCGGGGCGGGGTGGAGTCGGTCCGGATGGACGCGCCGGACACGCGCTTCCTGCGGGTGCAGGGGGACGCGCGCGGCTCGGAGTACGGCTACTCGCTGTGGGCGGTGGAGGCGTACGCGGTGGAGGAGGCGCCGGTGCCGGAGCAGACGGCGGAGGAGCCGGGCGCGGAGCCCGACCCCTCGTAGCCTCCGAACGTCGAAGGCCCGGCTCAACCCGTCGTCACGGCCCCCTGGGGAGTCTTCCCCTGAGGAACCGTGGCGACCGAGTCGATCCGGGCCAGGACGTCGTCCGCGCCGTACGGCTGGAGGTAGGGCAGCCAGCGCGGGTCGCGATGGCCGGTGCCGATGATCCGCCAGGCCAGTCCGGTCGGCGGGGCGGGTTGGTGGTGGAGCCGCCAGCCCAGCTCGCGCAGGTGCCGGTCGGCCTTCACGTGGTTGCAGCGGCGGCAGGCCGCCACCACGTTGTCCCAGGCGTGCGTCCCGCCGCGGCTGCGTGGAACGACGTGGTCGACGCTGGTTGCGACGCCACCGCAGTACACGCAGCGCCCGCCGTCGCGGGCGAACAGGGCTCTGCGGGTCAAGGGAACGGGCCCCCGGTAGGGGACCCGCACGAACCGCTTCAGCCGCACCACACTGGGCGCGGCGACGACACGGCTCTCGCTGTGCAGGAAGGCGCCGGACTCCTCCAGGCAGAGGGCCTTGTTCTCGAGGACGAGGACGAGCGCGCGGCGGAGCGGTACGACGCCGAGTGGCTCGTACGACGCGTTGAGGACCAGGACATGCGGCACGGATGCCTCCTATGACGCCGGCGGCGCGTGGCTCGCGCCGGGACGAAACTGCAACCAGTCTCTCCTCATGCCGGGCCGGTGCGCCACCACGTGCGGGTAATGCCCCTGAGGTGTTCTCGACCACATCGGCGCGCTTACGGGAGTCTTCCCCGGCCGTGGACCGTCTTCCCCCTTGCACATGTGCGCCGAGGCGCCGGGGGCACCGCGCGTCCCCCGCTAGTGTGGATGGATTGCGAACACCTGCCTGGAGGTCCCCCGTGCCCGCCGTGTCCTGGTCCGCCGCCCTGCTGGCCGCCGACGATCCGACGCACGTACCGGTGACCCTTGACGAGGCGGCCGAGCGGGCGACCGACGCGGCGGGCTGGGTCGAGCAGAACTGGGCCACCTGGCTGAACACCGGCCTGAAGATCGTCCTCATCCTGGTCGTGGCGTTCACCCTGCGGATGCTGGTCCGCAAGGCGCTCACCAAGCTGATAGACCGCATGAACCGGTCGGCCCAGGCGGTCGAGGGCACGGCCCTCGGCGGCCTCCTCGTCAACGCGGAGCGCCGCCGCCAGCGCTCGGAGGCGATCGGCTCCGTGCTGCGGTCCGTCGCGTCCTTCCTCATCCTCGGCACGGCCGGCCTGATGGTGCTCGGCGCCTTCAAGATCGACCTGGCGCCGCTCCTCGCCTCGGCCGGTGTCGCCGGTGTCGCCATCGGCTTCGGCGCCCGCAACCTCGTCACGGACTTCCTCTCCGGCGTCTTCATGATCCTGGAGGACCAGTACGGCGTCGGCGACTCCATCGACGCGGGCGTCGCCTCCGGCGAGGTCGTCGAGGTCGGACTCCGGGTCACGAAGCTGCGCGGCGTCGACGGCGAGATCTGGTACGTCCGCAACGGCGAGATCAAGCGCATCGGCAACCTCAGCCAGGGCTGGGCCACGGCCGGCGTCGACATCACCGTCCGCCCGACGGAGGACCTGGACCAGGTGCGTGCGGTGATCGCCGAGGCCGCCGACCTCATGTCCAAGGACGAGCCCTGGAACGAGCGCCTGTGGGGCCCGGTCGAGGTCCTCGGCCTCACGGAGGTCCTCCTCGACTCCATGACCGTCCGCGTCTCCGCGAAGACCATGCCCGGCAAGAAGCTCGGCGTCGAGCGCGAACTGCGCTGGCGCATCAAGCGCGCCCTCGACGAGGCGGGCATCCGCATCGTCGGCGGCCTCCCGCCCCAGCCGACCGCGGAACCCGCCCCGAAGCCCGACCCCACGGCCGCCATGTCGGCCCCGTCCGTCTTCGCCTCCCCGTCGTCGCCGCAGTCGGCGGCGGCGACCCCGCTTCCCAAGGCGGACCTGGGCAAGTAGCTATTCCGGTACCGCCCGGTCCCGTAGAGCCGGGCGGAGCGGATGCTGAGCAAGACGAGCAAGTGACCCGCGCTTGCCCGCGCGTGCGAGGTGGTCGGGGCGGGCGTTGTGTTTCCCGGCAACGTGCGGCCGCCCTCACTCCGAGTGTGGCCCCCTCCACCACCGCGTCAAGGGCGCTCCTTCGTCGCGTCGCTTCGCGATGGGCTGCGCCCACCCTTGACCCGGTGGCTCCGGCGGCCTTTTCACACTCGGAGGGCGGCCAGGGGCGGGGCCACGCAGGGGGTCCGGGCAGCGCCTGGGCGCCGTAGGCGGGCTGGCGGGCCGGTGGTGGGTGGGCTTCGGGTATCGCTCCGGTCGGGGGCTGCCTGTCAGGCCGGTGGGGTGGGGCTCGGTCAGTGGCGAGGTGGGTGGATCCGTTTCCCCTGTTCCGGGTGCGCGGCAGTGGAATGGGGTGCCCATTCCTGGCTCGGCGGCGTCCTGCCACTGTCTGGCCGGGGCTCATGCCCCGCTGGTCATTCGCGGTCGGTGGAGAGGGCGAACCCTAACTGCGCCATGAACCGTCTCAGGAGTCACAGACGTCCCCTTCCGCCCCACCAGGGGCGGTAATTCGGGAGTGTGGCGTACTTAGGGCTGCTCAAACCCAGCCGTCGCGAGCCCTTTCTCCGCCATGAACGTACGGCGGGGCCGTTCCGGCGGGGCTGGGCGCGATGCCATGGCGGGCTGCTGTGGTTGAGGGCGGAGTTAGGGTTCGCCTCACCACCCACTCGGAGTGACCAGCAGGGCATGAGCACCCGCCGGACGACCACCGGCCGCCGCTATCGCGGGACCAGGCACCCCATTCCACGTCCGCGCACCCGCAACAGGGGAAACGGATCCACCTGCCCCGGCCACAAACCGAGCCCCCACCCGCCGGGCCGTACGAAGTCCCCTGCTCGGGAGCGATACCCGGGCCCACCTACCACGCACCCGCAGCCCGCCTACGGCGGGAATGGATACCCGGCCCCCCTGCGCGGCCCCGCCCCTGGCCGCCCTCCGAGTGTGAAAAGGCCGCCGGAGCCACCGGGTCAAGGGTGGGCGCAGCCCATCGCGAAGCGACGCGACGAAGGAGCGCCCTTGACGCGGTGAAAGAGGGGGCCGCACGTCGCCCATGTCGACAGCGCCCGCCCCGACCACCTCGTACGCCGCGACGCCGGACGCCCTCCGTCTCGTACAACCGCGCTCGGGGCGCCGGTCAATGGTCGAGCCGGCCGCCCTTGACGCTCGCGACGAACGAGGAGAGCGGCGCTCGCCTATGTCGAAGGGTGCCACCACCGACCAGCGGAGCACCTCCCCCTGCGGGGGCGCTGTCCAACAGCCGCACCATGGACCCACGTCGTCGGTGGAATGCGATCGACGACACGGAGCGGACGGGGGACGCATGAAGTACGTCAAGGTCGAGTGGGACGACGAGTTCCGGGGCTTCGCACTCGACGCGAACGCCTATCTCACCGAGCTGCCACGGCTCGGGCCCGAGCTGCCGCCCGGAGCCCGGGCGTTCGTCGTGGATCCCGAGCACTATCGCGTGGGCGCCGACCGGTGCGTGAAGGATCTGGAGCTGGCGGGGGTGCGGCTCGCGACGGACAAGAGCGGGTCGCTGGTGCTCGACTTCGCGCCGAACCGGTGGAAGCACGAGGAAGGGCTGCGGATCCGGTACTCGGGGGTCGCGCACTTCTCCGTCGACTATGACCACGCCATCGACTGGATGGCGGCGGACACCGTGCTGTTCGACGAGGTCCTGCCCGACCCGGCTGGATGCGTGCACGAGATCGCGCTCACCGATGCCACCGTGACCGTGCGCTGCCGGGACCTGGACGCCGTGTGGGGCGGCGGGCCCAACGACCCCGCCCGCCCCCGAACAGGGTATTGACGACCCGCTGACCTCCGCCTTACCTTCCTCCCAACCCAATAGGAAACTTTCCTAACAGTGCCCCTCACCGTGCGGTACGCGCAGGCAGGCAGGTGGAGCCCCATGGCCGGTACGACCCCCGGTACCCCCCGCGTCCTGCGGGCCATGAACGACCGGGCCGCGCTGGAGCTGCTGCTTGCCCACGGGCCGCTCTCCCGCACCCGGATCGGGAAGCTGACCGGGCTGTCGAAGCCGACCGCGTCGCAGCTGCTCGCGCGGCTGGAGGCCGCCGGGCTCGTGGTCGCCACCGGCACCACCGAAGGACGGCCGGGGCCCAACGCGCAGTTGTACGCGGTGAATCCGGGGGCCGCGTACGCGGCCGGGATGGATGTGACGCCGGAGCGGATCCATGCCGCCGTCGCCGATGTCACCGGGCAGGTCGTCGGGGAGTTCCGGGTGGCGACGCCCGGGCGGGCCGGCGCCGACGGCGGCGTGGTGCGGCAGGTGGTCGCGGCTCTCGACGGGGCCGTGCGGGAGGCCGGGCTCGGGCTCGGGGACGTACAGCGGCTGGTGATCGGGACGCCCGGCGCGTTCGATCCGGCGACCGGGCGGCTGCGGTACGCCTCGCACCTGCCGGGCTGGCACTCGCCCACGCTGCTCGACGAGCTGGCGGTCGCGCTGCCGATGCCGTTCGAGTACGAGAACGACGTCAACCTGGTCGCCATCGCGGAGCAGCGGCTCGGCGCGGCGCGCGACCACGAGAACTTCGTGCTGCTGTGGAACGAGACCGGGCTCGGCGCGGCCCTGGTCCTCGGCGGCCGGCTGCACCGCGGGTTCACCGGCGGCGCCGGTGAGGTCGGGTTCCTGCCGGTGCCCGGGACGCCGCTCGTGCGGCACGTGGCGAAGGCGAACTCCGGCGGCTTCCAGGAGCTGGCGGGCGTGCAGGCCATCCCGCGGATCGCCAGGGCGTGCGGGATCGAGACGCGCGAACAGCCGTACGTGGAGACCGCGGCCGGGCTGCTCGCGCACGCCGCCGCGCACGCCGCCGAGGACGAGCGTCACGCCCGCCTCCTCGACGTCTACGCCGAGCGCCTCGCCACCGGACTCGCCGCGCTCGTCGCCGTACTCGACCCGGAGCTGATCGTGCTGTCCGGCGCGGCGATCAGCCCCGGCGGGGAGCCGCTGCGCGCCCGCGTCCAGGCCCAGCTCGCCGATCTCGCTGCCGCGCGGCCGCGGCTCGTCCTCGCCGCCGTCGAGCGGCACCCCGTCCTGCGCGGGGCCCTCGAATCCGCCCTCGCCGCCACCCGCGACGAGGTCTTCGACACCTCTCGGTAAGCACCCGTCCCTCGTCCCGCCCGCCCAGGGAGAACCCGCCATGCCCGCACGCTCCCGTCCCCGCCGGCTCGCCGCCGCGCTCGCCGCCACCTCCTCCATAGCGCTGTTCGCCTCGGCCTGTACGGGCTCCGCGAGCAACGCCGCCACCGACGACCCCGACGCCCAGGTGACGATCACCTTCTGGCACGGCTGGTCGGCGCCGTCCGAGGTGCAGGCGATCAACGACAACATCAGGCGCTTCGAGGCGGCGCACCCCAACATCAAGGTCGACGTCGTCGGCGACATCAACGACGACAAGCTCAACCAGGCACTGCGCACGGGCGGTTCGAAGGGCCCGGACGTGGTGTCGTCCTTCACCACGTCCAACGTCGGCAAGTTCTGCTCGTCGGGCGCCTTCGCCGACCTGAAGCCCTTCATCGAGAAGTCGAAGCTGGACCTCGGGAAGACGATCCCGAAGACGCTGCTCGACTACACCCAGTTCGAGGGCAGGCGCTGCGCGATGCCGCTGCTGACGGACGCGTACGGGCTCTACTACAACAAGACCGCCTTCAAGGCCGCCGGTCTCGACCCAGAGAAGCCCCCGAGGACCTGGTCCGAGCTGCTCGCCGACGCGAAGCGGCTCACCAGGCCCAAGGGCGACGGCTTCGAGCAGCTCGGCTTCATGCCGAACTACCACGGCTACGAGACCACCACCGAGCACTACCTGGGCAGTTGGGGCCCGGCCTACTTCGACGCGAACGGGAGGTCGACGGTCGGCACCGACCCCGGCATCGCCGCGATGATGACCACGCAGAAGAAGATGGTCGACGAGCTCGGCGGCTACGAGAAGCTGGAGCGGTTCCGGACGTCCTTCGGCGACGAGTGGGGCGCCAAGCACCCCTTCCAGACCGGCCAGGTCGCCATGCAGCTCGACGGCGAGTGGCGGCTCGGCATGGCGACCGACGCCAAGGTGCCGTTCGACATCGGCGTCGCGCCCATGCCCGTGCCGGACGGCCAGGAGGCCGACTACGGCAAGGGCTACCTGTCCGGCACGATCATGGGCATCGCGCCGCAGAGCAGGAAGCAGAACGCCGCCTGGGAACTGGTCAAGTTCATGACCACGGACACCGACGCCGTCGTCGCCTTCGCCAACGGCATCCGCAACGTGCCGTCCACCTTCGACGCGCTGAAGTCGCCGGACCTGAAGTTCGACCCGCGCTTCAAGACCTTCCTCGACATCGCCGCGCACCCGAAGTCCAACACGGCGGCGGGCGCGGTCAACGGCGCGACCTACCTCAACACCCTCCAGGACTTCGCCCTGCAGTACGAGAAGGGCGAGGTGACCGACCTCCAGGGCGGGCTGAGGAAGACCGCCGCGCAGATCGACACCGACATCGCCAAGGCGAAGTAGCACGATGGCAGGCACGATCACCCTTCGCTCGAAGCGGCGGCGCGCCGCGCTTCGCACGGCGGCGTTCCTGTCGCCCTGGCTGGTCGGGTTCGGCGTCTTCTTCGCGTACCCGCTGGTCTCGACCGTCTACTTCTCCTTCACGGACTACGACGGCTTCGCCGCCCCGTCCTTCAACGGCCTGGCCAACTGGACGTACGTCTTCCGGGACTACCCGCTGTTCTGGCCGGCGCTGCGCAACACCCTGTGGCTGGTGGTGATCATGACCGCCTGCCGGGTCGTCTTCGGACTCGGCGTCGGCCTGCTCATCACGAGGATCAGGACGGGCGCCGGGCTCTTCCGGACCCTCTTCTACCTGCCCTACCTGGCCCCGCCGGTCGCGGCGACGCTCGCCTTCGTCTTCCTGCTCAACCCCGGCACCGGGCCGGTGAACTCGCTGCTCGAAGCGGTCGGCCTCCCGGGCCCGGCGTGGTTCACCGACGCCGCCTGGTCCAAGCCCGCGCTGACGATGCTCGCGGTGTGGGGCGTCGGCGACCTCATGGTCATCTTCATGGCCGCGCTGCTCGACGTACCGAAGGAGCAGTACGAGGCGGCGGAGCTGGACGGCGCCTCGGCGTTCCAGCGGTTCCGGTACGTCACGCTGCCGAACATCTCGCCGATCGTGATGTTCGCCGTGGTCACCGGGGTCATCCAGGCGATGCAGTACTACACGCAGCCGCTGGTCGCCGGGAAGGTCGCCTCCGGCGTCATCGGCGGCTCCGGGCAGTCCTTCGAACCCGGCTACCCGGACAAGTCCACGCTCACCCTGCCGCAGCTCGTCTACAACCTCGGCTTCCAGCGCTTCGACTACGGAGCGGCCTGCGCCACCGCCCTCGTCCTCTTCGCCCTGGCCATGGCCTTCACCCTGCTGCTCATGCGCCGCCGCGGCGGTCTCGTCCAGGCAGGTGACTGAATCCATGAGCCAACTCCTCGACGCGGCCGCGGCCGCCCCGGAGGTGCGGAAGACCGGGGCCTCCCCCGCCGCGCGCACCGCCCGCCGCAAGGCGCTGCTGCACTGGATCGCGGTGCACGCGCTCGGCATCGCCGCCGCGCTCTTCTTCGTCCTCCCCTTCGTCTTCGTCCTCCTCACCTCGCTGATGAGCGACCAGCAGGCGCTCACCCGCGACCTCACCCCGAACACCTGGCAGTGGGACAACTACGTCCGTGTCCTCGACACGCCGGGCTTCCTCACCTGGTGGCGCAACACCCTGCTCTACGCGGGCCTCGGCACCGTCCTCACCGTGGTGTCGTCCGTCCCGGTGGCGTACGCGCTCGCCAAGTTCCGCTTCCGCGGCAGCCGGCTCGCGCTGATGCTCGTCATCGCCACGATGATGCTGCCGCCGCAGGTCGTGGTCATCCCGATGTACCTGTTCTGGGCCAAGCAGCTGAACCTGTCGGGCACGCTGTGGCCGCTGATCGTCCCGATGGCCTTCGGCGACGCCTTCTCCGTCTTCCTGCTGCGCCAGTTCCTGCTGACCATCCCGAACGAGTACCTCGACGCGGCCCGGGTCGACGGCTGCGGCGAACTGCGCACCCTGCTCCGGGTCGTGCTGCCGATGGCGAAGCCGGGGATCGCGGCGATCGCGCTCTTCCAGTTCTTCGCCGCGTGGAACGACTACTTCGGGCCGCAGATCTACGCCTCCGAGAACCCGGCCGCGTGGACGCTGAGCTACGGCCTGGAGTCCTTCAAGGGCGCGCACCACACCGACTGGAATCTGACCATGGCCGCGACCGTCCTGGTCATGGCCCCCGTGATCCTCGTGTTCTTCTTCGCGCAGAAGGCGTTCGTCGAGGGTGTCACGCTGACCGGAGTGAAGGGCTGACCGATGAAACTGGCTGTCGTGGGGGGCGGCTCCACCTACACCCCCGAACTGATCGACGGATTCGCGCGGTTGCGCGACACCCTGCCCGTCACCGAACTCGTCCTCGTCGACCCGGCCGCAGAGCGGCTCGACCTGGTCGGCGGCCTGGCCCGACGGATCTTCGCCAGGCTCGGTCACGAGGGCAGGATCGTCACCACCTCGGACCTGGACGCGGGCGTCGACGGCGCCGACGCCGTCCTGCTCCAGCTGCGGGTCGGCGGGCAGGCCGCCCGCGAGCAGGACGAGACCTGGCCGCTGGAGTGCGGCTGCGTCGGGCAGGAGACGACCGGCGCGGGCGGCCTCGCGAAGGCACTGCGCACGGTGCCGGTGGTGCTCGACATCGCCGAGCGGGTCCGCCGCACCAACCCGAACGCCTGGATCATCGACTTCACCAACCCCGTCGGCATCGTCACGCGGGCGCTGCTCCGGGCCGGCCACAAGGCCGTCGGCCTGTGCAACGTGGCCATCGGCTTCCAACGAAAGTTCGCGGCGCTGCTCGACGTGGCCCCGCCGGACGTGCACCTCGACCATGTCGGGCTCAACCACCTGACCTGGGAGACCGGCGTACGGCTCGGGGGCCCCGAGGGCGAGGACGTGCTGCCGCGGCTGCTCGCCGAGCACGGCGACGCCGTCGCCGACGACCTGCGGCTGCCGCGCGCGGTCCTCGACCGGCTCGGCGTCGTCCCCTCGTACTACCTGCGCTACTTCTACGCGCACGACGCCGTCGTCGAGGAGCTGCGCACCAAGCCGTCGCGGGCGGCGGAGGTCGCGGCGATGGAGCGGCAGCTCCTGGAGATGTACGGGGACCCGGCACTCGACGAGAAGCCGGCGCTGCTGGCGAAGCGGGGCGGGGCCTTCTACTCGGAGGCGGCGGTGGACCTCGCGGCCTCCTTGCTGGGCGGCTCGGGCGGCTCGGGCGGCTCGGGCGGCTCGGGCGGCTCGGGCGGCTCGGGCGGCTCGGGCGGCTCGGGCGGCTCGGGCGGCGGCTCGCCGTACCAGGTGGTGAACACGTACAACAACGGCACGCTGCCGTTCCTGCCGGACGACGCCGTGATCGAGGTGCAGGCGGCGGTCGGGCCGAAGGGCGCCGTGCCACTGCCGGTGCCGGAACTCGACCCGCTGTACGCGGGCCTGATCGCGCACGTCACCGCCTACGAGGACCTGGCCCTGGACGCGGCGCTGCGCGGCGGCCGGGACCGGGTGTTCAGGGCGCTGCTCGCCCATCCGCTGGTGGGGCAGTTCGCGCAGGCGGACGCGCTGACCGACCGGCTGATCGCGCACAACCGGGAGCACCTGGCGTGGGCGTGAACCTCGACGGGCTGCTCCTCGCCGTCGACGCGGGGAACAGCAAGACCGACGTCGCGGTCCTCGCCCCGGACGGCACGGTCCTGGGCGAGGCGCGCGGCGGCGGGTTCCAGCCCCCGGTGGTGGGGGTGGCGGCGGCGGTCGACACGGTCGCGGAGATCGTGGGACGGGCGTGGGAGGCGGCCGGCGGGGCCGGGGTGCCGGTCGCGTTCGCGCAGGTCGCGGCGTGTCTCGCCAACGCCGATCTGCCGGTGGAGGAGGCGGAGTTGGAGCGCGCCCTGTACGCGCGGCAATGGAGCCGCTCGATACGGGTGCACAACGACACCTTCGCCATCCTGCGGGCCGGCGTCGACGAGCCGCGCGGCGTGGCCGTGGTGTGCGGCGCGGGCATCAACTGCGTCGGGATGACCCCGGACGGCCGCACCGCCCGCTTCCCCGCCATCGGCAAGATCTCCGGCGACTGGGGAGGTGGCGGCGGCCTGGCGGAGGAGGCGCTGTGGTTCGCGGCCCGCGCCGAGGACGGGCGCGGCGAGCCGACGGCGCTCGCGCGGACGCTGCCGGAGCACTTCGGGCTGCCGACGATGTACGCGCTGATCGAGGCGCTGCACCTGGGGCGCATCCCGGTCGAGCGCAAGCACGAGCTGACGCCGGTCCTCTTCCGTACGAGCGCCGGGGGCGACCCGATCGCCCAGTCCCTCGTGGACCGGCTGGCGGAGGAGGTCGTGGCCTTGGCCTCGGTCGCCCTCGCGCGGCTCGGGCTGCTCGACGAGGCGGTGCCGGTGCTGCTGGGCGGCAGCGTGCTCGCGGCCCGGCACCCGCGGCTCGACGCGCGGATCGCCGAACTGCTCGCCACGAAGGCCCCGAAGGCGGTCGTCGGCGTGGTCGCCGCGCCGCCGGTGCTCGGCGCCGGGCTGCTCGCGCTCGACGCGGCGGGCGCGGGCGCGGAGGCGGCGGCGCGGCTGCGCGGGTACTACGGGGCCTGAGCGCGGTCCCGGCCGGTGCGGGGTGCCCCTGTTCAGGAGCGCCCCGCACGCGCGTTCACCCCATCGGGCGACGTTCGAGACGGAACCGATCCCGGCCGGGAGACGTATTCAAAGTGACAGATGTTCGAAAGGGGGATCGCTCGCGGAGGTGTCCGCGGTGTGGGGCACCATAGGCACCAGCAGCGACAAGATCGAGACAATCCCGGTGTGTGGCCGGGATACTGCGGCCATACTGCTGGCCGGGTAGTACGTCCGCCACTCCAGCGGCAGGACGGGATCGACGTCTGAGACCGAGGGGGAGGTCACGTGACACACCCGCCGAACGCGCCCGCCGCCTCGGTGGCGCAGGGCACCGGCAGCGCGCCCGCGCGGCCGGGTCCCGGCGTGCCCGCGCAGCCGGGACAGCAGTCCGGGCCGGGGCCGGCCCGGCCGCAGGCGCCCGCCGCGGTGCCGCCGCCGGCGGCGCCCGGCGTCTGGGCGCAGGGCCGCGAGGTGCTGCGCCGCGCGGCCACGACGGAGCCGGGCCGGCTGCGGATCCTCGGCGCCGTACTCGCCCTGCTCGTCGTGGCGTTCGGGGCGGTGACGGCCTTCGAGGTCGCCGACCGGTCCTCGTACGCGGACGACGTGGTGGGCCGCAGCCAGCCGCTGAGCGCCGACGCCGCCGACATCTACCGCTCGCTCGCCGACGCCGACGCCACCGCGGCGAGCGGCTTCCTGGCCGGCCCGCAGGAGTCCGCGCAGATCCGCCAGAGATACGCGGACGACATCACGACCGCCTCCCGGCTGCTCGTCAAGGCCGCCGCCGGCACCGACTCCGACGGCACCTCCGCGAGCGAGATCGCCACGCTCAACGAGCACCTGCCGCGCTACACGGGCCTGATCGAGCGCGCCCGCGCCGCCAACCGGCAGGGCCTGCCGCTCGGCGGCGCCTATCTGCGGTACGCGAACCAGACGATGAGCCGGGACCTGCTGCCCGCCGCCGAGCGGCTGTACGCGGCGGAGACCGCGCGGCTGCACGAGGACGACGACGAGGCGCGCGCCTGGCCGTTCCTCTCGCTCGCGCTCGGCCTGCTCGCCCTGGCCGTCCTGGTCTGGGCCCAGCTGCGCAACTTCCGCATGACGAACCGGGTGTTCAACCAGGGCATGCTCGCCGCGACCGCCGCCTGCGTCGTCGCCCTGCTGTGGCTCGTCACCGGCCACGGCCTGGCCCGCGCGAGCCTCGACGACGCCCGCGCGCACGGCCAGGAGTCCCTCCAGGTGCTCAACGAGGCCCGGATCAGCTCCCTGAAGGCCCGTGCCAACGAGAACCTGACCGTGGTCGCCCGCGGCGCCGTCCTCACCGACGACGGCAAGCACGACAAGTACGAGGCCGACTACAGCAGCAGCATCGCCGGCCTCTCGACCGCCCTGAAGGCGGCCGGCCGGCTCGCCGACGACGACGCCGGGCGCGGCCCGCTCACCGAGGCCACCGCCCGCGCCGAGGAGTGGCGGGGGCGCCACCGGCAGGCCCGCGAGCTGGACGACGCCGGCGACTTCACCGGCGCCATGAACCGGATCATCGGCACGACCGAGTCCACCGGCCAGTCCTTCGACCAGGTCGACGCGGCCCTCGGCCGCGCCCTGGCCCACGAGCAGGACGAGTTCACCCGCGCCGCCGACGGCGGCCGGAACGCACTGACCGGGCTGCCGCTGGGCGCGGCCGTGCTCGGCGTGCTCGCCGCGGCCTGCGCCGTCCTCGGCGTCAACCGCAGACTGTCGGAGTACCGGTGAGAGGGGGCGACATGCCGGACGGTGTCGAGCAGACGACCGGAGCGGGCCGGATACCGGACGGCACGGCCGCGCGCATGCCCCGGCCGCGCCGGGTGGCCGGGCGGGCCGCGGACGAGGACGCGGCGACCGGTCCGGGCGAGCTGGTCGTCCGGGCGGCGTACACCTCCGCCGCACCCGCGCGCCGCCGCCTCGGACGGCTGCGCGGCTGGGGCGGCGTCGCCGCCATGGGCGTCGCCTGCGGGCTGACCGCCTCCCTCGCGCTGCTCGCGCTGCCGCACACCGCGGACCGGGCCGGGACCCCGCTCGGGGCGGCCGGCGTGGGCGACGGGGTGCAGGTCACCGCGAAGAACGGCGAGAGCGCCGAGAGCGCGGAGACCTGCAAGGACCCGGAGGCGTCGCTGACGCCGTCGGCCGCCGACGGGCCGACCGTCGAGAAGATCAAGCGGCGCGGCAAGCTGGTCGTCGGCGTCGACCAGTCCAGCTACAACTGGGGCTTCCGCACGCCGCCGACGGTGACCCGGCTGCCCGACGGGTCGGTGAAGGAGACGCCCGGCGAGCTGCAGGGCTTCGACATCGACCTGGCGAAGGCGATCGCGAAGGACATCCTCGGCGACGAGAACGCCGTCATCTTCCGCACGATCCCGACCAACCAGCGCATCGCCGCCCTGGAGGGCGACAAGGTCGACCTCGTGGTGCGCACGATGACCATCAACTGCAAGCGGATCCAGCAGGTCGCCTTCTCCACCGCCTACTTCCAGGCCGGCCAGCAGGTCCTCGCCCCCAAGTCGTCCCCGATCACCGGCTACGACTCCTCCCTCAGCGGCAAGCGGATCTGCACCGCCGAGGGCTCGACGGCCTACGAGGCCCTGGAGGAGAAGTCGTTCGGCGCGGTCTACAAGGACGTCGGCGACGACACCAAGGACGACCCGGACCTGCTGACCGTGCCCAACCAGCTGGACTGTCTGGCCCGGCTGCAGATGGGCGAGGTCGACGCCGTCGTCACGGACAACGCGCTCGCGGCCGGCCAGGCCGCGCAGGACCCGGCCGTCGAGCTCAAGGGCCGGCCGTTCACCACCGAGTACTACGGGGTGGCCGGCAAGCTCGGCAACGACGACCTGGTCCGCCGGGTGAACCAGGTGCTCGTGCAGTACCGGCAGGGCCCGTGGCAGAAGGCGTACGACACCTGGCTGAAGGCGGACCTGCCCGGGATATCCGGGCCGCCGGCCCCCAAGTACAAGTAGAACGAGAGGTGATCGATGGGCGTCGCGGGACCCCCCGGGCCGGTAATGGACCGGGACGAGGTGGACCGTGCGCTGGCGCGGCTCGGCGCGGAGCACAAGGCGGTCGAGGACTCGCTCCTCGCACTGCAGGACCACGCCGGCCGCAGGCTGCTCGAAGGTGCCGAGCTGACCGGGACGACCCGGCACCGCTGGGCCGCCACCGAGCGGACGATCACCCTGCTGTGGGCGTACTTCGACGCGTACACCGCCGCCCTGCACGACGCCCGTGAGGTGCGGGCCCGGCGCCGCTGGCCGGGCCGCGACGAGCTGGTGGAGCTGACCGACCGGCTGCGCGGCGCGAGCGTGCACGTGCCGGGCGGGGCGCGGGAGCAGGCGGCGCTGACCGAGTCGTTCAGCCTGGACGCCCTGGTCCGGCGGATGAACGAGCTGTACGCCCAGTCGCTGGACGTCGTCGTCACCGCGGACGCGGTGTGGTCGGCGCTGCCCGCCCGGATCGACCTGCTCGCCGCCGAGCTGGGCCGCACCCGGTCGCTCGCCCACTCGGTGGGCGTGCGGCCCGGGGAGCACCCGGCCGGGGACGAGCTGGAGGAGATCACGGCCGAGCTGGCGGCGCTGCGGGAGCAGGTCGTGTCGGACCCGCTGGCGTTCTGGCGGCCGGCCGAGGGCAGTTCGGCGCCCGGCGGCGGCCGGCCCGACACCGGACGTTACGACACGGCGGCCCGCGCCCTGGAGGACATCCGGCGGGAGATCGAGGCGGTGCTGCAGGTCCGGCAGGACTCGGAGGACCGGCTGCTGCGGCTGCGGGACGTGCTGTCCCGCGCCGACCGCACCCTCGCCGAGGCCCGCGCGGCCCGCGGCGAGGTGCTCGCGAAGATCGCCGCCTCCGAGGTGCCGGCGGTCAGCGGACCGCCGACCGCGCTGCAGGAGCGGCTCGCGACGGCCGCCGAGCACCGCCGGCACGCCCGGTGGCACCGGCTGTCGCCGCTCCTGGACGCCCTGGAGCGGGAGGCGGAGGACGAGCTGATGCGCGCCCGCGAGTCGCTGACCGCGGTGACCGCGCCGCTCGCGGTGCGCGCCGAGCTGCGCGGCCGGCTCGACGCGTACAAGGCGAAGGTGGCCCGGCTCGGCGGCGCGGAGGACCCGTTCCTCATCGAGCGGTACGACACGGCCCGGCGGATGCTGTGGAGCGCGCCCTGCGATCTGCGGGCGGCCGAGCAGGCGGTGCTGCGCTACCAGCAGGCGGCGGCCGAGACCCTCTCCGGGCCGCAGGACGCACGGGGGGACCGATCATGAGCGGGGAGTCCGGAGTGAGCAGGTGTCAGCGTCCGACGTGCGAGGGCTCGTACGAGGACATGGGCGGCGGCGAGCTGTACTGCGACACGTGCGGTCTCGCCCCGGTCGTCGCGTCCGGCGGGCAGCTGGCGTCGAACCCGACCGGCATGGCCGTGCCGGGCCGGGAGTCGTCGAAGGGGTCGGGCCGGGGCTCGGCCAGCGGCTCGGTGCGCAGCGGATCGCGCTCCTCGTCCCGTGCGTCCTCGCGGTCCTCTGCATCCCGGCGTTCGGTGTCCGGGCGGCTCTCGCGCTCGCTGTCCGGGCGCGGCTCGGCGCGCTCGGTGTCGGTGCGCAGCTCGGGTTCGAGCGGTTCGCAGTCGGGGCGCGGCCGGCTGGGCGCGGGTCTGGTGACGGTGCCGGAGGTGCCGCGTCCGGATCCGCGGGCGGCGGTGATGGCGAACCCGGAGGTGCCCGAGAGGAAGCGATTCTGCTCGCGTTCCGACTGCGGCGCCCCGGTGGGCCGTTCGCGCGGTGACCGGCCGGGCCGTACGGAGGGTTTCTGCACCAAGTGCGGCCACCCGTACAGCTTCGTGCCGAAGCTGCGGGCCGGCGACGTGGTGCACGGGCAGTACGAGGTGGTGGGCTGCCTCGCGCACGGCGGCCTCGGCTGGGTCTACCTCGCCGTCGACCGGGCGGTCTCGGACCGCTGGGTCGTCCTCAAGGGCCTGCTCGACACCGGTGACCAGGACGCCATGGCGGCCGCGATCTCGGAGCGCCGCTTCCTCGCGGAGATCGAGCACTCCAACATCGTCCGCATCTACAACTTCGTCGAGCACCTGGACCCGCGCACCGGCTCCCTGGACGGCTACATCGTCATGGAGTACGTGGGCGGCAAGTCGCTCAAGGAGATCGCCAACGACCGCCGCACGCCCGACGGCCGGCGCGATCCGCTGCCGGTCGAGCAGGCGTGCGCGTACGGCATCGAGGCGCTGGAGGCGCTCGGCCATCTGCACAGCCGCAACCTGCTCTACTGCGACTTCAAGGTCGACAACGCGATCCAGACCGAGGACCAGCTGAAGCTCATCGACATGGGCGCGGTCCGGCGGATGGACGACGACGAGTCGGCGATCTACGGCACGGTCGGCTACCAGGCGCCGGAGGTCGCCGACGTCGGCCCGTCCGTGGCCAGCGACCTCTACACGGTGGCACGCACGCTCGCCGTGCTCACCTTCGACTTCCAGGGCTACACCAACGTCTACGTCGACTCGCTGCCGGAGCCCGACGGCATCGAGGTCCTGCGGACGTACGAGTCGTTCTACCGCCTCCTGGTGCGGGCCACCGACCCGGACCCGGCCCGCCGCTTCTCCTCCGCGCAGGAGATGGCCGAGCAGCTGACGGGTGTGCTGCGGGAGGTCGTCGCGCTGCAGTCGGGCCGGCCGCGGCCGGCGCTCTCGACGCTGTTCGGCGCCGAGGTGCGGGTCACGGACACCGAGCTGTTCGACGAGCAGACGGACGACGTGTCGGTGCTCGGGGCGCGCGAGACCCGGCGCGGGCGCCGCAGCGCGCTTCCCTCCGCCGTCCCCGGACGGGGCGGGGCCTTCCTGCGCCCGCTGGACGTGCCCGCGACGACGCTCGCGCTGCCGGTGCCGCGGGTCGACCCGGGCGACCCCAACGCCGGTTTCCTCGCCGGACTGCTGGCCGCCGCGCCCGCCGAGCTGATCACCGCCCTGCACGCGGCGCCGGTCCGCTCGCTCGAACTGAGCCTGCGCGAGCTGCGGGCGCGGCTCGAGATGGGCGACCTGGGGGCCGCCGGGCGGGCCCTGGAGAACCTGGAGCAGGGGCACGGGGACGACTGGCGGGTGGTCTGGTACCGCGGCGTGACCTCGCTGGTCGCCGGCGACCGGGAGAGCGCGGCGCTCGCCTTCGACGCGGTCTACGACGCCTTCCCCGGCGAGCCCGCGCCCAAGCTGGCGCTCGGCGTGTGCGCGGAAGTGCTGGGCCAGCTGGACAACGCGGCGGAGTACTACCGCCTGGTGTGGGCGACCGACCCGAGCTATGTGAGCGCCGCGTTCGGCCTGGCCCGGACGCAGCTGGCGGCGGGCGACCGGGCGGGCGCGGTGCGCACCCTGGAGTCCGTGCCCGAGTCGTCCATCCACTACACGGCGGCCCGGGTCGCGGCCGTCCGCGCGCGGCTGCGCCGCCGCCCGGCGAACGAGGCGCTCGGGGGCGACCTGACGGCGGCCGCCGCGCAGGTCTCGGCGCTGCAGGGCTTCGGCCTTGACGCGGTGCGCCGCGAGCGGCTGGCCACCGAGGTGCTCGGCACGGCGCTCGACTGGGTGCTCTCCGGGAGCCCAGGCGCGGGGCCGGCCGGCACGGTGCTGCTCGGCAGCGAACTGGACGAGCGCGGACTGCGCTTCGGCCTCGAACGCTCGTACCGGGTGCTCGCCCGGCTCGCCCAGCGCGGCGAGGAGAGGATCGAACTGGTGGAGCGGGCCAACCGCTACCGCCCCAGGACGTGGGTGTGAGTATGTCCCTGAAGCCCAAGGCCCCGCACCCCCTGGGGACCTGCCCCGAGTGCGCCGAGCCGCTCGAGTCGGGGGACCGTTTCTGCGGCGCGTGCGGTTACGACCTGTCGGCCGCCGCCGCCCCCGAGCCCGACCGCCCGACGGTCCCGATCGCCCTCCCCGTCGACTGGCCGGAGCCCCCGCCCCGCGACCCCAACTCCCTGACCACGGCCACCCAGCACCCCGGCGACCTCCCGGGCACGGACTCGGGCGGCCGCGACCTGCCCACACTGCCGGTCCGGATCGACGAGGTCCCGGAGGCGGGGGCGCCCGCCGCCGAACACGGCTCATCCGAACACGGCTCTTCCGAAGGCGACTTCACCCTCGCCGCGCCCGACCCGCGCGCCGCGCTCCAGGCCGGGTCCACGCCCCGGCCCGAGCCCGCGCACTCGCCGGAGCCCACACCCGCGCCCGAACCCGGTGAGGCGCGGAAGCTGTGCGTCGCGTGCCGGACCGGGCAGGTGGACGGGGACGGATACTGCGAGCACTGCGGGCACGCGCAGCCGCGCGAGCGGGACCACATGGAGGAGGAGCTGCCCGCGGTCGCCGCCGTGAGCGACCGGGGGCTGCGGCACCACCGCAACGAGGACAGCTTCGCCGTCGCGTCGGCCGCGCTGCCCGACGGCACGCCCGCCGCAATCGGCGTCGTCTGCGACGGCGTGTCGTCGGCGACCCGGCCCGACGAGGCGTCCAGCGCCGCTGCCTGCGCCGCGAACGCGGCGCTCGTGGCGGCGCTGCCACGGGGCACGCACCCGCAGCAGGCGATGCACGAGGCGATCGTGGCCGCGGCCGAGGCGGTCAACTCCCTGGCGGAGCAGGGGCCGGACTCCGGCGAGCGCGATCACCACACCAACGCGCCGGCCTGCACCATCGTCGGTTCCGTCGTCGCGGGCGAGCTCCTCGTGGTCGGCTGGGTCGGCGACAGCCGGGCGTACTGGGTGCCCGACGACCGCACCGCGCCGCCCGCCCGGCTCACCGAGGACGACTCGTGGGCCGCGCAGATGGTGGCGGCGGGCCTGATGAGCGAGGCGCAGGCGTACGCGGACGAGCGCGCCCACGCGATCACGGGCTGGCTCGGCGCCGACGCGTACGAACTGGAGCCGCACACCGCCGCGTTCAAACCGGACCGGCCTGGCGTGGTGGTGGTCTGCACCGACGGACTGTGGAACTACGCGGAAGCGGCCGAGGAGATGGCCCGGATCATGCCGGCCGACGCCTCCGGCCGCCCGCTGCACGCGGCCCAGGTCCTCGTCGGCCACGCCCTCGACGGCGGCGGCCACGACAACATCACGGTCGCGCTGCTGCCGTTCAGCCTTCCGGCCTCCGGGGCAGGATCGGCCTGACCGGCCGTCCGCCCCACCATCCCGAACCCACTCCTACTTTCTTCCTCACTTCTCTTCTCGTGAGCCGAGGAGCCGAATCACCCATGGCCAACTTCTCCAAGCCGACCGGGCCGCAGTTCTCGGTGGACGTGTACCAGAACGAGTTCCTGCCGGAGGGCGGGCGGGACGTCAACGCGATCGTCACCGTCACCGCGATCGGCGGCGGCACCACCGCCGGACTGCCGCAGCCCGCCGCCGGCGGCCGCTCCGCCGCGGTCGTGCTGATGCTCGACTGCTCGGGTTCGATGGACTACCCGGCGACCAAGATGCGGGGCGCGCGCGACGCGGCCGCCGCCGCCATCGACACCCTGCGCGACGGCACGGCCTTCGCCCTGGTCGCCGGCACGCACGTGGCGAATGAGGTGTATCCGGGCGGCGGCCGGCTCGCCGTGGCCGACGCACGCACCCGCGCCGAGGCCAGGGACGCGCTGCGCGGCCTGAGCGCGGGCGGTGGCACCGCCATCGGCACCTGGCTGCGGCTCGCCGACCGGTTGCTGTCCTCCGCGGACGCGGCCGGCGCCGCGATCCGGCACGGCATCCTGCTCACCGACGGCCGCAACGAGCACGAGGCGCCCGCCGACCTGCGCGCCGCCCTGGACGCCTGCGCGGGCCGCTTCACCTGCGACGCGCGCGGTGTGGGCACCGACTGGGAGGTCGAGGAGGTCAAGGGCATCGCCCGGGCGCTGCTCGGCACCGCCGACATCGTCGCCGACCCCGCGGGGCTCACGGCGGACTTCACGACGATGATGGAACGCGCCATGGACAAGGAGGTCGCGGACGTCGCACTGCGCCTGTGGACCCCGGTCGGCGTGGAGATCGGCTTCGTGAAGCAGGTCGCGCCGACGGTCGAGGACCTGACGGCCCGGCGCACCGAGGCGGGCCCGCGCGCCGGGGACTACCCGACCGGCTCCTGGGGCGACGAGTCCCGCGACTACCACGTGTCCGTGCGCGTCCCGCAGGCCGCGGTCGGCCAGGAGATGCTGGCCGCCCGTGTCTCGCTGATCGTGCCGGACCCCGCGGGCGGCACTCCGGTGACGCTGTCTCAAGGACTGGTACGGGCGGTGTGGACGGACGACATGGTGATGTCGACGGCCATCAATCCGCAGGTCGCGCACTACACGGGGCAGGCTGAGCTGGCCGATGTCATCCAGCAGGGCCTGGATGCGCGCAAATCGGGCGACCGCGACGGCGCGACGGCCAAGCTGGGGCGTGCGGTGCAGCTCGCGGCGGCCTCCGGGAACGCCGATACCGCGAAACTGCTTTCGAAGGTGGTGGACGTGGTCGATGCCGCGACGGGTACTGTGCGGTTGAAGGCGAAGGTCGCGGAAGCGGACGAGATGACGCTCGAGACGCGTTCCACCAAGACCGTTCGCGTGAAGAAGTAAACGGACAGTACGCAGTAAACGGACACAGGGCCGTAAGGGACGACGAGAGGGGGAAGCACCGACATGCCGACCTGCCCGAACGGACACCAGTCGGTCTCCGACGACTGGTGCGAGGTCTGCGGCCACCGCATGGCCGGGGCGGGTGCGCCGACGGGTGCCGTACCGCCGCCTCCCCCGCCGCCGCCCGCCTACGGATACCCGGGCCCCGGCGGCCCGGCCGGCCCGGGCCCCGCCGGTCCGCCTCCGCCGCCGCCGGTGCCGGGTGGCCCCATGGGCCCGGGTGGCCCCGGTGGCCCCGGTGGTCACGGCGCTCCCGGTGGTTACGACCCGAACGCGACCGCCCAGGCCGAGCTGTGCCCGCAGTGCCGCACCCCGCGCGAGCCGATGGCGCCGTTCTGCGAGGAGTGCCGCTGGAACTTCCTCACGAACACGGCGACCTCGTACACCCCGATCGCCCCGGCGCCCGGCCCGGGCATGCCCCCGCCGCCGGCCCCGGCGCCCGGCGGGCTGAACCTGCCGCCCGGCTTCCAGTCGCCGCCGCGGCCTTCGCAGCCGCAGCAGCCCCACCCGGATCCGTACGAGTACCAGGGCTCGCGGCCCTCGCAGGTGAACCGGCCGGCCGAGCCGCTGGGCGCCGACCCGACGCACCACCAGGCCCCGCCGCAGCGCCCGCCGATGTCCGGCCCGCCGGCCCCGCCGGCGCCGGTGGCCCCCCAGGCGTTCCAGCCGGCCCCGCCGGCGGGCGGCCCCGGCATGCCCCCGCCGCCCGCGCCGCCGCAGCCGCGCGCGGACGACGACTGGCTGCTCTCGCCCCCGTCCCGGCCGGAGCCGCCGGCGCCCGCGCCCGGCCCCGTACCGCCGAACCTGCCCCCGCTGCCCGGCCACGGCGGCCCCGGCCCCCAGGGACCCGGTCCGCACGGTTCCGGTCCCCAGGGTCCCGGTCCGCAGGGAGCGCCGCCCGCGCCCTTCCAGCCGCAGCAGCCGCAGCCCCCGCAGCAGCGTCCGCAGCCGGCGAACTGGACGGCCGTGATCGGCCCGGACCGCGAGTACTTCATGGCGATGATGCACCGCAGCGGCCCGGAGGCGACGGGGCTCAACCTGCCCGCGTACTCCCCCGAGCAGCACGTGCCGCTCCAGGGCAACCAGGTCAGCATCGGCCGCCGCCGGCACTCCACCGGCGAGTCGCCCGACATCGACCTGTCGGTGCCGCCGGAGGACCCGGGCGTCTCGCACCAGCACGCGGTGCTCGTGGCGCAGCCGGACGGCTCGTGGGCGGTGGTGGACCAGAACTCCACCAACGGCACCACGATCAACGGCTCGCCCGACCCGATCCAGCCCTATGTGCCGGTGCAGCTGGGCGACGGCGACCGGGTGCACGTGGGCGCCTGGACGACGATCACCGTCCGCCGCGGCTGAGCACACACGTCGTCTAGAGGCCCGGCAGCGGCCAGGCGTACGGCCCCTCGGGGTCGTCCAGCCAGGCCCACTGCCGGCCCTCCCGCACCGTCACCCCGAAGCGCTCCCGCTCCGGCCGCCGTTCGCGCTGCCAGAGCGAGAGCGCTTCGCGCGTGTCCAGGCTCCCGCCGACGAGCCCGGCCAGGAACTGGAAGCGCTCGTCCTCGTACGCCCGGCGCGGCACCCCGCCCATGCCCCGGGGCGGCCGGGCCCGGGCAGCGGCGCGGCCGCGCAGCGGGACGAAGTAGGCGGAGGTGTCGAGGAACCGGCCCTCGGCGTGGTCCGGGTCCTGGACGGCGAGCAGGATCAGGCCGGTGGAGAGCGGTGCGAGGATCCGGCCGCCGGGCCGGCTCTGGGCGAGCCACGGGTGCGGGACGGCGGGGATCTCGCAGGTGGCCACGATCCGGTCGTACGGGGCGCGCTCGGGGCAGCCGCGGGCGCCGTCCCCGGTGATCACGGCGGGCCGGTGGCCGGCGGCGGCGAGATGGACGCGGGCGGATTCGGCGATCTCCTCGTCCAGGTCGACGGTGGTGACGTGGCGGTCGCCGAGGCGGTGGCAGAGCAGCGCGGCGCCGTAGCCGCTGCCGGCTCCGATCTCCAGGACGTCGTGGCCGTC
The DNA here is from genome assembly GCF_044768205.1 of Streptomyces sp. NPDC101160. Taxonomy (NCBI): domain Bacteria; kingdom Bacillati; phylum Actinomycetota; class Actinomycetes; order Kitasatosporales; family Streptomycetaceae; genus Streptomyces; species Streptomyces sp. NPDC101160. The sequence continues at coordinate 153,110 of NZ_JBIWPJ010000005.1, read as the reverse complement.
GTCGATGCCGAGGGCTTCGAGCATCCGGGCCATGAGTGACGGCTGGCTGGCGGAGGAGAGCAGCTCGCCGTCCCGGACGCGGGTGGCGAGAGCGGCGTCCTGGTAGGCCCCGCGCAGCCAGCGGGCCCGCCGGGCCGGGTCGGAGTCGCCGGACCAGAGGCGCTCGTAACCGGCCGGGCCCGGCACGTAGTAGGAGGGGACGAAGAGGTGGCGCGGGACCTCGGCGAAGGCGGCCCGCCAGGCCGGGTCGCGCAGCGCGCCGTACGCCTCGATCTCGCGCACCAGCGCTCGCCGCGCCCGCGCTCCCTCCTCGGCGAACATGTCGCGCATGTCTCCACTGTGCTGGGGAGCCCCCTCTTCCGGCCACCGGTCCTAAGGCTCCGGTCCTCCGTCCGGGCATCTGAGACGATGGAACGGTGAACGAGATTCCGCGCGGCACGCTTCAGGAGCAGACCTTCTACGAGCAGGTGGGTGGCGAGGAGACCTTCCGGCGCCTGGTCCGCCGCTTCTACCAGGGGGTGGCGGAGGACCCGCTGCTGCGGCCGATGTACCCGGAGGAGGACCTGGGACCGGCCGAGGAGCGCCTTGTGCTCTTCCTCATCCAGTACTGGGGCGGTCCGCGGACCTACAGCGACCACCGTGGCCACCCTCGGCTGCGGATGCGGCACGCGCCGTTCACGGTGGACCGGGCGGCGCACGACGCGTGGCTGCGGCACATGCGGGACGCGGTGGACGAACTGGGGCTCGCGCCGGAGCACGAGCAGGAGCTGTGGCGGTATCTGACCTTCGCCGCCTCGGCGATGATCAACACCGCGGAGTAGCTCGCTTCGCTGCCCCGCGCGCCCGGACGAACACATTCCGGTGATCGTGTGCCGAATAACGGTCACGATCGGATCAAGGTGCCTTCGAAAGCGGTTTCCAGACGCGGGGCCCTCTGAAAACATCCGATGAAAGTTCGATAGTGAACGATCACGGTGTTTTCAGGGGGGAAACGGGTGACGGGCTTCGTACTGCTACGGGTCAGGGCGCACCGGCTGCTCCTGACCGCCGCCCTGCTCGCCGTCCTCCTGACGACCTCCGTCCTCGCGACCCTCGCCGCCTTCTCCGGCTCGATCGGCGACGCCGCGCTCCAGGGCACCCTGCAGGGGCGGGCCGCGCCCGCCGCCGCGCTCGTCATCAGCGGGCAGATCCCCGAGGACAAGCGGGCGAGCGCCGACGCGGCCGCCCGCAAGGGCACCGAGCGGACCTTCGCCGGGCTGCCGGTGCACGTACGGAAGCTCGCGGCCTCCGGCCCGTACGCGCTGCCGCGCTCGCTCCAGCCGCCGGCCGCCCGCGCGGGCGACCCGGACCTCACCCACTTCGCCGCGCTCGACCGCTCCCGGATCACCCTGGTCCGCGGCGCCTGGCCGCGGCCCGCCGCCAAGGATCCGGACGCCCCCGTCGAGAGCGCCGTCCCCGAGGAGGTCGCGCGCCGGCTCAAGATCGCCCCCGGCACCGTCCTCGGCCTCACCGACCGGCTCGCCGACAAGCCGCTGCGGACCCGGATCACCGGCGTCTATCGGCCCGTCGACACCGCCGACCTGTACTGGCAGCTCGACGCGGCGGGCGGCCGTGGCGTGAAGACGCTCGCCTTCACCACGTACGGACCGCTGTTCGCCGACCCCGCCACGCTCACGTCCGGCCGGGTCACCGCCGGCACCACCTCCTGGCTGGGCACCGCCGACTACAGCGCCGTCACCACCGACCGCACCGACGCCCTGCGGGCCTCCGCCGCCAAGGGGCCGGAGACTGTCCTCGCCGACACGGCGGGCTTCGGCACCACCGTCACCGCCTACACCTCGCTGCCGACCGTCCTGGAGCAGACCGACCGGGCGCTGCTGGTCTCCCGCTCGACCCTCTCCATCGTGGCCGTGCAGCTGGTGCTGCTCGCCGCCTACGCGCTGCTGCTCGTCGCCCGGCTGCTCAGCAGCGAGCGCTCCGGCGAGACCGAACTCCTGCGCGCCCGCGGCGCCTCCCGCCGCCGGATCGCGGGGCTCGCCTCCGTCGAGGCGCTGCTGCTCGCGCTGCCCGCCGCCGTCGCCGCGCCGCTGCTCGCCCCTCCGCTGACCCGGCTCTTCGCCGACCGCACCGCGCTCGACGCGCTCGGCCGGCTCGACGCCACTCCCCCGCCGGTCGTCTGGCTGGTCGCCGCCGCCGTCGCGCTGTGCTGCGCGGCGGCCGTCGTCGCCCCGGCGCTCGCCGCGGGGGACGGCGCCGCCGTCTCGCTGCGCAAGGGCCGGGCCGCCGCGCTGCCCGCGCCCGTCCGGGCCGGCGCCGACGTCGGTCTGCTCGTCATCGCGGGCATCGCCTACTGGCAGCTCGACCGGCAGACCGGCACGGGCGGCGCCGGGGCGCTCGCGGGTGACCGCTCCGGCGGCCTCGGCGTCGACCCGCTCCTCGTCGCCGCGCCCGCCCTCGCGCTGCTCGCCGGCACCGTCCTGACACTGCGTCTGCTGCCGCCCGCCGCCAGGCTGGCCGAGCGGCGCGCGGCCGGCGGCCGCGGTCTGCCGGCTGCGCTCGCGGGCTGGCAGTTCAGCCGTCGTCCGCTGCGCGGCGCGGGCCCGGTGCTGCTGCTCGTCCTCGCCGTCGCCATGGGCATGCTGGCGATCGGGCAGTCCGACTCCTGGGACCGCTCGCAGCGCGACCAGGCCGACTTCAGGGCCGGTGCGGACGTACGGGTGCTGAGCGCGGGCCCCGGCGACCTGGCCGAGACCGAACGCCTCGCCGCGCTGCCCGGGGTCCGGGCGGCGGCGCCCGTGCACCGGGCCGGCACCGACATCGCCGGCCACAGCGCGACCGTCCTGGCCGTGGACACCCGGCACGCCGCCGACGGCCTGCGGCTGCGGCCCGACCTGGCCGACGGCTCCCCCGCCGACCGGCTCGCCGCCGTCGCGCCCGGGGCCGCGCCGCACCCGGGCATCGCGCTGCCCGCCGGCACCCGCGCGCTCGCGGTCGAGCTGCGCGACCGGGCGCCGCGCGAGACGCCCGGCACGCAGGCCACGGTCGTCCTGGAGGACGGTTACGGCATCCCGTACCGCCGTCTCCTCGGCACCCTGCCCGCCGACGGCCGCACCCACCGGCTCACCGTCGCGCTGCCGGAACTCCGCGGCGCGGGCGGCTTCGGCGTGGCCGGCCTGGAGATCGGCGGCACGCTCGGCGAGGGCACGGGCGGGCAGCGGGTGCTCACCGTCGGGCGGCTGTTCTCCGTCCGCGACGGCGGCGCCGCGCAGCCGATCGACGTGCGCGGGGCGCTGCCGAAGTGGACCGCGGAGTACGGGGCGCGGCTCGCGAACGGCGACACGCCGGAGGTCCCGCTGAGCGGGGTCGCCGGCGCCGACGGCTCGCTCGACGTCACCTTCGACGCGGGCAGCCGGAAGGTCACGGGCCCCTGGCCCGGCACGGACGACTACGACCTGACGCTCACCGCGCCCCGCCCGGCGGCGCCGAAGCAGATCCCGGCGCTCGCCACCGACGCGTTCCTCACCGCCGCCAAGGCGAAGAAGGGCGACGTCGTCGAGGTCGCCGTCAACGGCTCCACCCTGCGCGTCCTGATCGCCGAGGTCGTCCGGGAGCTGCCGACCACCGGCCCCGGCGCCCGGGCCGTCTCCGCCTCCGCCCCCGCGACCACGCCGCAGGACGGCGGCGCGCTCCTCGTCGACCTGTTCACCGCCAACCGCGCCCTCGCGGCCACGCCCGGCGCCACCCTGCCGCCCACCGAATGGTGGCTGGCCACCGCGCCCGGCCGCGCCGCCGAGGTCGCGAGGACCCTGCGGGCCCGCCCGGACGCGGACCCCGCACAGGTGCTCGTACGGGACGAGGCCGCGGCCGAACTCCTCGGCGACCCGCTCGGCGCGGGCCCCAACTCGGCGCTGATGGCGGTCGCGGCGGCCGCCGCCGCGCTCGCCGCGGTGGGCTTCGCGGTCGGCTCGGCCGGTTCGCTGCGGGAACGGGCGCAGGAGTTCGGCGTCCTGCGCGCGCTGGGCGCGCCGCGCCGCCAACTGGCCCGCCTCATCGCCGCCGAACAGGGCCTGCTCGTCGGCATCGGCCTCCTCGTCGGCGTGGCCCTGGGCACGGTCCTCACCCGGGCCGTCGTCCCCCTCGTCGTCCTCACCGGCCAGGCCGAGCGCCCCGTCCCCCGCGTCCTGGTCGAACTCCCCGTCGCCCACGTGGCCCTGCTCCTCGCGGGCGTCGCCGCGCTGCCGCTCGCGGTCGTCGCGACGATCGCCCTGCGCCGCACGGACCCGGCGACGACACTGCGGACGCAGGGGGGCCACTGATGGCGCCGGCCGTTGCGCAAGGCGGCCCGTCGCTGCCGCAGCCCGCCTCCACCCGCCGGGGCCGCTGATGCCGCCCGCCGCCCGCGCCCCCGCCCCCGTCCCCACCCCTGCCCCCGCCCGCGGAAAGGCGACCGCCATGACCCGCAAGCCCGCCCGTGCCGTGGCGCCCTGGGTCCGTACCCGGCTGCGGACCGCGCCGGGCGCGGCCCTCGCGTTCGGGCTGCTCGTCCTGGTGACGGCGTTCCTGGCGGCGGCGCTGCCGCGGGCGGTCGACGCCTACGAGACGGACGGGCTGCGGCACGCCATCACGGCCGCGCCGGCGCACCGCAGCGCGCTGACGCTGACCACGCCCAGCGAGTTCGCGGACCAGCTCGCGCCGGCGAAGCTGCGAAGGACCCGGGACGAGCTGACGCCGCTGCTGCCCGCGCCGCTGCGCGTGGAGCCCGCCGACTCGGCGTACGGGGCGCGCACCACCAAGCGGATCCCCGCGTTCGACCGGTGGCTGCCGCAGCCGGACGGGCTGCCGCCCGAGCTGGTCCTGGACGCGCGGGCCGACCTGGCCGCGCACGCCACATACACCGCGGGCCGCGCCCCGCGGGCCGGTGCGGGCGGCTCGATGGAGGCGGCCGTCACGGCGAAGACCGCGGGGGCGCTGCGTCTGAAGGTGGGTTCGGTCGTGCACGTGCCGGGCACCGACGGCGTGCCGAAGGCGGTCACGGTCACCGGCATCGTCGAGCCGAAGGACGTCGGGCGCCCGTTCTGGTCGGTCGACCCGCTCCTGCACACGCCGCTCTTCACGGCCAAGGGCGTCGACGAGCCCAAGTGGTACTGGGTGGCGACGCTGATCGTGGCGCCGGAGAGCGGGCCGGGGCTGCTCAAGACCCTCGGCGAGCCGGAGCAGTACTGGCGGTACGCGCCCGCCACCGGCCACCTCACCGCCCAGGACACCGACCGCCTCGCCACCGCGCTCGACTCGGCGGCCGCCGGTCCCGACCTGGTGAAGCTGCGTCGGGCCGTCGGCGAGAACGGCGCGTTCGACACGGACCTGGACGAGCTCGTCGCCGGTTACGCCGGGCTGCGGGACGTCATCGCGTCGGTGGTCGCGGTCGCCGCCTTCGGTGTCGGCGCGGTCGCGGTGGTCGTCCTGGCGATGACGGGCGGCCTGTTCACCGCCCGGCGGCGCGCCGAACTGGCGCTGCTGCGCTCCCGCGGCGCCTCGCTGACCGGCATCGGCGGCCGGCTGCTCGGCGAGACCGTCGTGATCACGGTCCCGGCGGCCGCGCTCGGGCTGCTGCTCGCGATCACGCTCACCGATGCCCCGGGCGCCCGGCTCTGGCCGGCCTGCGCGGCGGCCGTCGCGGTCGCGCTGCTCGCCTCGCTCGTGCTGCCGCTGCGCGCGGTCCTCCTGCACCGGCGGCCCCAGCTGCACGGCGGCCGCGAGGACGTGATCACGGCGCGGCCGTCGCGGCGCCGCACGGTCGCCGAGCTGACCTTCCTCGTCCTCGCGGCCGGCGCCGTCACCGCGCTGCGCCGCCGCGGCACCGGCGACTCCGGCTCGGTCGACTACCTGGTCAGCGCCGCGCCGGTGCTGGTCGCGCTGATCGCCGCGTTCGTGCTCGTACGGCTGTATCCGCTGCCGCTGCGCTGGCTGGCCCGGCCCGCGCGCCGGCTGCGCGGTGTGGTCGGCCATCTGTCGCTGGCCCGCGCCGGCCGGTCCTCGGCGGCCGGCGCGCTGCCGCTGCTGGCACTGCTCGTGGCGCTGACCACGGCCGCGGTCGGCGGCGCGGTGCTCACCGGTGTCGCCGACGCCCGCGACAAGGCGGCCCATCTGGCGACCGGCGCGGACGCCCGGGTGAGCAACGACGTCGGCGGGACGCCGCTGCCCGCCGGGCTGGCCGAGACCGTGCGGGGCGTCCCCGGGGTGCGCGAGGTGGCGCCCGTGCAGATCGAGTACGGCCTGGAGCTGCCGTCCAGGCGCGGCTCGACCGACCACGGCATGGGTGCGCCGCTGGTCGGCGTCGAGCCCGCCTCGTACGCCCGGCTCGCGGCCCGTACCGGCTTCGGAGCGTTCCCCGCCGACCTGCTGAAGTCCACCGGCACCGGCGGGCCCGCCAACGTCGGCAACAACGCCCGGGTCATCCCGGCGATCGCCTCGCCGGCGGTCGCCGACCGGCTCGGCGACAAGCCGATGGAGATCACGGCGGCGGCCGGGCGGTTCCACGTCCGGGTGGTCGCCGTGCGCACCGTCACCCCGGCCCTGCCCGACAAGGACTTCCTCCTCGTCAACGCCGACGACCTGGTCAACCGGGCGCCCACCGCGCTGCTCGTCACCGGCGACGGGGCCGGGAGGCCCGACGGCCCGGCGCTGCGCGCCGCGGTGGCGGCGAAGGACCGGAACGACCAGGTGACCCTGGCCGCCGAGAAGCGCGCCGCGTACGTCGACTCGCCGATGCAGACCGGCGCCGAGCGGCTCTACCTCGCCGCCATCGCCGCCGGTGCCGGCTACGCCGTCCTCGCCCTGCTGCTCTCGCTGCTCCAGGTCGCGCCCGAGCGTGCCATGCTGCTCGCCCGGCTGCGCACCATGGGCCTGACCCGCGGCCAGGGCCGGCGGCTGCTCGCCCTGGAGGCGCTGCCGCAGGCGCTGCTGGCGGCGGTCGGCGGCGCGCTCGTGGGCTGGGCGACGATCCTGCTGCTCGCGCCCGGCATCGACCTGGTCCGGCTCGCGCTCGCCGGGGCGCCCGAGGAGGCCATGGGCCTGGGCGCGGCGCTGCGGGCGGACCTGTGGTCGCTGGGGCTTCCGGCGGCCGGTGTGGTGCTGCTGGCGGGCGGGGCGGCGCTGGTGCAGGCGTGGTGGGCGGCGCGCAGGGGCTCGATCCGGGAACTCAGGGCAGGAGACGCACGATGACGACGACCACGGGGACTTCAGGCGCTTCGGCCTCGGCGGCTTCGGGGACTTCGGGGGCTTCCGGGACCGCGGCCTCCGGCACCACGCTGGAGGAACTGGAGCGGCGGGCGGCGGCGCACCGCGACCGGCCCGAGTACGGCCATGACGCGCTGATCGCCTGCGACCGTCTCGTACGGATCTTCACCACCGACGGGGTGGAGGTGCAGGCCCTCCAGGGCCTTGACCTGCTGGTGCGGGAGGGCGAGCTGATGGCCCTGGTCGGCGCGTCCGGCTCGGGCAAGTCGACGCTGATGAACATCCTGGCCGGGCTCGACGTGCCGACCGCCGGCGCGGCGAAGGTCGCGGGCTGCGACCTGCTCGCGATGGACGGCAAGGCGCGGCTCCGCTACCGCCGCGAGGTCGTCGGCTTCGTCTGGCAGCAGACCGCGCGGAACCTCCTTCCGTACCTGACGGCGGCGCAGAACGTGGCGCTGCCCATGCAGTTGAAGGGCGGCGGCCGGTCCAGGGACAAGGCGCGGCGGGCGGAGGAGCTGCTCTCGATGCTGGGCATCGCCGAGATCCGCGACCGGCGGCCGCACCAGCTGTCCGGCGGCCAGCAGCAGCGGGTCGCGATCGCCGTCGCCCTCGCCAACGCCCCGTCGGTGCTGCTCGCCGACGAGCCGACCGGTGAGCTGGACTCGGCGACCGGTGAGCAGATCTTCGCCGCCTTCCGGCGCGCCAACGAGGAGCTGGGCACGACGATCGTCATCGTCACCCACGACCAGGCGGTCGCCTCCGAGGTGCGCCGCACGGTCGCCATCCGCGACGGCCGCACCTCCTCCGAGGTGCTGCGGCGCACGGAGATCGACGCGGAGGGCCAGGAGTCCCTGGTGGCGCGGGAGTACGCGATGCTCGACCGGGCCGGCCGGCTCCAGCTGCCCGCCGAGTACACGGAGGCGCTCGGCATGAAGCACCGGGTGGCCCTGGAGCTGGAGCAGGACCACATCGGGGTGTGGCCGGACGACACGGAGGGCTGACGGAACCGGTGGGCGGCGACGCCCGTCCCCGTACCGGGGGTGGTTCCGTGGTCCGGAAGGTCGTGTCGTACGCGGGTGCCGTGCTCGTGCCCGCCGGTGCCGGTGTGCTGCTGCACGCGTGGGCGTCGTGGAGCATGCTCAGGACCACGAGCGTGCCCATGGCGGTCGCGGTCGTCGTGGGTCTGCTGCTGACCCTGATCGCCCTGGCCGCGCACAACGCCCTCTTCCGGGAGGGCGGGAGCATCCTCGCGCTGCTGCTTCTCGTGGCGGGCCTGGGTTCGGTGTGGGTGGAGGCGCGGGACTCGCGGGTGCGCGGCGCGGTCGTCTCGTGCGTCGTCGTCGGCAAGCCGAAGGGGGTGTTCCACGAGACGTTCGGCGAGGACGCGCCGAGCAGCTACTGGATCTTCCACCACACGCTGGACTGCGAGGGCGGCTACCCGTCCGAGTTCACGGCGAGGGAACGCGTCGGGGAGGCGGGCGACACCGTCCGGATCGCCTACGACCCGGCCCATCGGCTGGAGCCGGTCCTGGCGAAGGACAACGTGTCGACCGGTTCGCCGGTCCTCCCGTCGGTGCTGCTGACGCTGTGCGCGGTGGCGACGGTGGTGACGATCGCCCGGGAGGGGCGGCCGGGGGCTACCGGCCCAGCGGCATGAGTCCGGCGGCGGTGGGCCGGAAACCGCATGCGGCGTAGAAGCCGGTGAGGTGCGGCTCGTGGTCGACGTGCAGCCAGTGCGCGCCGCGCTCCCGGGCGGCCTCGGCGGCCTTGCGGACGAGTGCGACGCCGAGCCCCCGGCGGCGCTCGTCGGGGTGGACGGTGGTGTCGAGCACGAAGGCGTGCGCGCCGCCGTCGCCGGCCACGTTCACATAGCCGACGAGCCGCCCGTCGCGGCGTGCGGTGACGTGCAGCAGCCGGCGCGCGAACACCGGGCCGAAGTCGGTGTCCCGGTGGCCGGGCCAGGAGGCGTGGAAGAGCTCGTTGAGCTCGGCGCCGGTGAGCGGTCCCTCGACCACGGGAGCGGTCACCGGGCGGCGCCCGGCGTGACGCTCAGCGACATCGGAACGGTCCGCAGCGCGACCGAGCCGTACGGGGTACGGAGCCGCAGCCAGGGCCCGGCGGCGAACAGCGCCACCGGCAGCTCCTCGCCGGGGAGGGCGGGCAGGAAGCCGAGGGACTGGGCCGCGTGCGCGGCGCGCAGCGGCAGGCCCGTACCGGCGAGGGTGCGGGACCAGATCTCGCGGCCGAGGCGCTCCCGCTCGGCGCGGGTGCGCCGCTCCTCGGGCAGGGCCTCGTCGCGGGTCCGGAACTCGGTCACGGCCGCGGCCACCGCGCCCCGTATCTCGGCGACCGGCGGAAGCCCGGTCACCGGCTGCCAGCCGGCGCGCGGCGGCAGGACTCCGGCCCAGGGCGGGCCGGTGACGGAGCCAGGGAGGATCGCCTTGCCGGCCGTCTCCTCGACGCCTTCGAGGAGTTCGCCGGCCGAGACGGTGACGTCGAGGTCGGCCGCGTCGACCAGCCGCGCCGTGCGGATCGCGATGACCTCGAACGACGGCGGTCGTCCGAACACGGCGAGCGCGCCCCCGCCGGCCTGGAGGCGGACGGCGGCGGCGCGGTCGTAGTGCAGCAGCCGGCGCAGGAAGGCGGCGAGGCCCGCCGCCTCCCTGGGGTCGGCGAAGTGCAGCGGCGCGATGGCGGTCATGCGGCGGAGGTCATCCCGTCGTCCATGTACTCCTTGAGGAACGACTTCTCCTCGTCGGAGATCCGGCGCGGGCGCTGCGTCTCCAGGTTGAACGGCACGACGACCGTGGACGCGCGGACGTACGTGACGTCCGGGTCCTTGATCTCGTACGCGATCGTCAGCGAGGCCGCGCCGAGCTTCGTCACCCAGGACTCGATGGTGACGGGCTCGTGCCGGTGCACCAGCGGCCGCAGGTAGTCGATCTCGTGCCGGGCCACGACGGACCCGCCGGAGAACGACGGGCTCCCGTCCCCCGGCGCCAGCCGGAACATGAAGTCGATCCGGGCTTCCTCCAGGTAGCGGAGGAAGACCACGTTGTTGACGTGCCCGAAGGCGTCCATGTCCGACCAGCGCAGGGGGCAGGAGTAGATGTGCCGAGCCATGAAGTGATCAGCCTCGGGTCAGCTTCTTGTAGGTGGCACGGTGCGGACGGGCCGCGTCCGGGCCGAGGCGCTCGATCTTGTTCTTCTCGTACGACTCGAAGTTGCCCTCGAACCAGAACCACTTGGAGTCGCCCTCGTACGCCAGGATGTGCGTGGCGACCCGGTCGAGGAACCAGCGGTCGTGGGAGACGACCACGGCGCAGCCCGGGAAGTCGAGCAGCGCGTTCTCGAGCGAGGACAGGGTCTCGACGTCGAGGTCGTTGGTCGGCTCGTCGAGGAGCAGCAGGTTGCCGCCCTGCTTGAGGGTGAGCGCCAGGTTGAGGCGGTTGCGCTCACCGCCGGAGAGCACGCCGGCCGGCTTCTGCTGGTCCGGGCCCTTGAAGCCGAACGCGGACACGTAGGCGCGGGACGGCATCTCGACCTGGCCGACGTTGATGTAGTCGAGGCCGTCGGAGACGACCTCCCACAGCGTCTTCTTCGGGTCGATGTTGGCGCGGCCCTGGTCGACGTACGAGATCTTGACGGTCTCGCCGACCTTGATCTCGCCGGAGTCCGGGGTCTCCAGGCCCTGCAGCATCTTGAAGAGCGTGGTCTTGCCGGCGCCGTTCGGGCCGATCACGCCGACGATGCCGTTACGGGGCAGGGTGAAGGACAGGTCGTCGACCAGGACCTTCTCGCCGAAGGCCTTGTTGAGCTTCTCGACCTCGACGACGATGCTGCCCAGACGCGGGCCCGGCGGGATCTGGATCTCCTCGAAGTCCAGCTTCCGCATCTTGTCGGCCTCGGCTGCCATCTCCTCGTAGCGGGCGAGGCGCGCCTTGGACTTGGCCTGACGGCCCTTGGCGTTGGAGCGGACCCACTCCAGCTCTTCCTTGAGGCGCTTCTGGCGCTTGGCGTCCTTCTGGCCCTCGACCTTGAGGCGGGACGCCTTGTTCTCCAGGTAGGTGGAGTAGTTGCCCTCGTAGGGGATGGCGCGGCCGCGGTCGAGCTCGAGGATCCACTCGGCGACGTTGTCGAGGAAGTACCGGTCGTGGGTGATGGCCACGACGGTGCCCTTGTACTGGGCGAGGTGCTGCTCCAGCCAGTTCACCGACTCGGCGTCGAGGTGGTTGGTGGGCTCGTCGAGCAGCAGCAGGTCGGGGGCCTCGAGCAGCAGTTTGCAGAGCGCGACGCGGCGCTTCTCGCCACCGGAGAGGTTCACGACCTGCCAGTCGCCGGGCGGGCAGCCCAGGGCGTCCATGGCCTGCTCGAGCTGGGCGTCGAGGTCCCACGCGTTGGCGTGGTCCAGGTCGTCCTGGAGCTTGCCCATCTCCTCCATGAGCTCGTCCGTGTAGTTCGTGGCCATCTCCTCGGCGATGGCGTTGAACCGGTCGAGCTTGCCCTTGATCTCGGCGACGCCGTCCTCGACGTTCTGCAGGACGGTCTTGGACTCGTCCAGCTTCGGCTCCTGCATGAGGATGCCGACCGAGTAGCCGGGGGAGAGGAACGCGTCACCGTTGGACGGCTGCTCCAGGCCGGCCATGATCTTCAGCACGGTGGACTTACCGGCACCGTTCGGGCCGACCACACCGATCTTCGCACCGGGCAGGAAGCTCAGCGTCACGTCATCGAGGATGACCTTGTCGCCGTGCGCCTTGCGCGTCTTGCGCATGGTGTAGATGTACTCAGCCAAGAGAAACCGTCCGGCAAGGAGTGAGTGGGCAGATGTACTCCATCTTGCCTGACCGAGCCCCGTCGGCGGAAACCAGTACTGCGCGGACGGCCTGACCTGCGCCTTCCCTGAGCGACCTGTTGGTCACCGTGGGTGGGCGCCGTCAGCGGGACGGCCCCGCCGCGCGGTGCGCGGCGGGGCCGTCGTCAGCCGCTGGTGCTTACTGGCCGGCCGTCTTCTTCCTGCGGAGGACGAAGACCGCGCCGCCGCCGACCACGACGAGCGCGACGGCTATGCCGGCGATCATCGGGGTGGCGCTGGAGCTACCGGTCTCGGCGAGGTCGCCGCCACCGGTGGTGCCGGAGGTGGTGCTGCCGGAGGTGGTGCCACCGGTGGCCGGGGTCTGGGACGGCGACGGGGTGTCGGACGGCTTCGGGCCGGGGGTGGCCGTCTTGCAGTCGAGGACGCCCTCGATGACCTTCTCGAACCCGTTCGGGCCGGTGATGGTGAACTTGTACGCCTCGTCCTCGGCGACCGGGACGGTGAACGTCTCGGACTTGCCCGGGGCGACGGTGTGCTTCTCGCCCTTCAGGTCGAAGGTCCAGTCCTCGTCGCCCTCGTTGGAGGCGGTGATGTCGACGCCGCCCTTGGCGCAGTTCTTCACGGCCGTGACGGCGGGGACGGCGCCCTGCTTCGCCCAGGTCGCGGTCGCCTTGGCGGTGACGGTCGAGGTGCTGGTGCCGGCCAGGATCAGCGTCTGGCTCTTGACCCGCTTGCTGACGAAGGCACGCCCGATCGGGACCGTGGTGTTCGCCTGCACGTTCACCTCGGCGGCGCCGTCGGCGGTGCCGGCCGGGACGTCGAGCCAGAACTTGCTGTCGCCCTTGTTGACGCCGCTGACGGCCTTGCCGTCCTTGTCGACGATCTTCACGCCGGCGGGGGCGCCGGGCGCGAGGGAGACCGTGGCGCTGTCGGCGTTGGTGTCGACCGTGATCGGGCCGAGGCGCTGGCCGGCCTTGCCGGCCACCGAGGACGGCGACAGGCTGAGCGAGGCCGACGGCTCCGACAGCTCGACCGCCTTCTCCTCCAGGTAGTCGGTCAGCTTCGCCGCGTCGCCGTTGACCGGGGTGGCCTCGACCTTGTCGGAGAAGTGCCAGATCGCGGCCTGGGTGGCGGCGGCGGCGGTGCGCGGGGTGAGCTTCCCGGCGCCGGCCTTCTTGGCCAGGTCACCGAGGTCGTTCACCTGCGGGTAGGAGTTCTGCAGGATCCAGCGGATCTTGCCGGCGTCCGGGTTGTTGTGGAGCGACGACTGGTCCCAGCCGACCTCGTCGTAGTCCTCGCCGTTGATGGCGTTGGTGTGGAAGTCGATGCAGTAGGTCTGGATGGACCCACCGGACTTCACGTCCATGCTGAAGAGGCCGGCGGCGTACGTCTGGCCGGTCGCCTCGATGGTCACCCTGTCGTAGATCTTCAGGCCGCCGAGCGTCGCCGTGGCACCACCGGTGCCCTGGCCGCCCTGGTCCGCCGCCGCCGGTCCCGCGACAGCTATCGCACCGGCCGCGACGAGTCCCGAGACCACGGTCGCGGCGGCAAGGCGGGCAACGCCGCGCCTCCGTACAGAAAACATGGATTTCCCCTCCGGACAGGCTGCTCCGCGCCTTCGATCGAGACGCGTGGGGGGAGCGCCTGTCTGCACCTCACTGACCCACAGGAAGCAAGTGCCTCATGAGTAACCGGAATCCTAAGGACGGGGAAGCGCGCTGTATCCCGTCGTACGGTCTGATAACCATTCCGACTCGAAATCGTTATCAGCGGCCACCAGTTGAGGCGAAACAGCAGGTCAAGGTATCGACAAATCCCCACAACGGTCGGTCAAGGGACGGTTACGGCGGGGGTCTGCCAGGGATCGGGCTCGGATTCGGAGTGTTTCGGAACTTGCCCTTCCGGTACGGGCGTTTCCGCCGCCCCCTGCCGCACGGTCCGCCGGAAGGCCGCCGTCCCGCGCGTCAGGTCGTGCCCGACGGCCATCGCGTCGACATCCACGAAGGTCTTCCGCTTCCCTTCCAGCTCCTCCTCACGGACCCTCAGCCTGCCGTGCACCACCAGCGGTTCGCCCACCGACACCGAGGCCGCCAGGTTCACCCCCAGCGAGCGCCAGGCGCACACCGTGTAGAAGCTGGTCGGTCCGTCCGTCCACACCGCGCGCTCGCGGTCCCAGCGCCGGGCTGACACCGCGAAGCGGAACCGGGCCACGCCGCCCGTGACCGTCTCGCGGTACTCCACGTTCGTCGCCACGTTGCCGACCAGGGTCACCGTCGTCTCGTTCATGTCCCCCACCTCTTTCTCATCGGGCTTCCGTTGCCTGGATTCCATGCTGGTGCCGGACCGGAAATCCCGCTGAGAGCTGTGGACAGGCGGGGAGTTGTGGAAAACCCCGCCACCCTTCCGGGTGACGGGGTGCGACGAGAGCGGGGCCGCTCCCGCTCATCTGCGGCCGGCGCCCGCCCTCCTCGGCCCCAGGCGCCCGCCGCTCGCGATCCGGCTCGCCACCCGGGTGGCGCCGGAGGCCGTCACGAACTGCTCGCGCACCTCCCGGTACCGCATCAGCTCCGCCGCGATCGGGTCGAGCACCCGGGCCCGCCCGCAGGCCGCCACCGCCTCGCGCAGCTTGCGCTCGGCCTCCTGCCCGTACCGCCGGGCCGGCCCCCGTACCGCCGCCGCGCAGGCCCACTCCACCAGCGGGCCGCCGACGATGCCCGCGACCATGACGAGGACGGGCGCGAGCAGCCCCGGCTGCAGGACGCCCACGATCTGCCCGACCAGCCACAGCGCGCCGAGGAACTGCAGCAGGGTCATCACCACCTGCCCGAGGACGGCGGCCGGCCACCACGCGGGCCGGGGCGGCCGGGCCGCCGGGTCGCCCATGGTCACCGTCAGCTCGTCCAGCGCCTCCGGCAGCCCGTCCGCGCCGCGCGCCGCCGCCTCGCGCACCGCCTGCGCCCAGGGCCCGGGCAGTCCGCGCGACGCCTCGTCGGAGACGATCCGGACGGCCTGTTCGACCCGTTGACGGGCGGTCAGCTCGTCCTCGGCCGGGGCCTGGAGGCGCGGATCGGTGCCGGTGCCGTGCGCGCGGACCCGCTCGTACCAGCGGTAGAGCCGGAGCCAGGGCGTCCCGCAGGCGCGGATGGCGTTGCGGCGCCAGACGCGTTCGGCGGCCTCGCCGGCCGCCTGCGCGCCGACCGCGAGCGCGAGGCGGTCGGCGAACTCGTCGCGGGCCCGCTCGCCGAGCCCGGGCCGGCCGTCGGCGACGTACACCGGCCGGAGCCTGGCCGCGGCGGCGTCGACGTCGGCGGCGAGCCGGCGCTCGGGCGCCGTGCGCTCCTGCACGAACCGGCCGAGCAGTTCGCGGAGTTCGGGGACGCCCTCGCCCGTGAGCGCGGAGAGCGCGAGCACGGTCGCGCCCGGTTCGCCGTGCTCGCCGAGCGCCACGCCGTCCTCGTCGAGGAGGCGGCGCAGGTCGTCGAGGACGAGGTCGGCGGCCTCGGTGCCGAGCCGGTCGATCTGGTTGAGGACGACGAAGGTGACCTCGGCGTGCCCGGCGAGCGGCCGCAGGTAGAGCTCGTGCAGCGCCGCGTCCGCGTACTTCTCGGGGTCCACCACCCAGATCACCGCGTCGACCAGGCCGAGCAGCCGGTCCACCTGGTCGCGGTGGGCGGTGACGGCGGAGTCGTGGTCGGGCAGGTCGATGAGGACGAGCCCCTGGAGGTCGTTGTCGCCCGCGCCGCCCGCGAGCGGCCTGCGGCGCAGCCGGCCGGGGATGCCGAGCCGGTCGAGCAGTCCCGCGGCCCCCTCGGACCAGGAGAGGGCGAGCGGCGCGGCGGTGGTGGGGCGGCGCAGTCCGGTCTCGGCGACGGCGACGCCGGCGAGGGCGTTGAAGAGGGTCGACTTGCCGCTGCCGGTGGCGCCGGCGATGGCGACGACGGTGTGCCGGGCGGACAGCCGCTGCCGGGCCGCGGCCTCGTCGAGGACCCGGCCGGCCTCGGCCAGGACCTCGCTCTCGACGCGGGTGCGGGACAGGCCGACGAGCTCGTGGAGGGCGTCGAGGCGGCTGCGCAGGGCGCCGCCGTAGGTGCCGCCGAGGGCGGGGAGGGAGTCGTCGTCCTGGCCCGCGGGCGCATCGTCCTGCGCGACCGGCCGGTCGGCGGCGCGCCGGGCGATGAGCCCGTCGTCCCAGCGGCCCGGTTCCTGGCGCTTCTCGTCGTCCACGGCGTCACTTCTCCTTCTGCAGTACGGAGAGCGCGGCGATCAGTTCGGCCTGCGGCTCGGGGGTCACGTCGAGGGCGTCGAGGGGCGCGAGCAGCCGGTCGCGTTCGGTGTGCAGGGCGCGGTCGAGATACGCGGCGAGCAGCTCGCCGCCCTTGTCGCGCAGGCGCAGCGCGCCCTGGGCGCCGAGGAGTTCGGCGAGCCGGTCGCCGGCGGCGCGGGTGCGGCGCCCGCCGAGCAGGACAGCGGCGAGGAGGGCGGTGAGGGTCTCGGTGTCGGGGGCCGCGGCGGCGGTCGCGCGCTTCCCGGCCCTGACCGGGCCCCGCGAGGCGGCCGGGCGTTCCGTCTCCCGTACCTCCTCCTCGACCATCTCCTCCAGGACGCGCCGCCAGCGCCGTACGGTGATGGCGATCCGCTCGCCGGAGTCCTTGCCCGAGTCCTTACCGAAGTCCCTCCGCCCCCCGGTCCGTTCACCGGACGCGGGGGCGCCGTACGCGAGGCCGCCGGGTGCGGGCGCGCCATACGCGAGGGCGCCGCCCGCGATCGTCCCGGACACGAGGGCCCCGGCGGCCGGTTCGCGGCGCCAGGCGTCCCGCACCCGCTCGTCGGCGGCGGCGGCGGCGCACTGCACGAGCGCGGCGAGGGACTCGACGAGGGCGTCGACGAGTTCGTCGGCGGAGCTGTCACGGGGGTACCCGCGCCAGCGGGTCCGGGCGTCCCCGGCGAGCACGGCGCCCCGGCGGACCTGCTCGCGGACCCGCCGCCCCTGCTCCTCGTACGCGGCCTCGACGGCGCCGCCGAGCCGTACGGCCGCCGCGTACTGGGCCGCGACCGCCCCGGCCAGCTCCGGCATCCGGGTGTCGAGCGAGTCGATCACGCCGGCGGCGGTCCGGCCGACGGCCTGCTGGCGGGCGGCCGGGTCCTGGGCGCAGTGGGCGAGCCAGCTGCGCAGCGGGGCGACGGCGTTGTCGGGCAGCAGCCCGCTGCCGCCGCCGGTGGACTCGGGCAGCTCGGGGATGGTGAACCGGGGCAGGTCGCCGAAGCCGGCCTTGTCGAGCAGCGCCTCGTACTGCCGCGACACCTCGCCGATGACCTGGTGCGGGACCCGGTCGAGGACGGTGACCAGGGTGGCGTCGTACTCCTTGGCGGTACGGAGCAGATGCCAGGGCACGGCGTCGGCGTACCGGGACGCGGTGGTGACCATGACCCAGATGTCGGCGGCGCAGATCAGTTCGGCGGCCAGGAGCCGGTTCTCCACGACGAGCGAGTCGATGTCGGGCGCGTCGAGCAGCGCGAGCCCGCGCGGCAGGGTGGCGGCGGTCTCCAGGCGCAGGGCGTTGTCCTCGGGCGGCTCCTCGGGCGGGTGGTCGTCGTCCTGCGCCGGCAGCCAGACCCGGGTGAGCTGCGGCAGCACCCGCATTCCGGCGAACCAGTGGTGGTCCTCCGGGTGGCACACGAGCACGGGCGTCCGCGTGGTCGGCCTGAGCACCCCGGCCTCGCTGACCCGCCGTCCCACCAGCGAGTTGACCAGCGTCGACTTCCCGGCTCCGGTGGAGCCGCCGACGACCGCGAGCAGCGGCGCGTCGGGATCTTTCAGACGGGGCACCAGGTAGTCGTCGAGCTGGGCGAGCAACTCGGCCCGGGTCTGCCGGGCCCGCGGCGCGCCGGGGAGCGGGAGGGGGAGACGCACGGCAGCGACACGGTCGCGCAGGGCGGAGAGTGCGTCGATCAGCTGAGGCCGTTCGTCCAAGGTCACCACATGCGAAGAATGCCCAATTTTGGAGCCTTTTTGAAGCGTATAGCGGCCCTGCGCGCCGACCGAACGGATGTAGCCGGGGACCTCGACCGCACCCCCGGGCATAACGACTGCACAACACCCGGCCCGAGTGGCGCGAAAAGCGCTGCACGAATCGCACCTGCCTGCGATTATCGGACCGCTTCACCGAACCTCCACATCGTGCCACGCAGGTGAAGCAACCGGGCCAGGGTGGTCGGACCCCTATCCTTGACCCCACCATCACGGGCCCCCGTAGCTCAGCGGATAGAGCAGGTGCCTTCTAAGCACTTGGCCGCAGGTTCGAGTCCTGCCGGGGGCGCAAGATCAGGACCCTCCTTCGGGAGGGTCTTTTTGCTGGTCAATTGGGGTTTTCGCGATCGTCCCGGGCCGCCGGACACTCCCCCGGCGGGCCCAAGGAGTGTCCGGCTGCGTCCGGCCGTGACTGGGTTTCTGCGGGTGGCTGCGGAGAATACGCGGTGAAGATCTCAGGCAGCCCCGGGCTTGGCCGGATCCCTTAGCTCACCCGCCTGCTCGATGCGCTTCTTCAGGTCATCGAGCTGCCCGTCGATGCAGCGGGCGTACGTCGTGAGCAGCACCGGGACGCTGTTGCCCGCCCACTCGGCCACGGTGGCGGCGGGCACGCCGGCGTTGAGCCAGTTGGTCAAGCACGTGTGCCGGAGGTCGTACACGCGGCGGCCCAGGGGCGTGCCGAACTCGTAGGGGGTGAGCACTTCCTTCCGCGCTCGCCGCCACGCCCGCCTGATCACGGACCCAGCGAGGTCTCCGCCCTTCTCCCCCTGCATCAGAAGATCGCCAGGCTTCAACCCCTCCTTCTCGATGTGGGCGCGGAGAATCCGCGTCAGGGCCGGGCGGCAGGGCACGGTGCGGGTGTCGTCCGCGGCCCGCGCCTTCAGCCCACGCTTCTCTCGCACCTCTCCCGTGTCCGTCCACCGCTTGCCCACCTCGGGGTGGGCGGTGTGAAGCAGCAGCTCTCCCCACTGGTCCTCGGCGCCCGGGGCGGGCAGTCGCACGTCCCCGACGTCGATGGCCACGACCTCCTCGGGCCGGGCCCCGGCGTAGTACATCGTGGCGAAGAAGGTGTGCAGCCGCCGGCCGCCCCGCGGCCGCGCGTAGACCCACGCGAGCAGTCCGGCAGCCTGCTCGCTGTTGAGCAGCGACCGCTTGTCGACGGCGGAGGACGTCTTGGTCGCCGTGGTGTTGGTGCCCTTGCCCTTCGGGAGGGGGTTCGACGTGAGCACCTTCTTCTTGACCGCGTACTCGAAGAGGACGTTCAGGACGCGCTTGGTCCGCCGGGCCGAGCTGGCGGCCACGGGCGTGCCGTCCAGCTTCGTCCCGGCTGCGCGCAGTGCCGTCTCCACGGTGTCCTCGTCTTCCCATGCAGACATGGCGAGCGAGTTGCGCTGCACCCAGCGCAGGATCACTGCGACCTCCGGCGGAGCCTGGTCCCGCTGAAGGGTGTTGAAGGCGTACTCGCGGAGGGCCCGACGAACGTCGACTCCCTTGAACGCGGTCGGCTGAGAGCGGAGCAGAGCGATCGTGACGGGCGTGAGCGCCTTGGCCACGTTCCTCCGATTGTTCGCGGACGTCCGCTCCCAGAGCTGGTCCACGAACTGGATTGCGAAGTCGTACCACTTCACGCCGGCAGCTCGGGACTGGTACGAGACCGGCAAGCCGGTGGAGAGGCTGAACGCCTCCCCCTTCCTCGCGGCGGACACCAGTCCGGAGCGGAAGGAGTCCGCGAGAGCGACGTTGTGGAACGGCTTCCGCCACTCCTCTCCCTCCAGGATCCAGCGGACCGTGTACGTGGTCTTCCTCTTGCCCACGTACACGGAGGTCTTCCAGAACTTCACGTCGTACGTCGTGTCCATCAAGCAGCGTCCTCGTGCTCGTCCAGCCAGATGTCAAGGTCGAGCCGGCGCACGCGGAGGGCGCCGTTCGGCAGCTTGATGCAGCGAGGGGCCCGCTGCTTCTGGCGCCAGTCGTAGAAGGTGGAGCGGGTGATGCCGAGCTCGTCGCACAGCTCGGGAACGGTGAGCATCGCGCGGGTCTTAGGCGCGGCCATGGGTGTCCCTCCTAAGGGAATGGAGGTGGGGTTGCTGTGGGTCGGCGTAGGTTGCGCGCTGCCGGCACCAGGCATCACGCGGCCGGGAGCGGGGCTTCTCAAGAGCCCGCGTCTGTCCGAGGTGGGAATTTCTGCGTCACTGCGTCATCAGCGTCACTTTTGGTGTCTGACCTGTGGCTTTTCGGTGACGCAGCGAGCAGCGGCCTGCGTCACCGGTGACGGAGCCGTCCGTCACGGCGTGACGCAGGTGACGAAGGGTGACGCAGAGATTCGAGCTCTGCGTCACCCTCGTTCATGCAGGTGAGGAGCGGTCTTCGGGGCCGTGGTGACGCAGGTGACGCAGCGTCTTCCTACTTAGGAAAAAGGGGGGCCTGTGTTCTGTTGTTGCGCGCGCCTTCAGGCGTGAATGGGGAGCCGCGAAGCGGCACGCCCCTTGGGCGGCGGCAAGCCGCCGAAGAGCAAGAGGAGCACCCGCCCGCGCTGGGCCGGGGTGCTCCTCTTGTCTGTGCGGTAGGGCTCGCGGGCGAGGGACGCGGGAGGTGAGCAGGTCAACCCGCCCGATTCGTCACAGCCCTCGGATTACGGTGCCCAGGTCGGTGCCGTAAGCGGCCCAGCAGATGATTGAGCCGTCGGGTTCGAGGTCTCCCAAGTACCAGGCGCTGTCAACGCGGGCGAGGCTCATGTTGAAGGACGGAAGGGCCAGGATGATGTCGGGGACGAGCGATGTGTAGTCCGTGCGGCCGATCTCCTCGATCACGACCAGCCGGTCGAGGGACAGCAGGACCGCTTCAGGGTCCGCCGCTTCCGCGCGCACTCGCTCGATCGTCCAGCCCTCGGGCAGCTCGTTGCTCACCCGCTGCATGATCGCACTGGGGTCGTGCCACCACGGCCCCCGGGGCGCGCGAGCAACGCCTTGAGCCACTCTGGCAAGGTGCCCTAGAACATCGTCTGGGGCTCGTCCTGCGGCAGCTTGGGCCGGGTCATCTCGATGTAGCGGGCGCTGTTCTTGCGGCCCCAGTCGACCAGGACGCCACGGGCGGCGAGGACGGGCTGGAGGCGCTTGAGGCGGTCGGAGAGGACTTTGCCGGTGGTGGGCCATCCCTTGGGCAGGGGCCTGAACTCCCCCTCGCCGGTGTAGAGCTGGGTCAGGCCGTGCAGCCACTCGGCGGACGTCATCCGGATCGCCGTGCCCGGGTCGATGCCGGCGGCGTGCTTGAGGACGGTCTGCGCCAGGAGGTCGCCCTCGATGACGTCGTCGTTGAGGTCGTCCAGGCTCGCCCGGTACGCGTCCAGCGCGCCGAGGCTGCGGGATGCGTCGAGCTGCGCGCACAGGTGGGCGAAGTCGGCCATCCGCAGGTCGGTGGGGATGTCGGCCTCGGTCGCGCGGACCGTGACGGCCAGGTCGAGCACCGAGCCGAGGATCAGGGGCAGGTCCCGGGCGAACTCCGCCCACAGCTCCGCCTCGGTCCGCCGCACCCGCGGGCGCTCCAGGCGGAGGGGAAGGAGGCGTTCGGCGAGGTCGGGGCGGATGACGCCCACGTCGATGCCGGTCAGCAGCATCGGCCGGCGGTAGCGGGCGCGCACCACATCGCCGTCGGTGAACAGGGCGCGCTTGATGTTCTCGGCGCCGGTGACGATGCAGCACATCAGGTCGGAAAGGTCGGGGCCGAGGTGGGAGAGGTTGTCCAGGCCGGTGACCCATCCGGCGGCGACAGCGGTGATCAGGTTCTCCTCGTCCTTCGGGGCGCGCCGCAGGTCGCCGCTCATGCCCTCGATGATGCGGACGAGCATCTTGCCGGCGGTGGACTTGCCGGCGCCCTGGGGGCCGGTGAGGAAGGGGGCGGGGACGGGGACGTCGGGGCCGAGGCAGCCGATCAGCCAGGCCAGTGCCAGGCTCTCGGCGCGGGCGTCGGAGAAGTTGCACAGCCGCATCAGCAGGTCGATGCCCTTGCCGTCGGTGTCCTTGACCGGCATCGGGAGTTCCCCGGTGAGCTGGGTGCGGCGCCAGCAGACCTCGCGCGGGTCGGGGACGGTGATGTCCCAGCCGGTGGGCTGGATGCGGACGGACTTGCCGTCGTCGCGGCCGAGGTCGAGCCAGGTGGCGCCGTCGAATCCGGGGGCGACGCGGATGTGGACGGGCTGGACGTCCTCGGTGAGTGCGAGTGCTTCGATCAAGTCGAGTGCCTCCTTCAAGGCGGTTCCGTTGAAGACGCCGAGCCCGTCTCGGAACAGGCCGACCATGAGTTCCTGGCGGTGGCTGCCGGTGGTCCCCTGGGAGCGGATCGGGCGGGCGACAGGGTGGCCGTTGCGCTGGGCGTAGACAGTGCCGTCGACCGTGCGGAAGTACCGGAAGTGGCTCTGTGCGTAGTCGGTGATGATCTCGCGGGCCGGGTTCTTCTCGTCCTCGGACATGGTCAGAGCCCCAGCGTCGTGGTGGCGTTGGTCCAGGCGTCCGTGCAGTGCCGCGGGGACTCCCCCTTGGCCTGCGCGGCGGTGAACAGCCGGGCGATGTGCGCCTCGGTGAGGCAGCCGCACCGGCCGTGCCTGGACAGCACCGCCAGGAACGTCCGGTACACGGTGTTGTGGATCGCGCTGTCCGCTGCGGTGATCTGCTGCTCGGCCATGGCGATGCCGCGCTCCAGGTAGGCGGGCGTCCGGTGGCAGCACTCGCCGCCCCCGGCCGGCGCGGGCACGGTCACGGCGCGCGGCGCCAGCCGGACCGCGCTGGGCTTCTCTTCTGCGAGCGCCCGCACGACGTCCGGCAGCTCGGCCATGGTGCCGGTGCCGCCGCCGAGCCAGCGGGCGTAGGACATCAGGGACTTGATGTCGACACCATCGCGGACGGCGTTGACCGATCGGATCGTCCCCCGGTAGATCCAGTGCTCCCCGCGGGTGGTGGCCACGGTCGTGGTGGCCGGCAGCGTCGCGCGGGCCCACTCGACCGCGTCAGCGTTGTCGAGGTCGACGACCGTGACGCCGGCGCCGCCGGGGTGGTAGGCAACGGCCCCGGCGCGGCGCCAGGCGGCCGCCCAGGGGCCGGAGGACAGCACGTCGGGGTCGAGGGTGGCGGCGGCCCAGCCGTGGCACGGCCGCGGGCAGAGGCAGGGGCCGGGGGTCTTCATGTTCGGCCGCCCGCCGCACGCGTTGTCTGCGCACTCGGGGCAGTTGCCGAACGGCCGCTTGTCGATGCTCAGTGGCAGCACCGGCAGCCCGCCGGCGGCGAGCCTGAGCGCGGTGCTCAGGGCGACGGCGGTCATCATGCCGCCACCCCCGTCCGGGTCTGGGCGAGGAACGCGGCGCCGATCCAGCGGCTGTACGCGGGCGGGATGGCCTCGGTCAGTTCCTCGCGGACGTCGGTCCACGTGATGCCCATCGCCGCCTGAAGCTCCGGGACGGTGGGCTTGCCGCCGCCGTTGCCGTAGGCGGCGACGTACGGGCCGTCGAAGAACTCCCCGTGCCTCCACCCGCGCACCCGGCCCCGGTGCTTCACGTGGGCGGGCCGGGCGACCGTCCAGCGGCCCAGCTCGAAGTTGCGGTGTCGCAGGACGCCGAGACTGAACATCTCGCCGCACAGGGTCAGGTCCTTGCGGATCTCGGCGCGGCCGTTGGGCTGCTCGATGACGTACGGCAGGCCGGACGCCTCCAGCAGAATGCGGGTCGGGGGTACCAGGTCGGCGTGGTCGCGACCCCAGCCTCGGGAGCGGTTGGTGCCGATGGTGAGGGCGCATTCGGCCTGGCACGGCGGGGAGGAATGGGCGATCGCGTACCGCTCGATCTCACCGGTGGCGATCAGGTCCGCGAGGTACTCCAGCGCGTCGGCCTGAACGAAGGTGAAGGGGTAGTTCGGGCGCGGGGCGATGTCGACGCCGACGACGTCGAACCCGGCCAGGTGGTAGCCCATGGCGGCGCCGCCGGCGCAGCAGAACAGATCCAGCAGCAACGGCCGGGTGCCGTGCTCTCGCCGGATGAGGACGGGATGGGTCATGCTGGTGACCTCCACTGTTGAGTTGGGTGGATGAGGGCGGCCCCGGTCATTGGCGTGAGGGGGCCGCCTTCGGCGTTGTCAGACGGCGAACAGAGTGAGGTCGCCGTCGTCGTCGTCCGGTTCGCGGTACGGCGAGGTCGCGGTACCAACCGGGCGGGACAGGATCGGGGTGGTGGGGCCGTCGTTGTGGAAGCGCCAGGTGCCGACGTCGTGCTGGGGGCGGTCCGGGCGGTTCTTGTCGGGCACGGTGTAGAGGCGGGGCTCACCGGGGTGGGTGGCGTTCCACTCCTCCGCGCACACCTTGTGGACGGGCTCGTCGGCATGGGACCGCAGAGGGGTCAACCTGCCGCACAGGCAGCAGGGCCGGTCCTGGAAGCGGTCGAAGTGCCGAGCGTCGCCCCAGTTCAGGTAGGGGACGGCGTCCATGCACAGAGGTGGGGGATGGCGTCGAGGACGGCGTTGGCGAGGTTGTTGATGGGTCCGGCGGCGCCGGTGGAGGCGAGGAAGAAGCCGAATCCGACGGCGATGAACGCGGAGCCGTAGCTGAGGCTGTTGGAGCGCAGGAGGAAGAACAGGACGAGTCCGAAGAGGAAGACCAGGGATATGGTCACGGCCATGCTGGTTACTCCTTGGCGGCTGGTCGGGGTGGCTGGGTAGGCTGCGCGGGCCCCGGGTGCTGACAAGCTCGGGGCATGGCCGACGGCGCGTCCGCCTGGCTCCAGCTAGGAGCGGGGTACGTCTGATGACGGGCGCCGTCGGCCGCTTCGTGCCTCAGCGGGTGCCGGCGTGGTGGATGGCGCGGCTGTGGTTGTGCAGGCGTCGGCCAAGGCGGAGTCGCTTGCCGCGGCCCTTGCAGCGGCGGCAGGTCTTGTCTCGCTTGGGGCGGCCCTTGCGGTCGAGGACGACCTTGGAGCCGAGTCCGCGGCACTTGCGGCAGTCGGCGAACGGCGACACGGCACACAACAGTGCGTAACCGGCGAGGGTGAGCAGGGCGGCGAGGCTAGCGATGGCCATGGAGGGGCCACCTTCCTTCGTCAGGGGCGGTTTCCAGGGGTTTTCGCAGATGGCCCGCTAGACGCTAGTCCGCAGGTCAGTGGCCCTATTGGGTGCTAGCGGGGGTGCTAGACCTAGCAGGCGCGGGTGCTAGGTCTAGCAGTGCTGCTGGGTCAGGCCGCGTCCCGTTCGGCCTTACGCTTCGTGACGGCGGCGGTGATGTCGGCGCGGTCGATGCCGCGCCGGTTGGCGCCCTTGCCGTCGTCGGTGGTGCCCCAGACCTGGCCCGGCTTGATGCCGTGGGGCTTGAGCGCGGCGGTGACGTTCTCGCCCTTCCACCCGGCGTAGGTGTCCGGGCGCAGCTCGGACAGGCGGGTGGCGATCCGCTCGCACCACACGGCCTTTTCGTCCGCGGCGATGACGTCGAGGATGTCGGCGAGGATGTCGGTGCCGGCGGTCTTGTCGGGGCCCTTGCCGATGGCGTGGCCGGTGACGTTGCCGTACTCCTCGCGGGCCTGGCGGGCGCGGGCGACGACCTGTTCGGCGGCGACGGCATCGACGAACGCGGAGGCGACGATGCGGGGGTCGTCGCCCTCGCCGGCCATCCAGCAGATGCCGCGGTCGGAGCGGGAGAACATCGTGGCCCGGTATCCGGCCTTGTAGGCGCCGGTACCGAGGACCATGTCGTTGGCGGTGTGGCCCATGACCTTCAGGCAGAACCGCAGGACGGCGTTGGCGCTGATGCCGGTCGGCAGGGACTTGGCGTCGGGGCGCTGGGTGCCGAACATGCCGACGATGCCGAGCGCGGGACCGCGCTTGGTGATGTCCGTGCAGATCTCTTCGATCTCTGCCCCGTACTCGTCGTGCTCGAAGGGAACCTGGCACTCGTCGGCCCCGACGACGATCGGGTGCAGCCCGAGGCTCTTGTCGCTCGCCAGCTCGGGGGTGACCTTCGACTCCGGGCAGCGCGAGCGGGGCAGTGACTTGATGACCTTCGCCCGGCGCCGCAGCTCCTCGCGCAGCTCTCGCAGAGAGGCGACGACGTATTCGATGTCCTCGTCGTCCTCGCCGGCGCGGTAGCGGTGGCAGACCGGCTCCAGGGCGCCGAAGTCTCCGGTGCCCTTGAAGTCGTACGCGTGGATCTCCGCGCGCGGGTCGAGGGCGGCGATCAGCAGGAGCAGCCGCATCAGGAACGTCTTGCCCATGCGGGGGATCGAGCCGATCACGATAGAGGCGAACATGAGCGTCACCGAGACGTCGCGCATGCGCTGGTCGTTGCCGAAGACGACCGGCTTGAACAGGTCGACCGTGCCGGTCTTCAGCAGCGGCCAGGCGGGCTTGGTGGTCTCGTTCATCGGCTTGTCCCCGACCCACAGCGTCAGGCGGCCCTCGTGCTCGGTCGGGTCCGGGGACGGCCACACGCAGCCGGTCTTGCGGCGCAGGCCGGACGCGAGGGGCTTGCGGGCGTCCATGATGTCCTCGGGCGTCACGCCGTAGGGGAGGTCGAGGTCGGCGCGGTAGCCGGGCCCGTCCCGGACGATCTCGGAGACGAACCGCAGGCCGTTCATGTCGCCGCCCTTCTTGATGGCGGCGGAGATCTTCGCGTTGCCGATCGAGTCCAGACCGCGCAGCACGATCGACCCGGTGAGCTTCTGCACCTCGGTCTTCAGTACGGCCGGGCCGACGACGGGGGCGTCGGGCTGCTGGCCGGCCGCGCCAAGCAGCAGCACCCCGCCCGCGGCGAACACGTACAGGTAGGCGGGGGCGACGACGTACAGCCACAGCGCGAACCCGACCCCGAACACCGCGGCCACGAGGGTGACGAGACCGCGCAGCCGGATGCGTCCGGCCCGCAGCTTCGACAGCCGCATGTACTCCTCGACGTCCTCGGTCCGCACCGCGTAGTCCCGCAGCGGCGCGGCCTCACGGTCCCACACCCACCGGTTGGTGGAGGCGACGAACCGGCACGCGCCGCGCGGGGACATCAGGGCCAGACGCCCGGCATACACCGGGATGCGCACGCCGTGGTAGAGCGCGGCGTAGCCGACGTTCGCGGACGTGTGGCGGGCGGTCGCGAGGAAGTCACGCCGGTTGGTGAGCCATCCGGCGAGAACCGGCTTGCGCTTCTCGACGGTCACCTTCGGGTCGGGCAGGTTCGGGTTGTCCACCAGCGTGGGCGCGGTGGGCGTCTCATCGTCGAGGTCGAGGTCGGGCACCGGGCGCAGGTGCGCGGCCGCGGGCATCTCGGTCATGCTGGTCTCCTGCTGCTGCTCGAAAACGGGGCGGTGGTGCAGAGCCCGGGGCGGCCGGTGATGCTTGGCGGCTGTCGGCCGCCCCGGGGCACAGCTACTTGCGGTCGTTCTTCTCGGCTCGGTCACGGGCGCGGTCGATGATGCGGTCGACCCTGCGCTCCAGGTCGGATCGGTCGGCGTTCTCGCCGGCGAGGGAGCGCTTGCACATGCGGGCGACGTTGAACGCGATACGGGCGTGCTCACCGGCGGTGAGCTTGGGGTAGTTCGGGTCCGGCTCGGCGTTCTTCCTGGCCATCGGATGCCTCCAGACGATGCGGTGAGTGGCGGGATCGGTCAGCGGTGCAGGGTGAACTTGCAGCGGGGGCACTTGGGCGGGTTGGGGCGCGGGACCGGCTTGCGGCAGCCCGGGCAGCAGGACCAGTCCATGGACTTGCGGTTGGTGCCGAACATCGGGTTCTCCCAGGTGGGTGTGGTGGGCGCGGGACTGTCCCGGCTCCCCGCCCACCCCCGGCGCGATGGCTCCGGGGGTGGACAGGCAGGCGTCAGTCGACCTTGCGGATCTCGTGGCTGTGGACCAGGACCGGGCGGATCCCGATGCTGATTCGGTTGACCGTCCAGCGGCCGTTGGTGAGCGGGCCGGGCGGTACCTCGTCCAGGACCCGGCCGGTCTTGCCGACCGCGCGCGGGTCGTCCTCACACGCCAGGATCAGCACCTTGTCTCCGGCGCGGAACATGTCACTTCCCCTTCCGGCGGGCGCGGCTGAGGGTCTTGGCCGCGCTCTTGCCCTCCGGTCCGCCGAGGCTGCGGACGACGGTGACCACGCCCCAGGCGAGGGCGACGGCGAGGAACGCGAGCAGGGCCAGGTTCGCGGCGATCGCGGTCAGCGCGCCGACGAGTAGTGGGCCGAAGTAGACCCCGGCCGCGACCGCGCCGGCGCCGCCCCCGGAGCCGAGCGCGATGCGCTGCACCGTGCGGTCGGGCGGCGCCTGGTGGATGTGCTGGTGGATCACCTGCGGTGCCGCCGACTGCGAGACGGCGGGCAGCTGGTCGGCGTAGGTGTAGGTGCCGTCCGGGAGCTGAACGACCCGGACGGGCTCGGGGAGGTTGTTCACGGCTTCTTCCCTTCGGCTCGGGCCCGCTCCGTCCAGGCGTCCTGGAGGGCGGTGAACTCGGTGTGGATGGGGTCGCCCACGGCGCACGGCCTTTCCTCCTGGCAGTCCAGGCAGGCGCCGGCGTGCGTGACGGACGCCTCGAAGGAGCGCATGTAGGCGATGAACAGCGGGTCGTCGCGTCGGTTGTTCACGGTCGTCTCCTCGGTGCCGCTCACGCGGCGGTGGCGGTGTCGGGAAAGGCGCAGGGGGTGCACATGCCGAGCGTCGGCGGGATGCGGTAGCCCACGTCCTGGCCGTACTGCGGGCACACTCGGCGAGCAGCGTTCGCGCGCTCCAGGGCGGCCCACTTCGCGGGCGTCATCGGGCGGACCGGCAGCGCCAGGTCGACCCGGTAGAGGAACGCGACGAGCGGGCCGCGCCGGCGGCGGGGCCGTTCGAGCTGAGCGGCGACGTCCTGACCACCCGGGCGCAGACCCTGCGCCCGGAGCTGCCCGACCGTCGCCAACCCCTCCGGCGCGAGACGCCAGCGGTAGACGGGGATCGTGCTCACGCCGCGGCCGTCCTCTCAGCCTTCAGCGTGTCGCGCAGCCACCGCCCCTTCTCCGGCGACGTGCGCAGCGCCTTGCGGATCCGGTCCGCCGTCAGATGCTCAACTGGCCACGACTCCGTGAACTGACGTGCCTCGGCCAACAGCTCGTCCTTGGAGCGGCGTGGCACCGTGGTCTTGGCCGCCTCGGGCACCCGGCGGGTCACCCGACGCGGGGTCGACTGCTCGGCGGCGACCGCCCGGACCACGGCCGGACCGGTCGACTCCACCGGCTCCACCACGACGGGCGGGGTGGACTCTTCCGGCTCGAACAGGTCGCACGGGTCGGGGTCGAGCGGGACCGGTTCCAGGGCCGGAACGGGCTGCTCAGAGGTAGACCGTTCCATGCCGATCTGGGTTGTTTCCTCCGCATTCGCGGAGGGGGTCAGTCGGGTAGACCGGTCGACCTCCAGCTCCACCGTCATGCCGCCCGGCTGCTCGACTGGTCCGGCGGGAAGCTCCGGGGTGGTCGTGATGGTGAACATGGCGGCGAGGGCGGCGTTGGCGCCCTCGGTGAGCTGGGCGCGCTGGACGTCGAGCAGTCGCTCGCCGAGGGCGAGGTCGCCGGCGCCGACGTTCCGCGCGAGCTTCCATGACTTCAGGTCCGACTTGCGTCGGACGTTCTCGTCGGGGTGGTTCGCGGCCCGCGCCCGGTGATAGGCGAGGGACTGAACGACCTCGGCCGCGCGGCGCTCAGCCTCGGCGTCGCGGCCGTCGCGATAGACCACGATCCGCCGAGCGAGGAACGCAGCGCCCTCGGCCGACGCGGTCATGCCGAGCGGGGTCAGCGCGTAGATGACCATCTCGCCCGGCGTCTTGGCCGCCATCGCCGACATCGCCGAGGCGGCAGTGGGAAGAGCCCACAGCCCCGCCCGGATCACCACCGGGGCAGACTGCCCCAGTAGCGTCAGACCGAGCAGCACGATCGCCAGGACGGCCGTCGCGCCCTCGCCAGCCGCGACCGCACCCACCGCGGTGCCGGAGCCGTAGGCGGCCCGGATGTTGGTGAAGGTGCCGAAAGCGCCGGCGCCGCCCGTGGCGAGCATCGGAACGAACGCGAGCCCCAGCACCACCTTCTGGACTCGGCTCAGCGGCTTACCAGTGGCGTTCATCCCTCACCCTCCGGCTCCTCGAAGCGGAACGGGGGGTAGGTGACGGGAAGGTCGGCCACACCGCGGCGGATGATGGTCGCCGTGTCGTCGAGCGGCCCGGGGTGCTTCAGGACGCCCATGAGGGTCGCTCGCAGCTCCGCGGTGCGGTTGTCGAGCAGCCGGTAGTGGGCTCGCTCATCGGCCGGCGCGAGCGACGGCAACGGCACAGTCAGCGCCTCGACGATCGCGGCCACCAGGTCCATGACCGCGTCGATGGATTCGGTCTGCTCGCTCACGCTGCCACTCCCTCGGGAAGCGGGGCGTTGACCAGGCCGGTCATGGCGGCGATCTGTTCGCCGGTGAGCTTGGTCTGCTCGTTCATGGCGTGGGCCACGGCGCGAATCTCCCGCCACAGCAGCCCGACCCGGCGCCGAGCCATGCCCCGCACCTGACCCCAGGACTTCCCGCCGGCCGGGACATGGTCGCGGCCGAGGCAGTAGCCGAACTGGATAAGAACGTCGATCGCCTGGTCGCGGTCGTGGTCGGCGGCGCAGGCAGCGGCACGCTCCGGCGTCCACAGGCCGTAGGCCATGAGGTACTGCACGTGCGCGATCTCGCCAGCGGCGCACTGCGCGGCGAAGTGCCACGGACTGACGTCGTCGGACTGGAAGGAGGTGTTCCCGGTCAGCGCGTAACCGTCGCTTCCGGTGCTCCAGGCGATGACCTCGCTGGTCTTCACGTGCACGCCGTAGGAAATGGCGACGACCGCGTGACCGGCTTCATGGAACGCCATGCCGAGACGGGCCTGCTCGTAGTCGAGCGGGATGTCGAAGGTGGGACGACGGCTGCCCCGGTGGTCCAACAGCACCTTCTCGTCGGGGGCGGTGGTCATCATGCGGCACCGCCCGCCCGCGCCAGGCCGGCGCGGTTCGTGAGGTTGCGGCGCTCGGCCAGGACCCGGTTGCGGGCACGGCGGATGCGCCGGCCGTCCAGCTCGCTCGCCGGACGGTCGATGGTCATGATCTGCGCGTCGAGCAGCTCGACCTCCGCCAGGATCAGCGGCATCTCCTGCTCGATCGCGTCCAGCTCCGCGCCCGACGGCTCACCGTCGAACGCGACGGCCGTAACAACGGCCTGAAGTGCAGCGATGGACTTCATTGGGTGTGTTCCTCTCTGACAGGAACGGCCCGAACCGAGCCCCCGGCGTCCTACCGCCGGGGGCTCACGCCGTTAGAACCAGGGATCTCCGGCTCCCCTCAGCCCCGCCCGTACAGCCCCAACGGGACCGGACGAGCAGAGGAGGCAACCGGCCGCAGCCGAACGGCTGCGGCGAGATGGGTAGTGCGATGTCCCCTTCAGGTCTGCGACTCCCGTGTCAGGTAGAGCCGCCATGCCTGGCGAAGGCGTATGGGAACGTGACCTTTCGGTCTAAGCCCTCCGGTTAATGACAAGGCGCCGGGCCGCCTCCCCCCGACCAACGCGGGGCTCCTGTGTCGTGCAGTGGGGCAGCCCAAAGAAGGGCTCCCCCAAGCTCTCCTTGCGGGAGCTCGATGCGATACCTCTATTACAGGTACTGCATCGTGTCTCGTCAAGCAGGGCCGCAAGGGCTCTTCGCTTTCGCGCCGGGACTTCCTGGCGCACCATCAGAATCGCGCCAGGTCAGGGGCGTTGTTCACCCCGCGCGTGGACACCTCAGGGCCTTCTGGCTACGGTCAAGACATCCCAAGACGTCCCACGCGGGGGTGAAGATGCCCAAGCCCAATGAGCGCTTACGGTCCGCCCTGCTCGCTAAGGGCATGACCGTTCAGCAGCTCGCCGAGACCATCGAGGTCAACCCCAAGACGGTCGAGCGCTGGATCACTCAGGGGAAGGTTCCGTACCGGCGCCACCAGTACGCCGTGGCGGCCAAGCTCGGCACCGACGTGACGACACTGTGGGACGACGACCGCGCGGTCGAGACGTCTACGGACCTGAGCAAGGCCGAGATCGTGACGGTCTACCCGCACCGGCACATGGTGCCGGCGGGGCTCTGGCGCGAGATGTACGGCCGCGCCTCCAAGCACGTTGACGTGCTGGTCTACGCCGGGCTGTGGCTCTCCGAGGACCCCCAGTTTCACCAGATCCTGAAGAGCAAGGTCTCGGCGACTGCCCAGGTGCGACTCCTGCTCGGCGACCCGACGTGCGACGCGGTCCGGCAGCGCGGGATCGACGAGGGGCACAGAATCATGGACGGCAAGATCCGCAACGCCCTCATGAACTACCGGCCGCTCCTCGCCAGCCACCCCGAGATCGGGATCCGGCTGCACGACGCGACGCTGTACAACTCGCTCTTCCGCGCGGACGACGAGATGCTCGTCAACACCCACGTCTACGGGATTGGGGCGTACATGGCGCCCGTACTCCACCTGCGCCGGATGCCCGGCGGCGGGCTCTTCGACACGTACGCCAATAGCATCGAACAGACCTGGGGCGGCGCGCGCCCGGTCGCCGACCACGACTTCACGGGAGCCTGAGCATGGGACGCATCGACTACCTTCACGACCCCGACGCGCCGGCCGCGAACAGCGTGGTCCCCTCAGTCGTGGCATTCGTGCAGAACGACGCCGGTCAGGTGCTGATGATCCAGCGTTCGGACAACGGCCGTTGGGCTCTGCCAGGCGGCGGCCACGACGTCGGCGAGTCCATCAGCGACACCGTGGTGCGAGAGGTCTGGGAAGAGACCGGCATCAAGGCGGAGGTGCTCGACCTGTCCGGGATCTACACCGACCCCGGGCACGTGATGCTGTACGACGACGGCGAGGCACGGCAGCAGTTCAGCATCTGCTTTCGCGCGCGGCCGGTCGGCGGGGAGATCCGCACGAGCAACGAGACGACACAGGTCCGCTGGGTGGACCCGGCGGACCTGGCCGAACTCGATATCCATTCCACGATGCGGCTCCGTATCCAGCACGCGCTGGACGGGAGCCGCAGCGCGCCCTACATCGGCTGAGCCGCGGCAACCTTCGCCTCGGAGACCCTGGTGAGCACGCGGACCGTGCACAGCAGGATCTCCGGCTCGGCGCGCCGAATGAACTGCCCGATCAGGCTGTCTGCGCCGTAGCGGCCGGCGATCTCGTTGATGCGGTCCAGGGGGTTCGTGGGGGTCCCGTCCGGCGTGGTGTTCATGTCGCAGAAGCAGAGCGCGTCCGCCAGGTGCTCCTCCTCGCGAGGGAACTCGGCTTCCAGCTCTTCCCGCATTCCGCGCGCCTCCGCCTCCATCCAGGCACAGGAGTGGTGAGCGACCAGCCGCACGACGCGCTCGTCAGCGCCGACACTCCGGAGGTAGCGGGCGCCGTCGAGCGGATGGAAGCCGGTCTTGGCGAGGTCGGGCGAGTAGCCGATGTCGTGCAGAACCGCGGCGGCTTCCAGCAGCTCGGCGTCCGGCCCCAGGATCTCCGCAATCGCTCGCGCCCGCTCGGCGACGCCGAGGGAGTGCTGCCAGCGACGCGGGAGTGGGTCTGCGAGCAGCGACTGCGCGAGCGGGTAGGCCCATTCGGTGAGTGTGGCAGTGGTCAAGACTTCGAGTCCTCCTGTTGAGACGGCAGGGCCCGGACGGACCGGCGCTTCCCCTGCCCTCCTTCGGTGAGCAGGCCGGCGGCCTCCAACTGACCCATGGCTTTGCTGATGGTGGGGCGGGACACCCCGAGGCGGGTACTCAGTTCCCCTTCGCTGAGGAAGACTGCCCCCACCTCCAGACCCTCAGCCGTGATAAGCGCGGCGATCCGCTCGGGCAGCGGCCGGCGGTCGACGGACTCCCCCGCCCGCACCACACGCCACCGGGAACCCGGCACCGGCTCGGCAAGGCCCTCCTTTTGGAGCGCACGGAACGCCCGGAGGGCCACCCCACGAGATACGCCATGCTCGGCAGTGACCTCCGCCAGCGACGGCAGCTCGGTCATGCTCGCGTCGGCGGCGATCTGAGCCTTGAGCTGATCCGCAATCTTCAGGAAGGTCCCGCGAGGGCTCGCTTGCTCCGCCACCTGATCTCCTTCTCCACTCCCGCCTTGACCCCCAAGCCTCGCACGGCCCCTCTCCGGTATCCGGCCAGGACCTTGAGCGAGAGCGTCGAGCATCGGCTAACCGGGCCGGCGCGCCCTCCCGCGAGGGCTGCACTGACTGCACGAGCATGCACCGGGAGATTCCCCCACAAACCACAGCCAGCAACGATACCCTGAGGGGTTCTAGGCATAGGGAGAGAAATGAACCCCAAATCTACCGACGGAGACGCAAGTAGATTCTCCTTCAATATTTCATCCGTGACCCTCAAGGACGG
Organism: Streptomyces sp. NPDC101160; assembly: GCF_044768205.1. Classification (NCBI taxonomy): domain Bacteria; kingdom Bacillati; phylum Actinomycetota; class Actinomycetes; order Kitasatosporales; family Streptomycetaceae; genus Streptomyces; species Streptomyces sp. NPDC101160. Next base: position 118,645 of record NZ_JBIWPJ010000005.1, on the reverse strand, counting down.
CGAGACCCTTCAGCTACCGAAAAATGGCGTAACTGTCGTCGTCGGCCCGAACAACGTCGGCAAGTCCACATTCCTCAGAGACTTGGCGAACCTCGCAAAGAATGGTCCCCGCGGACAAGGATCGGGAAATCAGACAGCGGTTTCTAGTGTTCAACTAAGTTTCACAGGGAGTGCCGCCGACGCTATCGCTTGGGTTTCGAATCACGCGAAGAGTTATGAACCATCACCCGGCGATACATACTTTAAGGCCCCAGGGACACACATCAGAAAAGCGTCCCTCCAAAGCATCTTCTCTGACATGAATCTTCCTGCCGGAGCCCAGGAGGCGAGTGAATTCCTCTGCTTCTTCTGCGACGCCTGGCAACGACTGAGTTTCATTCAATCCCAAGAGAAAAGGGTTCGCTACAGCGACCCCGCCGATCATCCGTTGCACGTCCTTCAGGATCGACCAGATCTTACCCGCGAGATCAACGCAATCTCACAGCAAGTCTTCGGTCAAGAGATTACTCTCGATAGCGTCGGAAGAAACCTGATCCTGCGCGTTGGAAGGCCTAAACTCTCGAGCCCAAAAATCGATGAAGTCACGGAAGAATACTGGTTGGATATCGAGAGCCTTCCCGAGCTAATGACCCAAGGCGACGGCATGAGGAGTCTGATTGGGTTGATGATGCCGCTCGTTACGGCCTCACATGAAGTCGTACTCATCGACGAACCAGAGGCATTCCTGCACCCACCCCAAGCCTTCGCTCTGGGAAGAATCCTTGGCGAGCTGTCGCAGTCAAAGAGCACTCAAATCATCCTCGCAACGCACGATCGAAATATCCTTGCAGGTATCCTGCAAGCCGGATCCGAGGTTTCAATCATTCGATTGGATCGAAGCGAAGAATGGATTTCGCGTGGACACCAACTGAACGTTGACGATTTGAAGCAGATTTGGGAAGACCCCGTCCTGAGATACACCAATGTACTAGACGGATTGTTTCATAAGGCCGTCATCCTGGCGGAGGCAGAAAGAGATTGCACCTTTTACGCTTCAACACTCGAATGCCTGCCCACTACGGAAGGATCCGGAGCGCCCCCTCGCGACATCCTCTTCGTGCCCGCAGGAGGAAAGGATGGTTTCCCACGACTGGCAAAGCTTCTGCGATCGGTGAGAGTTCCGGTAGTCGTGAGTCCCGACCTCGACATCCTGAACGACAAGAATAAGCTTCGCACTCTCGTTCAAGCCATGAATGCAGATTGGGGAGCGCTTGAAGGGAACTATGCCAAAGCTACCGCGCAGTTCAGGCAACCGCAAGACAAGACGCTAATTCAAGACGTCCTGCAATCCTTGAACGCTATCTTCGAGAGCCGAAAGGGAGACGCATACACGTCCGCCGTTCGCAGAGAGTTCTCAGCCCAGTTGCGGGCAAAGGAGAGTCCGTGGGCGGCGCTCAAGCAGTACGGCGAGCTTGCGTTTCGGACTGAACACGCCGCCGCCAGCTCCCTCCTCGAAGGACTGAGGCAGGCAGGCATCGTTCCCGTCCACGTGGGCGAGCTTGAGCACTTCGCACGCTCTGTAGACGTGGCCAAGGGCCCAGCCTGGCTGCCGGCGGCCATCGCAGCGGGGGCACACAAAGGCCAAGACGCCCGAAAGCACCTCAACGCGCTACTGGACGCAGCAGCGCGCAGACCTTGACGAAGGACTGGCCACAGAAGCGGAACGGCCTTCTCCGGTGAATACGCGAGAGAAGAGCGAGGGCCGAGTTTCGCTGGCGGGCAACGCAGCAGGTCAGCAAGCCGTCACCCCTGGTGCGGCCAAGTCCCTTCTAAGCACTTGGCCGCAGGTTCGAGTCCTGCCGGGGGCGCACGACGAAGACCCTCCTTCGGGAGGGTCTTTCTGCTGGTCGGGGGTGGGTTTCGGCCGGGGCACGGGGGCGCCCGGGGGGTGCGCCTCGGGTGGCTGGATCTGTCCGGCTGGAATCGGCCAGGGGCGGCCTCGTAAGGAGGGGTGTCCGGGCCTGCTGTGGCCGGACCGGCGCGAGTGGAACCGGCACGGCCGCCCGGGACCGCTGACGGGTCGCCCTCGCGCGTACGAGGGGTGACGGCCGTGTCGCGGCGGGTACACAGGTGATGTGAACACGACGCTCGGCCCAGGCCGTATCGCCCGCATCGGACGGCTCCTCCAGGACGGGGTGCGCGACCGGGTGTATCCGGGGGCCGTCTGGGCGGTCGGTGATGCCTCCGGGGGGACGGCGGGCGGGGCGGTCGGGCGCCTTGCGCCGGACGGCGAACCCGCCGTCCCGCACACGCTGTTCGACCTGGCGAGCCTCACCAAGGTGATCGCCGTGTGGCCCGTGGTCGGGACGCTCGTCGAGGCGGGGAAGCTGCGGCTGGAGGCTCCGCTCGGGAGCTTCTGGCCGGAGGTGGCCGGGTATCCGCTCGGGGACGTCACCGCGCTGCAGCTGCTCACGCACACCGCGGGGCTGCCGTTACGGGCCAATCTCCGGGCGCTGTACGGGACGGATCCGCAGGACGTGCGGGACGGGGTGCTGCGGGAGGTGCTGCGGCGGCGGGCCGGGGAGGCGGTGGAGTACACCGACCGGGCGGCGCTGGTGCTCGGGTATCTGGCGGAGTTCCTGACCGGGCGGCCGCTGAGGGAGCTGGCGGAGGTGCGGGTGTGGGGGCCGCTCGGGATGGCGGAGACGCGGTACGGGCCGCTGCCCGCCGCGGCGGCCGCGCGCTGCGCGCCGACGGAGTACGACGAGGAGTCCGGGCGCCATCTCCAGGGCACCGTGCACGACTTCTCGACGCGGCTGCTCGGCGGTGCGTGCGGGATCGCGGGGACGTTCTCGACGGCGGGCGACCTCGGGCGGTTCCTGCGGCAGGTGCTCGATCCGGTGCGGCCGCCGTTCGGGGCGGAGTGGGCGGCGGACTCGCTGCGGGCCCGTACCGGCCGGCTCTCCCCCGTGCGCGGACTGTTCTGGCATCCGGCGCCCGGCACGGCGGTACGGGACGACGTGTGGGTGCACTACGGCTTCACCGGGACCGGGATGTGGGTCAGTCCGAGCCGTCGCCGCTGGGCGGTGCTGCTCACCAACAAGCTGTACTTCACGCGCGACACCGGCCCGGTGACGGCGGTGCGGGACGCGTTCCGGGAGGCGGTGTTTCCGGCCAGGTGACCGAAGAGGGCCGGGATCGTTGCACGCCGTAAACGATCAGACGGGCGAGCGAGGAGTGCGAGTGACAACGTTGCGGGAGGACACGGAGCTGGTCCTGGGCGATGCCGAGCCCGTGCAGCAGGCCGCCCGGGAGCTGGGCGAGGGGCGCGCGGTGGTGCACGGCTTCGCCAACTTCTACGCGCTGACCGCACGGCCCGACCTCGAGGCGGTCGCCCGGGTGAACCGGCTGAAGGGGCGCCCGGACGGGCGGGCCGGCAGCGTCACCACCGTCCCGGCGGGCATCCCGGGCCTGTTCGACTGGACCCGGCTGCCGGCCGACCTGCCGCGGCGGCAGGTGCGGTCGCTGATGGAGGAGCTGTACGAGCTGGGCCCGTTCGGTTTCCGGGGGCCCGCCGCCGACCGGATCCCCGGGCACCTCACGGACGGCCGGGACGGCGTGCGGACCGTGCAGGTCGTCGCGCCCGGGCGGCACTGCCCGTCGAACGCCTTCCTCGCCGCCGCCCAGGAGCGGACCGGCACGGACTTCCTCTTCGTCACCTCCGCCAACCGCTCGTGCGAGCTGCCCCATTGGCGCGGCGAGGGTGCCGTGCGCGACTTCGGTCACGAGCCGGGCGTACGGGTCCTGGTGCACCCGGACGACGGGGCGGCCCGGCTGCGGTACCCGTACCACGCGCCGGTGTCGGTGAGCGTGGTGTCGTTCCACCGTTCGGCGGGGTACGGGCGGGGCGGGCTGCCGGCGCTGACGCTGGAGCGGGCCGGGTCGCTGTCAGCCGAGCACATCCGGTCCGTGGCCGCGAACCACGGCTTCGCGCTCGTCCTGGCCGAGCGGGCCGCCGGGCCCCGGCCCCAGGCCCGTACCTACGCGGCTTCGGTGCCTTCGGCCCGGTAGGCGCGCAGGAAGGCCGCCACGCCGCCCCTGAGCAGGCGGTCCGTCACGTCATCCGGCAGCGGCAGGACGCCGTAGTGGGAGGTCTGGAGGACCAGTCCCGAGGTGAGCACCGTGAAGTGGATGCCGGCGAGCTCGGGGTTGCCGTGCAGGTCGAGCAGGCCGCCGTCGGCGAGTGTGGTCAGCGCGACCGCGAAGGCGGCGGCGACCGAGGCGGGCCCGGCCTCCCGCCAGGCGGCGAGCACCTCGGCGGGGACGTGGTCGGCCTCGGCGTGGATGTGCCGGACCAGGGCGAAGTGGTCCGGGTAGTCGGTGATCAGGTCTGCGAACGCGCGGGCGACGGCGACGAGATCGCGTTCGAGGTTGTCGGGGTGGGGCAGGCGCTCCGGGTTCAGCAGGGTGTGGATCGTGGCCAGTTGGGCGTCGCGCACCTCGTTGGCCGTCCAGGTGATGACGGTCTGGAACAGCTGGGCCTTGCCGCCCGGGAAGTGGTTGTAGAGCGTGCGCGTCGAGACGCCGGCCGCGGCGGCGAGCGAGTCGACGGAGGCGCGCGCGTAGCCCTCGCGGCCGAAGACCCGGCAGGCCTGGCGGACGATGGCGATCTGCTTCTCCAGCTTGCGGGGCGGGACCTCGCGCCGGGCCCGTTCGATCCAGGCGTCGTTGCTGCTGCTCATATCGGCACCTTACCCCCGTACGGCCAGTGAAGTACAACGAGCGTTGCACTTTTTACAACGAGCGTTGTACCTTCTTGGTGTGCCGGACGCAGCGGGCGTCCCGGCCGCTCCTGGAGGGGGAACAGCCATGTCCACGACTGCCGTTGAGAACCGTGAGAACGCCACCGACGCCCACGCCCCGCTGCGCGTCGCCGTCCTCGTCGGCAGCGTCCGCGAGGGCCGGCAGGGCCGCGCCGTCGCCAACTGGTTCCTGGACGTCGCCGAGCGGCACGGCGGCATGGAGTTCGACGTGATCGACCTCGCCGAGGTCGACCTGCCGCTCGCCATGCCGGGCTGGGGCGGCACGCCCAGCGCCCGGGCCGTCGCCGCGCTCGCCCCGGTCACGCCGAAGCTGGCCGCCGCCGACGCCTTCGTGGTCGTCGTGCCCGAGTACAACCACAGCTTCCCCGCGGCCCTGAAGAACCTCATCGACTGGCACAACCCGCAGTGGCAGGCCAAGCCGGTCGGCTTCGTCTCGTACGGCGGGCTCGGCGGCGGCGTCCGCGCGGTCGAGCAGCTGCGCACGGTCTTCGCCGAACTGCACGCCACCACCGTGCGCGACCAGGTCAGCCTGCACGGCCCGTGGAACGGGCTCGGTGAGGACGGCACCCCGCTCGACGGGACGATCGCCGAGGGCGCGGCCAAGGGCATGCTGGGCCAGCTCACCTGGTGGGGCCGGGCCCTGCGTACCGCCCGCGCCGAGCGCCCGTACCAGGTGTGAGGGGGCACGCACCATGAGCACCACCCAGCTCGGCGCGCGCCGCGGGCCCGCCGAAGACACCACGACCGGGACCCCGCTCCGCCGCGTCCTCACCGTCACCGTCATCGGTTCCGTCATGTCCGTCCTCGACATGACCATCGTCAACGTCGCGCTGCGCAGCCTCTCGACGGCCTTCCACGCCCCGCTGACCACCATCCAGTGGACCGCCACCGCCTACACCCTCGCGCTCGCCGCCGTCATCCCGACCGCCGCCTGGGCGATGGGCCGGATCGGCGCCAAGCGCACCTACCTCACCGCACTCGTCCTCTTCACCCTCGGCTCGCTGCTCGCCGCCTGCGCCTGGGACGCGGGCAGCCTGATCGCCTTCCGGGCGGTACAGGGGCTCGGCGGCGGACTGCTGATGCCGGTCGGCATGGCGATGACGATGCGCGCCGCCGACCCGGCCCGGCTCGGCAAGGCGATGGCCGTCGGCGGACTGCCCGTCCTGGTCGGCCCGGTGATCGGCCCCACGCTCGGCGGCTGGCTCGTCGACGCCGCCTCCTGGCACTGGATCTTCCTGGTCAACCTGCCCATCGGCGCGGCCGCGCTCCTCCTCGCGGCCCGGCTGCTGCGCCCCGACGCGCCGCGCGCCGGCGCCCCGGCGCCGCGCCTTGACGTGCCCGGTCTGCTGATGCTCTCCCCCGGTCTCGCCGTGCTGCTCTACGGGCTCGCGCGCGGCGGCGAGGCCGGCGACTTCACGGCCCTCGGGGCGTGGCTGCCCACGGCCGCCGGTGTGCTGCTCGTCGCGGCCTTCGTCCGGCGCGCCCTGACGGCCCGTGCGCCGCTGCTCGACCTGCGGCTGCTGCGCGACCGCACCTTCGCCACGGCGATCGGCACCCTGGCGCTCTTCACCTGCGGCTACTTCGGCTCGATGCTGCTCGCCCCGCTCTACTGGCAGGGGGTACGCGGGTTCAGCGCGAGCTCGGCCGGGCAGCTGTCCATCCCGGTCGGCCTGACGGTCGGCCTGACCATGCAGCTCGCGGCCCGGCGCATCGACCACGTCGCGCCCCGGCGCATGATCCCGGCCGGCGTCGCGCTCGCGGCGCTCGGCATGGCGCTGAGCGCGGTGCAGACCGGCCGGGACGGGGCGCCGGTCTGGCAGGTGTTCGGCTCCGCGATGGTGATGGGCGCCGGCGCGGGCATGGTCCTGATGCCGACGATGACCATCGCGAGCCGCGGCCTGCCGAAGGACCGGCTCGCTGCCGCCAGCACGGCCCTGAGCATCAACTCGCAGGTGGGCGCGTCGATCGGCACCGCCCTGTGCTCGGTGGTCCTCGGCTCGACGGGCATCGGCCCGGCCGGCTTCCGGACCACGTACGCGGTGGCGGCGACGCTGCTCGCCCTGGCCCTCGTACCGGCCCTGTTCCTGCCGGGCAGGCCCCGCGCCGCCACCCGCTGACCGCCTCGCGACGGCTCCGGCTCCCGCCTCGGATCAACCCCGGCTCGACATCAGCGCCTTCAGCGCGATGTTGAGCCGGAGGACGTTGACCCGGGGCTCGCCGACGAAGCCCAGGATCCGGCCGTCGGTGTGGTCGGCGACGAGCTTGTCGACCTGGGCGACGGTGAGGTGGTTCAGCTCGGCGACCCGGTGCACCTGGAGCCTTGCGTACTCCGGCGAGATGTGCGGGTCGAGGCCGGAGCCGGAGGAGGTGACGGCGTCGGCGGGCACGTCCTGCGGCCGTACGGTGAAGTCCGGGGTCGAGTTGTCCTTGATCACGGCCGTCTTGGCGTCGGTCACCCACTTGATCAGTTCGGGGTTGTCGCCGGAGCGGTTGGTCGCGCCCGAGAGGATCAGTTTGTACCGGGTGTTGACGGAGTTGGTGCCGAGGCCGTTCGACGGGCGCGACTGGAACCACTTGAGGTCCGTGTAGCTCTGTCCGATCAGCTCCGAGCCGACGACCCGGCCGCTCGCGTCCTTGATCTCCGAGCCGTTGGCCTGGTGGGGGAAGGCGAGTTGGGCGAGGCCGGTGACGGCCAGCGGGTAGAGGACGCCGAGCACGACCGTGAGGACGAGGAGGGCACGCAGGCCCGCCCAGAGCAACCGCCCCGCGCTTCCTATGGAGTTGTTCATGTCAGCACGCCTTCTGAATTAACTCAGTCCGGGGATGAGGGAGAGAAGCAGGTCGATGATCTTGATGCCGACGAACGGGGCGACCAGGCCGCCGAGTCCGTAGAGCCCGAGGTTGCGGCGGAGCATCCTGTCGGCGCTGGTCGGCCGGTAGCGCACGCCCTTCAGGGCGAGCGGCACGAGCGCGACGATGATCAGCGCGTTGAAGACGACCGCGGACAGGATCGCGGACTCCGGCGAGGCGAGCCGCATGATGTTCAGCTTGTCCAGGCCCGGGTAGGCGACCGCGAACATCGCGGGGATGATCGCGAAGTACTTCGCCACGTCGTTGGCGATGGAGAAGGTGGTCAAGGCCCCTCGGGTGATGAGGAGCTGCTTGCCGATCTCGACGATCTCGATGAGCTTGGTCGGGTCGGAGTCGAGGTCGACCATGTTGCCGGCCTCCTTCGCGGCCGACGTGCCCGTGTTCATCGCCACGCCCACGTCCGCCTGGGCCAGCGCCGGGGCGTCGTTCGTGCCGTCACCCGTCATCGCGACCAGCTTCCCGCCGGCCTGCTCGCGCTTGATGAGGGCCATCTTGTCCTCGGGGGTGGCCTCGGCGAGGAAGTCGTCGACGCCCGCCTCCTCGGCGATGGCCTTGGCGGTCAGCGGGTTGTCACCCGTGATCATGATCGTCCTGATGCCCATGCGCCGCAGCTCGTCGAACCGCTCGCGCATGCCCTCCTTGACGACGTCCTTCAGGTGGATGACGCCGAGGACGCGGGCGCCCTCGGCGTCCTCCACGGCGACGAGCAGCGGGGTGCCGCCGGCCTCGGAGATCGCGTCGGCGACGGTACGGGCGTCGGCGGCGACGGTGCCGCCGCGCTCCTCGACCCAGGCGATGACGGACCCGGCCGCGCCCTTGCGGACCTTCCTGCCGTCGACGTCGACGCCGGACATCCGGGTCTGGGCGGTGAACTCGATCCACTCGGCGTGCGCGAGCTCGCCGAGAGAAGGCGCGCGAAGCGCTTCCGCGGAAGGGTGGTGGTGGGCGACGGGTGGGAGCTCACGCAGCCCGTACCTCTCCTTGGCGAGGACGACCACCGAGCGGCCCTCGGGCGTCTCGTCGGCCAGCGAGGAGAGCTGGGCGGCGTCGGCGACCTCCGCCTCCGTCGTACCGCGCACGGGCACGAACTCGGCGGCCTGGCGGTTGCCGAGGGTGATCGTGCCGGTCTTGTCGAGCAGCAGCGTCGACACGTCGCCGGCCGCCTCGACGGCGCGCCCGGACATCGCGAGGACGTTGCGCTGGACCAGGCGGTCCATGCCGGCGATGCCGATCGCGGAGAGCAGCGCGCCGATGGTCGTCGGGATGAGGCAGACCAGCAGGGCGGTCAGCACGATCATCGAGGTCTGCCTGTCGGCGCCCGCGTAGACCGCGAAGGGCTTCAGGGTGACGACGGCGAGCAGGAAGACGATGGTGAGGGACGCCAGCAGGATGTTGAGCGCGATCTCGTTCGGCGTCTTCTGCCGGGCGGCGCCCTCGACCAGGTTGATCATGCGGTCGATGAAGGTCTCGCCCGGCTTCGTCGTGATCTTGACGACGACCCGGTCGGACAGCACCTTCGTACCGCCGGTGACAGCCGAACGGTCGCCGCCGGACTCGCGGATCACCGGCGCCGACTCGCCCGTGATGGCGGACTCGTCGACCGACGCCACGCCCTCGACGACGTCACCGTCGCCGGGGATGACGTCGCCGGCCTCGCAGACCACCAGGTCGCCGATGCGCAGCTCGGTGCCGGGGACCTGCTCCTCGCCCCTGCCGTCCTTCGTCAGGCGTCGCGCCACGGTGTCGGTCTTGGCCCTGCGCAGGGTGTCGGCCTGGGCCTTGCCACGGCCCTCGGCGACGGCCTCCGCCAGGTTGGCGAAGATGTTCGTCAGCCACAGCCAGGCGGTGATCGCCCAGCCGAACCAGTCGCCCGGGTTCAGAAACGCGAGCACGGTGGTGACCACCGAGCCGACCAGGACCACGAACATGACCGGCGACTTGACCATCACCCGCGGGTCGAGCTTGCGCAGCGCGTCCGGCAGCGACTTCAGCAGCTGCCTCGGGTCGAACAGGCCCCCGCCGACCCGGCCTGCGTCGCCGTCCTCGTGCTGGTGCGCGGGCCGGGGTGCGTCCTCGTGCGGTGCGCGGGTGGGTGTGAGGGTGCTCATGCTGCGAGTCCTTCGGCGAGCGGGCCAAGGGCCAGGGCCGGGAAGTAGGTGAGACCGGTGATGATCACGACGGTGCCGACGAGCAGGCCGGTGAAGAGCGGCTTCTCGGTGCGCAGGGTGCCCGCGGTCTCGGGGACGGGCGTCTGCTCGGCGAGCGAGCCGGCGAGCGCGAGCACGAACACCATGGGCAGGAAGCGGCCGAGCAGCATCGCGATGCCGATCGTCGTGTTGAACCACTGGGTGTCGGCGTTCAGGCCGGCGAAGGCGGAGCCGTTGTTGTTCGCGCCGGAGGTGTAGGCGTAGAGGATCTCGGAGAAGCCGTGCGCGCCCGTGTTCGTCATGGAGTGGGCGGGCGTGGGCAGGGCCATCGCGAGGGCGGTGAAGACGAGCACGAGCGCCGGGGTGACGAGGATGTAGCAGGCCGCGTAGGTGATCTCGCGGGTGCCGATCTTCCTGCCCAGGTACTCGGGGGTGCGGCCGACCATCAGGCCGGCGACGAAGACGGCGATGACCGCCATGACCAGCATGCCGTAGAGGCCGGAGCCGACACCGCCGGGCGCGATCTCGCCGAGCTGCATGCCCAGCATCGTGAGGCCGCCGCCGAAGCCGGTGTACGAGGAGTGGAAGGAGTTGACCGCGCCGGTCGAGGTCAGCGTGGTGGTGACCGCGAAGATCGACGAGCCGCCGATGCCGAAGCGGGTCTCCTTGCCCTCCATCGCGCCGCCCGCGATGTCGAAGGCGGGGCCCGGGTGGGCGAACTCGGTCCACATCATCAGCGCGACGAAGCCGAGCCAGATGACGCCCATGGTCGCAAGGATCGCGTAGCCCTGCCTGATCGAGCCGACCATGCGCCCGAAGGTGCGGGTGAGCGCGAAGGGGATGACGAGGATCAGGTAGATCTCGAAGAGGTTGGAGAGCCCGTTGGGGTTCTCGAAGGGGTGGGCGGAGTTGGCGTTGAAGTAGCCGCCGCCGTTGGTGCCCAGCTCCTTGATGACCTCCTGCGAGGCGACCGCGCCGCCGTTCCACTGCTGGCTGCCGCCCATGAACTGACCGACCTCGTGGATGCCGGAGAAGTTCTGGATGACGCCCGTGGCGACCAGGACCAGCGCGCCCACGACGGAGATCGGCAGCAGGATGCGGACGGAGCCGCGCACCAGGTCGGCCCAGAAGTTGCCGAGCACACCGGTACGGGACCGGGCGAAGCCGCGCACGAGGGCCACCGCCACGGCGATCCCCACCGCCGCCGAGACGAAGTTCTGCACCGCGAGGCCGCCGGTCTGCACGACATGGCCCATGGCCTGCTCGCCGTAGTACGACTGCCAGTTGGTGTTGGCCACGAAGGACGCGGCCGTGTTGAACGCCTGGTCCGGGTCGATGGAGACGAAGCCGAGCGAGCCGGGCAGGGAGCCCTGGACGCGCTGCAGCAGGTAGAGGAAGAGCACGCTCACGACGGAGAAGGCGAGCACCCCGCGCAGGTACGCGGGCCAGCGCATCTCGGTGTCGGGATCGGCTCCGATGGCCTTGTATATCCACTTCTCGGGTCTGAGGTGCTGCTCCGAGGAGTAGACCCGCGCCATGTGCTCGCCCAGGGGCTTGTAGGACAGGCCGAGGGCGACGATCAGCGCCAGGAGCTGGAGGGCACCGGCAAGAACGGGACTCATGTCGGGGCTCAGAACCTCTCCGGCTTGACGAGGGCGAGGACGAGGTACCCGAGCAGGGCGACGGCGACGACGAGACCGACGATGTTCTCGGCACTCACAGCTTCGCCACCCCCTTGGCGATGAAGGCCACCAGCGCGAAGACCGCGAGCGTGGTGACCACGAAGGCCACGTCGGCCATCGTGAGCTCCTGACAGAGAGAGCGGATGTGTCTGACGTGACGAGGAAAACGCCTTCCGGCCAGGACATCGCCGCTGTTGACGGGCCCCTAACGCCGCGAGCAGTCGTCTTGACGCATCCCCTACGCCGGTTTCGGTCAGCCGCGCGGTCAGCAGGCGGGACGTCAGTGGCCTGACGCGCGCGGTCAGCAGGCGGGGCGTCAGTGGCCTGACCCCGAGCACGCACTAGGTGACCGGGCCGCCCGTCCGTCCGTCCCGTCAGGCGGGCATCAAGGTTGCCGTAGGTGGCGTAAGCGGTCCGTCAGGGCGCCGTGTCGGTGCCGGGGCACGGGCCTAGCGTCTGTCGTATGCAGCACATGAAGCCGATGAGGGTCCGTCCCGACGCCGACGACGCGGAACCCCCGGTCACCGCCCATGACACCACCTGGGCCGGGGAGGCCCGCACCGCCGCCGGCTGCGCCGGGCTGCTGCTCGCCGCCCTCCTCGTCGTGGACGCGGTCGACGGCGGTCTGGAGACCTGGAGCGTGGCGCTGTGGGTCGGCCTCGCCGTCCTGCTCCTCGTCATCCTGCTGCCGGCCCGGGTGAGCGCCGCCCCGGGCCGGCTCAGCGTGCGCGGGCTGTGGACGCGGCACACCGTGCGCACCGACCGGCTCGCTTCGGTGCGCTGGTCCAACGGCGTGGCGCAGCGCCTCGTGCTGCGCGACAAGGACGGCGGCCGGGCCGAGCTCGACCCGCAGGTCCTGGTCGACAACCCGCCGCTGTGGCAGCTCGTCAGCACCGCCGCCCGTACGTCCCTGCGGGACGGCACGCTGCTGTGCGGCCAGACCGCCCTGCACCAGATGCAGCGGCGGATCGACCGGGAGACGGCGGAACGGGTGTTCCGGGTTTCCGGGCTCTGAGCCCAGGAGCGTTGGAGCCGCTGAGCGCCTGAGCGCCTGGGCCGCTGGGCCGACGTACGACGAAGGGCGCCGCTCCCGCGTGGAGCGGCGCCCGCTTCGTACGGCCGAGCGGCGCCCGCTTCGTACGGCCGTCAGATCCGGAACCGCAGCCGGCACACCGCCGCGTCCGTGTCCCGCCGTACCGCGTGGGCGACGACCGCACCGCGCTGGTTCTGGAGGAGCCGCTGCCACAGCCGCTCGGGCTCGGCCTCCGGGATGAGGACGGTGACGCGGCTGTCCGGCCGGGCGGCGGTCAACTCCCGTACGTACGCGGTGATGGGGCGGCCGAGCGAGCGGCGCTCGGAGGTGAGGCGGATCAGCGGGACGCCCGGGTTCCACAGGTCCCAGTCGCGTTCCAGGGCCTCGGTCTGGGCGCGGTCCTCGGGGTCGGGGTGGCAGACGGTGACCGCGCGGACCTCGTCGCCGAGGGAGACGGCGGCGGTCAGGGCCTCGCTGGTGACCCGGGTGAGGGAGGAGACGGGCACCAGGACGAGCGAGTGGGCGCGGTGCGGCGGTTCGGGCACACGCCCGACGCCCAGGCGCTCGCCGATCCTCCCGTACGCCCGGTGCACGCCCTCGAAGAGGGCGACGAGCAGCGGCAGCGCGATCACGATCAGCCAGGCGCCGTCGTGGAACCTGGTGGCGGTGACGACGACCGCCGAGACGCCGGTCAGGACCGCGCCGAGGCCGTTGAGCAGTGCCTTGCCCCACTGCCCGGTGGCCTTCCAGTGCAGCACCATGCCGGTCTGGGCGAGCGTGAACCCGACGAAGACGCCGATCGCGAAGAGCGGGACGAGGGTGTTGGTGTCGCCCCCGGAGAAGACGAGCAGTCCGGCCGAGACGACCGCGAGCCAGACCACGCCGTGCCGGTGCAAGGACGGAGGCCTGTCCGGCGGAGGCGACGGTGGAGACGGGGGAGACAGGGGAGGCGAGAGAGACAGGGGAGGCGAGAGAGACGGGCGAGACGCCGGAGACGAGGGAGACGGGGGCGTCGCGGAAGAGGCCGACGACCACCATGGCGAGGATCGCGCCGACGAACACGGCGGTGGGCACGATGAACGCGCGGGCCGATTCGACGATGCCGCGCAGGTTCACGGCCGTGACGAGCACGAGGACGCCGAGGCAGAGCGGCAACCGGTCGGCGTAGAGCGCCGGGTAGGCGGAGGTGAGGGCGGCGACGCCGGCCGTGACGGCGACGGCGACGTTGAGCACGTAGTCGAGGACGAGCGAGGCCGCGGCGACCAGGCCGGCGCGCCGGCCCAGGTGCCTCTTGGCGACCGCGTACGAGCCGCCGCCGTCCGGGAAGGCGGCGATGACCTGTCGGTACGAGGCGACGAGGACGGCGAGCAGCCCGGCGATGGCGAGCGTGACCGGCAGCGTGAAGCCCAGCCCGTGCGCGCCGGCGGCGGCCAGGACGAGCACGACGGCCTCGGGGCCGTACGCGACGGACGCCATCGCGTCGAGCGAGAGGGCGGCGAGGCCCTGGAGCGCGGTGAGCCGGTGCCGGGCACCGGGATCGTTCCCCGCCGTATCAGGAGGCTCCTCCGCGCCCCTACGGCAGTGCTCTCGGTCTTGACGGCCATCTCCCGGGTTTCCTTTCACGACGGGTCCTTGCAGCGTCCCTGCAGGTCTGCCCCAGAGTGCGGTCCGTTTCGGCCGGGTCCGTGCGGTCCTCCCGCGCTCTTGACGCCCACGGCCTCCGTCCTGACGCGATCCTGACGCGAGCGCGAGAGGTTGCGAGAGGTGCGAGAGGTCGCGAGGGGTTCGAGAGGTCGCGAGAGGTCGCGAGAGGTTCGGAGGCGTTCAGAAGCCCTTGGCCAGCTCCACGCCCAGCCACACCGCGCCGAGACCGGCGGCGGTGCTGCCGAGGACGTTCGCGGCCGCGTAGGCGCGGGCCCCGCCCTCGTACAGCTTCAGGGTCTCGAAGGAGAAGGTGGAGTACGTGGTGAGGGCGCCGCACAGGCCCGTGCCGAGCAGCAGTCCGGCGCGGGCCGAGGCGACGCCGGTGAGCAGGCCCAGGATCAGCGAGCCGACCACGTTCACGACGAACGTGCCCCAGGGGAAGACGGAGTCGTGGCGGGCCTGGACGGCGCGGTCCGTCAGGTAGCGCAGGGGCGCGCCTACGGCGGCGCCCACGACGACGAGCAGCCAGTTCACTCCTCGGGCTCCCCGGGCCCGTACCGTACGACCTCGCAGGCGTCGAGCAGCACCAGGCCGCCCTCGGTGAGCAGTTCGTCGAGCTCGGGCAGGAAGGCCCGTACCCGCGCCTCGGTGTCCACGATCAGCACCGCCACCGGCAGGTCCTCGGTGAGCGAGAGCAGCCGGGTGGTGTGGACGAGGGCGGAGGAGCCGAAGCCCTCGATGCCGCGGAAGACGGAGGCGCCGGCGAGCCCGGCGGCGTGCGCGCGGTGCACGATCTCGCTGTAGAGCGGGCGGTGGTGCCAGGTGTCGGTCTCGCCGACGACGATCGTCATGCGGAGCGCCCGGCCCGCGAGCCGTGTGCGTGCGGTCATGCCGTCCTCCTCGCTCGTACGGCGGCCCGGGTGGCGAGGACGGCCGCCGCCACGGCGGCGAACGCGGTGAGCGCGGTGGCCGCGAGATAGATCATTCCGCGGGCGACGTCGCCCGCGGCGAGCAGGCGTTGGGTGTCGAGGGCGTAGGTCGAGAATGTCGTGAAACCGCCGCAGACCCCGGTGCCGAGGAAGGGGCGCAGGAGCGGATGCGGCGGGGTGACGGTCTCGGTCGCGAGGACCATGACCACGCCGAGGACCGCGCAGCCGACCGCGTTGACGGTCAGGATCGTCCAGGGGAAGGCGCCGGCGGGAGTGGGCCAGACAAGGATCGCGGCATAACGCGCCACGGCGCCGAGTGCGCCGCCCGCGGCGACCACCCCGACGACCGGCAGCTGCGCGCGGAATCCCATGGAGCCAGGTTAGTCGGGTAGCGACCGGTCCGCGGTCCACGGCCCGGGCCGGGTTACCCGCGGGTCTACCCGTCCGTACGGAACCCGCTGCCACCTCCGACGGGGCGGGAAAAAGGCAAGGCGCACAGGCGCGGGCTCCGGCCTGGGGCATTAACCGGAGCCCGGCCCGTGCTGCCTCGACCCGATCGTCCGGCGGGGCGTCGCACCGGTCAAAGCCCGTGCGGCGAGTCTGTCAGATCCCCCCGCGGGGTATGGCGGTGGTCCGGCCACCATCGAGGCGCCCAGACGGGTGCCGCGTACACCTCGTGTCGCGGGCCGCGACAGGCGACGGTGGAGGGGCAGCTGGAGGGAGCTGCGCAATCCGTAGGGCAGGAGTGTCGTGAGTACATCCGTCACCACCAGGTTCAGAACCGTCGCCGCGCATCGGGAGCTCCGGGGGGAGCTTCGGGACACGGCCGACGACGACGTGTACGGCGAACTCTGCGCCGCGCTCTTCTCCGGCTTTCCGCGCCGTGACCAGCGCATGAAGGCGGAGCAGTACCTGCGCGGGCTGCTCACCGCGCAGGGCCGCAAGTCGATCCGCAACATCGCCGCGCAGATCGGCGGCCCGGCGGCCGAGCAGAGCCTGCACCACTTCATCTCCAGCTCGACCTGGGACTGGCGGCCCATGCGGGCCGAGCTCGCGCGCTATCTGCAGCGGCACGGCGCCCCGCAGGCGTGGGTGGTGCGGCCGATGCCGATACCGAAGGCCGGCCAGCACTCGGTCGGCGTCGACCGGCGCTTCGACCCCGAGCAGGGGCAGGTGTTCCGCGGCCAGCAGGCGTTCGGCGTGTGGTTCGCGGGCGAGGAGACCAGCGTCCCCGTCAACTGGCGCCTGTTCCTGCCCGATCCGTGGGTCAAGGACCCGACGCGCCGGGACCGCGCCGAGGTGCCGGAGGGCGCCGGCGAGGAGACCCTGGAGGAGTGCGCGGTCAACGCGGCGCTCGACACGGCCCGCTGGCCCGACGTGGCCCGCAAGCCGGTGCTGCTCGACATCCGCGGCGGCGCCGGGCGCGCCGCCCTGCACCGGCTCGCGCTCGCCGGCGTCCCCGTGGTCGCCCGGATCGGCACGAACTGCCGGCTGACCGTCGCCGACCGCTCGCTGCCCGGCTTCGGCGCCGGGCCGCTCACCGCACTGCAGATCCTGGAGTCGCTCAAGGGCCTGCGCCGCCCGGTGAGCTGGGTGGACTCGGCGGCCGGGGTGCGCAGTTCGCGCACCTCGCTCGCCACCGCCGTGCGCGTCACCCTGCCCGTGCCGCCGGGAGAACGGCAGCGGCCGCTGCTCCTGCTCGGCGAGTGGGACGACCCGCGGCGCTCGCCCGCCCGGCTGTGGATCACGGACCTGACGGGCTCGGCGGTCGGTCCGCTGCTGCGGCTGACCAAGCTGTCGCGCCGGGTGGAGCGGGACTTCCGGCAGGTCGGCGAGGGCGCGGGGCTGCGGGACTTCGTGGGGCGCTCGTTCCGCGGCTGGCACCGGCACATCACGCTGGCCTCGGCCGCGCACGCGGCGACCGTGCTCGGGACCGAGCGGATCGCGCCGTACTGCGAGATCCAGGCCCGCTCGGCGGGCTGACCTCGCCGCGGCGAAGAGCCGACCTCCGCCGAGGGCATCGGCAGGGGCCCGGGAGTCGGGACTCCCGGGCCTCGTACGCGCGCCGTACGCCGACCCGCACCGCGGCCGCTCCGACTGCCGGGCGGTCGGCTCCCGGCGGATCAGCCCCTGGCGGTCGGACGGCCGGCGGCTCAGACTCCCGGGCGCTCAGACTCCCGGGCGCTCAGACTCCCGGGCGGTCGGGCTCCCGGCGGATCAACCCCAGGCAGTCAGACGGCCGGCGGCTCGGAATCCCGAGCGGTCGGACTCCCGGGCGCTCAGACTCGCGGCCGGTCGGCTCCCGGCCCCCCGGCCGCTCGGACTCCCGGCCGCTCGGACTCCCGGCCGCTCAGACTGGGCGGTCGGCGCAGGACGGGCCGCCCGTTGGGCGCTGCTCGGCGAGGGCGGCGCGGCGGCGGGCGAGGACGGCCCGGGTGCGCTGGAGCCGGAGCGCCAGCTGGACCTCCAGGACCTGGCCGGGCTTCTGCCACTCCGGGCCGAGGAGTTCGCCGATGCGTTCCAGTCGCCGCGAGACGGTGTTCGGGTGGACGTGCAGCGCCTCGGCCGCGTTCGTGGGGCTGCCGCCGGACGCGAAGTACGCCTCCAGGGTGTGGATCAGATCGGTGACCCGCTCGGCGTCGTAGTCCAGTACGGGCCCGATCGCCGACTCGATGAAGCCGTCCACGTCGTGGTCGTCCGACAGGAGCAGGCCGAGGAAGCCCAGGTCCTCGGCCGACGCCGCCGAGCCCGCGCCGCCCAGCGCGCTCATCGCGTCCAGGCAGCGCATGGCCTCCTGGAACAGCCGGCCCACGCCGTCCGGGCTCCAGCCGGGACCGGCCGCGCCCACCGACACCGGGTGGCCGAGCAGCGGGGCGAGCTCGCCGGAGACGGCCTTGGCGGCGCCCGACGCGTCCACACCGGGCAGCAGGAGGACGACGCTGCCGCCCTGCACGGTCTTCAGGCCGGACATCCGGTAGGCGTACGAGGACGCCCACACCACGGCCCGGCCCTGCTCGCCGCCCTCGGGGCGGGCGACCACGACGACATGCGGTTCGCGCAGGTCGATGCCGAGGCGGCGGGCGCGCTGCGCGATCTGCTGCGGCGCGTGCTGCGGCTCGGCGAGCAGGTCGTCGAGCAGCTCGTCACGGACCGGCCCCTCGGCGACGGCCGTGGAACGCTGCATCAGGATCAGCAGGGCGACGGACTGCGCGGCGAGTTCGAGCAGTCGCTCGTCCTCGCCGCTGAGCGGGGTCGCGGCGCGCACGATGAGCACGCCCAGGTCCTCGGAGCCGGCGATGACGGGCGCGATCCAGGTCCCGGGCCGCTGCTGCGGCCGCCGGGTGCGGCCGAGGCCCCAGCGGGCGTACGGGGCGAGGTCGTCGAGGCCCTCGCCGAACTCCTCGCCGAACTCCTCGGCGTCGCCGGCGAAACCGTCGGCGAAGCCGTCGCCCAGGTCATTGCCTAGGTCGTCCCCGCGATCGTCGGCGAGAGCGTCGGCGAGGCCCTGCTCATGGCCGCGGCCCGGCCGCCGCGCGTCCTCCGGATCGCCGTCCGCCGCCTGCTCGCGCTCCGATCCCCGCTCGACCTCCCGCTCCTCCGCTTGCTCGTCCTCCGCGGCCTCCTCCGGGCCCCCGCCCACGAGGACCGGCCGGCGGCTCGCGTGAGCGTCGAGGGACGCCTTGGCCACGACCTCCTCGTCGAGTTCGCCGATCTCGCCGGTGGAGGCGAGGGTGCGGCCACCCGGATCGCGGATCAGGACACAGGCGTCGAGCGCGTCCCCGGTCGCCTTGGCCACGCCGCGCAGGTCGCCGCCGGCCAGGATCAGGTTCATGATCCGGCCGTGGGCCTCGCCGAGGTGGCGCATGCGGGTGAGCGCGGTGCGGACGCGGGAGCTGTCCCGCTCCAGTTCGGTGACCTCGGCTCTGGTCTGGTCGAGGAGCCCGGCCTTCTCCGTGGCGACGGCGGCCAGGTCGGCGAGCGAGCTGATCAGCCCGATCTCGCCCGGGCTGTAGCGGCGGACCCGGCGGTCGGCCCCGTAGAGGAGTCCTATGACGGTGTCGCCGGCGCGCAGCGGCACGGCGACGACGGCCCGCATCCCCTCGTCCCGGACGAGCTGGTCGAGGACGCCCGTATGGGGAAAGCGCTGGTCCTTGAGGTAGTCCTCGGTCCAGACGGGTTCGCCGAGCGTCTGGGCGAGTTCGCTGAGTCCGCCGCCGATGCGGTCGTGACCGTCGCCGTCGAGCGCGGCGGACCAGTCCGCCGGGTCGCGCCGGCTGTCACTGCCCTCGGAGGCGTGTATGACCCGGACGCCGTGCGCGTCGCCGCGCAGGGTCAGGCAGGCGAGGTCCAGTTCGAGCACCCGCTTGGCCCGGCGGAGGACGGTGCGGAGCAGTCCTTCGAGGTCGTACGGGAGGGTCAGGTCGCGCGCGGTGTCGGAGAGGGCGTCGAGGCCGGTCTCACAGCGGTCGCGGCGCGCGAGGAAGTGTGCGACCCCGCCCGCGAGCTGCACGGCCCGCTCCAGCTGGGCCCGGTCGGCGTCCTCGGTTCCCGAGGCACGGGCCTGGTCGAGGAGTTCGGTGAACCGCTCGGGCGGCTCACGCCGGGCCAGCATCTCCAGGACGGCGAGCGCGTCGATGCCCACGACCGGGCCCCCGCCCCCGTCCGCGTCTGCGCCGTGGTTGGTCATGCTTCAACTCCCGCTGCTGAGCAGAACCGGGTGACGCAGTGGAAACCCGTACCGCTGGCCGAAACTGAATCCGCCGTGGATGGCGGTCAACGGTAGGATCGCCCGATTCATTCCCGTTCGCTCCCCTTCCGCCGCCTCCCCCGGCGTCCGCTATTTTCCCCTGCCCTGACGGGGGATCAGACCGCCGCGGTCGCCGTCGGGGTCACCGTCGAGGTCACGGAGGGCGCCGCCGTCATCGGAACCGCCGTGGGGCCACCGCGGAACCGGGGCTGCGTCGGCACCCGGGGCAGCACCGTGTCCCGTACGGAGAGGAGCGAGCGGTGCAGGCGGCGCAGACGCGCCGAGGGCGTCCGGCCGCCGTCGCGCTCGAGCATCGCGCACAACCGCTGGTAGACCTCCAGGGCGTCGTCGGTGCGGCCGGTGCGCAGCAACGCGATCATGAAGTGGGCGTTGAGCGCCTCGCTCAGCGGGTACTGGGCGGCGTGCATGGCGAGTTCGGGCACCATCTCGGCGTGCAGACCGAGCCCCAGCTGGGCCTCCGCCCACTGGTCGAGCACGCTCAGCCGGGAGGCTTCGAGGCGCTCGACCTCGGCGGCCAGCCGGGGACCGGAGGCGACTCCGGCGTACGGCTCGCCGCGCCAGAGCGCGAGGGCCTCGCCGAGCCGGAGCGCGGCGCGCGCCAGGTCGCCGGCCTCCATGGCGCGGTAGCCGGCGCCGGCCGCGCGCTCGAACTGCCAGACGTCGTGGGAGCCGCCGCCGGTGTCGAGCCGGTAGCCGCCGGTCTCGGCGGCGAGCACGGTCTCCGGCGTGCGCCCGCCCTCACCGGTACGGCCCTCGGGCCGCGCGGAGGCGAGCAGGGAGCGCAGTCCGAGCACATGGGCGTGGAGTTCGGCGCGGGCGCCGCGCGGGGCGCCGGACGGCCAGAGCTCCTCCATGAGGACGGAGACCGGCACGATCTGGTCGGCGGACGCGGCGAGCAGGGCGAGCAGTTGTCGTGGCGCGGCCGCGGCAGGGGTGAGCGACACCCCGTTCTCGCGTACCGAAAGCCCCCCCAGGATCCGGACGTCCACCCTTGCCCCCTCAGCGTCTGCGCACACGCGCAACGGATGCTCCCCCGGGGACGATTAGAAAAGAGACCGGGAAGCATGTCAATAAGAAACCGCCTGGTACGGAATCGGTGCACCGTCCGACCTGGAAAATTGCCCTCTTTGAGGCGATTCATCAGCATCAAGGGCGCATCAAGATGCAGGGAAACGTACCGAGCGAAGCGGCAACTGGACCCGCAGGTATGCTTTGTGGACTGTTTTCAGCCCTGGTCCGGACCGTTGAATCGCGCGTCGACATCCTGGTCGCGGCCCTCGTCGAGACCCAGCGCGCGGGCGCCGCGGCCGGGCTCCAGGTCGAGCGCGGTCAGGACGGCGGGGACGACGACGCTGGGCAGTAAGTGGTGGTAGAGCGTCGAGGCCCAGCGCTCCATCGAGGACCGGTCGCCCTCCATCGCGAAGGTCATCAGGTTGAGCCCGGCATAGGCGGCGACGACCAGGCCGGCCACCTCGGCGGGGTCGACGTGCGGCAGCAGCTCGCCACGCTCCTTGGCCGCGGTGAGATGCCGCAGGTTGATCTCGGTCCACTCGCGGTAGGGGCCGCTGCGGTCGAGCTCGTGGCCGCCCTGGTCGAGGGTGAGCCGCACGCTGCCGCTCAGCACCCGGTCCCGGGTCAGCCGGTGCGCGAACACCATGCCGACGTCGACGAACTCCTGCACCTTGGAGATCTGCGGGGGCGCCGTGGGCACGACCGCCACCTGGGCGTCGAGCACCGCGTGCGCGAGGTCTTCCTTGGAGTCGAAGTGGAAGTAGAGCGCGCCCTTGGTCACCTGGGCGAGTGCGAGTATGTCGGAGAGCTTGGCCGACTCGTAGCCGCGCTCGTCGAAGACGGCCGCCGCCGCCTCCAGGATCGCCTTGCGGGTACGGATCGCACGATCCTGCTTCGCCATGGGGAAGTCCGTCCCTCTCATCGCCCGAACCGGCATCCCGGCAGCCCGACAAAACAAACCCATGGGTATCTGTTTTCCGGCGACTGGAAGATACCCGAAGCCCTGTTCGCCGTGAACACGGAACATCGGCCAGTCGCCGAACCACTCGCCTGACCAGCGGCTTTGACGACAGGATCGGTCATCAGAACGTCAGGTCGAGGGTCACGCCCGGCCCCGGTCCGCGCACCCCTTCACCCAGGGCGACGAAAAAACCGACGCGCCGGTTGACTCGGTTTCAAGAATCAGTCGGCGTACGGGTCCGAGCCGCCGCCGTCCACTCCGTCGGCCTGCCGGATCGCCGTCGCCAGCTCCCGTACGGAGTCGGAGCCGGCGCGCTCGGCGAGCGAACCGGCCCGGGCCGCGAGGGCCGCAAGCCCGGGCGAACCGGGCAGCGGGCCGCCGCCGCCCGCCGCACCGCCGCGCAGTTGGTCCGCGAAGTACGCGGCGATGGCGGTGAGTTGCAGGCTGTCATGGCCGTCGCCCCAGACCGACGCGCGCGTCAGCGCGGCCGCGTCGACCGTACCGGAGCGCTCGTGCGGGGCGCGGGTGGCCGGGTCGAGCCAGCGGACGGTGGCCGTGGCGACCCGCCCACTCCGCCCGGGCCGCAGCTTCACCGCGTACAGCGCGGTCACCGTGTGCCCGGCCCCGACCTCGCCGCCGTCGACCCGGTCGTCGCGGAAGTCCTCGGCGGCGACCTTGCGGTTCTCGTACCCGACGAGCCGGTAGCTCTCCACCGTCCGGTCGTCGAAGACGACCTGCGCCTTGGCGTCACGCGCGCGCAGCTCTATGTGGGCGGGGAGCTGGTCGACGAAGACCTTGCGGGCCTGCTCGGGAGTGGAGACGTACGCGGTGTGGCCGTCGCCCTTGTCGGCGAGGCGCTCCATGAACGCGTCCCCGTACTCGCTGCCGACACCGACCCCGAAGAGCGTGATCCCGTACCGGCGGCGCTCCGTGTCGATGCGCTCCAGGATGCCGGCGGCGTCGGTGTCGCCGGTGTTGGCGAGCGCGTCGGAGAGCAGCACGACCCGGTTGGTGACGGCGTCGCGGCGGCCCTCGACGGCGACGTCGTACCCGGTGCGGACACCCGCCTCGACGTTGGTGGAACCGGCGATCTCCAGCGCGTCGACGGCCTCGCGCAGCCGGTCGCGGTTGCCGCCGACCCGGGTCATCGGCAACCGCGTCTCCGCCTCCGAGCTGAACGTGACGAGCGCGACGGAGTCGTCGTCGCGGAGCCGGCTCGCGAGCAGCCGCAGCGACTCCTTGACCAGGTCGAGCCGGCCCGGCTCCCCCATCGAACCGGACACGTCGACGACGAACGTCAGTGCGGCGGGCGGCCGTTCACCGTCAGCGGGCCGGGTCGCGAGTCCGACGCGCAGCAGCGACCAGCCGACGGCGCCGGAGCGGGCGCCGTCGAGGGTGACGCTGAAGCCGTTGTCCTTCGGACGGGGGTAATCGGGCTTGAAGCTGTTGACGAACTCCTCGGGCCGCACGGAGGCGGGGTCGGGCAGGCGGCCTTCGGCGAGGGCGCGGCGGGCATAGCCGTAGGAGGCGGTGTCCACGTCGAGGGCGAAGGTGGAGGTGTGCGCCTGACCGGTCTCGCGGGGCGCGGGCCGGTCGTTGCCGCTCGGGCGGTCGACCTGGTAGGAACCGCCGCCCGACCGGCCGGAACAGCCGGCGAGCAGCAGCGCGGCCGCGAGCACCCCTGCGGCGAGTCTTCGCTTCATGAGCAACTCCCCCTTCTGATACCGCCGTTCGTACGGCACTTGTGAATGTGACGTCCGGGGAGGCGGCAAGGAGCAGACGAAGGAGTTGCGGATGGATCTCAATGCGGCAACGGCGGCGGGGGCACACCGCTGTGGCAGGGACTCGCCATCCTTTTCAACAGGGGTTGTCACCGTACGCAGTCACGTGCGTACATGGAGTGGCACAGGGTGGCGCACCGATCGGGCGGGGGTGGTCAGCGGTGGCAGAGACTGCGGGCTCCGTGATGCTCGCCCGTTCGGCGATGGGCCGCGCCGGACCGGATCCACAGCGCCTCGCCGGGCGCCCGGTCCGCGGCACCCGCCGGGTCAGCGCCGCACTCGCGGGGCTCGCGGCCTCGACCCGGCACGAGTTGCTGACCTTCGACGACCCGGCCGCCTCCGCGTCGCGCGCGATCCCCGAGCCGTTCCTGGAGCTTGCAGGAGCGTGCATGCGCGCGGCGACGGAGCGGGCCGCGGAGGTCCGCCGCATCGTGCCCCGCCACGCGCTCCCCCACGTGGCGGGCACGGTGCGGGTGCCGGGGCGGGCGCGGGTCAGCGACTCGATCCCCTTCAAACTGATCGTCGTCGACCGCACGGTCGCGGCCGTCCCCCTCGACCTCGAACTCCTCTACAACGGCCTGCTCCTGATCCGCGACCCGGTCGTGATCGCCGCCCTCGTCCGCGCCCACCACACCTCCTGGGACGCGGCCCAAGAACTCTCCGGCCTCACCCCACCCACCCGCGACCTCCCACCCCAACTCCGCCCGGTCCTCGACGCGCTCCTGTCCGGCCTGACGGACGAAACGGCGGCGACCCGCCTCGGCATGTCGCCGCGGACGTACAGCCGACGGGTGGGTGAGCTGATGTCGGCGCTGGGAACGACGAGCCGCTTCCGCGCGGGCGCGGAAGCGGCTCGAAGGGGGTGGGTGTGAGGGCTCAGCTCGATCTCGCCACGAGCCGCAACCTCACTTCAGGACAATCAGAGGACTGCCGGCATGCCATCAAACAGAGCGGCTCAGGGACATCAAGACGATCCCCGAAAAGAACAGCACAGCGCTGAGAGAGGCCCACTTCCTCTGCGACCGTGTCCAATTCTCCCAGCCACGCTGGCCCTTCGTGGACGCGATGATCCCAACCGCCCCCACGACGAGAACCGCGACGCCTGCATAGCCCATGTCTTCCCTCTCAACATCCGCTCGGCACAGGTCCACAGTTGGCTCGCCAGGCCCTCACTTCGTACATGGTGGTTGCTGCGAGACCGACTGCCGTATTGATCCGGTCATACCGACCTGCTCGCTCGCCGACGCTCACGGCACGGCCCAGCCCGGCCCTCAACGCATGAAACTGATTGCGACCGAGCTTGACAGAGGCTCGAGTAACACTTTGCAGGGCAGATTGCGCAGCCTCCCCTGCATATACGGCTCTTCCAAGCTTTAGCGCAACCCCGCCTCCGGCAACTCCCACGAGATCGAGAGTACCGGAAACCCAATCCCCCTTGGAGAAGTCTACGTAGGCGTCCGCTGCTGCACTGGCCATTGCCAGGGGAATGAGCGCCGGGACAAAGATCGAGGCTACGCCAAGAATCGTCGTGCGATGAGCGTTCAGGAACTCGCCGGTCGACTTCAGCCCACTCTTGATCGCTCCCCAGAGGCCGCCCCGTTCGCTCTCCTGCCTCCGATCTCTTTCCGCGATCTCACGCTCCAACCTTTCCTTTTCCGCCTTAGCCCGCTGCGCCTCCACCACCTTCGCGTTGTAGTGGTAGACCTTGTAGTTGGCCGGGTTCGACCGGTACCGCCGGTACTTCTCCCGCGACGCGGAGTCCGACTTCGGCCTGATGTCGAAGTCGCCCTTCCCGTAGTCGTAGTGGATCGACATGCCCCGGTCGTCCGCCCACCGCTCGTCGTTGTACGACGCGCCACCCGCCGGGCCGTCGGGGCGCAGGCCCGTCGGGTCGGACTGGGTGATCGGGGAGTTGTGGGCGTAGCTGTAGGCGTTCATCTGGGCCGGGTCCTGGGGGTCCATGACCGGGTCGACCGAGAGGAACTTGCCCAGTGACGGGTCGTAGGCGCGGGCGCCTACGTAGGTGAGGCCCGTCTGGGTGTCGAGGGTGCCGCCGACGAAGCCCTTCTCGCCGGGCCAGGCGGTCGGGGCCGCACCGCGCGGGTTGCCGTAGGGGTCCTGGCGGCGGCGGGTGACCAGGCCGGTGGCGGCCGCGATGGCGACGAGGCCGGTGCCCTGCTGGTCGGCGCCGAGGAAGGGCGGACGGCGACGGTCTGGCCGGCGAAGGAGTAGTAGCGGGTCGCTTGGACGGCGGCGCCCGTGGTGGACGGGAGCTTCAGCTCCATGCCGGGGAGGTAGAGCGTGGTGCCGGTGGCGTCGCTCTTCACGGCCCGGTTGCCGTCGGCGTCGTACACGTACGACGAGACCTTGCCGTCCGGCTCGGTGGTTTTGGACGGCTTGCCCTCTGAGTTCCACTCGATGGTCCGCGTGGCCGTGCCCGCGGTCCGCGTGTCGGTGTTGCCGCTCGCGTCGTCGTGGTACGTGGCGGTACGAGGGCCGGAGGGTGACGTCTCGTCGACCTTGGTGACGGCGTGCGGGAGCTCCTCAGGAGACGATGTCCTTCCTCCCGAACCCCCGGAACGCCAGCGCGAAAAAGACCAAGGAGTACGTCACCGACACCGCCGCCCCCTTCACCATCCCCGCCCCCTCCAGCTGCGGCTGCAGTGCGTCGATCCACGCGAACTGCCAGTGCGCCGGCAGGAAGGCGCGCCAGTCGCCGAGTGCGGTGACGGCGTCGAGGACGTTGCCGAGGATGGTGAGGCCGACGGCGCCGCCGACCGCGCCGAGGGGGGCGTCGGTGCGGGTGGAGAGCCAGAAGGCGAGGGCGGCGGTGACGAGTTGGGAGACGAAGAGGTAGGCGACGACGAGGGCGAGGCGGAGCACGGCGGGGGCGGCGGGGAGGGCGCCGCCGGTGGGGAGGGCGAGGGGGCCCCAGCCGTACGCGACGGTGCCGGCGGCCAGGGCGACCAGCGGGAGCAGGAGCATCGCGGCGGCGCTGAAGGCGAGCGCGACGGCGAGTTTGGACCACAGCAGGCGGGCCCGGGGGACGGGCGCGGCGAGCAGGTAGCGCAGGGAGGACCAGCCGGCCTCGGCTGCGACGGTGTCGCCGCAGAACAGGGCGACCGGGATGACGAGCAGGAAGCCCGCGGAGACGAAGAGGCAGGTCGCCGCGAAGTTGGCGCCGGAGGCGGTCGCGGTGTCCATCAGGGTGATGCGGTCGTTGCCGGCGCCGTCCGGGCCGCCGCCGATCGCGAAGGCGGTGATGAGGACGAACGGCAGGGCGGCCAGGATCAGGCCCATCACGAGGGTGCGACGGCGGCCGAGTTGGCGTACCGCCTCCACCCGGAACCGCAGCGTGCGGTGAGGTGCGTAGCCCGGGGCGGTCATGCGGTCTCTCCTCCGATCAGGGTCAGGAAGGCGTCCTCCAGGCGCCGGTGCGGCCCCACGCCGGTCACCGGCACGTCGAGCCGCACCAGTTCGCCGATCAGCTGCGTGGAGGTGCGGTCCGTGAGCCGGACCAGCAGGCCGGCCTCCGTCCGTACCGCGCCGAGTTTCTCCACGACCGCGTCCGGCACCGGGCCGTCCAGGGTGACGAGGAGGGTGTCGCCGGAGCCGCTGATCTCGCCGACGGGGCCGGCCGTGACCAGGCCGCCGCGGTCCATGACGACCAGGTGGGTGCAGGACTGTTCGACCTCGGCGAGGAGGTGGCTGGAGACGATGACGGTGCGGCCGCCGGCCGCGTACCGGATCATCACCTCCCGCATCTCGCGGATCTGCGGCGGGTCGAGCCCGTTGGTCGGTTCGTCGAGGATCAGCAGGTCGGGCAGGCCCAGCATGGCCTGGGCGATGGCGAGCCGCTGCCGCATGCCCTGCGAGTAGGTGCGTACGGACCGCTGGAGGGCGCCGCCCAGGTTGGCGATCCGCAGCGCCTCGTCGAGGTGGGCGTCCTCGGCGGGGCGGCCGGTGGCGCGCCAGTAGAGCTCCAGGTTCTCCCGCCCGGACAGGTGCGGCAGGAAGCCGGCGCCCTCGACGAACGCGCCGACCCGGGACAGCACCGGGGCGCCGGGGCGGATCGCGTGGCCGAAGACCCGGATCTCGCCCTGGTCGGGGGTGATGAGGCCCATGAGCATGCGCAGGGTGGTGGTCTTGCCGGCGCCGTTGGGGCCGAGCAGGCCGAGCACCTGGCCGCGTTCGACACGGAAGGAGAGGTCACGGACGCTGTACCGGTCGCCGCCTGCGTACTTCTTGGTCAGTCCGGTGATCTGCAGCGGCACGTCGGCCAGTCCGGGGTCGGCGGGCGGTGCGGTGGTGCGGCGCCGGGCGGTGAGGAGGAGCGCGGCGGCGACGAGCGCGCCCGCGAGCGGCAGGCCCCACACCCACCACGGCAGGCCCGCCGCCCGGCCGGTCACGGCCGGGGCGGTCGGGGCGGTGAGGGGGCTCGCGACGGAGACGGTGTACGTGGCGGGCGCGGCCGGCGAGGCGTAGCCGAGGTCCGTCGCGGCGAGCACGAGCCGCAGCCGGTGCCCGGTCGGCACCTCGTGGTCCACGGCCGGCAGGGTGAGCGCCAGCTCCTGGCCGAGGGCCGCGTGCTCCACCCGTACCGGCGTGACGAGTTGCGCGGGCAGCACCTGCTGCCGGCCGTCCGGCCCCACGTCGTACACCTTGGCGAAGAGCACCGCCGAGCCGTCGGGCGCGGTCGAGGTGACCCGGATCCGGACGGTCGGGGTGCCCGTGACGCGGATCGGGCGGGTCTGCGGCCGGGCGTCGAAGGCCGCGAACTGGCCCGGGAAGTCGAGCGAGAGGCCCACTCCGAGGGAGGAGGACAGGGCGGAGAGGCCGCCGCCGAGGCCGGGCACGGCGGAGAGGGCGGGCGGGGCCGCGCCGGCCGGGTTGGCGAAGGACTGGGGCCGGCCCGACAGCACGACGCGGACGGGGCCGGCGGCGAGGCCGGGGTAGCGGTCGGCGGTGGCGGCGCGCAGGGTGGCGCGGCCGTCGGTGGAGTCGACGCCTCCGGTACGGCTGACGCGGAAGGCCGGCCCGGGGTCGACGGACGTGCCCCGCTTGAGGTGACGGTCGAACCAGGCGGTGATCCGGGCCTCGATCCGCCCGGTCTCGCGGTCGCCGCCGTCGTGACCGCCGGCCGTCCAGTCGACGGCGACGGGCGCGCCGTTGGCGGCGATGGTGCGGGCCATGGCGTCCGCCTGGCCGAGCGGGAAGAGGGAGTCGGCCTGGCCCTGGACGATCAGCGCGGGCACCTTGATGCGGGCGCCGACGGCGGACGGGCTGCGGGCCTCCAGGAGCGCGCGGGCGGCGGCGTCGGGGCGGCCGGAGACGGCGACGCGCTGGTAGAGGGCGCAGACCTCGGGGCTGAACCGCCCGCAGGAGCCCCCGTTCCGGGAACCTGCCCCGGCCGCGGCCCCGGGTCCCGCCCCGGATCCCGTGGTGAAGAAGATGCCGGACCAGAGCTTCTTGAAGACGCCGTTCGGGAACAGGGCGTCGGCGAGGTTCCAGTACGTGATCTGCGGGGCGATCGCGTCGACGCGCGGGTCGTACCCGGCGGCGAGCAGCGCGACCGCGCCGCCGTAGGAGGCGCCGGTGACGCCGACGCGCGGGTCGCCCGGGCCGTCGAGCAGCACCTCGGGGCGGCGGGCCAGCCAGTCGACGAGCCCGCGGACGTCTTTGACCTCGCGCTGCGGGTCGTTGAGGCCGATCTGCCCGGTGGAGGCGCCGAAGCCGCGGGCGGACCAGGTGAGGACGGCGTATCCGGCGCGGGCGAGCTGTTCGGCCTGGGCGCGGACGTCGTCCTTGGAGCCGCCGAAGCCGTGCCCGAGGAGGACGGCGGGGCGCCGGCGGCCGGACTCTCCGGCGGTGAAGTACGAGGTGTCGAGCCGTACTCCGTCGAGGGCGAGCGTCCGGTCGGCGCGCCGCACCGGCGCGGGTTCGTCGGCGGCGACGGCGGTCCAGGCGACACCGCCGCCCGCGAGCACGGCGAGGACGGCGAGGATCGCGGCCCACCGCGGCAGGCCCCTCCGGGGAAGTCGCAGCTTCATGGGTCGAGCCTAGGTGCCGGGCGGGGCGGACCCGGCTGTCCAGGGGCGGAAGTCGGCGGCCTTCTCAGGTCGTAGCCGCTACGGTCGTCGTACACCAGCCGCGGTATGCGCAACGGGAGGTACGAGGTGGAGATCCGGCGGGCGACGACGGTGGCGGAACTGCTTGCGGCGGCCCACCTGTACGACGCCGCGCCGCGCGAGGAGTGGGCTGCCGCCTTCCTGGCCGCGCCGGGGCATGTGCTGCTGATCGCGTACGCGGCCGACGGCTCTCCCGCCGGCTTCGTGTCGGGGATCGAGATGCGCCACCCCGACAAGGGCGTTGAGATGTGCCTGTACGAGCTGTCCGTGGACGAGGCGCACCGGCGGCGGGGCGTCGGCCGGGCCCTGACGGAGGCCCTGGCGGCGGAGGCCCGCACGCGCGGCTGCTACGACATGTGGGTCGGTGTGGACACCGACAACGAGCCGGCCCTGCGCACCTACCGGTCGGCGGGCGCGGCGGACGAGGGAGTGTTCGCGATGCGCGTCTGGACGTTCGACGCCGGCTGAACGCGGGGGCGCCGGGGGCCGCGGCGAACACGCGGCGCTCACGGCACCAGGTGCGCCAGGAGCTCCTCCCCCACCGGGTACGGCTGCTCCTCGGGCAGCAGCTCCTCCGCCTCCGTCAGCCGCCCCTCGCGTACGAGGCCGTGGACCTCGTGGACGAGCGGTGTCACGTCCCGGATCCCGACCGTCCACTCGTCCGCGTACCGCCGCGACGCCTCACCGGCCAGGCCGAGCTGGAGCGAGCGGTGGTCGAGGGCCCTCAGGTGCAGGTCCCGCTCGGGGTCCCACTGGACGCGGGCCGGCGCATGCTTCAACTCACGCTGCCAGGAGGCCCGGTCGGCGTGGAATCCGCGCACGTAGTGGGAGAGGCAGGCGTTGCGCAGCGCCCACTCGAAGCCCTCGCGGGTGATCTCGACGGCGAGGACGGTCTCCTGGCCCTCCTTCAGGCCCCAGCCGCAGCGGTAGGCCATCCACAGGAACGAGGGCTTGACCCAGGTCATCCGGTCCCGCTTCCAGGCGGCCGGGAAGCGCCCGTCGCGGGCGGCCGGGAGGCCGATCGACGGGGTGTACGCCTGGTAGACGGTCACCGTGGTGTCGGTGTGGACGGCGCGGATCTGGCACTTCGGGATCTGCGGGGTCTGCGGGGAAACGGGCATGGCCCCCAGGGTGCGTCGCAACGCGCCCCGGGGGCCACTGGTTTTGCCCGGCCTTCCGGCCTGTCAGTGGTTGCGCGGGAAGCCCAGGTCCACGCCCGCCGGGGCCTCGGACGGGTCCGGCCAGCGGGTGGTGACGACCTTGCCGCGGGTGTAGAAGTGGACGCCGTCGTTGCCGTAGATGTGGTGGTCGCCGAAGAGCGAGTCCTTCCAGCCGCCGAAGGAGTGGTAGCCCACCGGCACCGGGATCGGCACGTTCACGCCGACCATGCCCGCCTGGATCTCCAGCTGGAAGCGGCGGGCGGCGCCGCCGTCGCGGGTGAAGATCGCGGTGCCGTTGCCGAACGGCGAGGCGTTGATGAGGGCCACGCCCTCCTCGTACGTCTCGGCGCGCAGCACGCACAGGACCGGGCCGAAGATCTCGTCCTGGTACGCCTTGGCGGTGGTGGGGACGTGGTCCAGGAGGGACAGGCCGATCCAGTGGCCGTTCTCGTGGCCGTCGACGGTGTAGCCGGTGCCGTCGAGGACGACCTCGCAGCCCTCGTCCGCCGCGCCGTGGACGTAGGAGGCGACCTTGTCGCGGTGGACGGCCGTGATGAGCGGGCCCATCTCGGAGGTCGGGTCGTTGCCGGGGCCGATCTTGATCTTCTCGGCGCGCTCGCGGATCTTCTGGACCAGCTCGTCGCCGATCGCGCCGACCGCGACGACCGCGGAGATCGCCATGCAGCGCTCGCCGGCCGAGCCGTACGCCGCCGAGACCGCCGCGTCGGCGGCCGCGTCGAGGTCGGCGTCGGGCAGCACCAGCATGTGGTTCTTGGCGCCGCCGAGCGCCTGGACGCGCTTGCCGTTGGCGGAGGCGGTGGTGTGGATGTAGCGGGCGATCGGGGTCGAGCCGACGAAGGAGATCGCGGAGACGTCCGGGTGCTCCAGGAGCCGGTCCACGGCCACCTTGTCACCGTGCACGACGTTGAAGACGCCGTCCGGCAGGCCGGCCTCGGCGAGCAGCTCGGCGATCTTCAGGGACGGCGACGGGTCCTTCTCGCTGGGCTTGAGGATGAAGGTGTTGCCGCAGGCGATGGCGATGGGGAACATCCACATCGGCACCATCGCCGGGAAGTTGAACGGGGTGATGCCGGCCACGACACCCACCGGCTGGCGGATCGCGGCCACGTCCACCCGGTTGGACACCTGGGTGGACAGCTCGCCCTTGAGCTGGGTGGTGATGCCGCAGGCCAGGTCGACGATCTCCAGGCCGCGGGCGACCTCGCCGAGCGCGTCCGAGTGCACCTTGCCGTGCTCGGCGACGATCAGCTCGGCGATGGCGTCGCGGTTGGCGTCGAGCAGCGCGCGGAACTTGAAGAGGATCGTGGTGCGCTGGGCCAGCGAGGAGGTGCCCCAGGTCTCGAAGGCCGCCTTGGCGGCGGCCACGGCCGCGTCGACCTCCTCGACGGACGCGAGCGCCACCTGTGTGGTGACGGCGCCGGTGGCCGGGTCGGTGACCGGGCCCCAGTTGCCCGACGTGCCCTCGACGGTCTTGCCACCGATCCAGTGGTGGACGGTCTTCGTCATGACGAGTTACTCCTTCAGAGATGGCGGCGTCGGGCGGTGACGTGCCGGTCGTACTCCTCGCGGGCCTTGACCGCCGACGGTCGGGTCGAGGTCTCGGCCACGGGCACATCCCACCACGCCTGGGCGGGGGGCGCGCCCGACACACTGTCTGCCGTTTCGGTCTCGACGTAGACACATGTGGGAACCGTCGCCTCCCGTGCGTCCGCGAGCGCTTCCCGCAGGTCACGCACGGTGCGGGCGCGCAGCACCCGCATGCCGAGGGAGGCGGCGTTGGCGGCCAGGTCGACGGGCAGGGGCGGCCCGGTGAAACCGCCGTTCGCCGCCCGGAAGCGGTAGTCGGTGCCGTACCGCTCGGCTCCCACGGCCTCCGACAGGCCGCCGATCGACGCGTAGCCGTGGTTCTGCAGGATGACCACCTTGATCGGCAGGCGCTCCTGCACGGCGGTGACGATTTCGGTGGGGTTCATCAGATACGTACCGTCGCCGACGAGCGCCCAGACGGGCCGGCCGGGCGCGGCGAGGGCGACGCCGATGGCCGCCGGGATCTCGTAGCCCATGCAGGAGTAGCCGTACTCGACGTGGTACTGGTCCGAGGAGCGGGCCCGCCACAGCTTGTGGAGGTCGCCGGGGAGCGAACCGGCCGCGTTGATCAGGATGTCGTCGGTGGTGACCAGAGTGTCGAGTGCGCCGAGCACCTGGGCCTGGGTGGGGCGGGCGCGCGGGTCGGGCGCGGCATAGGCGGCGTCGGTCTGCTCCTGCCAGTCCCGCTTGGAGGAGATCCACTGGACCAGGTCCTGACGGTGGTCCCCGAGTGCCTCGGCGAGCGCGGTGAGGCCCTCTCTGGCATCGGCGACCAGCGGCAGGGCGGCGGCCTGCTTGTGGGCGTCGAAGCCGGTGATGTTGAGGTTGAGGAAGCGCGTGCCGGGGCGGAAGAGGGTGCCGGACGCGGTGGTGAAGTCGGTGTAGCGGGTGCCGACGCCGATCACCAGGTCGCTGGTGCGGGCCAGGGCGTTGGCGGTGCCGGTGCCGGTGTGGCCGATGCCGCCGACGTCGCAGGGGTGGTCCCAGGGCAGGACGCCCTTGCCGGCCTGGGTGGTGGCGACCGGCAGGTCGGCCCGCTCGGCGAGGGTGCGCAGGGCGTCCTCGGCGGCGCTGTGCTTCACTCCGCCGCCCGCGACGACCATGGGCCGCCTGGCCGCCCGCACCGCCCGCACGGCGGCGTCGAGCTCGGCGGCGTCGGGCCGTGGCCGGCGCACGGTCCAGGTCCGCTCGGCGAGGAACTCCTCCGGCCAGTCGTACGCCTCCGCCTGCACGTCCTGCGGCAGCGCGAGGGTGACGGCACCCGTCTCGGCGGGGTCGGTGAGCACCCGTACGGCGGCGAGCGCGGCCGGGATCAGCGCCTCGGGGCGGGTGATCCGGTCGAAGTACTTCGACACCGGGCGCAGGCAGTCGTTGACGGACACCTCGCCCGCGTACGGCACTTCGAGCTGTTGCAGGACGGGGTCGGCGGGGCGGGTGGCGAAGGTGTCGCCGGGCAGCAGGAGGACGGGGATCCGGTTGATCGTGGCGAGGGCGGCACCGGTGACGAGGTTGGTGGCGCCGGGGCCGATGGAGGTGGTGACGGCGTGCGCCTGGAGCCGGCGGGACTGGCGGGCGTAGCCGACGGCCGCGTGCACCATGGCCTGTTCGTTGCGGCCCTGGTGGTACGGCATGAGCGTGCCGTACTCGACGAGCGCCTGGCCGATCCCGGCGACGTTGCCGTGGCCGAAGATGCCCCAGGTGGCGGTGATCAGGCGGCGGCGCACGCCGTCGCGCTCGGTGTGCTGCGCGGCGAGGAAGCGCACCAGGGCCTGGGCGACGGTCAGCCGGACGCTCATGCGTATCCCTCCGTGTGGTCGGGGTGGAAGCTGATCCGCCACTCCCGCTCGGAGCCGGGGCCCGCCATGACGTTCAGGTAGTAGAGGTCGTGGCCGGGCTGGGCGATCGACGGCCCGTGCCAGCCGTCGGGGACGAGGACGGCGTCGCCGGTGCGGACCTCGGCGAGCAGCTCGGCGCCGCCGGGGCGGGACGGGGTGATCCGCTGGTAGCCGTAGCCGTGTGGGCCCCGGACCTCGTAGTAGTAGATCTCCTCCAGGACGGACTCCTCGCCCGGGCGGTGCTCGTCGTGCTTGTGCGGCGGATAGGAGGACCAGTTGCCGCCGGGGGTGAGCACCTCGACGGCGATCAGCCGGTCGCAGGGAAACGTGTCGGCCGCGGCGAAGTTCCGCACCTGGCGGTTGCGGTTGCCGCTCCCGCGGGTCTCGACGGGAACCTCCGGCGCGGGGCCGTAGCGGGCGGGGAGTCGTCGCTCGCACTTCGCTCCTGCCAAAGCGAAGCGGCCTCCCGCACCGGAGGCGATCTGGGCGTGGGCGTCCCTGGGCACATAGGCGAAGTCCGAGACCCCGTCGAACACGCTCGCGCGCCCCACGAGTTCGAGGATTTCCCCGTCTGCGCGCACCGTACCGCCCCCGGACAGCGGAAGCACCACCCATTCGCTGTTCCCTGTCTCGAACTCGTGGGTCCCGCCGGGCGGCAGGTCGAGCACGCGCAGCGAACTGTGCGTCCAGCCGGCCAGCGAGGGCTCGATGTCGACGGCGTAGGGCCCGCGGGCGGCGGCCCCGGACGGGAGGTGCAGGTGCGGTGTGACTTCCATGATCTGTGCCTACCCGTTGTCCGGCGGCCTCACCGGCCGCGCGGGGAGTTCCGGGTGATCTCGGGGTCCCCGGGGCCGAGGTCCTCGGGGTTCCCGGGGCCGGAATGCTCGGGGTTCTCGGGGCCGCGGTTCTCGGGGTTCTCAGGGCCCCTGGCCACGGGGTTCTCGGGGTTCTCGGGGTTCCCCGGGCCCCTGGGCCCCAGGTTCCCGGGACTCCCGGGGTTCTCGCGGCTCCCGGGGTTCTCGGGGATCGAGCCGGTGCCGTGCTCCAGCGCGAGGGCGATCTCGGTGTCGTACGGCATCGCGGAGGAGCAGGCGAGCCGGCCCGCGACGATCGCGCCGGCCGCGTTGGCGTGGCGCAGCACCCGCTCCAGGTCCCAGCCGGCGAGCAAACCGTGGACGAGCGCGCCGCCGAACGCGTCGCCCGCGCCCAGGCCGTTGACGACGTCGACCGGCAGCGGGGGGACCTCGGCGCCGGTGCCGTCGGCGGCGAGGGCGAGCACGCCCTTGGGGCCCTGTTTGACGACGGCGAGCCGCACGCCCGCGGCGAGCAGGGCGCGGGCGGCGGCGTGCGGCTCGCGCTCACCGGTCGCGATCTCGCACTCCTCGACGTTGCCGACGGCGACCGTGGCGTGCCGCAGCGCCTCCCGGTAGAGCGGCCGGGCCTCGTCGGCGGGCGTGTCGCCGTCCCAGAGGGTGGGCCGCCAGTCCAGGTCGAAGACGGTCAGCGCGTCGGGAGCGGCGTGCGCGGTCCGCTCGCGCAGCGCGGCGAGGGTGGCCGAGCGGCTGGGCTCGGCGCTCAGGCCGGTGCCGGTCGCCCAGAAGGCGCGCGCGGTCCGCAGAGCCGCCAGGTCCAGCTCGCCGGGGTGGATCTCCAGGTCGGGGGCCTTGGGGCGGCGGTAGAAATGGAGGGGGAAGTGGTCGGGCGGGAAGATCTCGCAGAAGGTGAGCGGCGTGGGGCAGGCCGCGACGTCGGTCACCCACCGGTCGTCCACCCCGAACGCCCTCAGCTCGCGGTGCAGGTACGTGCCGAACGGGTCGGCGCCGGTGCGGCTGACGAGTGCGACGCGTCGGCCCAGGCGCGCGGCGGCGACGGCGACGTTGGCCGGCGAGCCGCCGAGGAACTTGGCGAAGGTCTCGGCCCGGGCCAGCTCCACACCGACCCGCAGCGGATAGAGGTCCACGCCGAGCCGGCCCATCGTGATCAGGTCGTACGGCTGGTCGTACGGCTCCGCCGCCATGCCACGTCACCTCTCGCCACGGCCCCCCGGGCCCACGCCCCAGGTCTATCCACGGCCCCCGGCGGTGTCAACGACATGTCCTGACATTCGGACGTGCCGTCGGACGACGTCTTGACGGCCCTGCGGGTCCGTCCCAAGGTGGCATTCATGACGAACCCGACGAACCCGTCGCCGCCGTCCCGTATCCGTGTGGGTTCCGCCCCCGACTCCTGGGGGGTGTGGTTCCCGGACGACCCCCGGCAGGTGCCGTGGCAGCGGTTCCTCGACGAGGTGGCGGGCGCCGGATACGCGTGGATCGAGCTCGGCCCGTACGGCTATCTGCCCACCGATCCGGGTGTCCTCGCCGAGGAGACCGCCCACCGGGGGCTGAGGGTCTCGGCCGCGACCGTGTTCACCGGGCTGCACCACGGCCCGGAGGTGTGGGAGCGGACCTGGGGGCATGTGGCCGAGAACGCGGCCCTCGCCCAGGCGATGGGCGCCGAGCACCTGGTCGTGATCCCCTCCTTCTGGCGGGACGACCGCACCGGTGCCGTCCTGGAGGACCGCGTCCTCGGCGCCGAGCAGTGGCGCCATCTGACCCGTCTGACCGAGCGGCTCGGCCACGAGGTCCGGGACCGCTACGGCCTGCGGATCGTCGTCCACCCGCACGCCGACACCCATCTCGACAGCGAGGAGAACGTCACCCGCTTCCTGGACGCCACCGATCCGGACCTGGTCTCGCTCTGTCTGGACACCGGGCACTACGCCTACTGCGGCGGCGACAGCGTCAAGCTGATCGAGACCTACGGCGAGCGGATCGGCTACCTCCACCTCAAGCAGGTCGATCCCGAAGTGCTGGCCCAGGTCGTCGCCGACGAGGTGCCGTTCGGCCCGGCGGTGGCCCGCGGGGTGATGTGCGAGCCGCCGGCCGGGATCCCGGCCCTCGAACCGGTCCTCGCCGCCGCACAGGCCCTGGACGTCGACCTGTTCGCGATCGTCGAGCAGGACATGTACCCGTGCGACCCGGACCGGCCGTACCCGATCGCCGAGCGCACCCGCCGCTTCCTCCGTTCCTGCGGTTACTGATGTCCCTCTGATGCGCTCTGGTGAGCGTGTGTCACTTTCGTGCCATCCGTCCTCCCTTCGTCACACATATCTCCATTACGCGGGTTTTCCGTCACAGGCGCTCAACAGCCGCTCTCCTCCGGTCGGCAGGGGCCGTTCTCCGGGCACAGGCTCAGTGATCACCAGTGACGTCCGGCGACTCCTCCGACGGCGCCCCCGCGCCGAGGCCGCCGGACACGCAGGAGAGGTGCCACGCATGACGGACAGAAGGCTCTGGTCGTACAAGGACATCGCCGCGCACATCAAGGTGCAGCCGGACACGGTCCGCTCCTACCGGAAGCACGGGCTGCTCCCGGCGCCCGACCACGTCGAGTCGGGCAAGCCCTACTGGTACGCGGACACCATCCACGCCTGGGTCGCCAACCGACCAGGGAACAGGAGGCCCTAGCCGACCGGTTCGGGCGCCCGCTCCCCCTCGGGACGGGGCGCCTGCGGTATCCCGCCGTCGCCGTCGCCACCGCCGCCGTTCCCGCCGCCGTCGCCGCCCTCGCCACCGCCGCCGCCCTCGCTGATGCCGAAGCGGTCGTGGAGGCGGCGCAGCGGCCCGGGGGCCCACCAGGTGAGGCGGCCGGTCAGCTTCATGACGGCCGGGACGAGCAGACTGCGCACCACCATGGCGTCCATGAGGACGGCGAGGGCGACGCCGAGGCCGAGCATCTTGGTGTTGGTGACCCGGGAGGTGCCGATCGCGACCATCACGACGGCCAGGATGACGGCGGCCGCGGTGATCAGACCGCCGGTGCGGCGCAGTCCGAAGCGGACGGCGTGCTCGTGGTCGCCGGTGGCGTCGTACTCCTCCTTGATGCGGGAGAGCAGGAACACCCCGTAGTCCATGGAGAGTCCGAAGGCCACGCAGAACATCAGGACGGGCAGGGTGGTCTCGATGTCGCCGCTCGGGGTGAAGCCGAGCAGTCCGGAGAGGTGGCCGTCCTGGAAGACCCAGACGACGGCGCCGAACATGGCGGTGAGGCTGAGCGCGTTGAGCACGACGGCCTGGATCGGTATGAGGGCGCTGCCGGTGAGCAGGAAGACCAGGACCAGGGTGACGACGGCGATGATGCCGGCCGCCCAGGGCAGCCGCCCGCCTATCGCGTGCTTGGAGTCGACGAGGACGGCGGCGGCGCCGGTGACGGAGGTGCCGAACGGGGCCCGCTCGGCGCGCAGTTCGCCGACCACCCGCTGGGCCCCGGCGCCGACGCTCTCGCCGTCGGGGACGACCGTGAAGTAGGCGCGGGCCTGCCCGCCGGCCGGGGAGGTCACCGGCCCGTCGACCCGGGCGACCCCGTCGAGCCGGGCGATCCGGTCCCGGTAGTCGGCGTACTGGCCGGGAGTGGCCCGGCCCTCGGCGAGCACGGTGAGCGTGCCGCCGGGGTTGCCGGGGAAGCCGTCGCGGAGCTGGTCCTGGACGACGCGGGACTCGCTGGTGGCCGGGAGCTGACGGTCGTCGGCGGTGCCGAACGTGACGCCCAGGAAGGGCAGTCCGAGCAGCACGAGCCCGGTGGCGGTGGCGACGGCGAACCAGGGCGCGCGCCGCATCACGAGGGCCGCCGCCCGCCCCCAGCCCGCGCCTTCCTCGGCGCTCTGCGCGCTCCGGGCGCTCTTCCGGCGGAAGAGCCGGCGCAGGTCGAGGGCGTTGACCCGGTCGCCGAGGAGCAGCAGCGCGGCCGGCAGCAGGATCAGGGCCGCCGCGGCGGCCAGCAGGACGACGGCGATGCCGGCGTACGCGAAGGAGCGCAGGAAGTACTGCGGGAAGACCATCATGGCGGCGAGCGAGACGGCGACGGTCAGGGCGGAGAAGAGCACGGTCCGCCCGGCGGTGCGCAGGGTGGTGGCGACGGCCGTCGCCGGCGTGGCTCCGCCGGCCAGCTCCTCGCGGAAGCGCCGGACCACGAAGAGGGCGTAGTCGATGGCGAGTCCGAGGCCGAGGGCGGTGGTGAGGTTCAGGGCGAAGACGGAGACGTCGGTGACCTCGGTGAGGCCGCGCAGCACGGCGTTGGTGCCGAGGATGGCGACGACGCCGATGCCGAGCGGCAGCAGGGCGGCGACGGCGCTGCCGAAGACCATGACGAGCAGGACGAGGGTGAGCGGCAGGGCGATCAGCTCGGCCCGCAGCAGGTCCTCCTGGATGAGCGTCTGCATCTCGTGGCGGACGGCGAGCGGGCCGCCGACGGAGACCCGTACGGGCCCATGGATGCCGCGGAATTCGGGGGCGATGCGCTCCAGGACCGCGCCGGCGGCCTTCTCGTCGCCGTCGATCCGGGCGGCTATGACGGCCTGGTGGCCGTCCTTGGAGCGCAGGGCCGGGGAGCCGGTCTGCCAGTAGGAGCCGACGCCGGTTACGCCCGGCTCGGCGTCGAGCCGCCCGGTGAGCCGCCGGGCCTCGGCGGCGACGGCCGGGGAGTCGACCCCGGCCCGGCCGGCGTCGAGGAGCAGCAGCACATTGGGCTGGGAGGCGGGGAACTCCCGCTCCAGGGCCTTGAGCGCGTACGTGGACTGGGCGTCCGGGTCCTCCCAGCCGCCGCTGCCCATCCGGTCGGCGACACCACTGCCGGCGAACACCGCGAGCGCGGTGATCACGAGCGCGAGGAGGAGCGAGAGGCGCGGCCGGGCCGTGACGAACCTCGTCCAGCCACCGGGCCCGTCGCCCACCGGCGGGGACCCACCCCCCGTGAGCAGCGCTTTCTTGACTTCGGCCATGCCGCGGTGTCCCCTTCACCAGGGCCCCCGCAGACCGTGCGGGGGTCGTCCAGCGCCCGTCCATTGCCCATAGACTGGCAAACACGAGTGATCACTCGCGTTTTTCAAGAATGCGAGCGACCTCTCGTGTTTGTCAATCGCGTTCAGAGAGCTGGGGACAGCCATGTCCGAGAAGACTCCCGGGACGACCCCCGAGGAAACGAAGCCGCGCCGCCGTCAGGCCCGCGGCGAGCGCCGCATCGCGCAGCTGCTCCAGGCCGCCGCGAACGTCTTCTGCGCGAAGGGCTACACGGCGGCGAGCACCAACGCGATCGCGCGCGAGGCGAGCGTCTCCCCCGGCACGCTCTACCAGTACTTTCCGAACAAGGAGGCGATCGCCCTCGAGCTGGGCGACCGGCTGCTCGCCGAGATGCGGGCGGCCCACGGCCAGGCGTTCACTCCCGCGAACCTTGGCCTGCCGCTCCCCGAGCTCGTCGACGCCGTCCTCGACCCGCTGATCGAGTTCAACTGCCAGCACCCGGTCCTCCTCGCCCTCATGCACGGCTCGGAGATTCCCGGGCGGATCGCCGAGGAGCACGATGCCCTGCACGCCTCGATGCTGGCCGCGGTCGGCGAGCTGATGGCCCACTACCTGCCCGCGAGCGAGGCCGCCCAGCGCACCCGGATCTCCGATATGATCTTCGCCATCGTGAAGGCTGGACTCGCTCTCGTCCTGGCCGCGCCCGAGGGTCCGGAGCGGCAGGCGGTGATCACCGAGCTGAAGACGGTCCTGCTGCGCTACCTCGGCCCGCTCCTGACGGACCGGGCGCTCACCACGACTCCGAGCCCGTGACCCGCTCCCGCTCCTGCTCCCGCCCCTCCCCGCGCGCGGACACCCGGCCGCCCCCCCGGCGCGACGAGGAACAGCACCAGGAAGAGCGGCAGGAGCAGCAGCGTACGGCCGCCGCCGAGCAGCACGCCGGCGGCGAGGCCGAGCGCCAGGGCGGCCGGCCAGGCCCACACCGAGCGGCGCAGGGTGTCGCCGCGGACCTTGCCGAACCCGATCTCGTACCCGGCGAGGAAGATCAGCACGGTGAGGCCGAGCCGGGAGAGCCCGTCGACGAGCGCGTCGGGCTGCGCCCAGCCGAGTACGTCGGGGCCGATGACGATGCCGAGCAGGGTCTCGAAGATGACGAGCGGCACGGGGAGCCGGCGGCCGGCCCCGCAGGCGAGCAGCGGCGCCAGGACGGCGACCGTCATGATCAGGATCAGCATGGTCCCCGAATGCGACATATCGGGCGAATACCATAAGGCTCGACCCGGGCCGCGGGAGCGGCGCGAGGAGGGTCACAGGGCGAACTGATACCCCCTGGGGGTACACTGCCTGGTAGTACGGCGTACGGACCCGCGACGCGCGGGACCGCGCACCCCGAATGCCTCGAAGAGGAGAGCCGATGACCGCCGAGACGAAGACCGAACTCACCACCGTCTACCAGGTCAAGGGCATGACCTGTGGCCACTGCGAGGGCGCGGTGGCCGGCGAGATCTCCGAGATCGCCGGCGTCTCCTCGGTCACGGCCGTCGCCGCGACCGGCCGGGTCACCGTCGTCTCCGCCGCCCCGCTCGACGAGGAGGCCGTCGCCGCCGCCGTCGACGAGGCCGGCTACGAGCTGGTCGGCCTCGCCTAGGGGGTGTCTTGTCGATCAGGCCGGATCAGGGAGCGGCGTCTGGTGCCGTGCATCGCAAGGCGGAGGAGGGAGTCCATGCGGAGCATCGGCGACCGACGACAACGCGGCGAGGCGCGGTGCCAGGCGTCGCGAGCCCGGCATGATCGGCGAGACACCCCCTAGGGTCTCGGCCAGGGCCTCGCCCGGAAGGGGTTCCCGCAGCGCTGCCGCAGGGCCGTACGGTGACTACGTACGGCCCTGCTCCCGTTTGGAACCGCTGATGACCTCCACGATCACCGAGCTGACGATCGGCGGGATGACCTGCGCCTCCTGCGCGGCCCGCGTCGAGAAGAAGCTCAACCGGATGGACGGGGTGACGGCCACGGTCAACTTCGCCACGGAGAAGGCCCGGGTCGAACACCCGGCCCAGATCCCGGTCGCCGAGCTGGTCGCCACGGTCGTCAGGACCGGCTACACCGCCGAGGAACCCCCTCCGCCGGAGCCCGAGCCCGGGCCCGCCGGGGAAGAGGAGCCCGAGCGGGACCCCGAGCTCGCCTCGCTCCGCGAGCGGCTCACCGTCTCCGCCGTCCTCGCCCTGCCCGTCGTCCTGCTCGCGATGGTCCCGGCCCTCCAGTTCGAGAACTGGCAGTGGCTCTCGCTCACCCTCGCCGCGCCCGTCGTCGTCTGGGGCGGCCTGCCCTTCCACCGCGCCACCTGGACGAACCTCAGGCACGGCGCCGCCACCATGGACACCCTCGTCTCGGTCGGCACGCTCGCCGCCTTCGGCTGGTCGCTCTGGGCGCTCTTCCTCGGCGACGCCGGCATGCCCGGCATGCGGCACACCTTCGACCTCACCGTCTCCCGCGACCACGCATCCTCCACCGTCTATCTGGAGGTCGCCGCCGGCGTCGTCACCTTCCTCCTGCTCGGCCGCTACCTGGAGGCACGCGCCAAGCGGAAGGCCGGCTCCGCCCTGCGCGCCCTGATGCGGCTCGGCGCCAAGGACGTGGCCGTCCTGCGGGCCGGCGCCGACGGGAAGGTCACGGAGGTACGGATGCCGGTCGACGGGCTGGCGGTCGGCGACCGCTTCGTCGTACGGCCCGGGGAGAAGATCGCCACCGACGGCACCGTCACCGAGGGCGACTCCGCCGTCGACACGTCCATGCTGACCGGCGAGTCCGTGCCCGTCGACGTGACGGCGGGCGACGCCGTCACCGGCGGCTGCGTCAACACCTCCGGCCGCCTCGTCGTCGAGGCCACCCGGGTCGGCGCCGACACCCGGCTGGCCCGCATGGCCAGGCTCGTCGAGGACGCCCAGAACGGCAAGGCCGAGGTGCAGCGGCTCGCCGACCGCATCTCGGCCGTCTTCGTGCCCGTCGTGATCCTGATCGCGCTCGGCACCCTCGTCACCTGGCTGCTCGTCACGAGCGACATCACGGCCGCCTTCACGGCCGCCGTCGCCGTCCTGATCATCGCCTGCCCGTGCGCCCTGGGCCTCGCCACCCCGACCGCCCTCATGGTCGGCACCGGCCGCGGCGCCCAGCTCGGCATCCTGATCAAGGGTCCGGAGGTCCTTGAGTCCACCCGCCGCGTCGACACCGTCGTCCTCGACAAGACCGGCACGGTCACCACCGGCCGGATGGAGCTGACCGGCGTGCACGTGTACGGGGGCGCGTACGGCTCCGGCGGTACGGACGAGGCGGAGCTGCTGCGGCTCGCGGGCGCCCTGGAGCACTCCTCCGAGCACCCGGTGGCCCGGGCGATCGCGGCCCGCGCCGCCGAGAAGGTCGGCGAGCTGCCCGTACCGAAGACCTTCGAGAACGTGCCCGGGCTCGGGGTGCGCGGCTCGGTCGACGGGCATCTGGTGCTCGTCGGACGCGCCGGGCTGCTCGCGGCCGAGGGCGTCGACGTGCCCGGGGAGGCCGCTGCGGGCGTGGTGCACGTGGCCTGGGACGGGCGGGCGCGCGGCACCCTGACGGTCGCCGACGCGGTCAAGGAGACCAGCGCGGAGGCGGTGGCCCGGCTGCGCGGCCTGGGGCTGCGGCCGGTGCTGCTCACCGGGGACACCCGCGCGGTGGCCGAGCGGGTGGCGGCGGAGGTCGGCATCGACGAGGTGATCGCCGAGGTGCTGCCGCAGGACAAGGTGGACGTGGTCAGGCGGCTCCAGGCCGAGGGGCGCACGGTCGCCATGGTCGGCGACGGCGTGAACGACGCCGCGGCCCTGGCCACCGCGGATCTGGGCCTGGCGATGGGCACCGGCACCGACGCGGCCATCGAGGCGGGCGACCTCACGCTGGTGCGCGGAGACCTGCGGGTCGCGGCGGACGCGATCCGGCTGTCCCGGCGGACCCTCGCGACGATCAAGGGGAACCTCGGCTGGGCCTTCGGCTACAACCTGGCCGCGCTGCCGCTGGCGGCGGCCGGACTGCTCAACCCGATGATCGCCGGCGCCGCGATGGCCTTTTCGTCCGTATTCGTCGTCACGAACAGCCTGCGGCTGCGCCGGTTCTCGTGAATTGACCTACACGTGACTCACAGGACCTTCACAAAGAGATCTAGATCACAGATATTTGAGGGTAACCATCTGGGCCGTTCGCGAGTCTAAGTGGGCGATGCCAAGAACGTCTTGGGGGACGTTCATGGGATGTCTTGGGGGACGTCCCAGGCAAGCGCGGCCGGGGCACGTGCACCGGGGAGCTTTGAGCGGCCCTCCCGTATACGTACCCCGGCAGACCGCGCCGCACGGCGCCCGGCCCGGATCCCGTGGGGGGAATCCGCACCGGGGATATGGGAAGCGCCCCGTCGTCGACCCGTGGGGGGATCGACGGCGGGGCGCTTTCGCTTTACGGCTCGGCCGGCCTCACGGCCGTGCGGTGGCCTCGGGTCAGCGGGCCTCGACCGGAACGAAGTCGCGCTCGACGACACCGGTGTAGATCTGGCGCGGGCGGCCGATGCGGGAGCCCGGCTCCTTGATCATCTCGTGCCACTGGGCGATCCAGCCCGGGAGGCGGCCGAGGGCGAAGAGGACCGTGAACATCTCGGTCGGGAAGCCCATCGCGCGGTAGATGAGACCCGTGTAGAAGTCCACGTTCGGGTAGAGGTT
Organism: Streptomyces sp. NPDC101160; assembly: GCF_044768205.1. Classification (NCBI taxonomy): domain Bacteria; kingdom Bacillati; phylum Actinomycetota; class Actinomycetes; order Kitasatosporales; family Streptomycetaceae; genus Streptomyces; species Streptomyces sp. NPDC101160. The sequence goes on along the minus strand of NZ_JBIWPJ010000005.1, from coordinate 73,718 downwards.
GCGCGAGACGAAGTACTCGTCGGAGAGCGCGTGCTCCTCCAGCTTGAGCGCGATGTCGAGCAGCTCGTCGGACTTGCCGAGGGCCGACAGGACGTCGTGCGCCGCCGCCTTGATGATCTTGGCGCGCGGGTCGAAGGACTTGTACACCCGGTGGCCGAAGCCCATCAGGCGGACGCCGTCCTCCTTGTTCTTCACCTTGCGGATGAAGGAGTCGACGTCGCCGCCGTTGGCCTGGATGCCCTCGAGCATCTCCAGGACGGACTGGTTGGCGCCACCGTGCAGCGGGCCCCACAGGGCCGAGATGCCGGCGGAGATCGAGGCGAACATGTTCGCCTGCGAGGAGCCGACCAGACGGACGGTGGACGTCGAGCAGTTCTGCTCGTGGTCCGCGTGCAGGATCAGCAGCTTGTCGAGCGCCGAGACCACGACCGGGTCCAGGTCGTACTCCTGGGCCGGGACCGAGAAGGTCATGCGCAGGAAGTTCTCGACGTAGCCGAGGTCGTTACGCGGGTAGACGAACGGGTGACCGATCGACTTCTTGTACGCGTAGGCCGCGATCGTCGGCAGCTTGGCGAGCAGCCGGATCGTGGAGAGGTGGCGCTGCTTCTCGTCGAACGGGTTGTGGCTGTCCTGATAGAAGGTGGACAGCGCGGAGACCACGGAGGACAGCATCGCCATCGGGTGGGCGTCCCGCGGGAAGCCGCGGAAGAAGTTCTTGACGTCCTCGTGGACCAGCGTGTGCTGGGTGATCTCGTTCTGGAACGTGGTGAGCTCGTCCGCCTTCGGCAGCTCACCGTTGATCAGCAGGTACGCCACCTCCAGGAAGGTGGACTGCTCGGCCAGCTGCTCGATGGGGTAGCCGCGGTACCGCAGGATGCCCTGCTCACCATCGAGGTAGGTGATGGCGGATTTATAGGCGGCGGTGTTGCCGTATCCGCTGTCCAGGGTGACCAGACCGGTCTGGGCTCGGAGCTTGCCGATGTCGAAGCCCTTGTCGCCGACGGTGCTGTCGACCACCGGGTAGGTGTATTCACCGTCCGCGTACCGCAGTACTACAGAGTTGTCGCTCACGTCATCCCTCACCGACGTAGTGCCTCTTCTTCGAGGTGCCCTGACTGTCTCTACCATCCCCCATTTGGCTCAGGAGAGTGCACTCGGGGTCGACCATTGGGCCATTTGGCGGCACTCAGTGCCGCCAACCTGCTCATCCTGCCCCCTTCGCCCCGGTTCTGGAAGTCCTCCGTGATCTTTCACACCAGAGTGGCCCCTGTGAGCCGATGGGCCAGTGAGGTAAAGCGGCGCCCGGCCGAAACCGTACGCACCGCCTGGGCGATCGCGCGGCGGGAGCCGACGAGCACCACGAGCTTCCGGGCGCGGGTGACGGCCGTGTAGAGCAGGTTGCGCTGGAGCATCATCCAGGCGCTGGTGGTGACCGGAATCACCACGGCCGGGTACTCGCTGCCCTGCGAGCGGTGGATGGTCACAGCGTAGGCATGGGCCAGCTCGTCCAGCTCGTCGAAGTCGTACGGCACCTCCTCGTCCTCCTCCGTGCGGACCACGAGCCGCTGCTCGACGGTGTCGAGGGAGGTGACGACGCCCACGGTGCCGTTGAAGACGCCGTTGGCGCCCTTCTCGTAGTTGTTGCGGATCTGGGTGACCTTGTCGCCGACCCGGAAGACCCGGCCGCCGAAACGCTTCTCGGGCAGGTCCGGGCGGGCCGGCGTGATCGCCTGCTGGAGCAGCCCGTTGAGCGAGCCGGCGCCGGCGGGGCCCCGGTGCATGGGGGCGAGGACCTGGACGTCACGGCGCGGGTCGAGGCCGAATTTGGCGGGAATCCGGCGGGCGGCGACCTCCACCGCCACCCGGGCGGCGTCCTCGGTCTCCTCCTCGGCGAAGAGGAAGAAGTCCGGCAGGCCGGTGGTGACGGGCGGGACGCCCGCGTTGATCCGGTGCGCGTTGGTGACCACACCGGACTGCTGCGCCTGCCGGAAGATCCGGGTCAGCCGGACCGCCGGGACCGGGCTGCCCGGGGCGAGCAGATCGCCGAGCACCTCGCCGGCGCCGACCGACGGCAGCTGGTCCACGTCCCCCACCAGGAGCAGGTGGGCACCCGGTGCCACCGCCTTGACCAGCTTGTTCGCGAGCAGCAGGTCCAGCATCGAGGCCTCGTCGACCACGACCAGGTCGGCGTCGAGCGGCCGGTCCCGGTCGTAGGCCGCGTCGCCGCCCGGCTTCAGCTCCAGGAGCCGGTGCACGGTCGACGCCTCCGCCCCGGTCAGCTCCGCGAGCCGCTTCGCCGCCCGGCCGGTGGGCGCGGCGAGCACCACCCTGGCCCGCTTGGCCCGGGCCAGCTCCACGATCGACCGGACCGTGAACGACTTGCCGCAGCCCGGTCCGCCGGTCAGCACCGCGACCTTACGGGTCAGGGCGAGCCGCACCGCCTGCTCCTGCTCGGGCGCGAGCGAGGCGCCCGTACGGTCCCCGAGCCAGGCCAGCGCCTTGTCCCAGGCCACGTCCTGGAAGCCCGGCATCCGGTCCTCGTCGGCGGTGAGCAGACGGCGGATCTGACCGGCGAGGGACAGCTCGGCCCGGTGGAACGGGATCAGGTACACGGCCGTGACCGGCAGCCCCTCCGGTCCCGGCACCTTCTCCCGCACGACCCCCTCCGGATCCTCGGCGAGGTCCCCCAGGCAGTCGATGACCAGGCCCGTGTCCACCTGGAGGAGCTTCACGGCGTCCGAGATCAGGCGCTCCTCCGGCAGGAAGCAGTGCCCCTGGTCCGAGGACTGCGACAGCGCATATCGCAGGCCGGCCCGCACCCGGTCCGGGCTGTCGTGCGGGATGCCGACGGCCTGGGCGATCCGGTCGGCGGTGAGGAAGCCGATGCCCCAGACGTCGGCGGCCAGCCGGTAGGGCTGGTTCTTCACGACGGAGATCGAGGAGTCCCCGTACTTCTTGTAGATCCGCACGGCGATGGAGGTCGACACGCCGACCCCTTGGAGGAAGACCATCACCTCCTTGATCGCCTTCTGCTCCTCCCAGGCCGCGCCGATCAGCTTCGTCCGCTTGGGCCCGAGGCCGGGCACCTCGATGAGCCGCTTCGGCTCGGTCTCGATGACGTCGAGGGTGTCCGTGCCGAAGTGGTCCACGATCCGCTCGGCGATCCGGGGCCCGATGCCCTTGATCAGGCCCGAGCCCAGATAGCGGCGTATGCCCTGGACGGTGGCCGGCAGCACCGTCGTGTAGTTCTCCACGGTGAACTGCCGCCCGTACTGCGGATGTGAGCCCCAGCGCCCCTCCATCCGCAGGGACTCCCCCGGCTGGGCACCGAGCAGCGACCCGACGACGGTGAGCAGCTCGCCGGAGCCACGGCCGGTGTCGACACGGGCGACCGTGTACCCGTTCTCCTCGTTGGCGTAGGTGATCCGCTCCAGGACCCCTTCGACCACTGCGGGATTGGACATGAGGCGACGGTAGCGAAGGGGTCGGACAGCAGGGCCGGGGCTGTGGAAAACCGGCGCGGGAAGGGGGCCCGCGGCAGGGTGCCCGCCCCGAGGCCCACCGCTCACACCCCCAGGAACGCCTCCACCGTCTCCTCCAGGACCTCCACGCCGTCCCGCGCCCACAGCTCGTCGTTGAAGAGCTCGACCTCCACCGGGCCCGAGTAGCCCGCCTGCTCCACCAGCTCGCACCACGCGGCCAGGTCGATCGCCCCCGACCCGAGCTGCCCCCGGCCGTTCAGCACGCCCGCCGGCAACGGGGTGATCCAGTCGGCCAGTTGGAAGGAGTGGATACGGCCCTCGGCGCCCGCGCGGGACACCGCCGCCGGGGCGCGGTCGTCCCACCAGAGGTGGTAGGTGTCGACGACGACGCCCACCTCGCCGGCGGGGAAGCGCTCGGCGATGTCCAGGGCCTGGTCGAGGGTGCAGATCGCGCAGCGGTCGGCGGCGAACATGGGGTGGAGGGGCTCGATGGCGAGGCGGATGCCGCGCTCGGCCGCGTACGGGGCGAGGGCGGCGATCGCGTCGGCGATGCGGGCGCGGGCGGCGGGCAGGTCGCGCAGGCCCGGGCCGCGGGCCGGCAGGCCGCCGGAGACGAGGACGAGGGTGTCGGTGCCGAGGGCGGCGGCCTCGTCGATCGCCGCGCGGTTCTCCGCCTCCCAGCCCTCGCTCGTGAAGAAGCCGCCGCGGCAGAGGGTGGTGACGGTCAGCCCGGCGTCCCGGACGAGCGCGGCGGCGGCCTCGACCCCGTACTCCCGCACGGGTTCGCGCCACAGGCCGACGCCCGGGACGCCGAGCCGGACGCACTGGGCGACCAGGTCGGGCAGCGGGAGCTGCTTGACGGTCATCTGGTTGACGCTGAAACGGTCGAGGTTCACTGGGACGCTCCGTGGACCGTGAGCAGGGAACGCATCCGGGCCGCCGCGAGCTCCGGGTCCGGGAACAGGCCGAGGCCGTCGGCGAGTTCGTACGCCCGGGCGAGGTGCGGGAGGGAGCGGGCGGACTGGAGGCCGCCGACCATCGTGAAGTGGTCCTGGTGGCCGGCGAGCCAGGCGAGGAGGACGACGCCGGTCTTGTAGTAGCGGGTCGGGGCCTCGAAGAGGTGCCGGGAGAGCGCGACGGTCGGGTCGAGGAGGGCGCGGAAGCCGGCCGTGTCGCCCGTGTCGAGGAGCCGCACCGCCTCCGCCGCCAGCGGGCCCAGCGGGTCGAAGATGCCGAGCAGCGCGTGGCTGAAGGACCGTGTGTCCCCGGCGATCAGCTCGGGGTAGTGGAAGTCGTCGCCCGTGTAGCAGCGGACCCCGTCGGGCAACCGCCGCCGCAGCGCGATCTCCCGCCCCGCGTCGAGCAGCGACACCTTGATGCCGTCGACCTTGTCCGGGTGGGCGGCGATCACCTCCAGGAAGACGTCCGTCGCCGCGTCGAGGTCCGCCGTACCCCAGTAGCCCTCCAGGGCCGGGTCGAACATCGGGCCCAGCCAGTGCAGGACCACCGGCTCGGCCGCCTGGCGCAGCAGCTGCCCGTACACCTCCAGGTAGTCCTCGGGCCCGGTCGCCGTCGCCGCGAGGGCGCGCGAGGCCATGAGGATCGCCTGGGCGCCCGACTCCTCGACGACGGCGAGCTGCTCCTCGTAGGCCCGCCGGATCGCCGACAGGCCGGCGGGGAGGACGAGTTGGTCGGTGCCGACTCCGCAGGCGATCCGGCCGCCCACCGCCTTCGCCTCGGCGGCCGAGCGGCGGATCAGCTCGGCTGCCCCGGCCCACTCCAGGCCCATGCCGCGCTGCGCGGTGTCCATCGCCTCGGCGACGGCGAGCCCGTGCGACCACAGGTGGCGGCGGAAGGCGAGGGTGGCGTCCCAGTCGACGGCGGCGGGGCCGCCGGGGGTCGTGTCGGCGTACGGGTCGGCGACGACGTGCGCGGCGGCGAAGACGGTACGGGAGGTCGGCGGGCGGCCGGTCGCGGTGAGCGCGAGGGGCTCGGCGCGCGGCTCGTACGTCCGCAGCCCGCCGCCGGCTTGGGGCAGCCGGACGGGGGCGGGACTCACGCGCGCGGGACTCACGCTCACGTGCGCGGGGCTCAGGCGTACGGGGGCGGGGCTCACGCGCACGGAGGCTGAGCTCCCGGGCGCAGGGGTGGAGGTCGCAGGGGCGGAGGTCGCAGGGGCGCGGTCGGGGCTCACAGCGTCACCTCCGGGACCTCGAACCGGCGGCCCTCGGCCGCCGACCGGAGCCCGAGTTCGGCGAGCTGCACGCCGCGCGCGCCCGCGAGCAGGTCCCAGTGGTACGGCTCGCCCAGCACGACGTGGCGCAGGAACAGTTCCCACTGCGCCTTGAAGCCGTTGTCGAACTCGTCGTTGTCCGGCACCTCCTGCCACTGGTCCCGGAAGGACGGGCCCGCGCCGAGCGGCAGGTCCGGGTTCCAGACCGGCTTCGGCGTGGCGGAGCGGTGCTGGACGCGGCAGCCGCGCAGCCCGGCGACGGCGGAGCCGTGGGTGCCGTCGACCTGGAACTCGACGAGTTCGTCGCGGTGGACCCGTACCGCCCAGGAGGAGTTGATCTGCGCGACGGCCCCGCCCGCCAGCTGGAAGATGCCGTACGCGGCGTCGTCGGCCGTGGCCTCGTAGGGCTTGCCCTGCTCGTCCCAGCGGCGCGGGACGTGGGTGGCGACGGTGGCGGTGACGGAGGTGACGCGGCCGAAGAGCTCGTGGAGCACGTACTCCCAGTGCGGGAACATGTCGACGACGATGCCGCCGCCGTCCTCGGCGCGGTAGTTCCAGCTGGGGCGCTGGGCCTGCTGCCAGTCGCCCTCGAAGACCCAGTAGCCGAACTCGCCGCGCACGGACAGGATCTCGCCGAAGAAGCCGCCGTCGACGAGCCGCTTGAGCTTGCGCAGGCCCGGCAGGAACAGCTTGTCCTGGACGACGCCGTGGCGGATGCCCCTCGCCTCGGCCAGGCGGGCGAGTTCGAGGGCGCCGGCCAGGTCCGCGGCCGTGGGCTTCTCGGTGTAGACGTGCTTGCCGGCGGCGATGGCCCGGGTGAGGGCGTCGACGCGGGCGGAGGTGACCTGGGCGTCGAAGTAGATGTCGATGCCGTCGTCGGCGAGGACGGCGTCGAGGTCGGTGGACCACTCGGTCAGGCCGTGCCGCTCGGCGAGGGCGCGCAGGGCGTGCTCGCGGCGGCCGACGAGGACCGGCTCGGGCCACAGGGTCTCGCCGTTGCCGAGGTCGAGGCCGCCCTGCTCGCGCAGGGCGAGGATCGAGCGGACGAGGTGCTGGCGGTAGCCCATGCGTCCGGTGACGCCGTTCATGGCGATGCGGACTGTCCTGCGGGTCACGGAGGTGTTCCTCTCGTTCGGCGGGCGGGGCGGAGGGGAGAGAAGACGCGAGGGAAGGCACGCGAGAAGGCGCGGCAGAAAGCACTGCAGAAAGCACGGTAGAAAGCGCTTTCTTTCGACGGTGACGCTAGCCTGCCGACATCACCGTCGACAAGGGCCCCGGAGGTACGTACGCGATGACCGTCACCCTGGCGGACGTGGCCGCCCGCGCACGGGTCTCCCCCGCGACCGTCTCCCGCGTCCTGAACGGCAACTACCCGGTCGCCGCCGCCACCCGCGAGCGGGTGATGCACGCGGTCGACGAGCTGGACTACGTCCCCAACGGCCCCGCGAGCTCGCTCGCCGCCGCCACCTCCGACCTCGTCGGCATCCTCGTCAACGACATCGCCGACCCCTTCTTCGGGATCATGGCGGGCGCGGCGCAGAGCGCGATGGGCGCCGGCGGCCCGGGACTCGCCGGGGGCGAGAAGCTCGCCGTCGTCTGCAACACCGGCGGCTCCCCCGAGCGCGAACTCACCTACCTCACCCTGCTCCAGCGCCAGCGTGCCGCCGCCGTCATCCTCACCGGCGGCTCCCTGGAGGACGCCGGGCACCAGGCGGCGGTGACGGCCAAACTGGCGCGGCTCGCCGAGGCCGGGACCCGGCTGGTGCTGTGCGGCCGGCCGCCCGTCCCCGACGTCGCCGCCGCCACGCTCGCCTTCGACAACCGCACCGGGGCGCGCCTGCTCACCGAGCACCTGCTGGCCCTCGGTCACCGGCGGATCGGTTACGTGGCGGGGCCGGCCGACCGCACCACCACCCGGCACCGCCTGGAGGGCCACCGGGCGGCCCTCGCCGCGGCCGGGGTACCCGAGGGGCCCACGGCGCACGGCCCGTACGACCGCGCCTCCGGCCGCACCGCCACCACCGAACTCCTGCGCCGCGCCCCCGGCCTGACCGCCGTCGTCGCCGCCAACGACACCGTCGCCCTCGGCGTGTGCGCGGCGCTGCGCGAGCGGGGCCTGAGCATCCCCGGGGACGTCTCGGTGGCCGGCTTCGACGACCTGCCGTTCACCGTCGACGTGGTGCCCGCGCTGACCACCGTACGACTGCCGCTGCACGAGGCGGGGGCCCGCGCCGGACGGCTCGCACTCGGCACGGAGGCGGCACCGGCGGGCGGCACGGCGGTGATTCCGGCGGAGCTGGTGGTACGGGGGTCGACGGCGCCGCCTCGGGGGTGACGCGGGGTCAGCGACGCCGCATCTGAGTGATCAGCCGGTTGCCCTGCGTGACTGGCGTGCCGGGGCACACGCCCGAAGGCTTCCTTTCAAAGGCCCCGAACCGAGAGGTGACCATGAGAGCAAGCCCCCTGTCGCCGCCGCGCAGGACCGGATCCGTACGGCGTCGGCTCGCGGCCATCGGTGTGGCGGCGTTGCTGGCCACCGGCTACACCCCGGCAGCGGCGCAGGCCGTCCAGACGCCGGGCGAGCGCGCCGCGGACCGGCAGACCGCCGGGCCCGGCACCGCGCTCGCCTGGGGGCTCAACGACCTGGGCCAGCTCGGCGACGGCGCCACGAGCCTGAAGGCCACTGCCCCGGTCCGCGTGTGCGGTGCCGCCCCGTGCTCCTCGCCCCTCGACCAAGTGGTGGCTGTGGACGGGGACGGGGTACACAGCATCGCGCTGCGCGCGGACGGCACCGTCTGGACCTGGGGGTACAACGGCTACGGCCAGCTGGGCAACGGCACGTTCAACAACAGCACCACCCCCGTCCCGGTGTGCGCCGTCGGAGCGAGCGCGCCGTGTGGCAGCTTCCTCACCGGTGTCATGGCCATCTCCGCGGGCATCCACTACAACCTGGCCCTGCGGACGGACGGCTCTCTCGTCGCCTGGGGCGACAACACCTATGGCCAGCTGGGCGACGGCACCGACGGCAACATGCGCACCGTGCCCGTCGTCACCAACCTGATCGACGTGATCGACATGGCCGCGGGCTACCGCCACGGCCTCGCGGTGCTGACCGACGGGACCGTACGCAGCTGGGGAAGCAACGCCGAAGGGGAGCTGGGAGACGGCACGACGACGTCGAGCGACATCCCCGTGCAGGTCTGCGCCCCAGGGCAGACCGCGCCGTGCAGCAGTTTTCTCGACGGCGTGACCCGCGTCTCCGCGGGCGGCTTCCACTCACTGGCGCTGGAGGCGGACGGCACGGTCCGCAGCTGGGGTGAGAACAGCAGCGGCCAGCTGGGCGACGGCACCGCCACCAGCAGGATCGTCCCGGTCCAGGTCAGCGGGCTCACCGGGGTGAAGTCGATCAGCGCCGGTACTTCCCACAGCCTGGCGGCACGGACCGACGGCACCGTACGCAGCTGGGGATACAACGTCGAAGGTGAGCTGGGCGACGGCACGCACGCCAGCAAGAGCACCCCGGTGCAGGTCTGCGCACCCGGGACGTCCGCCCCCTGCTCCTCCTTCCTGACCGGCATCGCCACCGTCTCCGGCGGTTTCCAGCACAGCCTGGCGCTGCGCACCGACGGCACGGTCCGCAGTTGGGGCGACAACAGCAGGGGCCAGCTGGGCAGCGGCGACACCACGAGCAGCACCGTGCCGGTCAAGGTCTGCGCAGTCGGGCAGACCGCGCCCTGCACCCAGTTCCTCGACGGCGTGGGCGCCCTCAACGCGGGCGACTACCACAACCTCGTCACCTCCCGCCCCAGCGCCGACGTCGCCATCGCCCTCAAGTCCTCCCCCAACCCCGTAGCCGCCAACGGCAACCTCACCTACACCGTGACGGTGAAGAACAACGGCCCCTCGGCCGCCGAGAACGTCACCTTCGACGACTCGCTGCCCGCCGAAGGCGAGTTCGTCAGCGCGAGCTCGACCCAGGGCAGCTGCGTCGTGCCGCCGACCGGCTCGACGGACACGGTGACGTGCAAGCTGGGCGTCCTCGGTGCGAACAGGAGCCGGACCGCAACGATCACCGTCACCGTCCGGGCGAACGCGGGCACCACCGTCACCAACACGGCGAAGGTCACGAGCACCACCGAGGACCCGAACCGGGTCAACAACTCCGTGACCGTCCGTACGCGCGTGGGCTGACGCCCCGCCCGTACGTCATCCCCCGAACCGAGAGGTGATCAGGTGATCACGAGTCGAAGACTCCTGCCGTCAGGCAGGTCCACGTACGTACACGCGCGGTCGGTACGCACGCGCATCGCGGCCCTCGGTGCGGCGGCGCTGCTGATGGGCGGTCTCGCCCCGGCCGCCGCCGGGCAGGGCGCGCGGGCCGCGGACGGGCGGCCGACCGCCCCCGCGCCCGCGCTCGCCTGGGGCACCAACAACGAGGGCCGGCTCGGCGACGGCACCACGGTCGACTTCTCCACCACCCCGGTCCGGGTCTGCGGCAGCGCTCCGTGCCTGTCGTCCCTCGACGACGTGGTCTCCGTCGACGCCGGCGTTTTCCACAGCGTGGCACTGCGCGCGGACGGCACGGTCTGGACCTGGGGAGACAACTTCGACGGCGCACTGGGCGACGGCACGACCAACCTCAGCATGACTCCCGTGCAGGTGTGCGCGGTCGGCGCGACGGCGCCCTGCGGCTCCTTCCTCACCGGCGTGATCGCCGTCTCCGCGGGCCATGACTTCACCCTGGCCCTTCGGGCGAACGGAACCGTCGTCGCCTGGGGCAACAACATCTACGGTCAGCTCGGAACAGGCAACACCAGTTCCTACAGCGCCGTGCCTGTCCCCGTCGGGAACGGAAACACGACCCAGGTGACCGCCATCTCCGCCGGTGGCGACCACAGCCTCGCGTTGCGGGCCGATGGCACCGTCCAGAGCTGGGGCCGGAACGACTCCGGCCAGCTCGGCAACGGGACAACCACTGACAGCGCCATCCCGGTGGCGGTCTGCGCCGTCGGGGAAGCCGCCCCCTGCCACGACTTCCTGTTCGGTGTGACCGCCGTCTCCGCGGGCGATGCGCACAGTCTGGCACTCGCCACCGACGGCACCGTCGCCAGTTGGGGCGACAACTCCTCCGGGCAGCTCGGGAACGGCACCACCACCTCCAGCAGCTCGCCGGTCCAGGTCAGCGGGCTCACCGCGGTGAGGTCCATCGGCGCGGGTTACGGCCACAGTCTGGCCGCCCGGACCGACAGCACCGTACGTGCCTGGGGGAACAACGACAGCGGCCAGCTCGGGAACGGCACCACCACCTCCAGCACGGTGCCCGTGCAGGCCTGCGCACCCGGGACGACCGCCCCCTGCGCCACGGTCCTGACCGGAATCGCGACCGTCTCCGCGGGCTACGGTCACAGCCTGGCGATGCGCACCGACGGCACCGTCCGCAGCTGGGGGGCGAACTACTGGGGCCAGCTCGGGGACGGCACAACCACCCAGCGCTCCGTACCCGTCAGGGTATGCGCGGCCCGCCAGACCGCACCGTGCACCCAGAACCTGGACGGCGTGGGCGCCATCAGTGCGGGCGGCGGCTTCAGCCTCGCGACGTCGCGGCCCAGCGCCGACGTCGCCATCGCCCTCAAGTCCTCCCCCAACCCCGTAGCCGCCAACGGCAACCTCACCTACACCGTGACGGTGAAGAACAACGGCCCCTCGGCCGCCGAGAACGTCACCTTCGACGACTCGCTGCCCGCCGAAGGCGAGTTCGTCAGCGCCAGCCCCAGCCAGGGCAGCTGCGTCGTCCCGCCCACCGGCTCTACGGACACCGTGACCTGCAAGCTGGGCACGCTCGGCCCGAACACGAGCCAGACCGCCACCATTGTCGTCACGGTCCGGGCCGACGCGGGCACCACCGTCGCCAACACGGCGACCGTCACCAGCACCACCGCCGACCCGAACCAGGTCAACAACTCCGTGACTGTCCGTACGCGGGTCGGCTGACGGGCCCTGGAGGCGGTTCAGGCCAGGTCCGTCGCGGCCAGGACCGCCTCCACCGTCTCCTCGACCGTCTGCTCCGCGTTGTCGATCCAGACGCCTTCCCCGGACAGCTCGTCGCGCATCGCCTCGTCGAGGAAGGCCCAGTTGGTCGTGAGGCGCTTGTGGCGGGCGTTGTTGCGCTTCCAGGCCTTGTCCGGGCCGGGCGCGAGGAAGACGACGTGGAGCGGGCCGGCCGTCGTCTGTGCCCGGTACCAGTCGAGGTGGGAGCGGCGGACGACCACGTCGTCCAGGACCGGGAGGAAGCCCGCCGCGGCGAAACTGCCGGCCAGGAGGCAGGCGTTGCGGGCCCGCAGCAGGATCTGCCGGTCCGCCTCGGGGTCGTCGCCGTCCGGGCTCGGCCAGTGGCCGCCGGCGGCGATCAGCTCCTGGAGCCGGTCGACCTCGATGTGCGCGGAGCGCTCGAAGCGGGCCGCGAGGGCGGCGGCGACGGTGGACTTGCCGCTGCCGGGGATGCCGGCCAACAGGAGGGTGCCGGGGGCGGGTTCGGGGCTGTCGACGACTACGTTCGCGAAGGTCTCGAAGGTCACGCACGCTCATTCGCTACGAGGACGGGTTCGGACCGCACCGTACCGGCTGCGTCCTGCTCCCGCCTCCGGAAATTGACCGACGTCAGCGCCACTCCCCCGACGAGCAGCGCCGCCGCGCACCACCGCAGCGGGCTCACCGACTCGCCGAGGAAGAGGGCCGCCGAGGACATGCCGAAGACGGGGACCAGGAGAGAGAACGGGGCGACGGAGGAGGCCGGGTGGCGGCGCAGCAGCCAGCCCCAGGCGCCGAAGCCGAAGACGGTGGTGATCCAGGCGACGTAGACGATGACGCCGGCACCGGTCCAGTCGAGGCCGCGCAGGGCGTCGAGGTCCCGCTGCGGGCCTTCGAGGAGCAGGGACAGGCCGAGCAGCGGCAGTACGGGGACGGTGCTGACCCAGACCATGAAGTTGAGCGGGTCCGGCGGGGCGGCCTTGCGGGTGAGGACGTTGGAGACGCCCCAGCAGACGGCGGCGGCGATGACGAGCGCGAAGCCGGTGAGGGCGCCGGAGGCCCCGCCGTGGGCGGAGGTCTCGTCGACGGCGGCGACGGCGATGCCCGCGAGGGCGACGCCCATGCCGAGCAGCTTGGTCCGGCCGGGGCGCTCGCCGAGGGCGAGGAAGGCGAAGAGCGCCGTGAAGACCGCCTGGATCTGGAGGACCAGGGAGGAGAGGCCGGCCGGGGCGCCCAGGCTCATGCCGGTGAAGAGCAGCCCGAACTTGGCGACGCCGAGCGCCAGGCCCACCCCCACGATCCACTTCCACGCCACCTTCGGGCGGCCGACGAAGAACACGGCGGGCAGCGCGGCGACGAGGAAGCGGAGGGCGGAGAAGAGCAGCGGCGGGAAGTGGTCGAGGCCGATGGAGATGACGACGAAGTTGACTCCCCAGACGGCGGCGACCAGGGCGGCGAGAGCGATGTGAGCGGGGCGCATGTGCATGAGGATCGCCCGCCGGGACTGTGTAGCACCAGCACGGATTCCTTCATGGTTGGATGAAGCACCGCTACAGAAAGGGGCTGGGAAGGTGCTCGATCTCGGACGTCTGCGGGCGCTGCACGCCGTCGCCGTGCACGGTACGGTCGGCGCCGCCGCCACCGCCCTCGGCTACACCCCCTCCGCCGTCTCGCAGCAGATCGCCAAGCTGGAGCGGGAGACCCGCACGACCCTGCTGGAACGCGAGGGCCGGGGCGTCCGGCTCACCGACGAGGCCCGTCAACTCGCCGACACCGCCCAGCGGTTGCTCGCCCTCGTGGAGGAGGCGGAGGTGCGTCTTGAGGAGCGGCGCGGGCTGCCGGCCGGGCGGCTGCGCATCGGCTGTTTCGCGAGCGGGGCGCGCGGTCTGATGCCCCGGGTGCTCGCGGACCTGGCCCGCCGTCATCCGTCGCTCGACGCGCGGCTGACGGAGGTCGACCCGCATCTGTCCGTGGACCTGGTGGCGCGGGGCGTGCTCGACCTGGCCGTGGCGCACGACTGGGACATCGCGCCGCTGCCCGTACCGCCGGGGGTGGAGCAGGCGGTGATCGGCGACGACCGCTGCGACATCCTCGTACCGCTCGGGCATCCGCTGGCGGAGCGGGCCACGGTGCGCCGGGAGGACCTGACGCGGGAGCGGTGGATCACGCAGCCGCCGGGGACGGTGTGCCACGACTGGCTGATGCGCACGCTGCGGGCGACGGGTTGCGAGCCGCTGATCGCCCATCAGGCCGAGGAGAACCACACCCAGGTCGCGCTGGTCGCGGCGGGCCTCGGCATCGCGCTCGTGCCGCGGCTCGGGCGCGGCACGCTGCCGTCCGAGGTGGTGCCGCTGCGGCTCGAACCGATCCCGACGCGGCGGCTGCGGGCGCTGTGGCGGACGGGCGCGGCGCGCCGGCCGGCGATCACGGAGACGGTGCGCACGCTCCAGGAGCTGTGGCCCGAGGTCGCGTCGACCGGGTGACGACGGACCCGAGCTGTGGCCCGAGGCGCGTCGACCGGGTGACGCCGGATCCGAGGGCCGCGATTCTTGCGCCGATCCTTGACCTGGCAGTTACTTTCCGGCTATCGGTGGCACCTTGGAAGTTTCCTTCAAGGAAGGAGCACCAGTGCACCACCGCGCACCGTCCCCCTCCAGACGCACCGTCCTCACGGTGACGGCGGCGGCAGCGGCCGCCGCCGTCACCGGTGTGACCGTCCCGGTCGCCCACGCCGACGAGGTCAAGGTCGCCGACGTCCTCTCCCGCATGTCGCTGGAGGAGAAGGTCGGCCAGCTCTTCGTCATGCGGGTCTACGGCCACTCCGCGACCGCACCCGACCAGGCCGACATCGACGCCAACCTCAAGGACATCGGCGTCCGCACCGCCGCCGAGCTGATCGAGCGTTACCACGTCGGCGGCATCATCTACTTCGCCTGGGCGCACAACACCCGCGACCCGCACCAGATCGCCGCGCTCTCCAACGGCATCCAGCAGGCCGGTCTCGCCCAGCCCACCCCGGTTCCGCTGCTGATCTCCGTCGACCAGGAGCACGGCGTCGTCGCCCGGGTCGGCAAGCCGGCCACGCTGATGCCGGGCGCGATGGCGCTCGGCGCGGGCGGCTCGCTGTCCGACGCCCGCAAGGCGGGGCAGATCGCGGGCACGGAGCTCGGCGCCATCGGCATCCGGCAGGACTACGCCCCGGTCGCCGACGTCAACGTCAACCCGGCCAACCCGGTCATCGGCGTCCGCTCCTTCGGCGCCGACCCGACGGCGGTGGCCGCCCTGGTGTCCGCCCAGGTCAAGGGCTATCAGCAGGCGCGGATCGCGGCGACCGCCAAGCACTTCCCGGGGCACGGCGACACGGCCGTCGACAGCCACACCGGCCTGCCGGTCATCAACCACACCCGCGAGCAGTGGTCCGAGCTCGACGCGCCGCCGTTCCGCGCGGCGATCGCCGCCGGCATCGACGCGATCATGACGGCGCACATCGTGGTGCCCGCGCTCGACCCGAGCGGCGATCCGGCGACGCTCTCCCGGCCCATCCTCACCGGCATCCTGCGCGAGGAGCTCGGCTACGACGGGGTCGTGGTCACCGACTCGCTGAGCATGGAGGGCGTGCGGACGAAGTACGGCGACGAGCGGGTGCCCGTCCTCGCGCTCAAGGCGGGCGCGGACCAGCTGCTCAACCCGCCGGATCTGGCCGTGGCCTGGAACGCGGTGCTCGCCGCCGTGAAGAACGGCGAGCTGACCGAGGCCCGGCTCGACGAATCGATCCTGCGGATCCTGCGACTCAAGGCGAAGCTGGGCCTGTTCCGGGAACCGTTCGTCACCGACGCCGAGGTCGACCGCGTGGTCGGCACCGCCGCCCACCTCGCGCACGCCGACCGGATCGCCGGGGCCACCACGACCCTGCTCGTCAACGAGGGCGGCTTCCTGCCGGTCAGCCGGCTCAGCCACCCGAAGGTGCTCGTCGTCGGCGCCGACCCGGCCTCGCCGTCCGGCACCACAGGTCCGCCGACGGCCACGATCGCCGGCGCGCTCACCGAACTCGGCTTCACGGCCACGGCGTTGTCCACCGGGAGCGCCCCGACCGCCGCGAGGATCGAGGAGGCGGTGACGGCCGCCGCCGGGCAGGACCTGGTCGTCGTCGGCACGTACAACGTCTCCGCGACCAGCACCCAGCGCACCCTCGTGGCCCGGCTCGTCGCGACCGGGGTGCCCGTGGTGACGATCGCCATCCGCAACCCGTACGACGTGGCCAGGACGACCGGTCAGCGCGCCGCGCTCGCCAGCTACTCCTGGACGGACGTGGAACTGCGCGCGGCCGTACGGGTGCTGGCCGGCCAGGACAGGCCGCGCGGACGGCTGCCCGTGCCCGTGCAGAGCGCGGACGACCCGACGCGGGTGCTCTACCCGGTGGGGTACGGCCTGTCGTACGCGTGACGCGGAGCCGCGTGACGCGGAACCGGCCCCCGTCCGCGCGGGACGGGGGCCGGTTCGAGCGGACGGCGGTCGCCGAACCGCTACGGGCGCAGGCCGTACTCGCGGGTCGCGTCCTCGTCGACCGGCTTGTCGATCCGGGCGTCGAAGCGGGCCAGCGGCTTCGCGGCCTGGACGGCGGGGGCGTCGACCCCGGCCCAGGCGAGGATGCGGGCGGTCGCGTTGGCCTTCTCGGCGTCGACGAGACCGGCCACGTTGGCACCGTGGTTGGCGCCCGGCGCCACGTACACGAAGCTGTCCCGTGCGCCCTTGCCGAGGCGGAACTTCTCCGAGCCCCACGGGTCGTTGCCGCCGTAGACGAAGAGCATGTGGTTCGCGTTGTGGCGGACCCAGTTGTCGACGTCCTTCATGACCCACGGCTTGAACTTCATCGGGATCTCGCTGGGCACGAAGCTGCGGGCGGGCTGGTAGCCGTAGCGGGTCAGTCCGTCCAGGTGCGGCTGCTTGATGGTGGGCGAGCCCAGCTCGGTGGCCGCCTGGTAGTAGTACGGCGTGTAGTACTCCAGACCCTGGTCGGTGTACGCGGACCAGCCGGAGTAGGCGTCGATCGTCTCGTAGACGGCGTCGTCGCTCGCGGTGGCGGCGTCCGGGATCTGGTCGCAGACGTCCTGGCCGTAGTACTGCCAGAAGCCCCACACGAAGTCGAGGACGACGGCCTCGTACGCCTTGTCGAGCGAGCCGACCGTGTTGAAGGTGGAGCCGTTCTCCTTGGCCCACGCCTCGTACTTCTTCTCCAGCGGCTCGCGCCGGACCAGCGCCTCGCGCTGCATGTTGTTCAGGCGGTCGCGGCACTCCTTGGTGCCGACCGTCTCGAAGAAGCGGTCGTAGGCCGAGTCCTCGTTGTTGACCACGTCGTTCGGCGCCACGTACGCGACGACGCCGTCCATGTCGCGCGGGTAGAAGCGCTCGTAGTAGGTGGCCGTCATGCCGCCCTTGGAGGCGCCGGTGGACAGCCACTTCTTGCCGTAGATCGACTTCAGCGCGGTGTAGATGCGGTGCTGGTCGCTGGCGGCCTGCCAGATGTCCAGCTTCGACCAGTCGGCCGGCGCCGGGCGGGACGGCGTGAAGAAGCGGTACTCCATGGAGACCTGGTTGCCGTCGATGATCCGGGTCGGCTCGGTGCGGCTCGGCGTGGTGTTGAGCCCGTAGCCGCTGGTGCGGAAGACGGTGGGGCGGTCCGTGTCCTTGTGGAGGATCGAGATCCGCTGCTGGAACGTGCCCGCCCACGGGCGGTGGTGGTCGATCGGCTGCTCGTAGTTGAGGACGAAGTAGCGGTAGCCCGCGTACGGCTTCTCCTCGATCAGGGTCATCCCGGGGATCGCCAGGATGCGGTCCTTGATGTCCGTGCTCTGCGACTCGGCCGCGGTCGTGCTGCTCGTGGTCTCCGTGTCGGCGGCGGTAGCCACACCGGTCGACCCGACGGTGCCTATGAGCACCGAAAGCGACAGCACCCATCTCAGCGACTTGCGCATTCACCCTCCCCTTGGTTCACAACGGTCACGTGAACCTAGCCGGGTCAACGCACGGCCCGCCAGACCTGGTTGGTACTTACCTATGCATCAGCACAGGATCCAGCCGGTGGCGGTGGTGCGGCCGTCGACGGTCGCGGCGGCGCGGACGCAGCGGTTGAGGGCGTGTACGGTCACGGGCCCGGCCTGCCGGCGGAACCTGCCCGCGGTGACCGCCGCCCGGCCGCCGCGCGGCTGGAGCGACACCGACATCGGACGCGGCGGGCCGGACCGCTTGGCCACGGCGAGCGCGCAGACGTAACTCCGGGTGCGGTAGAGCCGCAGCTCGCCGGTGGCGAAGACGATGGTGCGGGTGGGCCGGCCGACGCAGGCCGCGGCGGCGCCGGCCGAACCGGTGCCGGGCCCGGCGAGGACGAGGGCGCCGACGGCGAGGACCAGGGCGAGCAGATACAGGGAGAGCCGCCGGGCGTCTCTCGTCACTACCCCACCGAACACGCGCCCCTCCTCCTGTCGTAGCCGTACGGGCATACGACGCAGCGGGCGCGTGTTCGGTTGCCGATCGCTTGCCGATGGCTTTCCGTCGGCAACCGATCGGCCTCCGGTCGGCCTCCGGTCGGCTTCCGGTCGGCTTCCGATCAGCTCAGTTCGGCCACCGGCACCGGGGTCTCGTCCTCGCCGATGAAGGTGCGCCACAGCGCGGCGTACCGGCCGCCCCGGGCGAGCAGCTCGTCGTGGGTGCCGTCCTCGGCGACCCGGCCGTGGTCCATCACGATGACCCGGTCGGCGCGGGCGGCCGTGGTGAGCCGGTGGGCGACGACCAGGGTGGTGCGGCGCCCGGCGAGGCGGTCGGTGGCCGCGTTGACCTGGGCCTCGGTGGCCAGGTCGAGCGCGGCCGTCGCCTCGTCGAGGAGCAGCACGTCGGGGTCGACCAGCTCGGCGCGGGCCAGGGCGATCAGCTGGCGCTGGCCCGCCGAGAGGTTCCGGCCGCGCTCGGCGACCTCGTGGAGGTAGCCGCCGTCGAGCGTGGCGATCATGTCGTGGGCGCCGACCGCGCGGGCCGCCGCCTCCACCTCGGCGTCGCCGGCGTCCGGCCGGCCGTACGCGATGGCGTCGCGGACCGTCCCGGGGAACAGGTACGCCTCCTGGGGCACGACGCCGAGGCGGTGCCGGTACTGGGTGAGGTCGAGGTCCCGCAGGTCCGTGCCGTCGGCGGTGACCCGGCCGCCGGTCGGGTCGTAGAACCGGGCGACGAGCTTGACCAGCGTCGACTTGCCGGCGCCGGTCTCGCCGACGAAGGCCACGGTCTGCCCGGCGGGTATCCGCAGGTCGATGCCGGTGAGCGCGGCCCCTTCCCCGTCGCCGGCGTCCTCGCCGTAGGCGAAGGACACGTCCTCGAAGGCGATCTCGCCGCGCAGCTCGGGCACGGCCTGCGGGGCGGCCGCCGCCACCGTGGAGGTCGGCTCCTGGAGGAGCTCCTGTATCCGCTTCAGCGAGACGGTGGCCTGCTGATAGCCGTCGAAGACCTGCGAGAGCTGCTGCACGGGCGCGAAGAACAGGTCGATGTACAGCAGGTACGCGACGAGCGCGCCGGTGGTCAGGGTGCCGGCCTCGATGCGGTGCGCGCCGACGATCAGGACGGCCGCGGCGGCCACCGAGGAGAGGAGGGTGACGAACGGGAAGTAGATCGATATCAGCCACTGGCCGCGGATGCGGGCCGCCCGGTACTCGACGCTGCGGGCCGTGAACCGCTCGACGCCCGCCCGCTCGCGCCGGAACGCCTGCACGATCCGCAGGCCCGACACCGACTCCTGCAGATCGGCGTTGACCACGCTGATCCGCTCGCGCGCCAGCTCGTACGCCTTCACGCTGGCGCGGCGGAAGAAGTACGTGGCGACGGCGAGCACCGGCAGGGTCGTGAAGACGACCAGGGCGAGCTGGAGGTCGAGCACGAGCAGCGCGACCATGATGCCGAAGAAGGTGACGACGGAGACGAAGGCCGTGACCAGGCCGGTCTGCAGGAAGGTCGACAGGGCGTCGACGTCCGTGGTCATCCGGGTCATGATCCGGCCGGTGAGCTCGCGCTCGTAGTAGTCGAGGCCGAGGCGCTGGAGCTGGGCGAAGATCTTCAGGCGGAGCGCGTAGAGGATCCGCTCGCCGGTGCGGCCGGTCATCCGGGTCTCGGCGGTCTGCGCGACCCACTGGACGAACACGGTGAGCAGCGCGAGCGCGGAGGCGGCCCAGACCGCGCCGATCGCGAGCCGGTTGACGCCCTGGTCGATGCCGTGCCGGATCAGGATCGGCAGCAGCAGGCCGGCGCCCGCGTCGACCGCGACCAGGGCGAGGGAGACGAGCAGCGGCCGGCCGAAGCCGTGGAGCAGCCGGCGCAGGCCGTACGACTCCTCGGGCGCGACCGCGCGGGTCTCGTCGACGGCCGGGGTGTCGGTGGCCGGCGGCAGGGCGTCGACGGCGGCGAGCAGCTCCGGGGTGGCCCCGGCGCCCTTCAGCTCGCGCGGGTCGGCGCTCTCGTCCCGCACCCACAGGGCGGGCGTGATGCCCCGCTCGACATCGAACTCGGCGTCCAGCTCGGCCCGCAGCGTGCGGTCCTCGGGCAGTTCGGCCGGGAGGGCGTGGCCGGGCGAGACGCCGCCCAGCTCGTCGGGGTCGGTGAGCAGGCGGCGGTAGAGCGCGGAACGCTCCTCCAGCTCCTCGTGGGTGCCGATGTCGGCGAGCCGGCCGTCGTCGAGGACGGCGATCCGGTCGGCGAGGCCGAGGGTGGAGCGGCGGTGGGCGATCAGCAGGGTGGTGCGGCCCGCCATCACCGACTTCAGCGCCTCGTGGATCTCGTGCTCGACCCGGGCGTCGACGGCGGACGTGGCGTCGTCGAGGACGAGGAGGCGCGGGTCGGTGAGGATCG
Source organism: Streptomyces sp. NPDC101160 (assembly GCF_044768205.1). Lineage (NCBI taxonomy): Bacteria > Bacillati > Actinomycetota > Actinomycetes > Kitasatosporales > Streptomycetaceae > Streptomyces > Streptomyces sp. NPDC101160. The sequence continues at coordinate 53,093 of NZ_JBIWPJ010000005.1, read as the reverse complement.
CGCGGGCGAGCGCGATGCGCTGGCGCTGGCCGCCGGAGAGGGTGAGACCGTGCTCGCCGACCTTGGTGTCGTAGCCGTCCGGCAGCTCGGCGATGAACCGGTCGGCCTGGGCGGCGCGGGCGGCCGCTTCGATCTCCTCCTGCGTCGCTTCGGGCGCGCCGTACGCGATGTTGGCGCGGACCGTGTCGGAGAAGAGGAAGCTGTCCTCGGGGACCAGGCCGACGGCGGCCCGCAGCGAGTCGAGGGTGAGCTCGCGGACGTCGTGGCCGCCGACGAGGACGGCGCCGTGCGTCACGTCGTAGAAGCGGGGCAGGAGCAGGGAGACGGTGGACTTGCCGGAGCCGGAGGCGCCGACGACGGCGACGGTCTCGCCGGGCCGGATCTCCAGCGAGAAGCCCTGCAGGACCGGGCTGGTCTTGCCGTTGGCGCCCTCGTACGCGAAGGAGACGTCGTCGAACTCGACCGTCGCGGGCGCGTCCGCCGGGAGCTCCTTCGTGCCGTCCGCCATCGTCGGCTCGGTGTCGATCAGCTCCAGGACCCGCTCGACGCCGGCCCGGGCCTGCTGGCCGACGGTGAGGACCACGGCGAGCATGCGGACCGGGCCGACCAGGGAGGCCAGGTAGGCGGAGAAGGCGACGAAGGTGCCGAGAGTGATCTGCCCGCGGTACGCCAGCCAGCCGCCGAGCGCGAGCACGGCGACCTGGCCGAGGGCGGGCACGGCCTGGAGCGCGGGGGTGTACCGCGCGTTCAGCCGGATCGTCCGCAGCCGGCCCGCGAACAGCTTCCGCCCGGCCTCGCGGATCTTCCCGGTCTCCTGCTCCTCCTGCCCGAAGCCCTTCACCACGCGGACGCCGGTCACGGCGCCGTCGACGACGCCCGCGACGGTGGCGGCCTGCTGCTGCGCGTACCAGGTGGCGGGGTGCAGACGGGTGCGGCTGCGGCGGGCGATCCACCACAGGGCGGGGGCGACGGCGAGGGCGACGAGGGTGAGCGGGAGGGACAGCGCGGCCATCACGCCGAGCGATATGAGGAAGAGCAGGATGTTCCCGATCGTCATCGGGAGCATGAAGAGCAGGCCCTGGATCAGCTGGAGGTCGCTGGTCGCACGGCCGACGACCTGCCCGGTCGACAGCTCGTCCTGGCGGCGCCCGTCGAGCCGGGTGATCGTCCCGAACATCTCGGTGCGCAGGTCGTGCTGGACGTCGAGGGCGAGACGGCCGCCGTAGAAGCGTCGGACGTAGGTGAGCGCGTAGACGACGACGGCGGAGGCGACGAGGAGCCCGGTCCACAGACCGAGGGACCCGGTCTTCGCGCCGATGACGTCGTCGATGATGACCTTGGTGATGAGCGGTACGAGCGCCATCACGGCCATGCCGGCGAGCGAGGAGCCGAGCGCCAGGACCACGTCCGTCTTGTACCGCCAGGCATACCCCCACAACCTGCGCGCCCAGCCCCGCTCCCGCGCCTGAACCCGCGGGCGCTCCCCCGTCTGCTGCTGCCCCACCACGGCCACGCGGCGCCTCCCGTCCGTCCTGCTCTACCGGAAGCCCCAACGCGCCCGACGTGCGATTTCATCCCGCCGCAACAATCCGGACGCGAAAACCGGTCCGGAGTCCTAGGACCGCGTCGGCGACGCCGGTCGGACTATGCCGTTCCGGGCGGGGCGACCCACTGGGTGGGCTGGCCGGTGACGCGGGCGATGGCCTCGAAGTCCCGGTCATAGTGCAGCAGGGTGAGCCCCGACAGCTCGGCGGTGGCCGCGACCAGGAGGTCGACGGGACCGGCGCTGCGGTGTTCGCCGCGGTTGGTCAGCATCTGCTGGACGCGGCGGGCGCGGGAGTAGACGCCGTCGGGGACGGCGGTCCAGTTGAAGAGCTTCGCGAGGAGCTCTTCCTTGGCGAGCCGGTCGTTGGCGGACTGGGCCGAGTAGAGGATCTCCAGCTCGGTGATGTCGCACAGACCGATGACGCCCTCGGCCATGTGTTTGAGCAGGCTTTCGCGGACATGCTTGACGTCGATGATCCGGAAGACAGCGGACGTATCGATGAGGAAGGTGACAGGACTCATCGTCGATAGTTCTTCTTGTCCCTCAGGATCTCGAAGTCGCCCCGCTCGCCCATGGCGACCAGTGCGTCCAGCGCCCGCAGCCGTTCGTGCCGCCGCGCGACCTCCCGCAGGGCGGCGTTGACGGTGTCTTTCTTCGTCTTCGTGCCCAGTATTTCCGCCGCCTCGGCGAGGGCCAGGTCATCCACTTCCACGTACAGGTTCGACATGGCAAATCCTCCCTATGCTGACGACACAGAGAGGATATGTCCGCCTGGAAAGGCGCGGCAAACGTCGTTCACTCACAAGTGCGTCGGCTCGAACATCCGCAGCAGCGCCGGCAGCACCACCACCGACGGGCCCGGGGCCGCGAGCGCGTCCGCGAGGTCCTTCGCCAGTGTCTCCGGCGTCGTCAGGGTCGCCGGGACTCCGAAGGAGCCGGCGAGCGCGACGAAGTCCGGGCGGGCCAGCTCCGTCGCCGTGGCCTCGCCGAACGCGTCCGTCATGTACTCGCGCAGGATCCCGTAACCGCCGTCGTCCACGATCAGCCACGTCACGTCGAAGCCGTACTGCTTCGCCGTCGCCAGCTCCGCGATCGAGTACATCGCGCCGCCGTCGCCCGACACCGCGAGCACCGGCAGCGTCGGGTCGGCCGCGGCCGCGCCGAGGGCGGCGGGGAAGGCGTAGCCGAGGCCGCCGGCGCCCTGGGCGGAGTGCATGGTGTTCGGGCGGCGCGCGTCGAAGGCGGACCAGGCCCAGTAGGCCAGGATCGTCATGTCCCAGAAGCTCGGCGCGTCGTCTGGCAGGGCCTCGCGGACCGCCGCGACGACCCGCCGCTCCAGGTCCAGGCCCTGCGCGGCGAGCCGGTCCCGTACCTTCGCGAGCACCGCCGCGACGCGCTCCGGAGCGCCGGGGTCCTCCCGTACGTCCACCGTCTCCAGGAGCGCCTGGAGCGCGAGCCGCGCGTCCGCGTGGATGCCGAGCGCCGGGTGGTTGGACTCCAGCTTCCCGGCGTCCGCCTCGATCTGGATCACCCGGCCGCGCGGGGCGAACGTGTGGTAGTTCGAGGACAGCTCGCCGAGACCGGAGCCGACGACGAGCAGGACGTCCGCGTCCTCCAGGAAGTCGGTGGTGTGCCGGTCCTCCAGCCAGGACTGGAGGGACAGCGGGTGCTCCCACGGGAAGGCGCCCTTGCCGCCGAAGGTGGTGACGACGGGCGCGCCGATCCGCTCGGCGAGCGCGAGCAGCTTCCCGGACGCGTCGGAACGGACCACCCCGCCGCCCGCGATGATCGCCGGCCGCTCCGCCTTCGCGAGCAGGTCGGCGGCGACGGCCGTCAGCTCGGGGCGCGGCACGACCTCCTCCGGGGTGGCGTCGATGTACGTCACGACCGGGATCGACGTCTCCGCGAGCAGGACGTCCTGCGGGATCTCCACCCACACCGGCCCGTGCGGGGCGGTGAGCGCCGACTCCCAGGCGGCGGCGATCGCGGACGGGATCTGGGACTGCGTACGGACCGTGTGGACCGACTTCACGATGTCCCGGAACGACGCCTGCTGGTCGCGCAGCTCGTGCAGATACCCGTGCCGCCCGCCGCCGAGCCCCGCCACCGGGACCTGGCTGCCGATCGCGAGCACCGGCGCGGACGCGGCCGCCGCCTCCTGGAGCGCGGCGAGCGACATCAGCGCGCCGGGCCCGGTGGAGAGCAGCAGCGGGGCCGCCTCGCCGGTGATCCGGCCGTACGCGTCGGCGGCGAAGCCCGCGTTGTTCTCGACGCGGAGGCCGACGTACCGGAGGGAGGAGCGGCGCAGGGCGTCGAACATGCCGAGGGCGTGCTGGCCGGGCAGCCCGAAAACGGTGGTGGCGCCGAGGCCGGAGAGCGTCTCGACGACGAGGTCACCGCCGGTGCGGCCGGGTGGCGGGTCGAGGGCCGCGGTGATCTGCGCGGGGGTGGGCCGCAGCACGAGGTCGTGGTCGTGGGTCATGGGGTCCCTCGGGGTGTGGCGTGTCGGTCGGGTGCGGCCCGGTGGGCGGGTCGTGCCCACGCGTTCCTCCCCTACGGAACGGTATGCCCACCACCCGACGGCGGAGGGGCCGGGCCGGGCCGCAGCCCGGCCCCGCCCCGTGCGGTTACTTCGCCTCGCGCGCCGCCGCGATCTGGCGCGACATGATCGTCGTCAGCTCGTACGCCGTGTGGGACGCCGCCACCGCCGTGATCTCCGCGTGGTCGTAGGCCGGGGCGACCTCGACGACGTCGGCGCCGACGAGGTTGCAGGAGGCGAGGCCGCGGAGGATCTCCAGGAGCTCGCGGGAGGTCATGCCGCCGGCCTCGGGGGTGCCGGTGCCGGGGGCGTGGGCCGGGTCGAGGCAGTCGATGTCGATGGAGATGTAGAGCGGGCGGTCGCCGATGCGCTGGCGCAGCTGGTCGGCGACCTCGTCGGCGCCGCGGCGGTAGATGTCCGCGGAGGTGACGATGCCGAAGCCCATCTTCTCGTCGTCGGTCAGGTCCTGCTTGCCGTAGAGCGGGCCGCGGGTGCCGACGTGCGAGAGGGCGGAGGTGTCGAGGATGCCCTCCTCGACGGCCCGGCGGAACGGGGTGCCGTGGGTGTACTCGGCGCCGAAGTAGGTGTCCCAGGTGTCGAGGTGCGCGTCGAAGTGGAGCAGCGCGACCGGGCCGTGCTTCTTGGCGACGGAGCGGAGCAGCGGCAGGGCGACGGTGTGGTCGCCGCCGAGGGTCATCATGCGGGCGCCGGTGGCGAGCATGTCGTCGGCGGCGGCCTCGATGGTGTCGACGGCCTCGTTGATGTTGAACGGGTTGACGGCGATGTCACCGGCGTCCGCGACCTGGGCGAGGGCGAACGGGGAGGCGTCCTGCGCCGGGTTGTACGGGCGGAGCAGGCGGGACGCCTCGCGGATGGCGTTGCCGCCGAAGCGGGCGCCGGGGCGGTAGGAGACGCCGCTGTCGAAGGGGATGCCGACCACGGCGACGTCGGCGGTGCCGACCTCGTCGAGCCGCGGCAGACGGGCGAACGTCGCGGGGCCGGCGTACCGCGGGATGCGGGACGAGTCGATCGGGCCGCGCGGGGTGTTCTGGTCGCTGCTGCTCATGGTCGGGGTCCTCCTGGGGTGTGTCGACGGGGTTCGGGGTCCGGCTCGACCGTAAGTGGCCCGAAAGCGACATTGAAGTGTACGTTTCCTCCACTGTACGGGGGCGTTGAGTACGAAGGGTCCATGCCATGACCGCGATGGAGACCGTCACCACGCAGCCCACCCCGCCCGCGCCGCCCGTTCCGCTCGCCGCGCTGCTCGCCCGCAGGGAGCTGGGGCTGCGGCTGCTCGCGGGCCCGGCGGACGTGTCGCTGCACTGGGTGCACACCTCCGAGATGGCCGACCCGTACCCGTATCTGCTCGGCGGCGAGCTGCTGATGACCGCGGGCGTGCAGCTGTCGGACCCGGCGCGGTACGCGGAACGGGTGGTGGAGGCGGGCGCGGCGGCGCTCGGCTTCGGCGTGACGCCGGTGTGGGACACGGTGCCGCCGGCCCTGGTCGAGGCGTGCGAGCGGCTCGGTCTGCCGCTCGTCGAGGTGCCGCCCGAGACCCCGTTCACCGCCGTCGCCCGCGCGCTGTGGCGGCTGATGGCGGAGGCCCGGCTGCACGAGCTGCGCCGCGTCACCGAGGCCCAGCAGTCCCTGGCGACCGCCGCCGCCCGCCCGGCCCCGGTCCCCGCCGTCCTCGGCGCGCTCGCCTCCCGCCTCGGCGGGCGGGCCGTGCTCTTCGGCGCGGACGGTACGGAGTCGGCGGCGGCCGGCCGCGAGATCCCGGCGGAGGCGGCCCGGGCCCTCGCCGACCTCGCCGGCGTGGTCGGACCCCGGCCCGGCGGCCCGGCGTCGGCGAGCGGCGACGGGGGCGGGCTGCGGCTGGCCGCGTACGCGCTGGGCGGCGGGGACGGGCTGACACTGGGCGTGGCGACGGAGCGGCGCGAGTCGGGCGACCACACGATCGCGGGTGTCGCCGTCGTCCTGCTCTCGCTGCTGACCGCGCCGCACCGGGCCGCCGACGTGACGGCCCGCGACACGGCCCTGGTGCGACTGCTCCTCGGCGCGGCCCCGCAGGACGCGGCGACCGCCCTGGACCCGGGCCCGTGGACGGTGGTGCACGCCCGCGGCGGCGACGGCACGCCGTTCGCGGCGGCGACCCTGGCGGCCGCCCTGGGCACGCCACTGGCCGACCCGGGCGAGGACGCGGGGTCGGAGCCGGGGCCGGCCGACAAGCAGACCGAGGCACCCGCGGGCCCGGGCGCCCGGGGCGCCCGGGGCGCGGCGGACGGTCGGGCCGCGGCGGACGGCCGGGGCGCGGCGGACGGCCGGGCCGCGGCGGACGGCCGGGGCGCGGCGGACGGGCGGCGGGGGTCGGGGCCGGGCGACAAGCAGGCCAAGGCCGCGGGCCCGGGCGCGGCGGACGGTCGGCGGGGGTCGGGGCCGGGCGGAAAGCAGACCGCGGCACCCGCGGGCCCGGCCGCCCCGGGCGCCCGGAGCGCGGCGGACGGCCGGAGCGCGGCGGACGGCCGGAGCGCGGCGGACGCCCGGGGCGCGGCGGACGGCCGGGCCACGGCGGACGGCCGGCCCGTTGCCGCCCCCGCCGCCGGCCGAGGCGCCCCCCGCACCGTCCGGCTCCTCCTCCCCGCCTCCTCCCCCGTCACCGCTCAGCCCGGCTGGGCCCTGGGCGTGAGCGCGCCCGCCGGGCCCGCCGCGCTCGTGGCCGCCGACGCGCAGGCAGCTCGGGCGCTGCGCCGGGCCGAGGCGACGCGGACGGCGGTCGTGCGGCACCGGGCCACCGGGCTCGCCGGTCTGGTCGACCGGGACGAGGCGGCGGCGTACGCGCGCGAGCTCCTCGCGCCGCTCACGCCACCCCTGGCCGAAACCCTGCGGACCTGGCTGTCGCTGCACGGCAGCTGGGACCGGACGGCGGTGGCGATGGAGATCCACCGGAACACCGTCCGGCAGCGGATCGCCCGCGCGGCGGCCCTTCTCGACCGGGATCTGGACGACCCGGACGTGCGGATGGAGCTGTGGTTCGCGCTCAACGCTCGGTGACCCGGCCGGCCGCACGTCCCCCGGTCCAGCCGTCGGGCGGCGCCAGGCGCCAGGGCGCCCCGGTCCTACCCGGCGATCCGGCCCTGGACCTACAGGTCCGCGGCCGGCGATCCGGCCCTGGACCTACAGGTCCGCGCAGATCGCGCGGGCCCGGTTCAGCTCCTTCTTCACCTTCGCGTCGAAGGTGAAGACCTGGGCGTGGAGTTCCTGGGAGCGGCGGATCGCCTCCGCGAGCGGCTTGTACGTCGGATCGCCCGCCGCCGCCGACGCGGAGAGCGCTCCCGCCGCCGCGAAGCGGTTGATCGCGACATCGCCGGCCGCGCCCTTCTCCTCGAACTTCGTCTCGTCGAATCCGTCGAGCGCCTGGCACGCGGCACGCGCGTCCGCTTCCGGGGTCCCTCCGGCGGGGGCGGCCTCCGCACTCAGGGCCCACGCGACACCCGTTCCCGCCGCACCCACGGCGAGCCCGGCCACAAGCGCGAGCACTACGGCCTTCGTGCGGCCGCGAGGCGGCGCGGAGATCGTCTGGGCGGACGCGTCGGCAGGGGCGGCATAGGGCTGCTGTGGCTGCATCCGGCAAAGGTAGCGGGCACTGCTCACGGTCCGACAGGGCGTGACCTGTCGTCGCCGGGCGTGCCCGGCATCACTATGGACAGTTTCAACAACCGGTGGGTAACTTGGACTGAGCAAGCGCTTAGACAAGCACCGGAAGACTGGAACCGAAGGAGGCGGCTCGTGCGCCGTACCGTTTTCACCGAGGACCACGAGGCGTTCCGGGAGACCATCCGCGCCTTCATCGAGGCCGAGGTCGTCCCCGTCTACGACGAGTGGTTCCAGGCCGGCCAGGCGCCCCGCGACTTCTACTACAAGCTCGGTGAGCTGGGCATCTTCGGCATCAACGTGCCGGAGGAGTTCGGCGGCGCCGGTCTGGACACGCACAAGTTCGAGGCCGTCCTGTACGAGGAGACCGCCCGCGCGGGCGTGGCCTTCGGCGGCTCCGGCGTGCACGTCCTGCTCGCCCTCCCGTACATCAAGATGCTCGCCTCCGACGAGCAGAAGAAGCGTTACCTCCCGAAGTTCGTCACCGGCGAGGAGATGTGGGCGCTGGCGATGACCGAGCCGGGCACCGGCTCCGACGTCGCGGGCATGAAGACCACCGCCAAGCTCTCCGAGGACGGCACCCACTACGTCCTCAACGGCGCCAAGACCTTCATCACCGGTGGCGTCCACGCCGACCGCGTGATCGTCTGCGCCCGTACCTCCGCCCCCTCGGCCGAGGACCGCCGCTTCGGCATCTCCCTCTTCGCCGTGGACACCAAGTCCGAGGGCTACTCCATCGGCCGCAAGCTGGACAAGCTCGGCCTGCGCACCTCCGACACCGCCGAGCTCGCCTTCGTCGACGTCAAGGTCCCGGTCGAGGACCTGCTCGGCGAGGAGGGCAAGGGCTTCTACTACCTCGGCCACAACCTGGCCTCCGAGCGCTGGGGCATCGCCTTCGGCGCGTACGCGCAGGCCAAGGCCGCCGTCCGGTTCGCGCAGCAGTACGTCACGGACCGCACGGTCTTCGGCAAGCCGGTCGCGCACTTCCAGAACACCAAGTTCGAGCTGGCCGCCTGCCAGGCCGAGGTGGACGCCGCCGAGGCGGTCGCCGACCGCGCCCTGGAGGCCCTGGACGCGGGCGAGCTGACCCCGGCCGAGGCCGCCTCCGCCAAGCTCTTCTGCACCGAGGTCGCGCACCGCGTGATCGACCGCTGCCTCCAGCTGCACGGCGGCTACGGCTACATGAACGAGTACCCGATCGCCCGCCTGTACGCCGACAACCGCGTCAACCGCATCTACGGCGGCACCAGCGAGATCATGAAGTCGATCATCGCCAAGTCGATGGGCCTGTAGGTGCCCGAGGCACACACCGCACTGGATGACCTGCTCGATCTGCTCGACCTGGAGCGGATCGAGCAGGACATCTTCCGTGGCGAGTCCCGCTCCGCGCTCGTCCCCCGCGTCTTCGGCGGCCAGGTGGCCGCCCAGGCGCTGGTGGCGGCGGGGCGGACGGTGCCCGGCGACCGGCTCGCCCACTCGCTCCACGCGTACTTCCTGCGCCCCGGCGACCCGGGCGCGCCGATCGTCTACAGCGTCGACCGGATCCGCGACGGCCGCTCCTTCACCACCCGCCGGGTGGTCGCGGTCCAGCACGGGCAGCCGATCTTCCACCTCTCGGCGTCCTTCCAGACGTACGAGGAGGGGCTCGACCACCAGGCGGACATGCCGCCCGCGCCCGACCCGGAGTCGCTGCCGACGCCGGCCGAGATGCTGCCCCGGCACCTCCCCCGCGAGGTCGCCGACCGGCTGATCGAGGCCCGGGCCGCGGTCGACCTGCGGTACGCCGAGACGCCCCCGTGGGGCACCGTCGGGCAGCCGCGCGAGCCGCGCTCGCAGGTGTGGTTCCGTACGAACGGCAAGCTCGCCGACGACCCCCTGCTGCACGTCGTCCTCGCCACCTACGTCTCCGACATGACGCTCCTCGACTCCGTCCTGCTCGCGCACGGGCGGGGCGGCTGGGCCGTCGGCGACGTCGTCGGGGCCTCGCTCGACCACGCGATGTGGTTCCACCGGCCGTTCCGGGCGGACGAGTGGCTCCTGTACGACCAGGAGTCGCCGACCGCGTCCGGCGGGCGCGGGCTCGGGCAGGCCCGGATCTACACGCAGGACGGGCGGCTCGCGATCACCGTCATCCAGGAGGGTGTCGTTCGCGTCCCGCGCTGACGACCGGACATACCGTCCGACACGTGGCAGCGGAACAGCCGAAAGCGGGACAGCCGGAAGCGGGACAGCCGGAGGCGGGACGGCCGGAGCAGGGCGAGAGCACCTTCACGGTCGTGGTGGCGGCGACGGCGAATCTCGGGATCGCCGTCGCCAAGGCCTTCGCGGGCCTGGTCAGCGGGTCCAGCGCGATGCTCTCCGAGGCGGCGCACTCGGTCGCCGACACCGTCACCGAGGTCCTGCTGCTCACCGCGCTCAAGCGCAGCGAGAAGCCGCCGGACGAGGACCATCCGCTCGGGTACGCGAGCGAACGCTACGTCTGGGCGATGCTGGCCGCCGTCGCCACCTTCGTCGGCGGCGCGGTCTTCTCCGTCTACGACGGCATCCACACGCTCACGCACGGCGAGGACCTGGGCGACCCGCTCGCCTCGTACGTCGTACTCGCCGTCGCCTTCGCCCTGGAGGGCTTCTCGCTGCGCACCGGGCTCCGCCAGGTCCGGGGCGAGGCGGCCCGCGCGAACGCGCCCTTCGCCCACTATCTGCGCCGGATGCCCGACACGACGGTCAAGGCCGTCGTCATGGAGGACTCCGCCGCCCTCGTCGGCCTGCTGCTCGCCGCCGGCGGCCTGCTCGGCGCCCAGCTCACCGGCTCCGCCGTCTGGGACGGCGTCGCCTCGGTCCTGATCGGCCTGCTGCTCGTGTACGTGGCCTGGGTGCTCGGCCGCTCCAACGCGGAACTGCTCGTCGGCCGCCCGCTGCCGCGCGGGCTGCGCGAGGAGGTGCGGGCGGAGCTGCGCTCGGTCGAGCATGTGGAGGACGTGCTCGACCTGGTGACGCTGATCCAGGGCCCGGGCGAGGTGCTCGTGGCGGCGAAGGTCGACTTCAGGGACATCTCGTCGGCCGCGGAGATCGAGCTGGCCTGCGAGGAGGCGGAACGGCGCCTGCGGGAGCGCTTCCCCGCCGTCCGCCGGGTGTACCTGGACCCGACGCCGCCGGGCAGGGAGTGACGGCGACGGCGGGAGGAGGCCGGACGCGCGGCCGCCTCGCGCCGTCCGCCGGGTGTACCTGGACCCGACGCCGCCGGGCAGGGAGTGACGACGACGGCGGGAGGAGGCCGGACGCGCGACGGCCTCGGCACCGGGCGGCGCAGACCGGACGCGTGCAGACCGGACGCACGGTGGCTCGGCACCGGGGCGGGCACCCGGCACGGCGCAGACCGGACGCGCGCCGCCCTCGCCACCCGGCCAGGCACCCGGCTCGGCGCCGGCCTGGCACCCGACCCGGCGCATGCCGGGCGGACGCCGGCCTCGGCATCCGGCCCGGCGCAGGCCAGACCCGCGCCAGCCCGGCCCCCGGCCCCCGGCGCCCGCGCCCGGCAGGCGTCAGCCGGTCAGCCCCGCCGCGTCCAGCAGGTACGCCGTGAGCGGCTCGTAGGAGCGCGGGTCCACGACGTGGTCGTCCAGCGGGATGGTGACCTGCATGGTGCCCTCCGCCTCGCCGAGGAACAGCGCCGGGTCGTTGCAGTCCGCGTAACCCAGCGTGTCGATGCCCCGCTGGGCCGCGCGCCCCGCCCAGCCGTGGTCGGCGACGACCAGGTCGGGCGCGGGCTCGCCGAGCGCCTCCAGCGCGTCGAGGATCGCGTTCATCGGCTCCGGGGAGTGGGTGTGCCAGAGGCTGGCGCCGCGCTCGAAGACGGCGACGTCGGCGAACTGCACCACGTAACCCTCGTCGGCGGTCAGTCCGCCGGGGATCCGGACGATCTCGCAGCCCCGGGCGCGCAGGGCCGCGGCGACCCGGCTGTGCGCGTCGATCAGCGAGCCGGGGTGGCCGGTCGCGAAGAGGACCCGCTCGCGCGCGGACGCGGCCTTGGCGAGCCGGGCGGCCATCCGGTCGAGCGCGGCGACGGTCAGCTCCGGGTCGATCGTGTCCTGCCCGACCCGGTGCGCCGGGTCGTCCACGACCCCGCACCGCTCGGCCATCACCGCGAGCACGTCCTGCTCGTCCGTCCACCGGTCTCCGAGCTCGAGCCCGAGCCAGTAGTGCCGGTCGCCGTTGGCGAGCTTCCGGTAGTGGCTGAGGTTGTTGTCCCGTGGCGTGGCCACGTCCCCGGCGATCCGGGTCCGGACGAGGTGCTCGACGAGGGCGGCGCGGCTGAGTATCGGCATGCGGCTTATTGTGCCGGGCGCCGGCCCCCGCCCGTACGGGCATTTCGCGATGCCCGCACGGGTCACCGGGCGGGACCGTCGGCCCCCAGCGCCCCGAACGCCCCGTGCGCCAGGCTCCGCAGCAGCGACTCCATCGCCTCGCGGCCCAGCGGGGCGCCCAGGTGCGGGGTCGAGTTCAGCAGGCCGAAGACGGCGTGGACCGCCGCCCGGGCCTCGGACTCGGCCGCCGCCGGGTACAGCTCGCGGACGACGGCGACCCACAGCTCGACGTACTGGCGCTGGAGCTGGCGCACCCGCTTGCGGTCCTCGTCCTTGAGGCGGTCGAGCTCGCGGTCGTGGAGGGTGATGAGGGGGCGGTCGTCGAGGGCGAAGTCGATGTGGCCGTCGATGAGGGAGCGGAGGACGGCGCGCGGGTCGCCGTCGGATTCGGCCACCCGCATCCGGCCGCCGTCGAGGAGCCGCTCGCTGATGCCGACAAGGAGTTCGGCGAGCATCGCGTCCTTGCCGGGGAAGTGCCGGTAGAGCCCGGGGCCGCTGATGCCGACCGCGGCTCCTATCTCGTCGACGCCCACGCCGTGGAAGCCGCGCTCGGCGAAGAGACGCGCGGCTTCCTTGAGGATCTGCTGCCGGCGCGTCGGCGCGTCCGTCCGCGTGGGGGTCGTGGTCATGGATTCGATTCTAGACAAGCCTGTTAGCGGTCGTTAACCTGACTGACATACGTTAACGCTCATTAACCGAGCGGACCGACCGAGCAAGGGAGCTCGACGGATGCAGCAGGCACCTGTGCTGACGAGCGCGGCTGATCCCGCCTCGGAGGCCTGGCAGGCCAACGAGGCGGCCCACCACGAGCTGGCCGCGACCCTGCGCGCCAAGCTCGCCGCGGCCGCGCTCGGCGGCGGCGAGAAGGCCCGCGCCCGGCATACCGCGCGCGGCAAGCTGCTGCCGCGCGACCGCGTGGACACCCTCCTGGACCCGGGTTCGCCCTTCCTGGAGCTGGCTCCGCTGGCGGCGCACGGGATGTACGGCGACCAGGCCCCGGCGGCCGGCGTGATCGCGGGCATCGGCCGGGTCTCCGGCCGCGAGTGCGTGATCGTCGCCAACGACGCCACCGTCAAGGGCGGCACGTACTACCCGATGACCGTCAAGAAGCACCTTCGCGCCCAGGAGGTGGCCCTGGAGAACCGCCTCCCCTGCCTCTACCTGGTGGACTCCGGCGGCGCCTTCCTGCCCATGCAGGACGAGGTGTTCCCGGACCGCGAGCACTTCGGCCGGATCTTCTTCAACCAGGCCCGGATGTCCGGCGCCGGCATCCCGCAGATCGCCGCGGTCATGGGCTCCTGCACGGCCGGCGGCGCGTACGTCCCGGCGATGAGCGACGAGGCCGTGATCGTCCGCAACCAGGGCACGATCTTCCTCGGCGGCCCGCCGCTGGTGAAGGCCGCGACCGGCGAGGTCGTCACGGCCGAGGAGCTCGGCGGCGGCGAGGTGCACTCCCGGACGTCGGGCGTCACCGACCACCTCGCCGAGGACGACGCGCACGCGCTGCGGATCGTCCGGAACATCGTCGCCACCCTCCCCGAGCGCGGCCCGCTGCCCTGGTCGGTCGAGCCGGCCGAGGAGCCGAAGGTGGACCCGTACGGGCTCTACGGCGCGGTGCCGGTCGACTCCCGTACCCCGTACGACGTGCGCGAGGTCATCGCCCGCGTCGTCGACGGCTCGCGCTTCCAGGAGTTCAAGGCCGAGTACGGGCAGACGCTGGTCACCGGCTTCGCCCGGATCCACGGCCACCCGGTCGGCATCGTCGCCAACAACGGCATCCTGTTCGCCGAGTCCGCCCAGAAGGGCGCGCACTTCATCGAGCTGTGCGACCAGCGCGGCATCCCGCTGGTCTTCCTGCAGAACATCTCCGGCTTCATGGTCGGCAAGGCGTACGAGCACGGCGGCATCGCCAAGCACGGCGCGAAGATGGTGACGGCCGTGGCGACCACGCGCGTGCCGAAGCTGACGGTGGTGATCGGCGGTTCGTACGGCGCCGGCAACTACTCGATGTGCGGCCGGGCGTACTCGCCGCGCTTCCTGTGGATGTGGCCCAACGCCAAGATCTCGGTCATGGGCGGCGAGCAGGCCGCGTCCGTGCTCGCGACCGTCAAGCGGGACCAGCTCGGCGACGCGTGGAGCGCCGAGGAGGAAGAGGCGTTCAAGACGCCGATCCGCCAGCAGTACGAGACGCAGGGCAGCGCCTACTACGCGACGGCCCGGCTGTGGGACGACGGGGTCATCGACCCGCTGGAGACCCGGCAGGTGCTGGGTCTCGCCCTGACCGCGTGTGCCAACGCGCCCCTGGGTGACCCCCAGTTCGGCGTCTTCCGGATGTGAGGGACCCCATCACCATGCAGCACAGGCAGCACATGTTCGACACGGTGCTCGTCGCCAACCGGGGCGAGATCGCCGTCCGGGTCATCCGCACGCTGCGGGAGCTCGGCGTGCGCTCGGTCGCGGTCCACAGCGACGCGGACGCGGACGCCCGGCACGTGCGGGAGGCCGACACGGCGGTACGGATCGGGCCGGCGCCCGCCTCGGAGTCGTACCTGAACATCCCCGCCCTCCTCGACGCGGCCCGCCGCACCGGCGCGCAGGCCGTGCACCCCGGCTACGGCTTCCTCGCCGAGAACGCCGGGTTCGCGCGGGCGTGCGCGGAGGCCGGTCTGGTCTTCATCGGCCCGTCCGCCGAGGCGATCTCGCTCATGGGCGACAAGATCCGGGCCAAGGAGACGGTGCAGGCCGCGGGCGTGCCCGTGGTGCCGGGCGCCGCGGACCCCGACATCGTCGACGCGGCCCGCGAGCTGGGCGCGCCGGTCCTGCTGAAGCCTTCGGCGGGCGGCGGCGGCAAGGGCATGCGGCTCGTCCGCGACCTGGCCGTCCTGGAGGACGAGATCGCGGCGGCGCGGCGCGAGGCGCGGTCCTCGTTCGGCGACGACACGCTGCTCGTGGAGCGGTGGATCGACCGCCCGCGGCACATCGAGATCCAGGTCCTCGCGGACGCGCACGGCAACGTGGTGCACCTGGGCGAGCGCGAGTGCTCGCTCCAGCGCCGCCACCAGAAGATCATCGAGGAGGCGCCGAGCGTCCTCCTCACCCCGGAGATCCGCGCGTCGATGGGCGCGGCGGCGGTCGAGGCGGCCAGGTCCTGCGGCTATGTCGGCGCGGGCACGGTCGAGTTCATCGTGCCGGGCGGCGACCCGTCCTCGTACTACTTCATGGAGATGAACACCCGCCTCCAGGTCGAGCACCCGGTGACGGAGCTCATCACGGGCCTGGACCTGGTCGAGTGGCAGCTCCGGGTGGCCTCCGGCGAGCCGCTGTCCTTCTCCCAGGAGGAGGTCCGGCTCGACGGCTGGGCGATCGAGGCCCGTATCTGCGCGGAGGACCCGGCGCGCGGCTTCCTGCCGTCCGGCGGCACGGTCCTCGCCCTGAACGAGCCGCAGGGCGCCGGGGTCCGCACGGACTCGGGCCTGAGCGAGGGCACCGAGGTGTCCTCCCTCTACGACCCGATGCTCTCGAAGGTCATCGTCCACGCCGCCGACCGCCCGACGGCCCTCCGCAAGCTGCGCGCGGCCCTGGCCGGCACGGTCACCCTGGGCGTCCCGACCAACGCGGGCTTCCTGCGCCGGCTGCTGGCGCACCCGGACGTGGTCGCGGGCGACCTCGACACGGGTCTGGTGGAGCGGGACGCGGAGAGCCTGGTCGACGGGTCGGTCCCGGAGGAGGTGTACGCGGCGGCGGCGCTGCTGCGGCACTTCCCACCCCCGGCCGCCCGGGGAGCCGCCTGGACGGACCCCTTCGACGCCCGCACGGGCTGGCGCCTCGGCGGCGCCCCCGCCTGGACGACGGTGGACTTCCGCGTCCCCGGCCACGAGCCGGTGAGCGTCCGCGTGCGCGGCGCGGCCCGCGCCGCCGAGCTGCTGCTCGGCGAGGCGGCCGCGCAGGCCGCGCTGCTGGTGCGCCCGGAGGGTGCCTGGGCCGGGGCGGGCGCCGGGGCCGGGGCCGGGGAGGTCGCCTTCCACCTCGACGGCGTCACCCACCGCTTCACCGCGACCCGCTCCCCCGACGGGCTCTGGCTCGGCCGCGACGGTGACTCCTGGCACGTCATGGACCACGACCCGGTCGCCGCCGCGCTCTCCGGTGCCCGGCACGGCGGGGCCGACACGCTCGCCGCGCCGATGCCCGGCACGGTGACCGTCGTGAAGGTGGCCGTCGGCGACGAGGTCGTGGCCGGGCAGAGCCTGCTGGTGGTGGAGGCGATGAAGATGGAGCACGTCATCTCCGCGCCGCACGCCGGGACCGTCACCGAACTGGACGTCACACCGGGCACGACCGTGGCCATGGACCAGATCCTGGCCGTGGTGACCCCGCACGAGTCGGACGCGCACGAGGAGGAGACGGCATGAGCGCCGAGGACCTGGGTCTGCCGATGCCCGTCGTCGACCCGGCACTGCCCGCCCGGGTGCGGATCCACGAGGTGGGGCCGCGCGACGGGCTGCAGAACGAGAAGACGGCCGTGCCGACCGAGGTGAAGGCGGAGTTCATCCGCCGCCTCGCCGCCGCCGGGCTCGACACCGTCGAGGCGACGAGCTTCGTGCACCCGAAGTGGGTGCCCCAGCTCGCCGACGCCGAGGAGCTGTTCCCGCAGGTCAAGGACCTGGCCGTACGGCTCCCGGTGCTCGTGCCGAACGAGCGCGGCCTGGACCGGGCGCTCGCGCTCGGGGCCCGCGAGGTCGCCGTCTTCGCGTCGGCGACGGAGTCCTTCGCGAAGGCCAACCTGAACCGGACCGTCGACGAGGCGCTCGCCATGTTCGCGCCGACCGTCACCCGGGCCATAGAGGCCGGGCTGAAGGTCCGCGGCTATCTGTCGATGTGCTTCGGCGACCCCTGGGAGGGCGCCGTCCCGATCGAGCAGGTCGTCCGGGTCACCAAGGCCCTCGCCGACATGGGCTGCGACGAGCTGAGCCTCGGCGACACCATCGGCGTCGCCACCCCGGGCCACGTCCGGGCGCTGCTCACGGCGCTGAACGAGGCCGGGGTGCCCACCTCCCGCATCGCCGTGCACTTCCACGACACCTACGGGCAGGCGCTGGCCAACAGCCACGCCGCCCTGCAGCACGGAGTGACCGTCTTCGACGCCTCCGCGGGCGGCCTCGGCGGCTGCCCGTACGCCAAGTCCGCCACCGGCAACCTCGCCACCGAGGACCTGGTGTGGATGCTCCGCGGTCTCGGCATCGAGACCGGGGTCGACCTGGCCGCCCTCACCGCCACGAGCGTGTGGATGGCCGAACAACTGGGCCGGCCGAGCCCGTCCCGTACCGTCCGAGCGCTCTCCCACAAGGAGTCCTGAGCATGTCCCTCGACCACCGACTCTCCGAAGAGCACGAGGAACTCCGCCGTACGGTGGAGGAGTTCGCCCACGACGTCGTCGCCCCGAAGATCGGCGACTACTACGAGCGGCACGAGTTCCCGTACGAGATCGTCCGCGAGATGGGCCGCATGGGCCTGTTCGGGCTGCCGTTCCCCGAGGAGTACGGCGGCATGGGCGGCGACTACCTGGCGCTTGGCATCGCCCTGGAGGAGCTGGCCCGGGTCGACTCCTCGGTCGCCATCACCCTGGAGGCGGGCGTCTCGCTCGGCGCGATGCCGGTCTACCGCTTCGGTACGGAGGAGCAGAAGCGGGAGTGGCTGCCGAAGCTGTGCGCCGGCGAGCTGCTCGGCGCCTTCGGCCTGACCGAGCCGGGCGCCGGCTCGGACGCGGGCGGCACCCGGACCACCGCGGTGCGGGACGGCGACCAGTGGCTCATCAACGGCTCGAAGTGCTTCATCACCAACTCCGGTACGGACATCACCGGTCTGGTCACGGTGACGGCGGTGACCGGCCGCAAGCCCGACGGCCGCCCGCTGATCTCCTCGATCATCGTCCCCTCGGGCACGCCCGGCTTCACGGTCGCCGCGCCCTACTCGAAGGTCGGCTGGAACGCCTCCGACACGCGTGAACTCGCCTTCGACGACGTGCGCGTGCCGGTCGAGAACCTGCTGGGCGAGGAGGGCCGCGGCTACGCGCAGTTCCTGCGGATCCTCGACGAGGGCCGGATCGCGATCGCCGCGCTCGCCACGGGTCTCGCCCAGGGCTGTGTGGACGAGTCGGTGAAGTACGCGAAGGAACGTCACGCCTTCGGTCGTCCGATCGCCGACAACCAGGCCATCCAGTTCAAGATCGCCGACATGGAGATGCGGGCCCACATGGCCCGGATCGGCTGGCGCGACGCGGCCTCCCGCCTCGTCCTCGGCGAGCCGTTCAAGAAGGAGGCGGCGCTCGCGAAGCTGTACTCGTCGACGGTGGCCGTCGACAACGCCCGCGAGGCGACCCAGATCCACGGCGGCTACGGCTTCATGAACGAGTACCCGGTGGCCCGCATGTGGCGCGACTCGAAGATCCTGGAGATCGGCGAGGGCACCAGCGAGGTCCAGCGGATGCTGATCGCACGGGAGTTGGGCCTGTCGGCCTGACGCTCTGCGTTGATACCCCCGCGGCCCGCCGAGCAGAACGCCTCGGCGGGCCGCGGCCGTGTCGCCTTGTGTGCCGCTTCCCGCTCGTCTAGCCTCCCCGGAGTCGTTCGTTCATTCGTCAGGGACAACCGAAGGCTCGGCGCCCGAGCCCGAAACCCGTCACCGGGAATCGGAGCCACCGTGACCAGTAACGACACCGCCGGCCTCGTCGGGAGACTGCGCACCGCGCTCGGATCAGAGGTGTGCGCGCCGGGAACCGACGCGTACGAGAGCAGTCTGGCCAGGATCTTCTTCCCCGAGGCCGCCCTTCGACGACCCGCCTGCGTCGTGGCGCCCCGCTCGACCGACGACGTCGCGACCGTGTTGCGGGTCGCGGCGGAGACGGGAGCGCGGGTGACCGTGCGCGGCGGCGGTCTCAGCTCGAACTGCGTCGCCGACGGCGCCGTCGTGCTCGACCTGTCGAAGCACCTGAACGGGGCCCGCCCGGACGGCGAGCGGGTGACCGTCGGCGGTGGAGCGACCGTGGCCACCATGCTCGGGGCCCTCGCGCCGGCAGGTCGTACGGTCCCGATCGGCGTGATCGGCCACGCCGGCCTGGGGATGGCGACCCGAGGAGGCATCGGCTGTCTGACGAGGTCCCTGGGGCTCACCGTCGATCATCTCGTCGGGGCCGAACTCGTCCTCCCCGGCGGGGACGTCGTCCACCTCACGGAGCGGAGCACCGGCGACGAGGCCGACCTGTGGTGGGCCGTCCGGGGCGCCGCGCCCCTGGTCGGGGTGGTCACCTCCTCGACGTTCCGCACGCATCAGACCGGCCCGGTCTGGGTCGACCGGGCGGTCGTGGGCCTGGACGGGCTCGCCGCCTATTTCCGGGTGGCTCCCGGGCTGCCGCGGGACACCACCATGAGCGCGGTGCTGGGCTGCTCCTCCCTCTCGCCGGACGAACCGGTCCTCTTCCTCTACACCGCGTGCGCGAACGCGGACGACGACGCCGCCGTCGCGCGGGCCAGGTCGGCGACCTCCGCCGTCGTCGCGGGCGCGGGCTCGCCGCCGCTCTACCGCTCGGAGACCTCGGGCCGATATCCGGCCGGACTCCCCGAGTTCGCCCTTCCCGGCGCCGGCGGCGCCGAGCCCGAACCGGTCCGGCTGCCCGAGCCGGGTGACGAGCGGCGCGGTTCGGTCTTCGGCAAAGCGGTCTTCACCGGCCCCACTCTCGACGCGGCGGTCGCCGACGCCCTCGCGGAGCGGATGCGCTCCGCGCCCACGCGCGCGTGCCAGATCGACTTCCAGCACACCGGCGGGGCCCTGGCCGACGTCGACGACACCGCCACCGCGTTCTGGGGCAGGACCGCCCAGTGGAGCATCCCGGTGAACGCGATCTGGGACGACGAGGCCGAGGCGGACGCCTGCAGGGCATGGGCCCGTGACACGGTCCGGGCCCTGGCCGCGCACACCGTCGGGTTCTACAGCGTCGACCTGCGGCCGGACCTCCCCGAGTACGAGACCGAGGCGAGGGCGGCCTACGGCGGCAACCTGACCCGCCTCCGGACGCTTCAGCACCGCTACGACCCGACGGGAGTACTCGCGCCGCCTCTCCCCTGAGGCCCCGTCAGCACGTGTGAGCCCGCCCTCCCGACCCGGGGATGGCGGGCTTTCGCCGTCCCGGCCCCAGCCCCACCCCCGCCCCTGTTGATCGAAGTGAGGTTAGGCTAACCTGCACTCGATAAGGTGAGCCTTACCTACCTCAGCCTGCCTCGATCCGCACCGACCCGTCCGGCCGCCGACTCCGGCACGCACCGAAAGCGACTTCGCCATGCCCAGCACCGCCCGAGCCACCACCCTCACCCGCCGCGGACTGCTCGCCGCGGGCGGCGCCCTCGGGCTCGGCGCCGCGCTCGTCGCCTGCGGCGGCGACAAGAAGGGCGGCTCCGCCGCTGCCGGGGCCGGGAAGTCCGGCGCCTGGGAGTTCAAGGACGACCGCGGGCAGACGGTGAAGCTGGCGTCCGTGCCGAAGAACATCGTCGCCTTCACCGGAACCGCCGCCGCCCTCAAGGACTTCGGCGTCGAGGTCAAGGGCGTCTTCGGTCCGACCACGGTCAAGGACCCGAAGACCGGCGAGGTGAAGCCGGACGTGCAGGCCGGTGACCTGGACGTCAAGAAGGTCACCGTCATCGGCAACGTCTGGGGCGAGTTCAGGATCGAGGAGTACCTGAAGCTCCAGCCCGAGGTCCTCATCACGGACATGTGGGAGAAGGACGCCCTCTGGTACGTCCCGGAGGAGCAGAAGGACAAGATCCTCAAGATCGCGCCGAGCGTCGCCCTGTGGGCCGCCGGGAAGTCGATGCCCGCCGTGCTCCAGCGCCACGTCGACCTCGCCGCCTCGCTCGGCGCCGATGTGAGGGCGAAGCAGATCCAGGACGACAAGGCCCGCTTCGAGGCGGCCGCCGAGCGCGTCCGGAAGGCCGCGAAGGCGAAGAAGGGCATCAAGGTCCTCATCGGCTCGGGCGCCCCGGACACCTTCTACGTCTCCGCCCCGGCCCGCCCGACCGACACCCTCTTCTTCCAGGAGCTGGGCGTCGACCTGATCGTCCCGGACAAGCTGGACCCGACCGGCTGGTTCGAGCTGCTCAGCTGGGAGAACGCCGACAAGTACAAGGCCGACGTCATCCTGCTCGACAACCGCACCTCGGCCCTGCAGCCCGACGCCCTGAAGGCCAAGCCGACCTGGGCCGCGCTGCCCGCGGTCAAGGCCGGCCAGGTCTTCCCGCGCGTCACCGAGCCCGTCTACTCGTACGCCAAGTGCGCCCCGCTCCTGGAGGACCTGGCCAAGGCCCTCGAGAACGCCAAGAAGGTGGCCTGACCCGCATGACGAACGCCGAGACCGCCCCGTTCCAGTTCTTCTCCCTCCAGGTCGACCGGACGAGGCGGCTCGGCCCGTCGCTGGTCCGTGTCACCTTCACCGGCGACGACCTCGTCGGCGACGAGCTGAAGGACTTCGCCGCCGGGGGCCGCGACCAGTCGCTTTCCCTCTTCCTGCCGCACCCGGAGCAGGACGCGCCGCTGCTGCCGCCGCTCGACGACCCGGACATGTACGCGATCCTGGGCGCCTACCGGGCCATGCCGCACGACGAGCGGGCCGTGATGCGCTCGTACACCGTCCGCGCGCAGCGCACCACGCCGGACGGGCGCGTCGAAGTCGACATCGACTTCGCCCTCCATACTGCGACATCAGCCGCTGACGCGGCGGGTGTCGGCCCCGCCTGCCGCTGGGCCCAGCGCGCCGAGGCCGGCGACCGGGTGGTCGTGCTCGGACCGGCCGTGGCCGACAACACCGGCGTGCGCTTCCGGCTGCCCGACGACGCCGACTCCGTACTGATCTGGGGCGACGAGACGGCCCTGCCGGCCGCCTCCGCGATCCTGGAGTGGCTGCCGGCCGAGACCCGCGCCCACGTCTACCTCGAAGTCCCGTACTCCGGCGACCGCATGGAGCTCGCGACGGAGGCCGACGCGACGATCACCTGGCTGGTACGGGAGGAGGGCGCGCCGTCCGCCGTCGAGGCGATCGCGTCCGCCGCGCTGCCCGGCGCCGACCCGTACGTCTGGATCGCGGGCGAGTCCGGCGCGGTGAAGGCGCTGCGCCGGCACTTCGTACGCGAACGGGGCATCGACCGGCGGCGGGTGACGTTCGTCGGCTACTGGCGCAAGGGCCTGTCGGAGGACGCGCTGCGCGAGGTCCCGGACGAGACCCAGGAAGACAGTTAAGAACCGGCCACTCCTCGAAGAGCCCCCCAACCCTCGCGGTCGGGGGGCTTTTCCGTCCTCAAACTTAGGTTAGGCTAACCTTACTTACCTCGACCGAGTTCGCTCCCGGAAGGGTCCCCACATGCGCTCCCACCTGCTCAACGACACGACGGCGGACGTCTACCGACGAACCGTCACCGAAGGAGTCGAGCGGGTGGCGAGGAAACTCGCCACGACACGCGGGCCGTTCACCGGCGTCACGCCCGCCGCACTCGCCCCCGTCGTCGACGCCGTCGACCTCGACCGGCCGCTCGGCGACGCCTCCGCCGCCCTCGACGAGCTGGAGGACGTCTACCTCCGCGACGCGGTCTACTTCCACCACCCGCGCTACCTGGCGCACCTCAACTGCCCGGTGGTCATCCCTGCCGTCCTCGGCGAGGCCGTGCTCTCCACCGTGAACTCCTCGCTCGACACCTGGGACCAGAGCGCCGGCGGCACCCTGATCGAACGCCGGCTGATCGACTGGACGGCCGGCCGGATCGGCCTCGGGCCGCTCGCCGACGGGGTGTTCACCAGCGGCGGCAGCCAGTCCAACCTCCAGGCGCTGCTGCTCGCCCGCGAGGAGGCGGGCACCTCCGACCTCTCCAGGCTGCGGATCTTCGCCTCCGATTGCAGCCACTTCAGCGTCGTGAAGTCGGCCGGGCTGCTCGGCCTCGGCCGGGACGCCGTCGTCTCGATCCCGGTCGACCGGCACCGCCGGATGCAGTCCGTGGTCCTCGCCGCCGAGCTGGCCGCCTGCCGCGCCGAGGGCCTGATCCCGATGGCGGTCGTCGCCACCGCCGGCACCACCGACTTCGGCTCGATCGACCCGCTGCCGGAGATCGCCGCCCTCGCGGCGGAGTACGGCGCCTGGATGCACGTGGACGCCGCGTACGGCTGCGGGCTGCTCGTCTCGCCGAACCGCCGCCACCTCCTGGACGGCATCGAGCGGGCCGACTCGGTCACCGTCGACTACCACAAGTCCTTCTTCCAGCCGGTGAGTTCCTCCGCCCTGCTGGTCCGCGACGGCGCCACGCTGCGGCACGCGACCTACCACGCGGACTACCTCAACCCGCGGCAGACGGTGGCCATGGGGGCACCTCCCACGTCCGAAGGACTGTGGGGGAAGATCCCCAACCAGGTCGACAAGTCGCTCCAGACCACCCGCCGCTTCGACGCCCTCAAACTGTGGCTGACCCTGCGCGTGATGGGCGCCGACGGCGTCGGCGAACTCTTCGACGAGGTCTGCGACCTGGCCCGGGCCGGCTTCGAGCTGCTCGCCGCCGACCCGCGCTACGACGTGGTGGTGGAACCGCAGCTGTCGACGCTCGTCTACCGGTACGTCCCCGAGCACGTCACCTCGCCCGCCGACATCGACCGCGCCAACCTCCACGCCCGCAAGGCCCTCTTCGCCTCCGGCGAGGCCGTGGTCGCCGGCACCAAGGTCGACGGGCGCCAGTACCTGAAGTTCACCCTGCTCAACCCCGAGACCACGGTGTCCGACATCGCCACCGTCCTTGACCTGATCGCCGGCCACGCCGAGCAGTACCTGGGAGAGACCCTTGTCCACGCAGCCTCTTGATTTCCTCGGCATCGGGCTCGGCCCCTTCAACCTCGGCCTCGCCTGCCTCACCGAGCCCATCGCCGAACTCGACGGCCTCTTCCTGGAGTCCAAGCCGGACTTCGAGTGGCACTCCGGCATGTTCCTGCCCGGCGCCCACCTCCAGACGCCCTTCATGTCCGACCTGGTCACCCTCGCCGACCCGACCTCTCCCTACTCCTTCCTCAACTACCTGAAGGAGAAGGGCCGGCTGTACTCGTTCTACATCCGCGAGAACTTCTATCCGCTCCGCACGGAGTACAACGACTACTGCCGCTGGGCCGCCGGCAAGCTGTCGTCGATCCGCTTCTCGACGACGGTGACCTCGGTCTCGTACGACGAGGGCAGCGAGCTGTACGTGGTGGCCACCGACCGCGGCGAGACGTTCCGCGCCCGCCGGCTCGTGCTCGGCACCGGCACCCCGCCGTACGTCCCCGAGCCCTGCCGCGATCTCGGCGGCGACCTCATCCACAACTCGCGCTACCTGCCGAACCGCGAGGCGCTCCAGCGGAAGAAGTCGATCACCCTGGTCGGCAGCGGCCAGAGCGCCGCCGAGATCTACTACGACCTCCTCGGCGAGATCGACACGCACGGCTACCGGCTCGACTGGGTGACCCGCTCCCCGCGCTTCTTCCCGCTCGAATACACCAAGCTCACCCTGGAGATGACCTCTCCGGACTACATCGACTACTTCCGCGCTCTGCCCGAGCGGACCCGCTACCGCCTGGAGCGCGAGCAGAAGGGCCTCTTCAAGGGCATCAACGGCGACCTCATCGACGCCATCTTCGACCTGCTCTACGAGAAGAACCTGGCCGGCCCCGCGCCCACCCGGCTGCTCACCAACTCGGCGCTGCACTCCGCCGCGTACGACGAGGCCACCGGCACGTACACGCTGGGCTTCCGCCAGGAGGAGCAGGAGAAGGACTTCACCCTGGAGACCGAGGGCCTGATCCTCGCCACCGGCTACAAGTACACCGTCCCCGCCTTCCTGGAGCCGGTGACGGACCGGCTCCGCCGGGACTCGCAGGGCCGCTTCGACGTGGCCCGCAACTACTCGATCGACACCACCGGCCGCGGGGTCTTCCTGCAGAACGCCGGCACGCACACCCACTCGATCACCTCGCCCGACCTGGGCATGGGGCCGTACCGCAACGCCTACATCATCGGCGAGATGCTGGGCACCGAGTACTACCCCGTCGAGAAGACCATCGCCTTCCAGGAGTTCGCGGCATGAGCGCCCCCAACGCCACCGTCCACATACGCCCGCTCGACCCCCTCGGGCACGCCGAGCTGATCCATCGCTGGGTCACCCACCCCAAGGCCGCGTTCTGGATGATGCAGGACGCGAGACTCGAGGACGTCGAACGCGCGTACATGGCGATCGCCGCGAACCCGCACCACGACGCCTTCGTCGGCAGCGTGGACGGCGAGCCCGCCTTCCTCATGGAGCGGTACGACCCCGCCGAGGCCGAGCTGGTCGGCCTGTACGAGGCGGAGCCCGGCGACGTCGGCATGCACTTCCTCGTCGCGCCCACCGACACCCCCGTGCACGGCTTCACCCGCCTGGTGATCACCGCCGTGATGCGTGAGCTGTTCGCCGACCCGGCGACCGCCCGCGTGGTCGTCGAGCCGGACGTGCGCAACACGGCCGTGCACGCGCTGAACGCGGCCGTCGGCTTCGTGCCCGAGCGCGAGATCCAGAAGCCGGAGAAGAAGGCGCTGCTGAGCTTCTGCACCCGCGCGCAGTTCGAGGCGGCGACGGCCGCCGTGGAGGCCTCCGCATGAGCACCGCCGCCGTGAACCCCGCCGCCATGGACCCCGCGGCCATGAACTCCGTGGCCATGGACCCCGCCGCCATGAACCCCGTGGTCATGGACCCCGCCGCCATGGACCGCGAAGCCATGAACCCCGACGCCATGGACCCAGTCGCCCACCTCACCCCGGCCCGCTGGGCCGACGCCAACCGCGCCCTGATCCGCAAGGCCCTCGCCGAGTTCACCCACGAGCGGCTCCTCGACCCGCAGGAGCTGGGCGACAGCCGCTATCTGGTGCTCAGCGACGACGGCCGCACCGAGTACCGCTTCACCGCCGACCGCTTCGCCCTCGACCACTGGCAGGTCTACCCCGAGTCGATCAGCCGCCACCGGGGCAGCGAGCAGCTCCCGCTCGACGCCCTGCAGTTCGTCATCGAGCTGCGCGGCTCGCTCGGCCTCAGCGACGAGATCCTGCCGGTGTACCTGGAGGAGATCTCCTCCACCCTGGCCGGTACGGCCTTCAAGGCGACGAAGCCGCGGACCGGCGCCGCCGAGCTGGCCCGGGCCGGCTTCCAGGCGATCGAGACCGGGATGACCGAGGGCCACCCCTGCTTCGTCGCCAACAACGGGCGGCTCGGCTTCGGCGTCGACGAGTACCGCGCCTACGCCCCCGAGGCGGCCGCCCCGGTCCACCTGGTGTGGCTGGCCGCGCACCGCGACCGCGCCACCTTCACGGCCGGCGCCGGCATCGACTACGAGAGCTTCGTACGCGCCGAGCTCGGCGACGCGGCCGTCGACGGCTTCGCCGCCACCCTCGCCGCCCGCGGCCTGGACCTCGCCGACTACCTCCTGATCCCGGTCCACCCCTGGCAGTGGTGGAACAAGCTGTCCGTCACCTTCGCCGCCGAGGTCGCGCAGGAGCGGCTGGTGTACCTGGGCGAGGGCAAGGACGCGTACCTGGCCCAGCAGTCCATCCGTACCTTCTTCAACACCGCCGACCCGGCCAAGCACTACGTGAAGACGGCCCTGTCCGTCCTCAACATGGGCTTCATGCGGGGCCTCTCCGCCGCCTACATGGAGGCCACGCCCGCCATCAACGACTGGCTGGCCGGCCTCGTCGACTCCGACCCCGTCCTGAAGGCAGCCCGCTTCTCGATCATCCGCGAGCGGGCCGCGGTCGGCTACCGGCACCTGGAGTACGAGGCCGCCACCGACCGCTACTCCCCCTACCGCAAGATGCTCGCCGCGCTCTGGCGCGAGTCGCCCGTCCCGTCCCTCGGCCCGGGCGAGCGGCTGGCGACCATGGCCTCGCTGCTGCACACCGACCACGCGGGCGCGTCCTTCGCGGGCGCCCTGATCAAGGAGTCGGGCCTGACGCCGACGGAGTGGCTGCGCCGCTACCTGGACGCCTACCTCCTCCCGGTGCTGCACAGCTTCTACGCGTACGACCTGGTCTACATGCCGCACGGCGAGAACGTGATCCTCGTCCTCGACGAGCGCGGCGCCGTCTCCCGGGCGATCTTCAAGGACATCGCCGAGGAGATCTGCGTCATGGCCCCGGACGCGGTCCTGCCGCCCGCGGTGGAGCGGATCCGCGCCGACGTCCCCGAGGACATGAAGCTGCTGTCCGTCTTCACGGACGTCTTCGACTGCTTCTTCCGCTTCCTCGGCGCCACGCTCGCCGCGGAGGGCGTGGTGGGCGAGGACGACTTCTGGCGCACGGTCGCCGCCTGTGTGAAGGGCTACCAGGACGCCCACCCGGAGCTGGCCGACCGCTTCGCGCGGTACGACATGTTCGCGGACACCTTCGCGCTCTCCGCGCTCAACCGCCTCCAGCTGCGCAACAACCGCCAGATGGTCGACCTGGCGGACCCGTCGGCGGCACTCCAGCTGGTCGGCGACCTGGTGAACCCGATCGCCCGGTTCGCCTGACGGCACGGCCGCCTGAACCGGCGCGCGCTCCGGCGGAGTCACGGTCCTCCGCCGGATCGCGCTCCCCCCGTTCAGGCGATCACGCAGTGTCACCGATCAAGGTCATCGACTACTCACTGTCGCTGTGCGAGCTTGGGTGCGTGATGACTCGAATCGCCCGCGTCCTCGCCGGAACCGCACTGGTCGTGACTCTCGCCGCGACGGCCGCCTGCGGAGGCGGTGGCGGCGGGGACACCCACGCGCACACCCCGGACACCCCGGACTCCTCGACGACGGAACCGGAATCGGACAACACGGCACTGTTCCCGGGCGGGGGCGGCCAGGCCGCCCCCGCCCACGTGCCGACGGCCAAGGTGCACGAGACGAAGCGGGTGCCGGTGACGGTCCACAACGGCACCGGCAAGTCGTTCGACATGGGGCCTCCCAGTGCGCGGCCCGACGACTCCAGAACGCTGGCGGCAACGGCCACGCGCGGCACCTGCACCGGCACACTGCCTGCCGACGCGGAGTGCACGCTCAACCTCGAGGTCACACCCCTCGAGGCGGGGCCCTACTCCGGAGAGCTGACCGTGGACAACTCCGCAGGCGAAACGCTCACCGTGCCCTTCTCCGGTGAGGCGGTCGGGGAGGAACCCACGGAGACCGTGTCGCCGACCACCGAGACCCCGCTCCCGACCGAGCCGACGCCGACCGAGACCGACGTCGTCCCGACGGAATCCGAGCCCGAGCCCGAGGTCACGTAGCGGCGGCCTTCGTCAGCTCCACCCGCACGGTGTCGTCGTCGGGCAGCACGACCGTCAGATGGTCCTTGTACCGCGAGGCGTAGGAGACCAGGTAGAAGCGGGACGGGGACTTCGCGAGCAGACGGAATCCTCTGTACTGGTACCGGTACGGGCCCTTGGCCGTCCCCACGTCGCGGTAGCGGATCTCCTTCGCGTCGTGCGCGAGCGGGATCCGCGAGTAGACCACCACGCGCAGGCTCTCCGCGTTCCCTCCTCGCATGGCCGTCCAGGCGTCGGCCTCTCCCGAGGCGGCCACGTACCGGGTCATGCCGAAGAACAGGCTCATGGCCAGCAGTCCGATCAGCAGGGCGCCGCCCGCGGCCCACATCCGTTCGGCGGTCTCGTCCCGTCGGACGCGCTCGACCGCGCTCGGCTGCAGACGCTGCTGCACGGCGAAGAACGCCAGGGTGGCCCCCAGGGCCACCACGACGATCGGTACGTACGCGGTCCCCCACCAGGATTCGGGGAGGGGCGTCGGGATCCGGTCGCCGAAGAAGACCCGGAACCCCAGCATCGTCATGACGAGGCCGACCACGAGGAGCCACCGGCACACCGTGCGGCGCAGGTGCTCCCTCCCGGGGCGGGCCAGCGCGTGGCCGACCCTTCCGAGCAGCAGCAGTACGGCCAGTCCGCAGACCAGCAGGAACCACACGGGACCGAAGATCGCGTCCGGGCTCTTGGCCAGGTAGGCCTGGACGGAGAGCTGGAGGTCGGCCGGCGGCACGCCGAAGGTCGCGTAGTAGGCGTCGGTGTAGACGCTGCCGAAGTAGTACAGCAGGCCGATGACGGCGGTCCCCGGCGCCACCACGTACGCCGCCTTGGCGAGCAGGCTCACCGTCGAGTGTGCGGGCTCCGGCGCGGGCTTCTTCCCTCGCGGCACGTGCATGCCGTCAGTCTCCGCGCCGCCCCCTCGCCCCGCACGCACGGCGTGCCACTCGACTGACCTCCCAACGGCCTAGGTGTAGACCAATCGGGTCGTTCGGGCGCGTGATCGTGGCCTCATCTGCCCGAAAACGGGCAGGATTCTTGCAATGCCCCACCCTCACCCCGCAAGATTCACTGGTGCTCGAACGCCGACCGTCGCACGACGACCTCATCGACCACCTGGTCCGCAGCACCGCGCTCCAGCGCGGTGAGGCCGCCCGGGTGGTGCTCGACGTGCTGGCGTACTTCGACGAGTCGGCGGAGGAGTTCGTCCGGCGCCGCCACCGCGAGCTGCAGTCCGGCGGCGCGGTGAACGCCGAGATCTTCGAGCGGATCGCGGCCGAGCTGCCGCACCGCGCCGTGGCCCCACCGGAGCTCTCGCTCCGGCAGCTGCGCCGCATCGTCTACGGCTGAACGTCCACGACTGAACGTCCACGGCTGAGCACACCCAACAGACCTCGGAGGGGTAACACCTTTATGTGCGGAATCGTCGGTTACATCGGCAAGCGCGACGTCGCTCCCCTGCTGCTCGAAGGACTGCAGCGGCTGGAGTACCGGGGCTACGACTCCGCCGGCATCGTCGTCACCAGCCCCAAGGCCGCCGGCCTGAAGATGGTGAAGGCCAAGGGCCGGGTCCGCGACCTGGAGGCCCGCGTGCCCAAGCGCTTCGCGGGCACGACCGGCATCGCGCACACCCGCTGGGCCACCCACGGCGCCCCGAGCGACGTCAACGCGCACCCGCACCTCGACCCCGAGAACAAGGTCGCCGTCGTCCACAACGGCATCGTCGACAACGCCGCCGAGCTGCGCGCCAAGCTGGAGGCCGACGGCGTCGTCTTCGCGTCCGAGACCGACACCGAGGTGATCACCCACCTGATCGCCCGCTCCCAGGCCGACACCCTGGAGGAGAAGGTCCGCGAGGCCCTCAAGCACATCGAGGGCACCTACGGCATCGCCGTCATGCACGCCGACTTCAACGACCGCATCGTGGTGGCCCGCAACGGCTCCCCGGTCGTCCTCGGCATCGGCGAGAAGGAGATGTTCGTCGCCTCCGACGTCGCCGCCCTCGTCGCCCACACCCGCCAGGTCGTCACCCTCGACGACGGCGAGATGGCCACCCTGAAGGCCGACGACTTCCGCACGTACACCACCTCCGGCGCGTCCACCAATGCCACGCCCGAGACCGTGGAGTGGGAGGCCGCCTCGTACGACATGGGCGGCCACGACACGTACATGCACAAGGAGATCTCCGAGCAGCCCGACGCGGTCGACCGCGTGCTGCGCGGCCGGATCGACGACCGCTTCTCCACCGTGCACCTCGGCGGCCTGAACCTGGACGCCCGCGAGGCCCGCTCCATCCGCCGGATCAAGATCCTGGGCTGCGGCACCTCGTACCACGCCGGTCTCATCGGCGCCTCCCTCATCGAGGGCATGGCCCGCATCCCGGCCGACGCCGAGCCGGCCTCCGAGTTCCGCTACCGCAACCCGGTCGTCGACCCCGACACCCTCTACATCGCGGTCTCCCAGTCCGGCGAGACCTACGACGTGCTGGCCGCCGTCCAGGAGCTCAAGCGCAAGGGCGCGCGGGTCCTCGGCGTCGTCAACGTCGTCGGCTCCGCGATCGCCCGCGAGGCGGACGGCGGCGTGTACGTGCACGCCGGCCCCGAGGTCTGCGTCGTCTCCACCAAGTGCTTCACCAACACGGTCGTCGCCTTCGCGCTGCTCGCGCTGCACCTCGGCCGCATCCGCGACCTGTCCGTCACCGACGGCAAGCGGATCATCGAGGGCCTGCGCAAGCTGCCCGGCCAGATCGAGGAGATCCTCAAGACCGAGGACGAGATCAAGAAGCTGGCGAAGGAGTACGCGGGCGCCCAGTCGATGATGTTCATCGGCCGCGTCCGGGGCTACCCGGTCGCCCTGGAGGCCTCCCTCAAGCTGAAGGAGATCTCCTACATCCACGCCGAGGCGTACCCGGCCTCCGAGCTGAAGCACGGCCCGCTCGCCCTCATCGAGCCGGCCCTGCCGACGGTCGCGATCGTCCCCGACGACGACCTGCTCGAGAAGAACCGCGCCGCCCTGGAGGAGATCAAGGCCCGCAGCGGCCCGATCCTCGCGGTCGCGCACCAGGTGCAGGAGAAGGCCGACCACACCATCGTGGTGCCGAAGAACGAGGACGAGCTGGACCCGATCCTGATGGGCATCCCGCTCCAGCTCCTCGCGTACCACACCGCGCTCGCCATGGGCCGCGACATCGACAAGCCGCGGAACCTGGCCAAGTCCGTCACGGTCGAGTAGGCGGCGCCTCGGGCCTGTCCCCCGAGGTCCCGCCCGCCGGGCCTGTCCCCCGGTGGTCGACCGGACACGAGAGCGGCCCTCGTCCATCCCAGGTGGACGAGGGCCGCTTTTCCGCGCTGTGCCGGATCAGCTCGCCGCCGCCGCGCGGGAGCCGCGGGCCAGGGACGTCGGCCAGCCGGCCACCGCCGCCGTGGCGCCGTACCAGGCCGCGAGGCCCGCGACCGCGGCGACCCAGCCGCCGGCCTTGCCGAGACCCGCGTTGTCGGCGAAGGCGCCGATGCCGAGCAGCAGCAGGGCGACGAAGAGGAGCCCGTACACGCCCTGACCGAACAGTCCGCTGCCGCCCGCGGCCACCGTCAGCGTGAGCGCCAGGAGCGCCCACAGCAGCAGGAAGAGTCCGGCGGCCTCGGCTGAGGCGTGGGCGCCGACGGCGGTGCCCCAGGTGAACCAGAAGGCTCCGAGGGCCGAAAAGGCCGTGCCCTCACCGGTGTTGCCGGCGCGCAGGGCCAGCAGGCCGACGAGGAACAGCGCGACACCGCCGACCCAGGTGGCGAGCCCGCCGGCGTCCGCCGCGCCGACGTGGTCGACCACGCCGGTGGAGCCGATGCCGAAGGCCAGCAGGGTCAGTCCGAGTGCGAGGTTTCCGAGGGTGGAGGTGGTGTTTCCCGCGGCGGCTTCGTTGGACACGGCGGGCTCCCTTCAGGTGTGCAGTTGTACTGCTTGGACTGCTTTGTTCCGGTGCTCTTTATGTACCCTTCACAAGCGCACAATTCACCTGCGGAAGGCCGAAATTATGGCCGGAACAAGGGAGTTGGGAGAGGCGCGTGTGACAACTCGCGGGACAGCCGACGGGACAGCGGGCGGGACGGCTCGTGGGACGGGCGCGGGCCCGGGTTACGGGATCACGACCACCGGGCGCTGCGCGCGGCGCGCCAGCCGGCCGGCCACCGAGCCGAAGATCCGGCCGACGATGCCGTGCGTCCCGCCGACCACGATCGCGTCGGCCGCGTACTCCTTGCCGACCTCCTCCAGCTCGTGGCAGATGTCACCACCGCGCTCGACGAGGATCCACGGCACCTCGGAGAGGTGGTCCGCGCAGGCCAGCTCGAGACCCAGGACCTCGGTGCGGTGGTCCGGCACGTCGACGAAGACGGGCGGCTCGCAGCCGGCCCACACCGTGGTGGGCAGCCGGTTGGCGACATGCACGATGATCAGGCCGGATCCGGAGCGGCGGGCCATGCCGATGGCATAGGCGAGGGCGCGCTCACTGGACGTCGATCCGTCGAAGCCGACGACGACACCGTGCCGGAAGGCCGGGTCGCAGGCGTGACGTGGCTGTTCCACCGCGAGGGGGTCGACCGTGGAGTCGGCGACGCGCTTGCGGTCCGCGGGTTCGGGGAATTCGTGACCGGCCATCGGTGTCTCGGCGAAGAGGGTCCTGACGGGAGGGACGGAAAGGACAGGGAGCGGAACAACGGTTGGCTGTTGGCTTGGCTGCGGAGCTGTGTCCGGGAATCATCTTCCCAAGCCCATACCCCCAAGGGTACGGCGACACTCCTCCCGAGCCCAGGGACGCCGCCGGGGTCCCCTCGCGGCGCTCCATACGGCGCTCCAGGAGAATGCACGAGCCCCGCGCGGAGCGCAATGCCGGTTGTGCCCTACAGGTGTCCGTACGGAGGCCAAACGGACGTGTCCCGCAGTGACCGGAACGTTCCGCTCCTCGTTCCCACAGGTCAACGCCACCGTCGCAGGGAGCCCGCCCGTGCCTTCACCGTCACCCGCCGACACCCGGCTCGACCTCCACGCCGTCCACGACGTCCACACGGCGGAGACGGTCACCGCCGTGATCGCGCCCCCGGGCCCCCGCTCGCGCCGTCGGGCGCCGGAGCCGCCCCACCCGGGCGGTGCGGGCGGCGGTACGAGCTCAGGCGCGGGCGGCGGTACGGGCTCCGGCGCGGGCTACGGCGCTGGTGGTGCCGGGGGCGAGGCGGCGAACGACGTCGTGCGGTGGGGGGTCTTCTGCTGTGTGCTCGTCCCGGTCGTGCTCGTGGTCTACGGGACGAGCCTGGGCGGCGCGGCCGGCACCGCGCTCGGGCTCGCCGCCGTGACGGCCGCCTGCCGGGTGCTGCTGCGCCGGGCGGAACGCGGGCTGCGGGCCGAGCGGTCGGACGCGGAGGACCAGCCGGACCACTCGCGGAGTTGACATGCTCGTACAGCCGATCCCGTATGTTTTCAGCCAACTTCCCGGGATCATCCGAACCTTGGCCGAACTACGCTCAACCCGCATAGGGCCAGGCATGACCGCCCTCGACCGCCGCCGGCGATCGAACGCTTCGCGCCAAGTTGCCATGTCGACAATGTGCCGGAAGGAGAAGTTGTCACGACGGTGCCACGGGACGCAGTAGATTCGATCATGGATACCGAAGACTGGGGTCTCGCGCAAAACCGAGGGGAAACGTGGCACATCCACATGACCAGGGAGACGCCAACACCGAGGGGGGCTTAGCGTCATGAGCCAGGACTCCGTCGCACCGGAGGCACGGAAGCTGTCCGGGCGCCGCCGTCGCGAAGTCGTCGCGGTACTGCTGTTCAGCGGTGGCCCCATCTTCGAGAGCTCGATCCCGCTCTCCGTATTCGGCATCGACCGCCAGGACGCGGGGGTGCCGCGCTATCGGCTGCTCGTATGCGCCGGTGAGGAAGGCCCGCTGCGCACCACGGGCGGCCTCGAACTCTCCGCGCCGTACGGCCTGGAGGCGATCAGCAGGGCCGGCACCGTCGTGGTGCCCGCCTGGCGCTCGATCACCTCGCCGCCGCCGCCGGAGGCGCTCGAGGCGCTCCGCCGGGCGCACGAGGAGGGGGCGCGGATCGTCGGCCTGTGCACGGGCGCGTTCGTGCTCGCCGCGGCCGGGCTGCTCGACGGCCGGCCGGCGACGACGCACTGGATGTACGCGCCGACGCTCGCGAAGCGCTATCCGTCGGTCCACGTGGACCCGCGGGAGCTCTTCGTCGACGACGGCGACGTGCTGACGTCCGCCGGCACGGCGGCCGGAATCGATCTGTGTCTGCACATCGTGCGGACCGACCACGGCACGGAGGCCGCGGGCGCCCTAGCGCGCCGGCTGGTCGTCCCGCCGCGGCGCAGTGGCGGCCAGGAGCGCTATCTCGACAGGTCTTTACCCGAGGAGATCGGCGCCGACCCGCTCGCCGAGGTCGTCGCCTGGGCGCTGGAGCACCTCCACGAGCAGTTCGACGTGGAGACGCTGGCGGCCCGTGCGTACATGTCGCGGCGGACCTTCGACCGCCGCTTCCGCTCGCTGACGGGCTCCGCGCCGCTGCAGTGGCTGATCACCCAGCGGGTGCTCCAGGCACAGCGGCTGCTGGAGACCTCCGACTACTCGGTCGACGAGGTCGCGGGCCGCTGCGGCTTCCGTTCGCCGGTGGCCCTGCGCGGGCACTTCCGGCGGCAGCTCGGCTCCTCGCCGGCCGCCTACCGGGCCGCGTACCGGGCCCGGCGGCCACAGGGCGAGGGCGGCGGTGCGGCGGTGCTCGACGCGGTCGTCCCGGCGCAGGCCCAGGCCGGCGCCGCGCCGATGGTCCGCCGCCCGGGCGGTCCGCTGGACCCGGGCAAGCCGGCCTCGGACGCCTACAGCCCGAGCCGCCCGGCCCTGCCGGGCCAGCGCAGCGCCCCGTAAGGGGCCACGAGAACCGCGCGCGCCACAAGCCGCGCAGCCAGGAAACCGAAGGGCTCCCCGGGACACCACCCGAGGGGGCCCTTCGGCCATAAGGTAGGACGCATGAACGATCGCATGGTGTGGATCGACTGCGAGATGACCGGGCTCTCGCTGACGGACGACGCACTCATCGAGGTGGCCGCGCTGGTCACCGACTCGGAACTGAACGTGCTCGGCGAAGGTGTGGACATCGTGATCCGCCCGCCGGACGCGGCCCTGGAGACCATGCCGGAGATCGTGCGCGAGATGCACACGAAGTCCGGGCTGCTCGACGCGCTCGCCGAGGGCACCACCCTCGCCGACGCGGAGGCCCAGGTCCTCGCGTACATCCGCGAGCACGTGAAGGAGCCCGGCAAGGCTCCGCTGTGCGGGAACTCGGTCTCGACCGACCGCGGCTTCCTCAGCCGGGACATGCCGGCCCTGGAGAAGCACCTCCACTACCGGATCGTCGATGTCTCCTCGGTCAAGGAACTGGCCCGCCGCTGGTACCCGAGGGCGTACTTCAACAGTCCGGAGAAGAACGGCAACCACCGGGCCCTCGCGGACATCCGCGAGTCCATCGCCGAGCTCCGCTACTACCGCGAGGCGATCTTCGTCCCGCAGCCCGGCCCCGACTCGGAGACCGCGAAGCAGATCGCGGCCCGCCATGTGATCAGCGGCGAATAGCGCCCGCCGGCGGCGTGCTCGCGCCCACCGGACCCCGGCCGGAACGCCGCCCGGGAAACGTGTGCGCGAGCACCCCCCAGAACCCTGTAGACTTCTTCTCGGCCGGTCAGGGAAGCCCTCGGGCAGATGACCGGTCGTGGTGGGTATAGCTCAGCTGGTAGAGCACCTGGTTGTGGTCCAGGATGTCGCGGGTTCGAGTCCCGTTACTCACCCTGAGTGTCGAGGCCCCGGTTCGGAAGAACCGGGGCCTCGATCGTTTACGCTCCGGGACTGTGCGCCGCGTCACCGCCGTACTCGCCCTCCTCCTGCTGGCCGCGCTCAGCGCCTGCGCCGCCGATCCGCCGTCCGGACCGGCCGCCGCGTACGGGACGGCTCGCGTCGATCCCGCCGGGCGCCCCGTCACCCTCACCGTCGGTGTCTTCGGGTCCTTCGGGCTCCAGGAGGCCGGGCTCTACGACACGTACATGCGGCTGCACCCGGACGTCGCGGTGCGGCAGACGTCCATCGAGCGCAACGAGAACTACTACCCGCAGCTGCTCACCCATCTCGTCACCGGCTCCGGGCTCGCCGACGTGCAGGCCGTGGAGGTCGGCAACGTCGCCGAGGTGATCGCCACCCAGGGCGACCGGCTCGTCGACCTGGGAAGGGTCCCCGGGGTGGAGCGGCGGGCGTTCCTGCCGTGGAAGTGGGCGCAGGGGACGGGGCGGGACGGGCGGACGGTGGCGCTCGGGACGGACATCGGGCCGCAGGCGGTCTGCTACCGCAGGGACCTGTTCGCGCGGGCCGGGCTGCCGGCCGGGCGGGAGGAGGTGGGGCGGCTGTGGGCCGGGGACTGGCGGCGGTTCCTGGCGGCGGGGCGGCGGTTCGCGGCGCGGGCGCCGGAGGGGACGGCGTTCACGGACTCGGCGTCCGGGGTGCTCGCGGCGGTCGTGAGCAGCGGGCGGCGGCGCTTCTACGACGAGCGGGGCGCCCTCGTCATCGGTACCGACCCGGCCGTGCGGGAGGCCTGGGACCTGGCGGCCGCGTTCGCCCGGCAGGGCCTGACGGCCCGGCTGCAGCAGTTCACGCCCGGCTGGGACCAGGGTTTCGCGAACGGGGCCTTCGCGGCCGTGGTGTGCCCGGCGTGGATGCTGGGCTACATCCAGGACAAGTCGGGCCCGGCCGGGAAGGGCCTGTGGGACGTGGCGGCGGCGCCCCTGCCGGGCAACCGGGGCGGCTCGTTCCTGGTCGTCCCGAAGACGGGCCCGCACCGGGCGGAGGCGGCCCGGCTGGCCGCCTGGCTGACCGCCCCGGCCCAGCAGGCGCGGGTCTTCGCGCGGCGGGGCAGCTTCCCGAGCGCGTCCGCCGCGCACGCCCTGCCGGCGGTGGCGGCGGCCCGCCATCCGTACTTCGGCGACACCCCGGTGGGCGCGATCTTCGGCGCGGCGGCCCGCGGGGTGCCGTCGGCGCCGATCGGGCCGAAGGAGGGCCTGGTCGCCCAGCTGCTGACCGACGGCGGGATGCTCCTGGTCGACCAGACGGGCCGCGACCCGGACGAGGCCTGGACGGACGCGCTGCGGTCCATCGACAACGCCCTGGACCGGTGACGCGGTGACGACGAACAGGAGGTCCGTGGAACGCTGGGCGCCGTACGGGTTCGTCGCGCCCTTCTTCCTCCTCTTCGGCGCCTTCGGGCTCTTCCCGCTCCTCTACACCGCCTGGGCGTCCCTGCACCGCGTCGAGCTGACGGCGCTCGACCGGCCGGAGTGGGTGGGGCTGCGCAACTACACGCGCCTCGCCGAGGACCCGTTCTTCTGGAACGCGCTCGGCAACACCGTCGCCATCGGTCTGCTGTCGACGGTGCCCCAGCTGCTGCTCGCGCTCGGCGTGGCGCATCTGCTCGACGTACGGCTACGGGGGCGGGCGTTCTTCCGGGTGGTGGCGCTCGCGCCGTACGCCACCTCCGTGGCCGCGGCGACGCTGGTCTTCGCGCTGCTCTTCGGGCGCGACCACGGCCTCGTCAACTGGGTCCTCACCGGCCTCGGTCTCGCGCCCGTCGACTGGCAGAACGGGCCGTGGGCGTCGAAGGCGGCCGTGTCGGCGATCGTGGTGTGGCGGTGGACCGGCTACAACGCGCTGATCTACCTCGCCGCCATGCAGACCGTGCCGCGCGAGCTGTACGAGGCGGCGGCGCTCGACGGGGCGTCGAGGTGGCGGCAGTTCGTGCACGTGACGCTGCCGGGGCTGCGGCCGGCGATCCTCTTCACGGTGGTCGTGTCGGCGATCGGGGCGACGCAGCTGTTCGGCGAGCCGCTGCTGTTCGGGGCGGACGCGGGGGCGTCGGGCGGGGCGGACCACCAGTTCCAGACGCTCGGTCTCTATCTGTACGAGCAGGGCTGGGTGAACCTGCATCTGGGGCGGGCCTCGGCGATCGCCTGGGTGATGCTGCTGCTCCTGGTCGTGATGCTGGGCGCGGCCCGGCTCGTACGGCGCGTCAGAGCGTCGGGGGCGGTGGCCTGATGGGCGCGAGACGGTCCGCCTGGGCCGCGTACCTCCTGCTGACGCTGTTCGCCGCCGGCTCGCTCTTCCCGCTGCTCTGGGCGGCGGTGGCGGCCTCACGGACGACGACCCGGCTGGCGCACACCCCGCCGCCGTTCCGCCTCGGCCGGAATCTGCCGCGGAACCTGGCTCTCGCCTGGACCGACGCCGGACTCGGCGCCGCACTCGCCAACACGACGGTCGTGGCGGCCCTGGTCGCCGCGGGCACGGTGCTCGTCTCGACGCTCGCCGGGTTCGCCTTCGCGCGGCTGCGGTTCCGCTTCCGGCGCGCGCTGCTCGCGCTCGTGGTGGGCACGATGCTGATCCCGCCGCAGCTCGGGGTCGTACCGCTGTATCTGCTCGTGGCCCGGCTGCGGTGGACGGACGAGCTGCAGGCGGTGGTGCTGCCCGGTCTGGTGTCGGCGTTCGGGGTCTTCTTCATGCGCCAGCACCTGCTGCGGGCGCTGCCGGCCGAGCTGGTGGAGGCCGCGCGGGTGGACGGGGCCGGGCCGCTGCGGGTGGTGTGGCACGTGGTGTTCCCGGCGGCGCGGCCGGCGATGGCCGTGCTCGGGACGCTGACGTTCGTGGCGGCGTGGAACGACTTCTTCTGGCCGGTGCTGGTGCTGACGCAGACGGGCAGCCCGACGGTGCAGGTGGCGCTGACGGGGCTCGGGCGCGGCTACATCCCGGACCAGTCGGTGGTGATGGCGGGTGCGCTGCTCGGGACGGTACCGCTGCTGCTCGTGTTCGCGGTGCTGGGGCGGCAGATCGTGGGCGGCGTGATGCAGGGCGCGCTCAAGGAGTGAATCCTCCCCTCTTTGCGGGGAGCGCGCCCCGGACGCGGTGGGGTGGGACGTCCGGGGCGCGCCGTGTGGGGGGACCTGGGGGGCCTTGGTGGCTACTTGTACGCGGCGAAGGCCTTCGTGAACGCCAGCGGCTGCTGGAGGATCGACGAGCAGGTCGGGTCCGCGTAGGTCACCGCGCCCGACGCGCACTGCTTGTCGCGGGCCGCCGACCACATCGACAGCCGGCCGATCCCCTTCGACCTCGCGAA
The DNA here is from genome assembly GCF_044768205.1 of Streptomyces sp. NPDC101160. Lineage (NCBI taxonomy): Bacteria > Bacillati > Actinomycetota > Actinomycetes > Kitasatosporales > Streptomycetaceae > Streptomyces > Streptomyces sp. NPDC101160. The sequence continues at coordinate 13,442 of NZ_JBIWPJ010000005.1, read as the reverse complement.
GTCCACCAGCTGGGTGGCGTCGTCGACGCGGAAGGTCTCCGAGCTGACGTCGTTGACGCCGATCATCGGCGTGACGGCGACGGCCTTCCAGGCGGCCGCGTCGGACAGGCCGAGCACGCCCTTGATCTGGGCCTGGGTGGCGGTCGCGGCCTGGGTCGCGTACGTGCCCATGTCGGCGCTGTAGGCCGGGCCGTAGTCCATGGCCATGATGTTGACGGAGTCGACGCGGACGCCGTTCCGCTTCGCGTCGGCGAGCAGGTCCACCCCCGGCTGGGTCAGGCCCTCCGGCATCACCGGCAGGGTGAAGGAGACGTTCAGGCCGGGGTGGGCCTTCTGGAGCTGGGCGACGGCCTGGGCGCGGCGGGTGTTGGCGGCGGTGTCCGGGAGGGCCGCGCCCTCGATGTCGAAGTCGACCTTGGTGAGCCCGTACTGGTCGACGACCTTGCCGTACGCACCGGCGAGCGCCGTGGCCGTGGAGCAGGCCTGCGCCAGCTCGCGCCCGGCGGCACCGCCGAAGGAGACCCGGACGTCGCCGCCCTTGGCCCGCAGGGCGCCGATCTGGGCGGCGACCTTGTCGGAGCCGAGGTCGGTGACGCCGCCCCACAGCGGGGCGCAGCCGCTGCCGGAGGTGATGAAGGCGAGGTTGAACTCCTTGACGCCGGTCTGGTCGGCGGTGCCGAGGAGGTCGTACGCGGGGTAGAGCGAGGTGTCGACGTACGGGGCGTACCTTGCGCCGCCGGTGGAGGGCGCCGGGGGCGTCGTGGGCGGCGCGGTCGGGGCCGGGGTCGTCGGGGCGGGCGTCGCGGTCTTCGTGGGAGCGGGCGTCGCCGTCTTCGTGGGAGTCGGGGCGGGCGGCGTCGGCTGCGTCGTGGGGCGGCCGCTCGGGGTGGGCGTCGGCCCGCCGGCCGAGCACGTGGCCTTGTTGATGAGGCAGTTGGCCGGGTCGCCCGCCGCGCCGCCGCCCGCCGAGGTCACGAAGCCGACGGTGACGGACTGGCCGGGTGCGAGCTCCTTGTTCCAGCTCGCGGGCGTCACGGTGACGTGCCGGCCGGAGACGGTGTGCTCGCCGTTCCACAGGGAGGAGATCGTCGTCCCGGCCGGCAGGTCGAACTCCAGCGTCCAGCCCCCCGACTGGACGCTGGAGGTCTCGTTGGTGACGACGTACTGGCCGGTGTAGCCGCCGGTCCAGGAGCTGGTCCTGGTGTACGCGGCGCCGACGGCCGCGGCCTGCGCGGTGCCGGTGAGCGCGAACGCCGCGCCGCCGACGACCGCCGCGGCGACGACCGCTCCGACGGCCTTGGTCCGGCCGCTCGTCCTGCGCCGGTGCGTACTGCTGCTGCCCATCGCGTGCCTGCCTCTGCCTACCGGGGGTGGGATGCGGCAGCACGCTAGCGAGCGGGAAACGGACAAATGCCCGGGACGGGGCCCGGGTTGGGATTCTTAGGGTCCGCTTAAGGAAGGCATCGGACGCACGAAAGGTTGGGCGGGACGGACCGGGCAGGACCAAGGGCGGACCCGGGTGGACCGGGGCGGGCCGGCGCGGGCCGGGCGCGTCACGCCTTCCGGCCACGACGGCGCCCGCGACGGCCCCCGTCCGTACCGGCCCCGCGGCCGTCGAGCCCGATCCAGATCCGTACCTCCGTGCCGCCGAGCACCGAGTGCCCGATGCGGACGTCGCCGCCCGTCGACTCGGCCATGCGGCGCACGATGTCCAGGCCGAGACCGGTGGAGCCGTCGCGGCCGCTGCCCGCGCCGCGGGCGAGCGCGGCGGCCGGGTCGGGGATGCCGGGGCCGGCGTCGGAGACCAGGATGATGACGGCGTCGTCGCCGTTGTGGAGGTCGACGGAGAAGGCAGTGCCCTCCGGCGTGTGCCGGAAGACGTTGCCCAGCAGCGCGTCGAGCGCGGCGACGAGTTCGGGGCGGGCGACCGGGATGCGGACCGGGCGTTCGACGCCCGCGACCCGTACCTTGCGGCCCTCGTCCTCGGCGAGCGCGGACCAGAAGTCCATCCGCTCGCGCACCACCTCGGACGCGTCGCAGCCGGCCGCCGCGATCGCCGTCACCCCGGTCTGCGGCTTGGCCTCCCTGGCCGTACGGATGATGGTGTCGACCTCGCGTTCCAGCTGCTCGACGGCGGCCCGGGTCTGCTCGGCGGCCGGGCCCGAGCCGAGCGAGGCCGCGTTGAGGCGGAGCACGGTGAGCGGGGTGCGCAGCCGGTGCGAGAGGTCGGCGGCGAGCTCGCGCTCGTTGGCGAGGAGCTGCACGACCTGGTCGGCCATCGAGTTGAAGGCGACGGCGGCGGACTTCAGCTCGGGCGGCCCCTCCTCGCGGACCCGCGCGCCGAGCCGGCCCTCGCCGAGTTCGTGGGCGGCGCGGGCGAGCCGCTGGGCGGGCCGGACCATGCGGACGCCGAGCCGGTCGGCGACCGCGACCGAGCCGACGATCAGGGCCACGCCGACCAGGGCGAGGACCAGCCAGGCGGTGGCGACGCCGTTGCTCACCTCGCCCTCGGGGACGAACAGTTCGACGACGGCGACCTGCCCGGAGCTGACGGCCGTGGGCTGGAGCAGCACCGAACCGCCGGGCACCTCGGCGATGGTGGCGCGGCCGAGCGCCCGGGTGGTGGCGAGGTCGTCGTCGCCGGCCCGCCGGGTGCCGATCTCCTCGCCCCTGCCGCCGGGTTCACCGGGCGTCGCGGGCAGATGGACGGCGAGCCGGCCCTCGGCGCCGTCGTCGGTGGTGGCGACGGCCCGTTCGAGCTGTTCGTGGTCGGTGGTGATGGCGAGGACCGGGGCGAGCCCGGCGGCGCGCCGCTCGGCGTTGGAGAACGCCCGGTCGCGGGCCATCTCCTTGACGACGAGCCCGAGCGGCACGGCGAAGGCGACCACGACCATGACGGTGACCGCGAGGGCCACCTTGACCAGCGCCCATCTCACCGCGCCGGCTCCGGTCTCCCGCCCGGCGGCTCCAGCTTCACGCCCACCCCGCGCAGGGTGTGCAGATAGCGCGGCCGCGCGGCCGTCTCGCCCAGCTTCCGCCGCAGCCACGACAGATGGACGTCGATGGTCTGGTCGTCCCCGTACGCCTGCTGCCACACCTCGGCGAGCAGCTCCTTGCGGGACACGACCACGCCGGGCCGTCCGGCGAGGAAGGCGAGCAGGTCGAACTCACGGCGGGTCAGGTCGAGCGCCGCCCCGTCGAGCGACGCCTGCCGGCGCAGCGGGTCGATGGCGAGCCCGCCGACCCGGAGCTCCCGCGACGGCGCCGCCTCGCCCGCGCCGGACCGGGCGCGGCGCAGCACCGCCGCCATCCGCGCGGACAGGTGCTCCACCGAGAACGGCTTGGTGAGGTAGTCGTCGGCGCCGTCGTTGAGCAGCCGGACGATCTCCGCCTCGTCGTCGCGGGCGGTGGCGATGATCACCGGCACGTCGGTGATCCCGCGCAGCATCTTCAGCGCCTCGGCGCCGTCCAGGTCGGGCAGTCCGAGGTCGAGGACGACCACGTCGAAACGGAGATGGGCGACCTCGCGCAACGCCTCCAGGGCCGTGCCGACGCTCCTCACGGTGTGGGACGCCTCGGTCAGGTGCCGGATGAGGGCGGAGCGCACGAACTGGTCGTCCTCGACCACGAGCACACTTGCCATGGGCGGCACCGTACGCCATTCGGGGGACACCGGGGATGGCAGGATGTGCGCGATGCGAAGAGGACTGGTTCACGTGCTGGCGTGGTCGCTCGCCACGGGCGCGGCGGTCTCGCTGTCCTGGTGGGGCGTGCACACCGTGCTGGCCGGCACGGTGTACGACCCGCCGCTCGCGCTGCCGATCCCGTCCGGCACCTCCGGCGCGTCCGGCGCGTCCGGCACCGGCGAGGTCGGCACCGCCGCCTCGGCCACCGCCCCCGTGAGCCCGTCACCATTCGCCCCGGCCCCGACGGCCGCCCCGAGCACCGCCCGCCCGTCGAAGGCGGCGACCACTCCCCCGCCGCGCCGCACCGCCACGGCGAAGCCGCCGGCGAGCACGAGCGGCAGCGTGAAGAGCTACGGGACGGACGGCGGCCGGGCCGTCTTCGACCTGGGTCCCTCCTCGGCCGAGCTGGTGAACGCGACGCCCGAGGCGGGCTGGCAGATGCAGGTGTGGAAGCAGCCCACCTGGATCCGGGTGACCTTCACCAAGGACAGCCGGGAGATCTCCGTCTTCTGCGTGTGGCACGACACCGCGCCGCGCGTGGAGATCGACGAACGCGCGGTCTGACCGGACCAGCTGACCGGACCAGCTGACCGCACGCACGGTCCGACCGCACGCACGGTCCGACCGAACGCGCTGTCCGGCTAACGGAAGACCGCGGCCGGCGGTACGGGTGAGGGCTTCGCGCTCGCGTCGGTGACCGGCGCCGCGCCGCCCGTGAAGTCGGCGAGCGCCCGCCCGTGCTCGACCCGCCCCGGGTGCGGATCGGTCGCCACCCGCCGGGTCAGCTCGGCGACCGGCAGCTCCCGGTCCGAGGCGAGCAGTACGGCGTTGCCGAAGCGGCGGCCGCGCAGCACGGTCGGGTCGGCGGTGAGCGCCAGCTCGGGGAAGACGGTGGCGGCGGTGGCGATCTGGCCGCGCAGATGGGCCAGCGGCGGGCCGTCGGCGAGGTTGGCCGCGTAGAAGCCGCCGGGCCGCAGCACCCGCCGTACCTCCGCCAGGAACTCCGTGCTCGTCAGGTGCGCCGGGGTGCGGGCCCCGCTGAACACGTCCGCGATGATCAGGTCGGCCCAGCCGTCCGGCACCTTGCCGAGCCCGGCGCGGGCGTCCGTGGAGCGCACCCGGATCCGGGCGCCGGCGTCGAGCGGCAGCTCACGGCGCACCAGCTGCACGAGCGGCCCGTCCAGCTCCACGATCTGCTGCGTCGAGCGGGGGCGGGTGGCCGCCACGTACCGGGCGAGGGTGAAGGCGCCGCCGCCGAGGTGCACGACCTGGACGGGCTTGTTCGGCGGGGCGACGAGGTCGGCGATGTGGCCGAGGCGCCGCTGGTACTCGAAGGTGAGGTGCGCGGGGTCGTCGAGGTCGACGTGCGACTGCGGGGCGCCGTCGATGAGCAGCGTCCAGCCGCGCGGCCGCTCCCGGTCGGGTATGAGCTCGGCGAGCCCGCCGTCGACGGTCTCCACGACCGCCGCGGCCCCGGCCGCCCGCTCCCGCTGCTTGTTCCTTGCCACGAGCCCATTATCAGCGGATGTACCGAGTGGGCCCTATCGGCAGCCGTCCGCCGCCTCGATCAGCCGGGCGGCCTGGCCGAGGGCCTCGCGCAGCATCACCGGGTCGGTGACCTCGCCGCCGGTACCGGGCGGCAGCAGCCAGTCGGCGGGACGCGGGGTGGCCCCGTCCGGGCCGGGCAGCTCGGGCGGGTCCGGCAGGCGCAGACCGCGCCCGTCGGTCCGGGTACAGGCGCTGCCCGGCATGTCCCAGGCCGCGGCCGTGCCGGGCGGCACCAGGAATCCGAGCGTGTCGCAGGCGCCGTCGTGCAGCACCGGGCCGACCGCCGGCGCGACGCCGCGGCGGTCGGCCCGGCGCAGGATGTCCACGGCCTCAAGACCCTGCCGGGCCGGGACGGTCACCAGGTCGCAGGCCTCCCCGGACCCGCCCGAGCTGCCCGGCCCGGACCCCGACCCGGCCTCGGCGTGGGTCGCGAAGGACGCGCTGGCGTCCGGCGTGGGCGCGTGCCGCTCGGTCGACTGCGATGCGACCGGCCCGGCGTACGGCTGCGCGACCGGCCCGGCGTACGGCTGCGTGACCGGCCCGGCGTACGGCTGCGTGACCGGCGGCTGGACGGCCGGCCCGGCGTACGGCTGGGCGACCGGCCCGACGGCTCCGGTTTCCACCATGGAACCCTCCTCGCTCCGAAGCGGGAGACGCGGTCCGGCTGCGCCGCGTCTCCACACCCTGGTTCAACGCCCGTACGCGTCAACGGCTACGGCGGCACGCCGCCGCAAAGGATGGCAGTTCATGGCAGATCGCGGGCGAGATATCCGATTTGTTGCCAAACTCTGCGTGCGCGGCCGGTCACAGCAGGTACGTTCTTGCCGCCGGAACACCGGCAGCACCAGGAGAGGGCTCGGCCATGGCGTTGTCACGGGCAGTTCCCAACCTCGCCTTCCGCAGACTCCGCGGACAGCGTTCACCGGCGGAGTTCGCCGCGCTCGTCCGCCGGGCGGCGCGGGAGATCGGCGAGCAGGTCGCATGCGACGCCCGCTACATCGGGCGCGTGGAGGCGGGCGAGATCCGCTGCCCGAACTACGCGTACGAGCGGGTCTTCCTGCACATGTTCCCCGGACTGGGCCTTACGGACCTGGGGTTCTCGGCGCGGGAGGCCGTTCGCGGCCGGCGGTCGGCCGCCGAGGCGGCCGGGGCACCGCCGCCCCTCGCCATCACCACCCGGAACGATGAGGAGAGCGACGTGCTGCGTCGCGCATTCATGACCGGCGGCACCGCCACCGTGGCGACCGCCTCGCTGGGCCTCTGCGGCCCGGCCGCGGCGATCGCCGCCCCCCACACCAGCGCCCCCAGGACCGCCGCCGTCCCCGCGGTCACCATCCCGGCGCCCCGCGGCGTCCACCGCGTCGGCGAGGCCGAGGTCCGCGCCGTCGAGGACGCCGTACGGAACATCCGGCTGCTCGACGACCGGCACGGCGCCGACGGCCTCTACCAGCGCGCCACCCAGCCGCTGCGCACCGCCTACGCCCTGCTCGACGCGGGCGTCGCCACCCGCCGCTCCACCGCCGACCGGCTGCACAACGGCGCCGGTGAACTCGCCATCTCCGTCGGCTGGCTCGCCCACGACTCGGGCCGGCTCGACGACGCCCGCTCCCACTACGCCGAGGCGCTCGCCACCGCACGGGTGGCCGGGGACGCGGCCCTGGAGGCGCACGCGTTCTGCAACACCTCGTTCCTGGCCCGCGACTCGGGGCGGTACCGGGAGGCGGTACGGGCCGCGCAGGCCGGACTGCGCGCCGCCCAGCCGCTCGGCTCGGCCCGGCTCCTCGCGCTGCTCAGCCTGCGCGAGGCCGGGGCGTGGGCCGGGCTCGGCGACCGGTCCTCCTGCGCGCAGGCCCTCGGCCGGGCGCACACCCACTTCGCGCGGGGCACCGCCGACGAGGACCCCGAGTGGATGTCCTTCTTCGGCGAGCCCGAGATGGAGGCCCTGGAGGCCCAGTGCTGGTCGCTGCTCGGCGACTGGACCCGCGCGGCCCGGCACGCCCAGCGCGCCACCCTCCTCCAGGACCCGCACTTCGCCCGCAACCTGGCGCTCTACCGCGCCCAGCTGGCGACCGACCTCGCGCACGCGGGCCGGCCCGACGAGGCGGCGGCGGAGGTACGGCGGGTGGAGGCGTCCCTGGACGGCGTCGAGTCCGCGCGGATCCGCCGGATGCTGTCGGAGACGCGCCGGCTCATCGCCGCGCACTGAGCCGCGTACGATCGCCGCGCACTGAGCCGCGTACTGAGCCGCGTACGGACGACTCGCGCGCGAGGGGCCTACTCCAGGTGCCCGGTGTCGTTCCAGCGCTCGATCGCGGGGGCGCCGTACGCCCAGCCCAGCACCGACAGGCTGGTCGGGTCGAGGCGGATGCGGGCGGCGTAGGAGACGTCCTCGCCGAGCCAGCGGGCGCCGATCGAGCGCAGGATGTGGCCGTGCGCGAAGATCAGGACGTCCCGGTCGGCCGAGCGGGCCCACTCCACGACCTGGTCGGCACGGGCCGACAGCTCGGCCATCGTCTCCCCGTCGCGCACGCCGTCGCGCCAGATGAACCAGCCGGGCTGGAGCTTCTGGATCTCGGGCGGGGTCAGGCCCTCGTACGCGCCGTAGTCCCACTCCATCAGCGCGTCCCAGTCCGTCGCCCGCTCGCCGAAGCCGGCCAGCTCGCAGGTCTCCCTGGCCCGCACCAGGGGGCTGGTGCGCACCTCGACGCCGTCGAGTCCCTGCCACGGCCCGCGCGCGAGGCGCTCGCCGAGCAGCTTCGCACCGCGCCGGCCCTCGTCGAGCAGCGGGATGTCGGTCCTGCCGGTGTGCCGGCCGAGCAGCGACCACTCGGTCTGGCCGTGCCGGGCGAGCAGGATGCGCGGTGCCATGGAGACTCTCCAGGTGTTCACGGGTACGGGTCCCCTTACGGGTGCCTGTCCATCATCGCCCACCCGAATTCCCGGTGACCGGCGGGCAACCTCCCGGCCCCGGACCGCGTCCTCCCACGATCAGGAACGAGTGGGGGAACAGTGGGGGGACCTTGCATGCCCGGGCGCAGACCACGCTGGTGGCTGGAGCTGATACTGATCGCCGCGGTGTACGCGGCCTACTCCGCCGGGCGGCTGTTCGCCACCGGGGACGTCTCGGACGCCGTCGGCCACGGCCTCGGGATCCTGCGGACCGAGGAGTGGCTGGCGATCGACTTCGAGCACCCGCTCAACCGCCTCTTCACGGCGACCCCCGCGCTCGGCATCCCCGCCGACTTCGCCTACGCCTCCCTGCACTACCTGGTCACACCGGCCGTCCTGGTCTGGCTGTTCCGCCGCCGTCCCGCCGCCTATCTGGCCGCCCGCACCTGGCTGATGACCGCCACCCTCCTCGGTCTCGTCGGCTTCGCGCTGATGCCGACCTGCCCGCCGCGGCTGCTCGACCCGATGTACGGCTTCACCGACACGATGGCGCACTTCAGCGCGTATGGCTGGTGGGGCGGGCAGGCCAGCGCGCCGCGCGGGCTCGGCGGCCTCACCAACCAGTACGCGGCGATGCCGAGCCTGCACGTGGGCTGGGCGCTGTGGTGCGGGGTGGTGCTGTGGCGGCACGGGCGGACGCCGCTGGTCAGGGCGGCCGGCGTGGCGTATCCGCTGCTGACCGCGCTGGTGGTGATGGGCACGGCGAACCACTACTTCCTGGACGCGGTCGCGGGGGCGGCGGTGATGGGCGTGGCGCTGCTGCTCACGCCGTACGTGCGCCGGGTCGCGGACCGTCTCGCGAGCCGTCCCGCGGACCGGATCTTCGGGGGCGAATCCCCGCGAAACTCCCCGCTTGTCAGTGGCGGATGGGAGACTTCCGCGGGTGAGCGCATCCCTGGACAGCGGTCCGCACCGACCGCCGCAGACCACACCGCCGCAGACGACGCTCCGGCATCGGCTCGCTGAGCTGCGCGGACCGGCCACCGTGCCGCGTCCGCTCGACGCGCGCGCCCTGGCCGCCCTGGCCGCGAACCCGGGCTGCAGGCGGCGCGCGATCCTCGACGGCGCCGGAGTCGACAAGACCGCTCTCGCGGCGAAGCTGGGCGCGCCGTCGTCGTTCGGCCAGTCGCAGTACGCGATCGCCCGGGGCAACGCGTTCGAGGCGAAGGTGAAGGCCGACGGCGGCCGGGAGCTGCTCGCCCTGCTCGGCATCACGGAGCCCGGCACCGTGGACGTGCCGGAGCTGGCGGCGGCCGGGCCCGAGGGCCGGGCGGCCCGCACCGCGCTCACGCTGCGCGAGGCGACGGCGGCGGGCCGCTGGGCGCTGCTCGACCACCCGATGCTGGCCCTGGAGGTGGCCGGCTCCCCGGTCTACCTGGAGCCGGACGCGGTCGTGGTGCACCCCGACGGGCGGTGGACGGTCGTCGAGATCAAGTCCTTCCCGATGATCGACGGCGCGGCGGACGCGTCGAAGGTCGGCGCGGCGGCCCGCCAGGCGGCGGTGTACGTGCTGGCCCTGGACCGGATCGCGGCGCACACGGAGGGCGCGACGGTGGCGCACCGGGTGCTGCTCGTCTGCCCGAAGGACTTCTCCAACCTGCCGACGGGATCGGCGGTGGACGTGCGCAAGCAGGTCGCGGTCACCCGGCGCCAGCTGGCCCGGCTGACCCGCATCGAGGAGATCGCGGACGCGCTGCCGGAGGGCGTGACCTTCGACGTCGCCGAGTGCTCGGCCGAGCAGCTGGCCTCGGCGGTGGAGTGCGTGCCGCACGCGTACGCCCCCGAGTGCCTCTCCGCGTGCGAACTGGCCTTCCACTGCCGGACCCGCGCCCGCGCGGCGGACGCGGTGACGACCCTCGGCCGTTCGGTACGCGGCGAGCTGGGCTGCCTGACGACGATCGGCGCGGTCCTGGCGGCGGCCCGCGGCGAGAGCGGCGACCCGGACGACCCGGCGGTGGACGCGCTGCGCAGGGCGCGAGCGCTGAGGGCCGAGGCGCTGGAGGCGGCGGCCGGCGGCGCGGGGGCTGTCGCGGAGGTGTCGGCATGTCGCTGATCTCCACGCTCGCCCGGATGGAGGCCGTCGAGGCCGGCCGGGCCCAGCCGCTCGCCACCGTGCGGCACCGGCATCTGTCCGAACGGCCGCTCGTCTTCGTGCCGTTGACGACGTCGGGCGAGGCGGGCGCGCCGCTCGGGGCGCTGGTCGGCACCGACCCGGAGGAGCCGCGGCTGCTCGTCGTGCCGCAGCCGCGCGACCGGGACCTGCGCTTCGCGTTCCTCGCCGAGCTGGCCGACGAGATCCTGCCGTACGTCGACTCCTTCGCCGGGGTCGTCGAGGCGGCCGAGCGGTCCGAGACCGACCCGGAGACCGGCAAGAAGGTCAAGGTCGAGGTCGAACTGTGCGCGGACGCACCGCAGTTGGTGGTGCCGAGCCGGGCCGGCATCGAGTACGTACGTCTCCTCGGGCGGTCGACGCGCTTCCGCCGCACGGCCGAGCAGGACCCGGAGACGCCGTTCCCGGCGCCGCCCCGGGTGCCGCTGCTGGGGCGCTGGCTGACGCACTTCGGCGAGCGGGCCCGGGTGCCGGGCGCCTCGCTGCTCGTGGCGGCGACGGACCTGCTGAACCGGCACTGGGCGACGGGCCAGTCGTCCCTGGAGGACCAGCACCTGGGCGCGCTGCTCGCCTGGATCGCTCCCGGCGAGGGGGAGTCCGGCGCGGAGGCGGCGCTGCGCGCCGAGCTCGGGCGGGACGCGCAGGGGCAGTTGCTGTGCCCGCCGGCCGGGCCGGCGACCGACCCCGCCTTCGACAACCGGCTGCTCGCGCCCGCGGTCGAGGCGTACGACCGGGCCCGGCAGGCGCTCGGCGCGGCCGAGGACGGCGGCGCGGCCGAGGACGGGCTCGCCGCGCTGACGGTGGCCGAGCGGGAGATCCGGCGTCTGATCGCCGCGCAGCTGAAGCCGACCTGGGACGCGGTGTGGCGGGCGCTCGGCCTGCTGCGGGAGCTGCCGGAGGGGGCGCGGGTCGCCGACCGCTGGACCCGGGACCGCTGGTCGTTCACCGGCCAGCGGGACCGCATCGCGGCGGGCGAGCCGCCGCAGCCGCGCCGCGACGACGCGGTGACGGCGGCGCAGAAGCTGGCGGCGCGCGAGCAGGCGCAGGGCCAGCTGGAGGCGCAGGAGGCGCTCGACGACCCGCTGGTGATGGCGGGGCGGCGGCTGGCGGGCGAGGCGTTCGTCGCGGAGATCACGGAAGTCGTGATGGCACGCACGGAGAAGAACCGCCCGCGTCCTCTCCTGACCGTCCGCACGGACGACCGGCCGCACCTGGCCGAGGGCGTGAAGGTGTACCGCTCACTGGACGGCAAGCCGCAGACGGCCGAGTTCGCGCACGCGGAGGAGGACGGCTCGCTCGTGCTGCGGCTTCTGGACAAGATGGGCCGGTCGAAGGAGCCGGCGGAGGGCTCGGTGCCGGAGAAGGGCGAGCGGATCACCTGGACGCTGTTCGAGCACGACCAGCGGCCGGGCGCGAAGCTGCCGGACCCGGAGGACACACCGTGGACGCACGGCGGCCCTCCGCGCACCGACGACGCCGAACTCCCTGACGCCACGACGCCCGAGGACATCCTGTGACCTTCGATCCCTCCGCCGAGGCCGCCCGGGCCACGGCCGAGATCCTGGCCGACACCCTGCACGGCACCGCCCGTGGCGTGGTCGTGGACTCGCCGCCGGGCGCCGGCAAGTCGACGCTCGTCGTCCGCGCCGCGCTCGAACTGGCCTCTGCCGGACGCCCGTTGATGGTGGTCGCGCAGACCAACGCGCAGGTCGACGACCTGGTGCTGCGGCTCGCCGAGAAGGAGCCGGGTCTCGGCGTGGGCCGGCTGCACTCGAACGACTCGGACCCGTACGACAAGGCGCTCGACGAGCTCGAACACGTACGGAAGTCGTCGAAGCCGGCGGATCTCGCCGGGCTGCCGGTGGTGATCTCGACCGCCGCGAAGTGGGCGCACGTGAAGAACGTCGAGCCGTGGGCGCACGCGATCGTGGACGAGGCGTACCAGATGCGCTCGGACGCGCTGCTCGCCGTGGCGGGGCTGTTCGAGCGGGCGCTGTTCGTGGGCGACCCGGGTCAGCTGGACCCGTTCTCGGTGGTGGGCGCGGAGCAGTGGGCGGGGCTTTCGTACGACCCGTCGGCGTCCGCCGTCTCCACCCTCCTGGCCCACAACCCGGAGCTGCCGCAGCACCGCCTCCCGGTCTCCTGGCGGCTCCCCGCCTCGGCCGCGCCGCTGGTCTCCGACGCCTTCTACCCGTACACGCCGTTCCGCAGCGGTACGGGGCACGGCGACCGGAGGCTCTCCTTCGGCGTGCCCTCGGACGGCTCGGCGCCGGACCGGGTCCTGGACGAGGCCGCCGAGTCCGGCTGGGGCCTGCTCGAACTCCCCGCCCGCCACACCCCGCGCACCGACCCGGAGGCCGTCCACGCGGTCGCCCTGGTCGTCCGCCGCCTCCTCGACCGCGGCGGCGCGGCGGTCAGCGAGCGGTCCCCCGACCCCGTCCCCCTCACCCCGGACCGCGTCGCCGTCGGCACCGCCCACCGCGACCAGGCGGCCGCGATCCGCGCCGCGCTCGCGGACGTGGGCGTCACGGGCGTCACGGTCGACACGGCCAACCGCCTCCAAGGCCGCGAGTACGACGTCACCGTCGTCCTCCACCCCCTCTCCGGCCGCCCCGACGCCACCGCCTTCCACCTGGAGACCGGCCGCCTCTGCGTCCTCACCTCCCGCCACCGCCACGCCTGCATCGTCGTCTGCCGCGCCGGCGTCACCGAGCTCCTCGACGAACACCCGTCCACGGAGCCGGTCCAGCTCGGCGTCACGGTCAAGTTCCCGGACGGCTGGGAGGCGAACCACGCGGTGTTGTCACACCTCGCGGAGCACCGGGTGACCTGGACGCCATGAAGCCGTCGCCCCGAGCCACGGTGCCGCCGGACGGAGTCCGGCACGCCGCCGGAGGCGGCCGATGAATACAGCCCCGGACGGCTGGGAGGCGAACCACGCGGTGTTGTCGCACCTGGCGGAGCACCGGGTGACCTGGACGCCGTAAGGACGTCGCCCCGAGCCGCGATGCCGCCGGACGGAGTCCGGCACGCCGCCGGAGGCGGCCGATGAAAACAGCCCCGGACGGCTGGGAGGCGAACCACGCGGTGTTGTCACACCTCGCGGAGCACCGGGTGACCTGGACGCCATGAAGCCCTCGCCCCGAGCC
>NZ_JBIWPJ010000004.1:522152-733332 GCF_044768205.1 Streptomyces sp. NPDC101160 | reverse complement strand
AAACGCCCGGTTACATTCCGAACCCGGAAGCTAAGCCTTTCAGCGCCGATGGTACTGCAGGGGGGACCCTGTGGGAGAGTAGGACGCCGCCGAACAATCATTGTGGGAAAGCCCCGCACCGTATGGTGCGGGGCTTTTCTGCGTTTACGGGCCAGATGTTGTACGGATCAGGTGTGGGGCACCGCCGTCGCGACGAGGACCTCGAACTCCTCCAGGCTGCGCGTGGTGACGCCGGCCTTCGACGTCGTCTCGCCGCGGATTCCCGCGACGGCGGCGCGGGAGGACGCCAGGGAGTCCTTGTCGGCGTACAGCGCGCCGACCGCGGCCCGGCCGTGGGTGCGGTCGACGAGGAGCGAGACGCCCTTCCAGCCGGGGATCTCCTCGATCTTGGGCAGCGCGGTGTCGCGGAACGTCGTCACCAGCTTGTCGACGGCGGCGGCGTCGACGTCCATGCGGACCAGTCGGAACGTCGCGCCGGGCCCGAGGTCCTCGCTGCGGCGGGCGACGGCCGCCTCCCAGTTGTCGACCGTCATGGTCCCGGCGAAGGGCGCGAACATCTCGCTGCGCCGCTCGCGCAGCGCCTCGTAGCTCGCCTCCCGGGACGCCTCGTCCTCCCACCACGACCCCACCAGGAGTTTGCCGACCTCGCGGTCCACGAACAGCCCCATGCCGCGGTAGCCCCGCTGCCCCGACAGAAGCTCGCGTCCCTCGGTCCGGACCGACTCGGCGACGTCGTCGAGCTGAGCCGGATCACCCGTCATGTAGATGGTGCGCACGTACATAGCGGCCTTCCTGCCTTCCCGTTCCCTCGGTTCCCCCGGTGTGAGCTCGTTCTTCCCCACCCTCCATGCGAGGGCCGGGACGGGGGCGGGGCAACGCGGCACGGGCGTTCGGGTGAAGCGGGTGAAGCGGGTGATCGAACCTCCGTCCTCCACGGATGGCAAAGGGCGGCTCCGCCCCTGCGGAACCGCCCTCGGGCCGGCCAGGTTTCTCAGTGCACTTCTAGTGGTCCTTCTGGACGGCCGAAGGAACTGCCGAAGGGGCTGCCGACGGAGCGTCGGTGGGCGCTGCCGCACGGACGGCGATACGGGTCATGAGCCAGGCCGCGGCGCCGAGACCGGCGGCGACCGTGGCCCAGGCGAGGTCCGCCTGCAGCAGCGCGGCCGTGGCCGCGGCCAGGCCCGCCATCGACTGCTGGAGGAAGCCGCACAGGGAGACGGCGTAGGCGCCGTGGCTCTGCCGGCTGCTCACGGCGGTGGCCATGCTGTTGGGGAACAGGACCGACTGCCCGAACGTGGTCACGCAGTACAGCGCGACGAAGGCCACCAGGGCGCCGCCGTCCGGCAGGCCGGGCACCGACCACAGCGCGATCATCAGGACACCGGACGCGGTCATCACGATCGACCCGGCGGTCATCAGACGGCCCGAACCCTCCTTCGCCACCAGGCGGTTGACGGTCATCGCGCCGGCGAAGTAGGCCGCGCCGAGGAGCAGCCCGAGGCTTCCGTACTGCTCGGTGGCGAGCCCGAAGTGCTGCTGGAAGACGAACGGGCTGACCTCCTGGAGCAGCACGATCGTCGCGAACCCCGCGCCGCCGGCGAGGGCCGGCAGCAGGAAGCGGGGCTGCCTGCTGATGCCGAGGCAGATCCGCAGCACCTCCGACGGCGGCTGCACCGCGCGGCTCGACGCGAACGGGACGGTGAAGGTCAGCGCGGCGGCGACCGCGCCGACCACGGCGAGGACGACGAAGCCCGTCTCCCAGTGGGAGTACCTGCCGATCAGGCCGCCGATGAACTGCCCGCCGCCCATCGCCGTGATGAACGCGATGGACAGCACCGAGAGCCGCCGGGCCAGCTCGTCCCCGCTCCAGCGGTCCCGCACCAGGATCCGGGCGATGATCGCGGCGCCGCCGGCGCCGATGCCCTGCAGCGCGCGCAGCACGAGCAGAGCCTCGGTGGAGCGGAAGAGTGTGATCAGCGCGCTGCTCACCACGAACAGCGCCAGCGAGGCCAGCAGCGGGCCCCGGCGGCCGTACCGGTCCGCGGCCACTCCCCACAGGACCACCGGAGCCGCGGCGCCGATCACGAACACGGAAATGGAAAGGGCCGCGTAATGACGGGACATTCCGAAGTCGTGCGCCACGATCGGGAGGGACGGAAGATAAATGGTGGTCGCCATCTGTGCCATGAAGACCAACAGGCAGGACAGCGTCATCGTGCGCCGGCTCACGGCCTTTTCGCGCGCGTCCGTCATTCTCGACTCCCTGTCGTCTTCCTGGCGTTCATAAAGGCGTGCAAGGTCGCTCCCGCGAGTTCTTCCGGCCGAGTTCCGAGCCTGGAATCGAACCTGAGCGGGGCAGAGATGTGCCGCCAGTAAGGGTCCCGACGAACCCGGTGTGCACCGAGATTCGCAACTGCGTGCAGCGAATGTCAACGGATGCGACCGGCAATGATCTGCCGGTCGCAGGGCAGGCCGGGAAGCGCCCGTGAGTACCTGGGAATGAGTGCCCGCAAAACCGGACCGGCAAAAATCCGCCGGTTTTCGGACCGGTAAATCTTTGCCGGTCGGCGGCTGTCGAACGGGCCGCGGACATCGGCGAGACTGAGGGCTCAGCCGTCCTGCGGGCTGATGAAGGTGAGGCGCAGGCCGGGGTACCCGACGGGCTGCAGGACGTGGGTGACCACGTCGACGGCGCGGGGGGCGAAGCGCGGGATGGTCAGCCGGTAGGCGTGTCCGTCCCGGTGGGCGATGATGACCGGGCCGTCGTCCCAGATCTGCCGGACCTCCGGATCGGTGAGGGCCGTCCGGAGGATCCCGGCCAGTTCGGGGTTCCCCGGGTACTGCGCCATGGCGTAGCGCAGCATCGCGAGGTACGCCCGCGCGTGCCGCGGCCAGTCGGCCAGCTGCGCCCTGGCCTCGGGGTCGGTCAGGCCCCAGCGGATCAGGTTCGCGCCGGGGCGCCGCACCCAGGGGAACCACTCGGCCATGGCCTCGTTGTGCGCGAGGACGTCCCATGTGTTGCTGGTGAGATACGCGGGCCGGCTGGGCTGCAGGTCGAGCAGGCGGTGCAGCGGGGCCAGGTCGATGCCGTCGACGGACGACACGGCGGGGTAGGGCTCGCCGCCGGCGGCGTACAGGAAGAGGGTGGCGCGTTCGTCCGCGCACAGCCGCAGCGCGTCGGCCAGCGCGGTGAGCGTCCGGGAGTCCAGCTTGGGCAGGGCCCCGTGTTCGAGATCCCGGTACCAGCGCTCGCTCATGCCGACCGCGGCGGCGACCTCCACCTGCGGAAGCGCCCTGCCCAGGCCCAGAGTGCGGCCCGCCCGGGCCCGCCACGCCCGCAGCAGCACGGCGAGCCCCACCTCGTCCTCCGGCCGCTGCCCCTGGCCGGTACGGACTGTGGAGTTGTCGCGCTGCATGTGGGGGCCTTTGCTCTGGCTGCTTCCTTGTGCCGCGGCTCGACGCGGGAGCGCCTGCAGGGGGCTCCGCGCGACGGTGGCGCCCGCGCCTTCCGAAACGATCACCGACAGTCAGATCCCCGGACAGAAGAATAACGTGGCGTTGCCGGGGCGCCCGAGATCGACGGCGATGCCGGAAGGCGGCGCCCGGGGGACGGCAAAGCCGCGTTAGCGGTACGCAAGCCGGACGGCAAGGGCGGGCGGGAGAGTGGTCGTGGTGCCGACAGGGAGTGGCGCCGACCGACCATCCAGTCACCGGGGGAGTACCACCATGCGTACGAAGCGCAAGAACACCGTCCTCGCCGTCGCGGCCGTCGCCGTGCTGTCGCTCGGGATGACCGCCTGCGGGGGCGGCGACGACAACGGCGGCCGGGACGAGGGCGCCGCGTCGGCCGGCTCGGCCGCCGCGTCGGGCGGCGAGAGCGGGCAGGGCGGGCAGACCGGCGCCGAGGCCGCGGGCGCGACGACCGCCACCGGCGGCAGCGGCACCGGTGGTTCGACGGCCGGCGGATCGACGGCCGGTGGCTCGACCGGTGGCTCCACGACGGGCGGCGGCAAGTCCGCGGCCAAGACCGGTGCCAAGACCGGCGCCAAGACGTCCGGCACCGCCCCGGCCTGCACCTACAAGGACGTGCGGATCACGGCCGCCAAGGCCGACGAGACGCCCACCGAGCACGTCGTGCTCACCGCGACCAACACCTCCGGCCGCACGTGCCGCCTGTACGGCTACCCGCTGCTCGCGTTCGGCGAGATCCAGACCGCCAAGGACATCCCGGCCGTCGCCAAGAGCAAGCCGGCGAGCCCGGTGATCCTGGAGGCGGGCGCCCCGGCGTACGCCAACGTGCGGATCGTGAACGGCGGCGTCCACGAGGACAACAAGGTCGTCACGTCCTTCAACGTGAACCTCTTCGCCGCCGACGCCCCCGCCGAGGGCAGCGTCGTCGTCAAGGCCCCGGCCGGCGGCCTGGCCGTCGACGAGGCCGTGGCGAAGACCGGCTACTGGACTCCGGAACTCCGCAACGGCGCCGACGAGTTCTGAGCGGGAGCGAGCGCTCAGGGCGGGGCGGTGACGGCGGGCGCGGTGCCGGCGGAGGCGGTGAAGGCGGGCGCGGTGCCGGCGGAGCGGTGAAGGACGGGGCGTTGACGCCGTCAGGTCCGCCCGCCGCTGCTCGTACCCTCGCCCGCGAGGCCGGTCTTCGTGCCCGCGCCGCACAGCGGTACGACCGTGGTGCCCGGGCGCTCCGGGGCCGCGCGGACCGCGGCCCAGCAGGCGGCGGCCGTGGGCTCGACGTAGAGTCCGCGGCGGGCGAGGTCGAGCTGGGCGGTGCGTACCTGGTCGTCGGTGACGGTGCGGAAGGTGCCGCCGCTCGCCCGGACGGCACGCAGGATCTGCGCGGCGCGGGGCGGGTTGGGGATGGCGATGCCCTCGGCGAGGGTGGGGCGGGTCTCCGCCGGCGCCGACAGCTCGTCCTCGCCCGCGTGGAAGGCCGCGGCGAGCGGCGAGACGGCCTCCGCCTGGACCGCGACCAGGACCGGGCGGCGGTCGACGAGGCCGTGCCCGTACAGCTCCTCGACCGCGAGGGCCGCGCCGAGGAGCAGTGTGCCGTTGCCGACGGGCAGTACGAGGGTGTCGGGGAGCCGGCCGCCCAGGTCCTCCCAGAGTTCGTAGACGTACGTCTTGGTGCCGTGCAGGAAGTGCGGGTTGTACGCGTGCGAGGCGTACAGCACGTCCGGCTCGTCCGCGGCCTCGCGCGCCGCCCGCGCCGTCGCCTCCCGGTCGCCCGCCACGACCACCACCCGGGCACCGTGCGCGCGGATCTGCTCCAGCTTCTTCGGGGACGTCCCCTCGGGCACGTACACGGCGCAGTCGAGCCCGGCCCGGGCGCCGTAGGCGGCGATCGCCGTGCCGGCGTTGCCGCTGCTGTCGGCGATCACCGTGCGCGGGCCGAGCCGGCGCGCCAGCTCGGCGAGCATCACCGCGCCGCGGTCCTTGAAGGACGACGTCGGCATGAGGAAGTCGAGTTTGGCCGAAATCCGGTCGGTCAGGGGGACGAGGGGGGTGCGGCCCTCGCCGAGGGTCACATGGGGGATCTCGGTGGCGAGCGGCAGCGCCTCCGCGTAACGCCACAGTGAATTCACGCGTGACGCGAGGGACGTGAGGGAAACCGGCGCGCTGGTGAAGTCGAGGTCCCAGGGGCCGTGGCACTGCGGACAACGCCAGGTGAGGGCGTCCGCGGGGGCTCTGACGTGGCAGAGGGGGCATACGTAGGCCGTCATATGCGCCAGGATGTCAGCCCTGTGGCGGGCGCGTGTCGTGACGCGAGGGACTCTTGTGCGATCCCCAAGGTTCGGTCAACCTTTCGGTCGGCACCCGGATATGACGACCCGTCCGAACTCGGGACGGCTGCTTGTCATGTCCATGAAGTAGGCATCCTCGTGTACGCCCCTGTACGACCGCGCACGACCGGTGTCGTGCCCCCACAGCAGCGCACCACCAATGAGGAGGACCCCTCACATGTCCGTGATGCGTGACTCGCGGCGCAGGCTCGCCGCGGCCGGCGCCATCGCCGTCGCAGCCCTGGCGCTCGGCTCCCTCTCCACCGCCCCGGCCACGGCCGCCGGGAGCGCCGCCGAAGGCGTGATCCTCAACGCCGGCGCCGAAGGGACCGTCGCCGACAGCTACATCGTGACCCTCCGCGACTCCGCCGCCCGCGCGGACACGGCGCAGGGCCGGGCGGTCGCCACGAAGTTCGGCGCCAAGATCAGGCGGACGTACCACGCGGCGCTCAACGGCTACTCCGTCGAACTCTCCGAGGCGCAGGCCAAGCGGCTCGCCGCCGACCCGGCGGTGCGCTCCGTCAGCCAGAACCGCGTCTTCCACATCGACGGCACGCAGACCTCCCCGCCGTCCTGGGGCCTCGACCGGATCGACCAGAAGGCCCTGCCGCTGAACCAGAGCTACACCTACCCGGACAGCGCGGGCCAGGGCGTCACGGCGTACATCATCGACACCGGCGTCCGCATCACCCACACCGACTTCGCCGGCCGCGCCTCCTACGGCTACGACGCCATCGACAACGACAACACCGCCCAGGACGGCCACGGCCACGGCACCCATGTCGCCGGTACGGTCGCGGGCTCCTCGTACGGCGTGGCCAAGAAGGCGAAGATCGTCGGCGTCCGCGTCCTCGACAACTCCGGCTCCGGCACCACCGAGCAGGTCGTCGCCGGCATCGACTGGGTGACCCAGAACGCCGTCAAGCCGGCCGTCGCCAACATGAGCCTCGGCGGTGGCGTCGACACCGTCCTCGACGACGCCGTGCGCCGCTCGATCGCCTCCGGCGTCACGTACGCGGTCGCCGCCGGCAACGAGACCGACAACGCCGCCAACCACTCCCCGGCCCGCGTCGCCGAGGCCATCACGGTCGGCGCGACGACGTCCAGCGACGCCAGGGCCAGCTACTCCAACTACGGCAGCGGCCTCGACCTCTTCGCCCCGGGCTCCTCCATCACCTCGTCCTGGGGCACCGGCGACACCGCCACCAACACCATCTCCGGTACGTCGATGGCCACCCCGCACGTCACCGGCGCCGCCGCCCTCTACCTGGCCGACCACCCGACTGCCATCCCGGCCGCCGTCTCCGCGGCCCTGACCGCCGCCGCCACCCCGAACGTGGTGACCAGCCCCGGCACCGGCTCCCCGAACAAGCTCCTCTACGTCGGCGGCACCACCCCGCCGCCCACCGGCCCGCGCTTCGAGAACACCGCGAACTACACGATCAACGACAACGCGACCGTCGAGTCCCCGGTCACCGTCAGCGGCGTCTCCGGCAACGCCCCGGCCACGCTCCAGGTGCCGGTGAACATCGTCCACACCTACATCGGTGACCTCCAGGTCCAGCTGATCGCCCCCGACGGCTCGGCGTACACGCTGAAGGCGTTCGGCTCCGGCGGCAGCGCGGACAACATCAACACCACCTACACCGTCAACGCCTCCTCCGAGGTCGCGAACGGCACGTGGAAGCTCCGGGTCACGGACAACGCGGCCTTGGACACCGGGTACATCGACTCCTGGGCGCTGCAGTTCTGACGCTCACGCCTCATGAGGAGAGGGCGGTCGCCGACACGGCGGCCGCCCTCTCCTCAGTCCTCGTCCTCGAAGACGTACGGGACCGGTTCCTGCACCCAGCCCGCCGTCAGGACAAGCCGCGAGGTGCGGTGGACGCAGAGGAAGCCGAACGGGCGGTCGAAGTCCAGGTCGATCCGGCGCACCAGGTACGGGTAGCGCACCACGGCGCTCCCGCCGGCCGCGCCGAAGGCCGTCACCGCCGCCGCCTCGAAGCCCTCCGCGGTGAAGCGGGCCATCGCCGCCTGGCGGGCCTGCCGGACGGAGAGCGGCGGATCGTCCGAGACACCCGGGAAGTGGCCGCGGGTGTCGTCCCGCGCGGTCGTCAGGCCGAACACCTCGTGCAGCGCGGTCAGATCGTGGTCGGCGGTGAGCGAGAACGGTGAGGTGGTGACCGAGAGGTACGGGTCCCGTGCGGTGCTGCGTACGTGACGGACGTTCAGACCCGGGCCCGCCTCGCCCAGCGGCAGCAGGTCGCCCGGAACGGCCCGGAAGGCGCCGGCCAGGACGTCGAGGCCGGCCCGGAGCACCGTGCCGGGGGCCGCCTCCTCCGGGCCGAGCAGCAGATGCACGTCGACGCCGGTGCCGCCGAGGACCTTCAGCACCGTGAGTGGGCCCGCGGCCGTCCCGGCCACCCCGACCCGGTCGAGGAGCGCCGTCGTCCGGTGCAGCGCGGCCAGTTCGCGCCCGGCCCACGGCCCGTACTCGGGGTACATGCCGCCGTCCCGGAAGGGGCGGAGCCAGGTCGTGCGGACCGCCTGCGCGGCGGCCAGGACCAGCTCCGTCTCCTCGTCCACGACGACCGGCATCGCCGGTATCAGACCGCCGGTGTGCTCCGCCGCCCATGCGTCCAGGAGCCGCCCGCTCGCCGCGTCGTCCGCGCCGAGCCGGCCGAGCGTCGCGTCCGGCAGGCCCGCGGCCCAGTCCGCGCGCAGCGCCACCCGGGGGCGGGTCCACAGGCCGATCGCCGAGCCGACGCCGCGCATCCGGCCGAGTCCCGCGAGCAGTTCGCGTGCCGCCTGTGCCGCCGGGCCCGCCGCCATGCCGAGGGCGTCCTCGAGCTCGCCGCGGGCCGGGCCGTCGGCGCCGTCCGCGAGGAAGGCGAGCAGCGGCCAGACGCCGGTCGCGGACAGCACGGTGTCCTGGCCGTCGGAGGGCAGGGCGCCGGCCCAACGCGCCGTCAGCCGGTTGACCGCACGCACCGTCGAGACCCGCATACCGCCCCCACCCCCGGACCACGTACGATGCGCGCGCCCGTTCGATTCTCTGAATCGGTGCCGAGAACCCGTGCCGATTCTCCGAATCCGTGCCGAATCCCGCCCCAAACAGGAGCACCGTACTCGTGGACCCCTCCCCGTCGCCCCAGGATTTCCCGGCCCCGCAGCAGCCCCCGCAGCCGCCGCGCCAGGAATGGCCTGCGCCTGGTCAGGGACCCGGTCAGGGCTTCGGCCAGGGGCCGGGTCAGGGGGCAGGCCAGGGGTTCGGCCCGGGGCCGGGTCAGGGGCCCGTGCCCGGACCGTACGCCGCTCCCGGCCCGTACACCTCGCCGCTGCCCGGGCCGTACGGCCCCGGGGGCGTGCCCGGTGGTCCCGGCGGCCTCGGCCCCTACGGGGCGCCGCAGCCCGGTACGAACGGGCTCGCGGTCGCGTCGCTCGTCTCCGGCATCGTGTGCTGTCTGCCACCGCTCGGCCTCGTCCTCGGTCTGTTCGCGCTGCCGCAGATCAAGAGGAAGCAGCAGAAGGGCAAGGGCCTGGCCGTCGCCGGCATCGTGCTCTCCTCCCTCGCCTGCCTCCTGATGGCCCTCGGTATCGCGAGCGGCGGTTTCGCCGACGCCTGGCGGGACTTCAAGAAGGGCATGGACGAGGCCGCCGCCAAGCAGTCGCCGTTCGACCTGCAGAAGGGCGACTGCTTCAAGGTCGACGGCAAGCTGGAGGCGTACACGACCGACGTGAAGACCGTCGTCTGCACCAAGCCGCACCAGGGCGAGGTCAGCGGCGCCTTCAAGGTCACCGGCTTCACCGAGTGGCCCGGCGAGGACGCGATCGACAAGATCGCCGAGACCCGCTGCGAGCGGATCAACAACGCCTACGCGCTGGACACCTGGGCCGTCCCCGAGGCGGCGGTGACCTACTACTACCTGCCCAGCAAGCAGAGTTGGCGGATCGGCGACCGCACGGTGACCTGCGCGCTCGCCACCGAGGAGGAGCCCTTCACCACCTCCCTGCGCAGCGACGCCACCACGCTCGACCCGCACCAGCTGCACTTCCTCACGACCATGAACCCGGTCGACGACGCCGTCTTCGATGAGCCGGAGGCGGACGCGGACGACGACCTGGAGGCCAACAAGGCCTGGGCGCAGAAGGTGCACCACGCCGTCACCACGGCCGGTGACGGTCTGCGCGGCCACGCCTGGCCGGCCGCGTCCGCCAAGCCCGTCGGAGAGCTGGCGGACAAGCTGGACGCGGCCGCGCGCAAGTGGCAGAAGCTCGCGACGGCGAAGGACGCGGACGCCTTCTGGGAGGTCTACGACGAGGCGTACGACGCGCTCTCGACGGACCTGGACAAGGACTCCCGCTCGGCGCTCGGTCTCACGCCCGTCCCGCAGGGCAGCGACAGCAGCAGCGGCAGCGACGGCGGCTCCGGCAGCGATGGTGGCCCCGGCAGTGACGGCGACAGCGGCAGCAAGAAGGTCTGAGCGAGAGCCAACGGCGAGGATTCCGACGGGCGTTCGGTGGCTATACCTGCGGGAAGGGCCCACGTAAAGGCAAATCATCACTTCGGGTGAAACTCTGGCCCATGCTTGCGGGTGCGCACCCTCGGTTGCGACGCTGTAGCTCACAGTCAAGCTGAGGGGAGTGTCCCGTGACGTTCGGTGAGCAGCCGGCCTATCTGCGTGTGGCGAGCGACCTTCGCGAGAAGATCGCCAACGGCTCGCTGCCCCCGCACACCCGCCTCCCCTCGCAGGCGCGCATCCGCGAGGAGTACGGGGTGTCGGACACCGTCGCACTGGAGGCGCGCAAGGTCCTCATGGCCGAGGGCCTGGTCGAGGGGCGCTCCGGTTCCGGGACCTATGTGCGCGAGCGGCCCGTGCCGCGCCGGATCGCCCGCTCCGGCTACCGGCCGGTGTCCGGTGCCAGCCCCTTCCGTCAGGAGCAGGCCGCCGAAGGGGCGCGCGGCGCCTGGGAGTCGAGCAGTGAGCAGGAGGCCGCCGGCGCCGAGGTCGCGGACCGGCTCGGCATCCCGGCGGGGGAGCGGGTGATGCGCACGCGGTACGTGTACCGGGAGGGCGGCGAGCCGATGATGCTCTCCACCTCCTGGGAGCCGCTCGCCGTCACCGGCCGCACGCCGGTGATGCTGCCCGAGGAGGGGCCGCTGGGCGGCTGCGGGGTCGTCGAGCGGATGGCCGCCATCGACGTCGTCGTGGACAACGTGGTGGAGGAGGTCACCGCCCGGCCCGGGCTCGCGGAGGAGCTGCTGACGCTCGGCGGCGTCCCCGGCCATGTGGTGATGGTGATCGAGCGGACCTTCTACGCCTCGGGGCGCGCGGTCGAGACCGCGGACGTGGTCATCCCGGCCGACCGCTACAAGATCGCTTACCACCTGCCGGTGCGCTGACGGCCCGCTTTCCCGTGCTCCGGGCCGGTGTTCGGCCGTCTCGCCGCTTGTTACTGGCCAGATACATACCTCTTCGTGAAAACCCGTATCCACTGTGTGAAGGTCGGGCGTAAGCTCGGGCATATGCGCATTGCGATTTCCGGGAGATCGTTAGACACGGTCGGACCGGCGGAGGGGGAAGTCCGATGAGTCCGATGAGCGACAACGGCGCCGACCTGGCCTGGCTGGTCATGAGGCAGGACGACAACGGCAACCGCTACCGCGTCGGCCGGTACGCGACCGAGGACGAGGCCCAGCGGATCGCCGACAGCCTCGATGACCGCGGGCACAAGCAGATCTACTGGGTCGAGCGCATCGGTCAGCCCGCGCTCTGACCTCACGGGCCCGGGCCGGTGCCGCGTTACGCTCCGGCCCATGACGACTGATCACCGCACTGACCCCGTCGTGGTCGTCGCCGGGGCCCTCTACGACCAGGGCCGGCTGCTCGCCGCGCGCCGCAGCGCGCCCGTCGAGCTGGCCGGCCGCTGGGAGCTGCCCGGCGGCAAGGTGGAGCCGGGAGAGGGTCCGGAGGAGGCCCTGGTCCGGGAGTTGCGCGAGGAGCTCGGCGTCGAGACCGAGACCGGCGCGCGCATCCCCGGCGAGTGGCCGCTGAAGCCCGGCTACGTCCTGTGGGTCTGGACCGCCCGCCTCCGCGACGGCGAGCCGCGGCCCGAGCCCCTCGAGGACCACGACGAGCTGCGCTGGCTGGCCCGCCACGAGCTCGACTCCGTCGACTGGATCGACGCCGACCGCCCCGCCGTCGCCGAGGCCGCCCGCCTGCTGCCCGCGACCCCCGGGGCTTCCACGCAACCGGCCGGGTCCGAGACCTCGGTGCGGCCCGCCGCGACCAGGGCTCCCGCGCGGCCCGCCGGGTCCGACGTCCCTGAGTCTCCCGGCGCCCCCGAGCGACGCACGCGGCCCGCCGCGTCCGAGGGTTCCGGCGCCGCTCCGGCGCCCGGCGACGGCGCCCGCGGCTGACCCGTACGCCGTTCGTGCCACCGTGCGCCGATGGGCTCAACCGGCGCGATATCCCACTCCGAATATCGGGTATGTCGTGATTAACCCCCCGAAATAGGACGTGGGCCCCGTGATCGACACCGAAGGCGACCGTGCCGAGTGGCATTTCCCGGCGGAGGCCAACGCCGTGCGAACGGCCCGTCACGCGGTACGGGACACCTTGCGGGCCTGGCAGCTCGACGCGGTGATCGGGGACGTCACCGTCCTCCTGGTCAGCGAGCTGGTCACGAACTCGCTGCGGTACGCCTCCGGACCCATCGGCGTCCGCCTGGTGCGCCGCGGGCCGTCCGGAGACGGTGTAGGGCACGGCCCCGCGCTCCTCGTGGAGGTCTCCGATCCGCTTCCGGACCAGCCCACCGAGCGCCCCGCCGGACCCGACGACGAAGGCGGCCGCGGACTCCAGCTCGTGGCCTGTTCCGCGCGCCGTTGGGGCACCCGCGCGGGCAGGGCGGGGAAAACCGTGTGGTTCGAGCTCGCCCTCCCTGGTGAGTAAACAGGGTGGGACGACGATCAGCGGGCCTCGGCCGGAAACGAACGAGACCACCCTGTGATCGTGAACGTCGTGCCGACCAGGGCCCTGGTGCTGAATACTGCGCACATGGCCGGTCCGGTGCGGTGAGCTGGAGGGGACGGTCGCGTGAGCGAGATACCTGAGACGGCGAGCGGTGTCGTGTGGCAGAGCAGCCCGCCCGGGTCGATCTATGACTTCATCCGGGTCGCCTCCTTCTCGATCGGTCCCGACGGGCTGGTCGACCAGTGGAGCAGGCGCGCCGTCGAACTCTTCGGGGTGACCGCCGAAGAGGCCAGGGGCAAGGATCCCGTCGACGCCTTCATGCCGCCCGACCTGCGCGAGCGAGGCCACCGCAAGGTCCGCGAGATCCTCGACGGCAAGGAGTGGACGGGCCTCGTCCCGTTCCGGATGCCGGCCGAACACGGCGAACCGGGCGGGCCGGGCGAGGGCAGGCCCCACGGCATCGCCGAGATGTACGTGATGCCGAGCGAGACGCAGAGCGGCGAGCGGGCCGCGCTGTGCATCGTCGTCGACGTCCGCGCGCTGCGCCGGATCGAGACCGACCTCGCCGCCTCGCAGGCCATTTTCGGCCAATCCCCCTTCGGCTTCCTCCTCTTCGGCACCGACCTCACCGTGAAGCGCGCCAACCGGCGCTTCGCCACCGTCTTCGGCGGCTCCGCCGACGACCACCGCGGCCGGACCGTGGACGACTACCTGCCCCGTCCCGAGGCCGAGCGGCTCAACACCGCGCTCCGCAAGGTCCTGGACACCGGCGAGTCCGTCACCGACCTGGAGATCGTCGGAGCCGCGCCCGGCGCCAAGGACCGCCGCCACTGGTCCATCAACCTCTACCGGGTGCACAGCGGCACCGGCCGCCCCATCGGCGTCGCCGGCCTCGGCATCGACGTCACCCGCCGCTACAACGCGGCCCGCGAGGCCGCCAGCGCCCGCCGCAACCTCGCCCTGCTCAACGAGGCCGGCGCGCGCATAGGGAACACCCTCGACCTGGAGGCCACCGCCCGCGCACTCCTCGACGTCGCCGTCCCCGGCTTCTGCGACCTCGCCGCCGTCGACCTCTACCAGGGGCTGCTCACCGGCGACGAAGCCCCGCCGGGCCGCTGGGGCAGCTCCCACGACGTCGGCTACGGAGCCGGCAGCGCCGAGCTCCGCCGGGTGGCCGTCGCCAGCGCGATCGCCGACGCCCCGGCCGTACGCGTCGGAAGGCCGCGGACGGAGCAGCGCGTAGAACATCGCGTCGAGCAGCACACCGAGCCGCGCGCCGGAGAACCGCAGGTCACCGGCGCGGGTGCCGGCACCGGCGGCACCACCCGCCCCGGCCCCGCCGTCGATCCGGCCACCGGCTCGGGCGCGGCGGCCGCGCCGCTCCTCGGGGACGTGTGCCGCGACACCGGCGCCGTCGAGGTCGGCTCCGTGCACCGCTTCGCCTTCAACTCGCCCTGCGCCGGCGCCCTGCGCACCGGCCGGGTCCGCACCGTGCCGGGGCCGGAGGGCAGTCTCGTCCAGTCCACCCTGGTCGTGCCGATGGTCGCCCACGACACCGTCGTGGGACTCGTCCAGTTCTCCCGCGCCAAGGGCAGCGAACCCTTCGGCGAACGCGACCGCGCCCTCGCCGTCGAGCTCGCCTCCCGCGCCGCCGTCTGCATCGACAACGCGCGCCTCTACCGGCGCGAGCACGAGCGGGCCCTGATCCTGCAGCGCAGCCTGCTGCCGCCCGGCGACCCCGAGGCCGCCGGGCTCGACATCGCCTGCCGCTACCTCCCCGGCACCGTCGGCTCCGAGGTCGGCGGCGACTGGTTCGACGTCATCGAACTCCCCGGCCACCGCACCGCGCTCGTCATCGGCGACGTCATGGGCCGCGGCCTGCGCGCCGCCGTCGCCATGGGCGAACTGCGCACCGCCGTCCGCACCCTCGCCCAGCTCGACCTCGAACCCGCCGAGGTCCTCTCCCACCTCGACGAGATCGCCCGCGGCCTCGGCACCCCCGCCGGAGCCCAGCAGTCCGCCCGCGCGCACCACAAGGCGCGCGGCCCGGAACTCTCCGAGGTCTACCTCGCCACCTGCGTGTACGCGGTCTACGACCCGGTCACCCGGCGATGTACGTTCGCCAACGCGGGCCACCTCCCCCCCGTGCTCGTCGAACCAGGCCAGGAGGCCCGGCTCCTCGACGTACCGCCCGGGATGCCGCTCGGCGTCGGCGGCGAGCCCTTCGAGGAGGTCACCGTCGAACTCCCCGAGGGCGCGCTGCTCGCGCTCTACACCGACGGGCTCGTCGAGTCCCGCGACCATCCGCTCGACGAGGGCCTGAACGCCTTCCGCAACGCCCTCGCCAAACCCAACCGGCCCCTCGAGGACGTCTGCGACCACGTCCTGACCACCCTCGACACCCGGCACGGCGAGGACGACATCGCCCTGCTCATGGCGCGGATCCAGGGCCTGCCCAGCGAGGCCGTCGGCGACTGGCGGCTGCCCCGCGAGCCGCGCTCGGTCGGCCGCGCCCGCGAACTGGCGCGCGCCCAGCTCACCGCCTGGGAGCTGGAGCCGCTCGTCGACACCGTCGAACTCCTCGTCAGCGAGCTCGTCACCAACGCCCTGCGGTACGGCGAGGGCGAGATCCGGCTGCGGCTGCTGCGCGACCGCACCCTGGTCTGCGAGGTGTGGGACGCGGGCCTGGTCCAGCCCCGGCGGCGCCGGGCCAAGGACACCGACGAGGGCGGCCGCGGACTCCAGCTGGTCGGACTGCTCAGCGCGGCGTGGGGTTCGCGGCGCACCCCGCGCGGCAAGACGGTGTGGTTCGAGCTGGCGCTGCCGGACGGGGACGGGGCCGCCGAACCGACGGTCGACCAGCTGCTCAGCATGTTCTGAAGGTTCTGAATGTCCTGAGCGGCGACAGGCCTCAGAGGCGGCCGCGCGTCGCCGGGCCGCCGAACGCGGCGGGACCGGCGTCGAGGAGGATGCCGCCGAGCACCGCGCCGCCGGGCCGGTCGGCGCCGGAGCCCGCGGCGCCGTCGGGGTTGCCGTACCGCCGGACGTCCTGTTCGGCGAGGTCCTGCGCCCGCCGCGCCAGGGCGTCGGAGCGCTGGGCCTCGGCGAGGGCGGACGTCGGGTCGTCGTCGGCGCGGGCGACGGCCCGGTCCAGGCGGCGCCGGGCCTCGGCCAGACGGGTGCGGGCCTCGGCGCCGACCGCGCCGCGGCGGGTGGTGACGTACGTGTCGGCGGCGCCGGTAGCCGACCGGGCGGTCAGCAGGGCCCGGTCCAGGAGCGCGCGGGCACGCCCGGCGCCCGCCAGGGCCTGGTCGAGCGCGGTGTCGGCCTCCTCGACCCGGCGCAGCGCGTCGAGCGGGTCGTAACGGCCGGAGTCCACGGCGGCCCGGAGACCCATGAGCACGGACTCGGCCCGACCGATCCGGCTCCGCAGCTCCGTGACCCGGGGGTCCACGGGCGGCAGGTCCCTGGACGGCACGTCCTCCCCGGTGTCCGGGAGCAACAGCCCACGGGCATCGGCGGTGTCGGTGTCGGGGCCTGCGCCCGCAGCCGGGCCTTCGGTGTCGCTGAGCGGCTCGCCAGGGTCCGGGGCCCGGCCGCCGGCGACGGCGTGCGGCCCGTCTGCGTCCGTGGTCCGGCCTCTGGTGTCGCCGAGCGGCGGGCCGGGGTCGGGGGCCCGGCTGCCGGTGTCAGCAGCCGGGCCTTCGGTGTCGCTGAGCGGCTCGCGGGCGTCCGTCGCCCGCCCTCCGGTGCCGGTGAGCGGCCCGCCGGCGCCCGCAGCCCGGCCTTCGGGGTCGGTGAGCGGCTCGCCAGGGTCCGGGGCCCGGCCGCCGGCGTCGGCGTGCGGCCCGTCTGTGTCCGTGGTCCGGCCTCTGGTGTCGCCGAGCGGCGGGCCGGGGTCGGGGGCCCGGCTGCCGGTGTCAGCAGCCGGGCCTTCGGCGTCGCTGAGCGGCTTGCGGGCGTCCGTCGCCCGCCCTCCGGCGTCGGCGTGCGGCCCGCCGGGGTCCGGGGCCCGGCCTCCGGCGTCGGCGTGCGGCCCGGCTGTGTCCGCGAGCAGTGCGCCGGCCTCGGCGAGGTCGGCCTCGGTGTCGGTGAGGGCCGCGGTCAGTTTGCCGACCGCCTCGGCGAGCTCCTGGGCTCGCCGGTCGACCGCCCGGGTGAGCCGGGCGGACTGGTCGACGGCGCTTTCGGCGGCCCGGATCCGCGCGGCGGCGGCGGAGTGGTCGCCCTGGTCGAGGTCCTGGTGGGCCCGGTCGACGTGGGTGGCGGCGAAGGCGAGCCGGTCTCTGGCCTGTTCCACGTTGCCGGAGACCGGGGCCGCCGCCGACTCGGCGTACCGCTCGCGCATCGCCGTCAGGGCCGCCTCCGCCATGGTGACCGCGCCCGTCTGCTCGCGGAGCAGGATCTCGACGGCGGCCAGCGCCTCGGGGGCGGTGCGTTCGAGGGCGCGCAGCCGGTCGAAGGCGGCGGCCTCGGCGTCGAGCCGGGCGTCCGCGTCGCCGCACCGCCGCAGGATCTCCTCCAGCATGGCCCGCCGGGTCGCGTCGTCCTCGGGCTCGGCGTCGTCGAGCTGCTGCCGCAGCCGGAACGCGGCCGTGAGCTCGTCCCGCGCGTGCGCCACGGCCTCGGTGAACGGTTTCGCCGGATCGTCGCCTGACCGGGCCGTCGCGAAGACCAGTTCCACCTCGCTGGTGCGTACGGCGTCGTCCGTGGCGACGAGCGCCTGCCGCGTCCGCCGGTCGAGCGCGATCAGGGGCGTCGCCGGCGGCCCGTGCGGCGTGCCCCAGCCGGCGCCTCCGGCCGCGGCCCCGCCCCAGCGCCCGCCGCCCGGCGTGGTCCGCGTCGCGGCCCTGCGCCGCCGCCGGACGTACGCGTAGCCGGCGAACAGGGCCGCGCCGGCGAGGACGGCCACCGGCAGGATCAGATACGTGCCGCTTGTGGCGTCCGGAACGGCTCCGCCGACGGCCAGGTCCACGGCAGGGCCCACGCGCAGGCCCGCGGCCGGACCCCCGGCCGGATTCACGGCCAGGCCCGAGGCCAGGCCCGAGGCCAGGCCCGAGGCCAGGCCCGAGGCCGGATCCCCGGCCAGGCCCGCGGCCGGACCCGCGAGCAGGTCCGCGGCAGGACCAACACGCAGGTCCGCGGCAAAGCCCCCGGCCAGGCCCGTGGCCGTACCCGCGAGCAGGTCCACGGACTGGCCCGTGGCCAAGCCCCAGGCCACGCCCCCGGCCGGGCCCACCGCCACACCCCCGGCCGTACCCGCGGCCGACCCCGCGGCGTGGGCGCCGTGCGTGCTCGGCACGGTCAGCCACCACGCCGCCACGAGGATCGACAGCAGCGCCCGGGTGGCTCTTCGTGTCACAGAAGGGAGGTTATGTCCGGGATTGCGGGCCCGCGACCGGGGGCGGGGACGCCGGCGAGGTCGCTAGGAGCTCTTCCTTCGGCGGATACGGTCGCCCAGCCACACCACCGGGTCGTACTTGCGGTCCACCACCCGCTCCTTCATCGGGATCAGCGCGTTGTCGGTGATGCGGATGTCCTCCGGGCACACCTCGGTGCAGCACTTGGTGATGTTGCAGTAGCCGAGGCCGTGCTCGTCCTGGGCGGTGCGGCGGCGGTCGAGGCCGGAGTCGGCCGCCGCGTCGAGGGGGTGCATGTCGAGTTCGGCGATGCGCATGAGGAAGCGGGGGCCGGCGAAGACCGCCTTGTTCTCCTCGTGGTCGCGGACCACGTGGCAGGTGTTCTGGCAGAGGAAGCACTCGATGCACTTGCGGAACTCCTGCGAGCGGTCGACGTCCTCCTGCCGCATCCGGTACTCGCCGGGCGCGAGGCCCTCGGGCGGGACGAAGGCCGGGATCTCGCGGGCCTTCGCGTAGTTGAAGGACACGTCCGTGACCAGGTCGCGGACGACCGGGAAGGCGCGCATCGGGGTGATGGTGACGGTCTCGTCGCGGGCGAAGACCGACATGCGGGTCATGCACATCAGCCGGGGCCGCCCGTTGATCTCGGCCGAGCAGGAGCCGCACTTGCCGGCCTTGCAGTTCCAGCGGACGGCCAGGTCGGGGGCCTGGGTGGCCTGGAGGCGGTGGACGATGTCGAGGACGACCTCGCCGTCGTGGACCTCGACCGCGTAGTCGGTCAGGCCGCCGCCGTCGGCGTCGCCCCGCCAGATCCGGAACCGTGCCTCGTACGTACTCATGACTCCAGCTCCTCCTCGGCGAGGTACTTGGCCAGCTCCTCCTTCTCGAAGAGCGCGAGCAGGTCCGCGCGGATCGGCTCCGTCCGTACCCGTTCCAGCTCCACCCCGACCCCGTCCGCCGTCCGGCACAGCAGGTTCACCGGGCGCCAGGCGCGGTCCATCGACGGGTGGTCCTCGCGGGTGTGGCCGCCGCGGGACTCGGTGCGTTCCAGGGCGGCGCGGGCCACGCACTCGCTCACCAGGAGCATGTTGCGCAGGTCGAGGGCGAGGTGCCAGCCGGGGTTGAACTGGCGGTGGCCCTCGACGGCGACCCGGCCCGTCCGCTCGCGCAGCGCGGCGATGCGTTCCAGGGCCTCGGCCATCTCGCCCTCCCGCCGGATGATCCCGACGAGGTCGTTCATCGTCTGCTGGAGTTCCTGGTGGAGGGCGTACGGGTTCTCGGCGGCGTCCCCGAAGGCGCCGCCGTCGAACGGAGCGAGCGCCTCCGTGCGCGCCGCGGTCACCCCGTCCTCGTCCACGTCCGCGGCCCCCGCCGCCGCCGCGTACTCCGCCGCGTGCAGTCCGGCCCGGCGCCCGAACACCAGCAGGTCCGACAGCGAGTTCCCGCCCAGCCGGTTCGAGCCGTGCATGCCGCCGGCGACCTCGCCCGCCGCGAAGAGCCCGGGGACGCCGACCGCGGCCGCCGTCTCCGAGTCGACGGCGACGCCGCCCATCACGTAGTGGCAGGTCGGCCCGACCTCCATCGCCTCGGCCGTGATGTCGACGTCCGCCAGCTCCTTGAACTGGTGGTACATCGACGGCAGCCGGCGCCGGATCACCTTCGCCGGCATCCGCGTCGACACGTCGAGGAACACCCCGCCGTGCGGCGAGCCGCGGCCCGCCTTGACCTCGGCGTTGATCGCCCGGGCCACCTCGTCGCGCGGCAGCAGCTCGGGCGGGCGCCGGTTGTGGTCCGGGTCCTCGTACCAGCGGTCGCCCTCGTCCTCCGACTGCGCGTACTTCTCCTTGAAGACGTCGGGGACGTAGTCGAACATGAACCGCTTGCCCTCGGAGTTGCGCAGCACCCCGCCGTCGCCGCGCACCGACTCGGTGACCAGGATCCCCTTCACCGACGGCGGCCAGACCATCCCGGTCGGATGGAACTGCACGAACTCCATGTTCACCAGCGGCGCCCCGGCGAGCAGCGCGAGGGCGTGCCCGTCGCCCGTGTACTCCCAGGAGTTGGACGTCACCTTGAACGACTTGCCGATGCCGCCGGTCGCGAGGACGACCGCGGGCGCTTCGAGGACGAAGAAGCGGCCGGACTCCCGCTCGTAGCAGAAGACCCCCGTGACCCGCCCGGAGCCCGCGGCGGAGCCGCTGTCAGACGCAGTCTGCAGGACGCGGGTGACCGTGCACTCCTGGAAGACCTTCAGGCCGCTCTCGTAGTCGCCGGTCGCCCGGTGGTCCTCCTGCTGGAGCGAGACGATCTTCTGCTGGAGGGTGCGGATCAGCTCCAGGCCGGTGCGGTCGCCGACGTGCGCGAGCCGCGGGTACTCGTGGCCGCCGAAGTTGCGCTGCGAGATGCGCCCGTCCGGCGTGCGGTCGAAGAGCGCGCCCCAGGTCTCCAGCTCCCACACCCGCTCGGGCGCCTCCTGGGCGTGCAGCTCGGCCATCCGCCACTGGTTGAGGAACTTGCCGCCGCGCATGGTGTCGCGGAAGTGGGTCTGCCAGGTGTCGTGCGGGTTGGCGTTGGCCATGGAGGCGGCGATGCCGCCCTCGGCCATCACCGTGTGCGCCTTGCCGAAGAGGGACTTGCAGATCACGGCGGTACGGGCGCCCCGGCGCCGCGCCTCGATCGCCGCGCGCAGCCCGGCGCCACCGGCGCCGACCACGATCACGTCCCACCGCTGCCGTTCCACAGAAGTCATGTCAGAAGAACCTCGGGTCGTCGAACGCGCCGGTGGAGAGCAGGTACACGTACAGGTCGCAGACCGCGACGCTGATCAGGGAGGACCAGGCGAGCAGCATGTGGCGGTGGTTCAGCCGGCCCGCCCAGGTCCACAGCCGGTAGCGGACGGGGTGCTTCGAGAAGTGCCGCAGCCGGCCGCCGACGACGTGCCGGCAGGAGTGGCAGGAGAGCGTGTACGCCCAGATCAGCACGATGTTGACGAGGAAGACGAGCGTCCCGAGCCCGGCGTGCCCCCAGGCGTAGTGCTCGTCCCGGAAGGTCAGCACGGTGTCGTAGGTGAGGACGCCGGCGACCGGCAGCGCCAGGTAGAAGAAGTAGCGGTGGACGTTCTGCAGGATCAGCGGGAAGCGGGTCTCGCCGCTGTACGCGCGGTGCGGTTCGGCGACCGCGCAGGCCGGGGGAGAGGCCCAGAAGCCCCGGTAGTACGCCTTCCGGTAGTAGTAGCAGGTCAGCCGGAAGCCGAGCGGGAAGATCAGGATCAGCAGGGCGGGGGAGAGGACCCACCAGCTGCCGAAGAGCGCCCAGTTGGGTCCGCCGCGCATCGGGACGCAGTTGTCCGCGAGGCACGGAGAGTAGAACGGCGAGACATAGGGCGCGTGGTAGTAGTGCGCGTTCGCGAAGGCCCGCCAGGTCGAGTAGGCGACGAAGGCGAGCAGTCCGGCGGCGGTGGCGGCCGGCGCCAGCCACCAGCGGTCGGTGCGCAGATGGCGAGCGGCGAGGGAGGCGCGCCCCGGAGAGCGCACCCCCGTCGCCGTTCCGGTTCCTGGGGGTTCGGTACCTGTGGCCAACAGGGCCTCCTGGGGTCCGGCCGGTCGGTGACCTACTGCTACGGCGCGTGGCGGTCGGGGGCGCCCAAGCCCTCGTCGTCGGTGCCGGTCCACTTCTCGAAGTCGTACGGGGCGTCAGGGATCGTCACCATGCTCTCGGCGCGGTCCCCGGACGGTGGCCGGGGCGCGGCCCGTTCCGTCCCGACGCGGTGTTCCAGCTCCTCGACCGTGCGCTCCAGGTCCTGCAGACGGCGCTTGACGGCCGCCAGGTCGTCCTGAACGGACATGGTTGCCCTCACTTCCGCGAGCGACTTCCGCCAGGGCGGGACTCACGCGAGTGTCGCGCGTCACATCCCGCTTGTGAAGCCGTGTGCACGTGATTCCACTCGTCCGGAGCGCCCCGGCGGTCGGGCGATTGGGCCGCACGAGTGGGGTTGGCCGGTCGTGCCGCCGTGTCGCCGTCACCGGATCCGCTCCGTCCTTTTCAGTGTATGAGCAATAGGTGTGATCATCTCCAAATGGCATGAAACCGGACGAAGGGGTACAAGTCATGGCCCAGGTCGGCGCCCCTCGCGGGAGGACGAGCTTCCGCAGCCCCCGCTCCCGCACGCTCCGCTCCGCCGCCACCCTCGGCAGCGCGGTGCTCGCCCTCGCCGTGCTGGCCGGATGCAGCTCGGGTGACAGCGGCGACGAGCCGCCGGCCGCCGCCCAGGACGACGCCCCGGCGACCCGCGACAAGGTCGCCGACGGAGGGACCCTGCGGTGGGCCGTCGACGCGCTGCCCACCACGCTCAACGCCTTCCAGGCCGACGCCGACGGCGCCACCGCCCGCGTCGCCGGCGCCGTGCTGCCCGCCCTGCACACCCTCGACGAGCGCGGCCGGCCCCGGCTCAACCCGGACTACCTGGAGTCCGCGCAGGTCATCGAGACCGAGCCCAAGCAGGTCGTGCTCTACAAGCTCAACCAGCAGGCGGTGTGGAGCAACGGACGCGAGATCGGCGCCCCCGACTTCGTCGCCCAGTGGCGGGCGCTCAGCGGCCGCGACTCCGCCTACTGGACGGCCCGCAACGCCGGCTACGAGCGGATCGAGAAGATCGAGCGCGGCAAGAACGACCTGGAGGTCCGGGTCACCTTCGGCAAGCCGTACGCCGACTGGCGCGCCCTCTTCTCCCCGCTCTACCCCAAGGAGGTGACGGGCTCCCCGAACACCTTCAACGACGGCGCCCGCACCTCCCTCGCCGCCACCGCAGGACCGTTCCTGCTGAAGGGCATCGACCGCACGGCCGGCGCCGTCACCCTCGTCCGCAACCCGCGCTGGTGGGGCCAGACCGCCAAACTCGACTCCCTCGTCCTGTCCGCCGTGCCGCGCGCCGAGCGGGCCACCGCGCTCGCCGCCGGCAAGCTCGACCTCGCCGACATCGACCGCTCCGCCGCCGAACGGATCGCGCTCGCGGTACGGGACGCCCGGGCCGCCCGCAGCGGTGCGCAGGCCCTCACCCACGGGCCCGGCTCCGCGATCAGGCCCGCCGCCGCCCTGAAGTCCTGGGCGCTCGCCAACGGCTCCGACGAGGAGAAGGCCGCCGAGGTGCGGGCCGCCCGGGAGAAGAACCAGCAGGCCATCGCGCGGTACGCGGCGGAGCAGGGCGGCCTCGCGAAGTTCGTGGTCCGCAAGTCCCTGGAACCCGCCTACACCCAGCTCTCCCTCAACGGGGAGTCCGGTCCGCTCGCCGACGAGCGGGTGCGCCGCGCGGTCGCCCGCGCGATCAACCGCCAGGAGCTGGCCGACACCGTCCTCAAGCCGCTCGGCCTGCCGGCCAGGCCCCCGGGCAGCCACCTGGCGCTGCTCGGCCAGCCCGCCTACGCCGACAGCAGCGACGCGCTCGGCGAGCAGGACACCAAGGAGGCGCGGGCGCTGCTCGCCGACGCCGGCTGGGTGCCGGGCGGCGCGCTGAAGAAGCCGGCCGCCGGTACGAAGGCGGGCAGCGAGGCCGCCGGCAAGGGCGCCAAGGGAGCCACGGCCGAGGAGAAGAAGGCCGCGGAGAAGAAGGCCGACGACAAGAACGACAGCCCCTCCGACGAGGGCCTCTACATCGTCGGAGACGACAAGCCCGGAGACGACAAGCCCGGCGACCGCCCGGCCGCCGCCCCGCAGCTCGGCGCCACGGGCCCCGAGAACGGCAGCGACATCCTGGCCCCCGCGCCGTCCGCCGCCCTCCAGAGCGCCGCCCTGCTCCGCCAGGCCGAGGCCCTCGACACCGGCGTCCGCTCCCAGGGCAGGACGGAGAGCAGGACCGAGAGCAAGCCCCAGGCCAGGACCGAGGCCCAGTCCCAGGTCGAGGCGCACCCGGCCAGGCCGGTCGCCGGCGCCTACGCCCCGCGCGGCAGCGCCGCCCCGGCCGCCCCCGCCGCCGTGGACGCCGCCGCGCAGGCGCTCGGCAAGGACGGCAAGCCGCTCAGCCTGCGCTTCGTGCTGCCGTCCGGGCCCGGCTCGGAGGCGCTGCGGGCGGTCGGCGACCGGATCGTGCAGATGCTGGACGCCGTGGGGATCCGTACCGAAGTGACCAAGGTCTCCGACGACAGCTTCTTCAAGGACCACATCGCCTCCGGCGACTACGACCTGGCCCTCTTCTCCTGGCCCGCGACCGCCTTCCCGGCCACCGACGCCCGGCCCATCTACGCCAAGCCCGAACCGGCCTCCGACGGCTCGCTGCTCGTCGAGCAGAACTACGCCCGCGTCGGCACCGACCGCATCGACCAGCTCTTCGACCAGGCGGCGGCCACCCTCGACGAGGCGGAGGCGCGCGACCTGGTCCGCCAGGCCGACGCCCGGATCTGGGCCGCGGCCGGCTCCATCCCGCTCTACCAGCGCCCCCAGCTGGTCGCCGCCAAGTCCGACCTGGTGAACGCCGGCGCCTTCGGCTTCGCCGCCCCGCGCTACCAGGACATCGGCTTCAAGAAGCCCGAGCCGGCGCAGGGCGCGGAACGGAACGCCCGGAAGTAGCGCATTACCCGAAAGTAGCCGAAAGTCAAAATCGCAAGCTCAGAAGCAGCTCAATTGCCTTGCCCGCCGGTACCGCCGGCGGGCAGGATCACGTTCGCCCCTTGACCCGGCAGCAGGACCCCGCTGTTCCCTCCCCACCCCCGCGCTCCCGCGCAAACCCCCTAGTAGACCCTCTCGGATCCCCTCCGGGGAAGCCCCTTGCACGGCGGCCCCGTACCATAGGACATAGCCGTGGCGCGTCCGCCCGGCGGGCGTAAGAGGAACTGACGCCGATTCCCACGATCCGAGAGAAGCGCAAGCCACCCATGCCCACGCGCCACGACATCCGTAACGTCGCCATCGTCGCCCACGTCGACCACGGCAAGACGACCATCGTCGACGCCATGCTCAAGCAGGCCGGTGCCTTCGCCGCCCACCAGCAGCTCGACGACCGCATGATGGACTCGAACGACCTGGAGCGTGAGAAGGGCATCACGATCCTCGCCAAGAACACGGCGGTGAAGTACCACCCCAAGGACGGCGGGGCCCCGATCACGATCAACATCATCGACACCCCCGGCCACGCCGACTTCGGTGGCGAGGTCGAGCGCGGTCTGTCGATGGTCGACGCCGTCGTCCTGCTGGTGGACGCCTCCGAGGGTCCGCTGCCGCAGACCCGTTTCGTGCTGCGCAAGGCCCTCCAGCAGCGCAAGCCCGTCATCCTCTGCATCAACAAGACGGACCGCCCCGACTCCCGGATCGACGAGGTCGTCAACGAGACCTACGACCTCTTCCTGGACCTGGACGCCGACGAGGACCAGATCGAGTTCCCGATCGTCTACGCCTGCGGCCGCGACGGCATCGCCTCGCTGACCAAGCCGGAGGACGGCACGGTCCCGGCCGACTCCACCAACCTGGAGCCGTTCTTCTCCACGATCCTGGAGCACGTCCCGGCCCCGTCGTACGAGGAGGGCGCGCCGCTCCAGGCCCACGTCACCAACCTCGACGCCGACAACTTCCTCGGCCGCATCGCGCTGCTCCGCGTCGAGCAGGGCGAGCTGCGCAAGGGCCAGACGGTCGCGTGGATCAAGCGCGACGGCTCGATCCAGAACGTCCGCATCACCGAGCTGATGATGACCGAGGCGCTCACCCGCAAGCCGGCCGAGGTCGCCGGCCCCGGTGACATCTGCGCCGTCGCCGGTATCCCGGACATCATGATCGGCGAGACCCTGGCCGACACCGAGAACCCGGTCGCGCTGCCGCTGATCACGGTGGACGAGCCGGCCATCTCCATGGTCATCGGCACCAACACCTCCCCGCTCGTCGGCCGTGGCGGCACGGGCAAGGGCGCGGACGCCAAGACCGCGGTCAAGGACCGCAAGGTCACCGCCCGCCAGGTGAAGGACCGCCTGGACCGCGAGCTCATCGGTAACGTCTCGCTGCGCGTCCTCGACACCGAGCGCCCGGACGCCTGGGAGGTGCAGGGCCGCGGCGAGCTGGCGCTGGCCATCCTGGTCGAGCAGATGCGCCGCGAGGGCTTCGAGCTGACCATCGGCAAGCCGCAGGTCGTCACCCGGGAGGTCGACGGCAAGATCCACGAGCCGGTCGAGCGCATGACGATCGACGTGCCCGAGGAGCACATGGGCGCCGTCACCCAGCTCATGGGTGTCCGCAAGGGCCGCATGGACAACATGTCGAACCACGGCTCCGGCTGGGTCCGCATGGAGTTCGTCGTTCCGTCCCGTGGCCTCATCGGCTTCCGTACGGAGTTCCTGACCCAGACCCGCGGCACGGGCATCGCCCACTCGATCCACGAGGGCCACGAGCCCTGGTTCGGCCCGCTGCAGACCCGTAACAACGGCTCCCTGGTCGCCGACCGCGCCGGTGCGGTCACCGCGTTCGCGATGACCAACCTCCAGGAGCGCGGCGTCCTCTTCGTGGACCCGGGCACCGAGGTGTACGAGGGCATGATCGTCGGTGAGAACTCGCGCTCCGACGACATGGACGTGAACATCACCAAGGAGAAGAAGCTCACCAACATGCGCTCCTCCTCCGCCGACTCCTTCGAGGCGATCGTCCCGCCGCGCAAGCTCTCGCTGGAGCAGTCGCTGGAGTTCTGCCGCGACGACGAGTGCGTCGAGGTCACCCCGGAGGCCGTCCGCATCCGCAAGGTGAACCTGGACCAGCGCGAGCGCGCCCGCGCCGCGTCGCGCGCCAAGAACGGCTGATGAACGGCTGATCGAGCGGAAGCTCACGTTCAAGGGCTCGGCCCCCCGCACCATGTGCGGGGGGCCGAGCCCTTTTCAACTTTTCGTCAAGTTGGTTGGAGCGGCCGGGCGTCCGGATATCGGTCGTCGCTCTCCGGAACGTGTGTTAACGGTCCGTTTCGTCGCTGTCTGTCTGTGCTCGCTTTGTCCGGATTTCGGTCTTCGGTGGCGTGGCGATGTTGTCAAAACGAGACCACTTAAGTGTGGTTTACGGCCCGGACGTACTTAATAGTTGGCTCCATTGAGCTCGGGTCAATGGGTCACGCACTGTGGGGAGTGCCGACTCACGAGCACACTCGAGGCACTTGGATGCAACGCCGTCAGGGGTGTCGGCAGCGCACATGGAGTGCCTCTCTTGTAGTGACAAAGTGGACTCATGAGGAGGAACCCATGCGCGGTGCCAAGAGCGCCAAGTGGGTAGCGGGCGCGATCGTTGTCGCCCTGGCAGCGACCGCCTGTGGCGGGGGCAAGAGCGACGGCGGCTCCGACGCGAAGGGCAAGGTCGACCCGAACGGGATCTACTCGATCGAGCTCGGCGAGCCGGAGAAGCCGCTGTACACCGGTGACACGATGGAGTCCAACGGCTCCGCGGTCATGAAGGGCCTGTACTCGAACCTGGTCGACTACAAGGCCGACGGCTCGCTCGAGATGGTCAACGCCGAGTCGGTCACCACGACGGACTCGAAGACCTGGACCGTCAAGCTCAAGCCGGGCTGGACCTTCCACGACGGCACTCCGGTCACGTCCAAGTCCTTCGTGGACGCGTGGAACTGGAACGCCAACATCAAGAACGCCATGGGCCTCTCGTCCTGGTTCGCCGACATCAAGGGCTACGACAAGGTCCACCCCGAGGACGAGAAGGCCAAGCCGACCTCGGACAAGCTCGACGGTCTGAAGATCGTCGACGACACGACCTTCACGATCGAGCTGACGAAGCCGGTTCCGTACTTCGCGCACAAGCTCGCGTACATCGCCTTCGCGCCGCTGGCCGAGTCCTTCTACAAGGACCCGAAGGCCGCGGGCCAGCACCCGGTCGGCAACGGTCCCTACAAGTTCAAGAGCTGGGACCACAAGAAGCAGATCGAGATCGTCCGCTTCGACGGCTACAAGGGCCCGGACAAGGCGAAGAACGGCGGTGTGGTCTTCAAGAACTACACCACCCTCGAGGCCGCCTACGAGGACCTGAAGTCGGGCAACGTCGACGTCCTGCGTCAGCTCGCCCCGAAGGACCTGCCGGTCTACCGCCAGGACCTCGGCGACCGCGCCGTGGACCAGCCGTACTCGGCCATCCAGACCATCGCCGTCGCCTTCTACGCCGACCAGTGGAAGAAGCCGAAGCTGGTCGACCCGCGCGTCATCCAGGGTCTGTCCATGGCGATCGACCGCGCCACCATCACCAAGACGGTGCTCAACGGCACCCGCGAGCCCGCCACCGGCTGGGTCGCCAAGGGTGTCCTGGGCTTCCAGGAGAACGCGGCCGGCGACGTCACCAAGTTCGACCCCGCCAAGGCCAAGGAGCTCATCAAGGCCGGCGGCGGCGTCCCGAACAACAAGATCTCCATCCAGTACAACGCGGATGGTGGTCACAAGGAGTGGGTGGAGGCCGTCTGCAACTCCATCCAGCAGGCGACCGGCGTCCAGTGCGTCGGCGACGGCAAGCCGGACTTCCAGGCCGACCTGACGGCCCGTAAGACCAAGCAGGTCAAGTCCCTGTACCGCTCCGGCTGGGTGCTCGACTACCCGGTGAACGCCAACTTCATCTCGGACCTGTTCCGTACGGGTGCCGGCGGCAACCAGGGCGACTTCTCCAACAAGAAGCTGGACGCGGAGATCGCGGCGGCCGACAACACCAAGACGCTGGACGAGTCGGTCAAGGCGTACCAGGCCATCGAGAAGGACCTGGTCAACTACATGCCGTCCATCCCGCTCTGGTACTACAAGGTCAACGCGGGCTACTCGGAGCGAGTCTCCGGCGTGGCGTACGGCCAGGACGGCGACCCGATCCTGACCGGCGTCGAGGTCAAGAAGTAATCACCCAAGCGTAGTCCGCTCGCCGAACGCGGAGTTGACGGACCGTCGACTCCGCGTCCCGGCGCCTTATGCAGTGGCTGGGGGGCCCTTCCACGACATCGGCATGCCCGGAAACGGGCATGCTGTCGAGGGAGGGCCCGTCGGCTGCGGCCGTCACATCTCAACGGAGGCATGATGGGGCGCTATGTCGCACGACGACTGCTCCAGATGATCCCGGTCTTCCTCGGGACAACCCTGCTGATCTTCCTCATGGTGCACAGCCTGCCCGGTGATCCCGTGCTGGCGATGTTCGGTGACAAGGGTGCGGATCCCGCGACCCTCGCCGCCAAGCGTCATGAGCTGGGTCTCGACAAGTCACTGCCGGAGCAGTACTTCGTCTATATGCGGGACATGATCCTGCACCTGGACTTCGGCAGCCAGATCCGCAACGGTCGCCCGGTCACCGAGGTCCTTGGAGACGCGTTCCCCGTCACGCTCCAACTGGCTGCCCTGGCCTTCGCGTTCGAGCTCATCTTCGGCATCGGCCTCGGCATCATCGGTGGCCTGAAGGCCGGCAAGCTCGCCGACAACGCGATCCTGATCTTCACCCTGCTGATCATCTCGATCCCGGTCTTCGTGCTCGGCTTCATCATCAAGATGGTGTTCGCCTTCAACCTGGAGTGGATCGCCCCGAACGTCAGCAACGACGTTCAGTGGTCCGAGCTGATCGCCCCGGCGATCGTCCTCGGCGGTCTCTCCCTCGCGTACGTGACCCGGCTGACCCGCACCACGATGGCGGAGAACCTGCGCGCCGACTACATGCGCACGGCCGTCGCCAAGGGCCTGCCGAAGCGCCGCATCATCGGTGTCCACCTGATGCGCAACTCGATGATCCCGGTCATCACCTTCCTCGGCACCGACATCGGCGCGCTCATGGGCGGCGCGGTCGTCACCGAGAAGATCTTCAACATCAAGGGCGTCGGTGGCCTGATCGCCGAGTCGATCTCCCGTCGCGAGGGCGGGACCCTGGTCGGCCTCGTCACCATCCTGGTGATCGTCTACCTCGTCACCAGCCTGCTCATCGACCTGCTGTACGCGGTCCTGGACCCGAGGATCCGGTATGCCTGACGTGACCAAGACCGCCTCCGCCGTCGAGGACGCCGTCGCCGCTCCGGCACCGGCCGAGACCGCGGCCCCGGCGAAGCAGGAGAAGGCCCGCTCCCTGTGGGGCGACGCCTGGCGCGACCTGCGGCGCAACCCGTACTTCATCGTCTCGTCGG
Source organism: Streptomyces sp. NPDC101160 (assembly GCF_044768205.1). Taxonomy (NCBI): domain Bacteria; kingdom Bacillati; phylum Actinomycetota; class Actinomycetes; order Kitasatosporales; family Streptomycetaceae; genus Streptomyces; species Streptomyces sp. NPDC101160. The sequence goes on along the minus strand of NZ_JBIWPJ010000004.1, from coordinate 703,112 downwards.
TGCTGATCCTCTTCCTGCTGACGGTCGCCGCCTTCCCGAGCATCTTCACCAGCGCCTCGCCGACCGCCGGTGACCTGGTGAAGCACTACCTGGGCCAGCCGGACCTCGGCCACGTCGGCCAGCCCGACTGGCTCGGCTACGACGGCCAGGGCCGCTCCGTGTACGCCCGCATGATCCACGGCACCCGTGCCTCGATCATCGTCGGCATCACCGTCACCGTGATCGTCACCGTCGTCGGCGGCCTCATGGGCATGATCGCCGGCTACTTCGGCGGCGTCTGGGACGCGATCCTCTCCCGGATCACCGACATCTTCTTCGGTATCCCGTTCCTGCTCGGCGCCATGGTCGTCCTGCAGTCCTTCGAGGACCGCACCGTGATGGTCGTCGTCGGCGCGCTGGCCTTCCTCGGCTGGACGCAGATGGCCCGCGTCATGCGCGGTGCCGTGATCACCGTGAAGCAGTCCGACTACGTGCACGCGGCCAAGGCGCTCGGCGCCGGCACCACGCGGATCCTGTTCAAGCACATCCTGCCGAACGCCATGGCACCGGTGATCGTCGTCGCGACCATCTCGCTCGGCGGCTACATCTCCGCCGAGGCGACCCTGTCCTACCTGGGTCTCGGCTTCGCCTCGCCGACCGTCTCGTGGGGTGTCGACATCTCCACCGCCGTCGACCAGATCCGCGTTGCCCCGCACATCCTGCTGTGGCCGTCGATCATGCTGAGCATCACCGTCCTGGCGTTCATCATGCTCGGCGAAGCCGTCCGCAACGCCCTCGACCCCAAGATGCGCTGAGGAGGGCGTACAACGTGAGCACCATCGACAAGACCGCGGCCGTACCCGCGCCGCGCGACGGCGCCGACCACACCGGTCCGCTCCTCGAAGTCCGTGACCTGCACGTCGAGTTCCACACCCGCGACGGTGTGGCCAAGGCCGTCAACGGCGTCAACTACTCCGTCGACGCCGGCGAGACGCTCGCCGTCCTCGGCGAGTCCGGCTCCGGCAAGTCCGTGACCGCCCAGGCGATCATGGGCATCCTCGACATGCCGCCCGGCAAGATCCCGCAGGGCGAGATCCTGTTCCGCGGCCAGGACATGCTCAAGATGTCCTACGAGGAGCGCCGGAAGATCCGCGGCCGCAAGATCGCGATGATCTTCCAGGACGCGCTGTCCTCCCTGAACCCGGTCCTCACCGTCGGCTACCAGCTCGGCGAGATGTTCCGGGTGCACCACGGCCTGTCCAAGAAGGACGCCACGGCCAAGGCCGTCGAGCTGATGGACAAGGTCAAGATCCCCGCCGCCAAGGCCCGGGTCGGCGACTACCCGCACCAGTTCTCCGGCGGTATGCGCCAGCGCATCATGATCGCGATGGCGCTCGCCCTGGAGCCGGACCTGATCATCGCGGACGAGCCCACCACGGCGCTCGACGTGACGGTCCAGGCCCAGGTGATGGACCTGCTCGCGGAGCTGCAGCGCGAGTACAACATGGGTCTGATCCTGATCACCCACGACCTCGGCGTCGTCGCCGACGTCGCGGACAAGATCGCCGTGATGTACGCGGGCCGGATCGTCGAGCAGGCGCCGGTGCACGAGCTCTACAAGCGCCCGGCGCACCCGTACACCCGCGGTCTGCTCGACTCGATCCCGCGCCTGGACCAGAAGGGCCAGGAGCTCTACGCGATCAAGGGCCTGCCGCCCAACCTGCTGAAGATCCCGTCGGGCTGCGCCTTCAACCCGCGCTGCCCCAAGGCCACCGACATCTGCCACACGGAGATCCCGGCCCTGGTGCCGGTCACCGAGCAGGACGGCGGCGAGCTGCCGGGCCGCAAGAGTGCCTGCCACTTCTGGAAGGAGACGATCCATGGCTGAGACCACCAAGAACGACAAGGCCGAGGTCGTGTCCGAGGAGGCGGCCGTGGCCGCGATCGAGACCCCGGCCAAGCGCGGGGAGCCGATCCTCCAGGTCCGCGACCTGAAGAAGCACTTCCCGCTGACCCAGGGCATCCTCTTCAAGAAGCAGGTCGGTGCGGTCAAGGCCGTGGACGGGGTCTCCTTCGACCTCTACCAGGGCGAGACCCTCGGCATCGTCGGCGAGTCCGGCTGTGGCAAGTCCACGGTCGCCAAGCTCCTGATGAACCTGGAGCGGGCCACCGCGGGCGAGGTCTTCTACAAGGGCCAGGACATCACCAAGCTGTCCGGCCGCGCCCTCAAGGCCGTGCGCCGGAACATCCAGATGGTGTTCCAGGACCCGTACACCTCGCTGAACCCGCGCATGACGGTCGGCGACATCATCGGCGAGACCTTCGACATCCACCCCGAGGTGGCCCCGAAGGGCGACCGGCGCCGCAAGGTGCAGGAGCTGCTCGACGTCGTCGGTCTGAACCCCGAGTACATCAACCGGTACCCGCACCAGTTCTCCGGCGGTCAGCGCCAGCGCATCGGCATCGCCCGCGGCCTCGCGCTCAACCCGGAGATCATCATCTGCGACGAGCCGGTCTCGGCCCTGGACGTCTCCGTCCAGGCGCAGGTCATCAACCTGATGGAGAAGCTGCAGGACGAGTTCAACCTCTCCTACATCTTCATCGCGCACGACCTGTCGATCGTCCGGCACATCTCGGACCGCGTCGGCGTCATGTACCTCGGCAAGATGGCCGAGATCGGTACGGACACCGAGATCTACGACCACCCGACGCACCCGTACACCCAGGCGCTGCTCTCCGCGGTGCCGGTGCCGGACCCGGACGCCCGCGAGAACCGCGAGCGGATCATCCTCACCGGTGACGTGCCCTCGCCGGCCAACCCGCCGTCGGGCTGCCGCTTCCGCACCCGCTGCTGGAAGGCGCAGGACATCTGCTCCACCGAGGTCCCGCTGCTGGCCGTCCCGGAGCGTTTCCGGGGTCAGGACACCCCGGCCGCGCACGAGTCCGCGTGCCACTTCGCCGAGGAGAAGACGGTTCTCCCCGTCTGATCCACCCGGTGCCCCACAGGGCCCCGGCACCCCCACGGAGGGTGCCGGGGCCCTGTGCTTTCGGTGGGCCGGTCGCCGTGCGCCGCCGCCCGCCGCGGCCGGTTCATCCGGACGCCGTAAAAGTGCACTCCCGTCAATATCAGGTGATATTGGGGCCTAAGTCAGCATCAGGACATTCGGGAGGCACTCCATGCGCGGAGCCACGCACGCCAAGTGGGCCGCTCTGGCCACCGCCGTCGCCCTCGCGGCGACCGCCTGCGGCGGTGGCGGCGACGGCGGCGGTGGCGGCGGGGGTGCGAGCGGTGTCGTGACCTCCTCGTGGGGCGACCCGCAGAACCCGCTGGAACCGGCGAACACCAACGAGGTCCAGGGCGGCAAGGTCCTCGACATGATCTTCCGCGGGCTCAAGCGGTACAACCCGAAGACCGGCGCGGCCGAGAACATGGTCGCCGACAAGATCACGACCACCGACTCGGCCAACTTCACCGTGACCCTCAAGGACGGCTGGACCTTCTCCAACGGCGAGAAGGTCACCGCCAAGTCCTTCGTCGACGCCTGGAACTACGGCGCCGGCCTGAAGAACAACCAGAAGAACGCCTACTTCTTCAGCTACATCGAGGGATACGACAAGGTCCACCCGGACAAGGGCTCGCCGACCGCCACCACCCTGTCGGGCCTCAAGGTCGTCGACGACAAGACCTTCACCGTCAAGCTGACGCAGAAGTTCTCGACCTTCCCCGACACCCTCGGCTACGCGGCCTACTCGCCGCTGCCCCAGGCGTTCTACGACGACCACTCCGGCTGGCTCGCCAAGCCCATCGGCAACGGCCCCTACACCGTGGACTCCTACTCGCGGGGCTCCCAGATGGTGCTGAAGAAGTGGGACGGCTACCCCGGTCCCGACAAGGCCCAGAACGGCGGCATCACCCTCAAGGTCTACACCGACAACAACACCGCCTACACCGACCTGACGGCCGGAAACCTCGACCTCGTCGACGACATCCCCGCCTCGCAGCTCAAGAACGTCTCGGCCGACCTCGGCGACCGCTACATCAACACCCCGGCCGGCATCATCCAGACCCTCGCCTTCCCGTTCTACGACCCCGCGTGGAACAAGCCCAACCAGAACAAGCTGCGCCAGGGCCTGTCGATGGCCATCGACCGCAAGCAGATCACCGAGACGATCTTCAACAAGACCCGCACCCCGGCCCAGGACTGGACCTCGCCCGTCCTCGGCGAGAAGGGCGGCTTCAAGGACGTCTGCGGCGACTTCTGCGTGTACAACCCCACCGAGGCCAAGAAGCTCGTCGCCGAGGGCGGCGGCATCCCCGGCGGCACGATGAAGATCTCGTACAACGCCGACACCGGCTCCCACAAGGAGTGGGTGGACGCCGTCTGCAACTCCATCAACCGGTCCCTCGGCAACAACAAGGCGTGCGTCGGCAACCCCATCGGCACCTTCGCCGACTTCCGCAACCAGGTCACCCAGTCCAAGCTCAACGGCCCCTTCCGGGCCGGCTGGCAGATGGACTACCCGCTGATCCAGAACTTCCTGCAGCCGCTGTACTACACGGGCGCCTCGTCCAACGACGGCAAGTACTCCAACCCGCAGTTCGACAAGCTCGTCAACCAGGCCAACGCCGAGACCGACATCGCCAAGGCCGTCGGGCTCTTCCAGCAGGCCGAGGGCGTCCTCCGCGACGACATGGGCGCCATCCCGCTCTGGTACCAGAACGGCAGCGCCGGCTACTCGGACCGGGTCGAGAACGTGGCCCTGAACCCGTTCAGCGTCCCGGTCTACAACGAGATCAAGGTCAAGTGACGCCGTAGCAGGCCGACGGCGTACGGCCCGGCCCGCGGCCCCCCGCCCGCGCCGGGTCGTGCTCCTTCCTCCCGCCCGCCCGTCCCGGATTCCCCACCTTTGGAGGCCCCCGTGGGTCGATACGTGATCCGGCGGCTGCTGCAGATGATCCCGGTCTTCATCGGCGCCACCCTGCTGATCTTCCTGATGGTGAACGTGATGGGCGACCCCATCGCCGGCCTGTGCGGCGAGCGCCAGTGCGACCCGGCCACCGCCGCCCAGCTGAAGAAGGAGTTCGGCCTCGACAAGCCCGTCTGGCAGCAATACCTGACCTACATGGGCAACGTCTTCACCGGCGACTTCGGCACCGCCTTCAACGGCCAGCCGGTCACCGAGCTGATGGCCGACGCCTTCCCCGTCACCATCCGGCTGACCGTCGTCGCCATCCTCTTCGAGATCGTCATCGGCATCACCCTCGGCGTCGTGACCGGCCTCAAGCGCGGCCGCCCCGTCGACACCACCGTCCTGCTGCTGACCCTGGTGGTGCTCTCCGTGCCCACCTTCGTCACCGGTCTGCTCATCCAGTACCTGCTGGGCGTGGAGTGGGGCTGGATCAAACCGGCGGTCTCGCCCGAGGCGCCGTTCAACGAACTCATCGTCCCCGGACTCGTCCTCGCCTCCGTCTCGCTCGCGTACGTCACCCGGCTCACCCGGACCTCGATCGCCGAGAACAAGCGCGCCGACTACGTCCGTACGGCCGTCGCCAAGGGCCTGCCGCGCCGCCGGGTCATCACCCGTCACCTGCTGCGCAACAGCCTCATCCCCGTGGTGACCTTCATCGGCGCCGACATCGGCGCCCTCATGGGCGGCGCCATCGTCACCGAACGGATCTTCAACATCCACGGCGTCGGCTACCAGCTGTACCAGGGCATCGTCCGTCAGAACACCCAGACCGTCGTCGGCTTCGTGACCGTCCTCGTCCTGGTGTTCCTCCTGGCCAACCTGCTGGTCGACCTCCTCTACGCCGTACTCGACCCGAGGATTCGCTATGCCTGAGCCCCTTGAGCCGCTGGAGTCGTACGGTGAGGAAGGACGCGCCGTGGCCTCGACAGGTGCCGGAGGCGCGGCCGACTTCGGTACCGCCGACGCGGAGACCCTGGAGAAGCGCCTCGACAGCCCCGAGGGCGGAGCCGACAGGAAGCCGCGCTCGCTGTGGTCCGACGCCTGGCACGACCTGCGCCGCAACCCCGCCTTCATCATCTCCGGGCTCGTCATCCTCTTCCTGGTCGTCATCTCCATCTGGCCCTCGCTCATCGCCTCCGGAGACCCCCTCGACTGCGACCTCTCCAAGGCCCAGGAAGGGTCCCAGCCCGGCCACCCCTTCGGCTTCAACGGCCAGGGCTGCGACGTCTACACCCGGGTCGTCTACGGCGCCCGCACCTCCGTCACCGTCGGCGTCCTCGCCACCCTCGGCGTCGCGCTGCTCGGCAGCGTCCTCGGCGGGCTCGCCGGCTTCTTCGGCGGCGCCTGGGACGGGATCCTCTCCCGGCTCACCGACGTCTTCTTCGCCATCCCCGTCGTCCTCGGCGGCCTCGTCCTGCTGTCCGTGGTGACCAGCTCCACCGTCTGGCCCGTCATCGGCTTCATGGTGCTGCTCGGCTGGCCACAGGTCTCCCGCATCGCCCGCGGCTCCGTCATCACCGCCAAACAGAACGACTACGTCCAGGCCGCCCGGGCCCTCGGCGCCTCCAACTCCCGGATGATGCTGCGCCACATCACGCCCAACGCGGTCGCCCCCGTGATCGTCGTCGCGACCATCGCGCTCGGCACCTACATCGCCCTGGAGGCGACCCTGTCGTACCTCGGCGTCGGCCTGAAGCCGCCGACCGTCTCCTGGGGCATCGACATCTCCTCGGCGAGCCAGTACGTCCGCAACGCGCCGCACATGCTGCTCTGGCCGGCCGGCGCGCTCGCCGTCACCGTGCTCGCCTTCATCATGCTCGGCGACGCGGTGCGCGACGCCCTCGACCCCAAGCTGAGGTAGCCGATCATGCTGCTCGAAGTGCGCGACCTGCACGTGGAGTTCCACACCCGGGAAGGGGTGGCCAAGGCGGTCAACGGCGTCAACTACTCCGTCGACGCAGGCGAGACCCTCGCCGTGCTCGGCGAGTCCGGCTCCGGCAAGTCCGTCACCGCCCAGGCGATCATGGGCATCCTCGACACGCCCCCCGGGAAGATCAGCGGCGGCGAGATCTTGTTCCAGGACCAGGACCTGCTGAAGCTCAAGGAGGACCAACGGCGGAAGATCCGCGGCGCCAGGATGGCGATGATCTTCCAGGACGCCCTGTCCTCCCTCAACCCGGTGCTCAGCGTCGGCGAACAGCTCGGCGAGATGTTCCGGGTCCACAAGGGGATGTCGAAGAAGGACGCCCGCGCCAAGGCCGTCGAGCTGATGGACCGGGTGCGCATCCCCGCCGCCAAGGAGCGCGTCGGGCAGTACCCGCACCAGTTCTCCGGCGGCATGCGCCAGCGCATCATGATCGCGATGGCGCTCGCCCTGGAGCCGGACCTGATCATCGCCGACGAGCCCACCACGGCGCTCGACGTCACCGTCCAGGCCCAGGTCATGGACCTGCTCGCGGAGCTGCAGCGCGAGTACAACATGGGCCTCATCCTCATCACCCACGACCTCGGCGTCGTCGCCGACGTCGCGGACAAGATCGCCGTGATGTACGCGGGCCGCATCGTCGAACAGGCCCCCGTCCACGAGATCTACAAGGCCCCCGCCCACCCCTACACCAGGGGCCTGCTCGAGTCGATCCCGCGGCTCGACCAGAAGGGCCAGGAGCTCTACGCGATCAAGGGCCTGCCGCCCAACCTGCTGAAGATCCCGCCGGGCTGCGCCTTCCACCCGCGCTGCCCGCTCGCCCAGGACGTGTGCCGCACCGACGTCCCGCCGCTGTACGACGTCACCGAATCGCCCGTACCCCGCTCCAGCGCCTGCCACTTCTGGAAGGAGTGCCTCCATGGCTGAGGCGATTCTCCAGGTCCGCGACCTCGTCAAGCACTATCCGCTGACCCAGGGCATCCTCTTCAAGAAGCAGGTCGGCGCGGTCCGCGCGGTCGACGGCGTCGACTTCGACCTCGCCGCCGGCGAGACCCTCGGCATCGTCGGTGAGTCCGGCTGCGGCAAGTCGACGGTCGCGAAGATGCTGGTCAACCTGGAGACGCCGACCTCCGGCTCCATCTCGTACAAGGGCGAGGACATCACCAAGCTGTCGCCGCGGGCGCTGAAGGCCGTGCGACGCAACATCCAGATGGTGTTCCAGGACCCGTACACCTCGCTGAACCCGCGCATGACGGTCGGCGACATCATCGGCGAGCCGTACGAGATCCACCCGGAGGTCGCGCCCAAGGGCTCGCGCCGCCGCAAGGTGCAGGACCTGCTCGACGTCGTGGGCCTCAACCCCGAGTACATCAACCGCTATCCGCACCAGTTCTCCGGCGGCCAGCGCCAGCGCATCGGCATCGCGCGGGGACTGGCGCTGCAGCCCGAGATCATCGTCGCGGACGAGCCGGTGTCGGCGCTCGACGTCTCCGTGCAGGCGCAGGTGGTCAACCTGCTGGCGCGACTGCAGGACGAGTTCAAGCTGTCGTACGTCTTCATCGCGCACGACCTGTCGATCGTGCGGCACATCTCCGACCGGGTCGGGGTCATGTATCTGGGCCGGATCGTGGAGATCGGATCCGATGCGGAGATCTACGAGCACCCGACGCATCCCTACACCCAGGCGCTGCTGTCGGCGGTCCCGGTGCCCGACCCGGAGGCGCGCGAGCACCGCGAGCGCATCCTCCTGGCCGGCGACGTCCCCTCGCCGGCCAACATCCCGTCCGGCTGCCGCTTCCGTACGAGGTGCTGGAAGGCGCGGGAGCGGTGCGCCCTGGAGGTCCCGCTGCTCGCGGTCCCCGCGGAGTTCCGGCTGACGGACAGCCCGGCGAAGCACGACTCGGCCTGCCACTTCGCGGAGGAGAAGACGGTGGTGCCGCCGGAGGAACCCGAAGAGCCTTAACGCGGAGGCAACTTGATGGAATCGGATCCGATATACGGACTCCGGATCCTGTATCCAGTACGGCCGTGCGGGTGCCGTTCGGTCAACCGGGGCGCACGATGTCGCCCCGGTTGACCACCCGCCCGCATCAACGTGACGCATATGCCCGCGGCTTTGCGGAACTCCTTGTTTCGGTCGTTGGCAACCGTGAGTATCGGCTCCGTGACTGTGACACGTACGGCACGTCTCACCGGCGCCGCCCTGTGCGGCGCGCTCGCGCTCGTCCTCGTCGTCTGGCTGCTGCGCGACCTCGCGACCTTCGGCCCGACCCCCGAACTCCTGCGCTTCTGGGCGGGTGACCCCACCGTCCGGGTGCACGGCACCACGGCGACCTCGCTCGTCGACCCGCTCCTGCTCGTCGCGTACGTCGTCACCGCCGTCACCGCCCTGCGCTCGCCGCTCGCCGGACCCGCGCTCGCCGTCACCGGAACCACCACGCTCGCGCTGCGGCTGCCCGGCCTGTGGGCCTCCGGAGTGGAGGCGCTCGTCACCACGCTGCTGAGCCTCGGGCTCGCCACCGGACTCGCCGTCACCGCGGCCGCCGGCCGGGAGGGCGCGGGGCGGGAGGGCGCGGGCCGGGAGGGCGCGGGCGGCGGCGACGGGCCCGCCCGGGCGCCCACCCGGCCCCGTACCGGACCCGCCGTCGCCGCGGGGATCCTGTGCGCGGGCGGCGGACTGATCTGGGCGGCCTGGGAGGCGCGTTGGGCCGCACTCCTGCCGCCCGAGTACACGATCAGCCGCTTCACCGGCGCCCCCGCCCTGCTCCTGCCCTCCCTCGCCGTACCGCCCGGCTGGCTCGACGCCGTCCTCGTCCTGCTGCTCCTCGCCGCCGCGGGCAGCGCCTTCGCGCGGGCCCGGCACACCCGGCCGCTCGGCCTGCTCGGCGGACTGCTCCTGGCCGGCTGCGGAGCCGGCGGGGTCGCCGCGGCGCTGCGGTCCGGCCGGCCACCGCTCGTGCCGGAACCGGACCTCTACGCCCGCCTGTACGACCTCGCCGCCGGCTACGCGCTGCTCGCCGGGCTCGCGGTGCTCGTGCTCCTCGGCCGTTCCTGGCAGCCCCGCCGGGTCCCGTACCGCCCCGTCGCCGCCCTCCCGCCGGCCCCGCCCGCGCACCGCCCGCCCGGCTGGTGACTCATCAGCCGAGACCCAGCGCCCGCTTGAGGAAGTCCACCTGGAGCAGCAGCAGGTTCTCCGCCACCTGCTCCTGCGGCGTCATGTGCGTGACGCCCGACAGCGGCAGCACCTCGTGCGGCCGGCCGGCCGCGAGCAGCGCGGAGGAGAGGCGCAGGGTGTGCGCGGCCACCACGTTGTCGTCGGCGAGGCCGTGCACGATCATCATGGGCCGGGCCGGCTCCCGCGCGTCGACCAGACCGGCGTCCGTGACCAGGGAGTTCGCCGCGTACACGGACTCCTGCTCGTCCGGCAGGCCCAGATAGCGCTCGGTGTAGTGGGTGTCGTACAGCCGCCAGTCCGCCACCGGCGCGCCCACCACGGCCGCGTGGAACACGTCCGGCCGCCGCAGCGCCGCGAGCCCCGCGAGATAGCCGCCGAAGGACCAGCCGCGGATCGCCACCCGCCCCAGGTCCAGCGGGAAGTCGGCGGCGAGCGCCTCAAGGGCCGCCACCTGGTCGTCGAGCGCCAGCGTGAGCCGGTCGCGGACCGCCTTCTCCCAGGCGGGGGAGCGGCCCGGCATGCCCCGCCCGTCCGCCACGACCACCGCGAAGCCCTGCTCGGCGAACCACTGCGAGGTCAGATACGCGTTGTGCGCGGCGAGCACCCGCTGCCCGTGCGGACCGCCGTACGGATCCATGAGCACCGGCAGCGGCCCGTCGCCCGCCGACCACCACGAGGGCAGCAGCACCGCGCAGGGGATCCGCCGCTCGCCCGCCTCGACAAGGCGTGCCCGCGCCGAGAGCACCGGCCGCTGCGCGTACGAGACGACCTCGGCCAGCTGCTTGCCGTCCCGCAGCACCCGCGCCACGCTCCCCGGGGCGTCCGGCCGGGCCGAGGACAGCACCATGACCGCGCCGGACCGCGCGGCCGCGTGCACGCCGGGCGCCTCGGAGACCCGCTCCACGCCCTGTTCGCTCACGCGGTACACATGGATCTCACCGGTCTCCGAAGACGCGTCCGCCCCAGCCGCCCCGTCCGCCCCGGCCGCCTCTCCCGCCGACGCCGAGATCAGGACATCTTCCGCACCGACGTCGAGCACCGCCCGTACGTGCAGCCGGGCGTCCGTCAGCACCCGGTCGCCGACCGCGAGCGCGCGCACCCCGTCCTCGTCCGTGATCCGCACGAGCCGCCCGTCCGCCGTCCAGGCCGGTACCCCGGCGAAGAGTTCCAGCCATGCCGGGTCCTCGTCCACGCGCACCGTCGTCGTCGCCCCCGACTCCGGGTCGACCGCCAGATACGCGTGCGTCCGCTGGTCCCGCGCCTGCACGAGCAGCAGCGGAGCGCCCTCCGACGACCAGTGGACCCGGCCCAGATACGGGAAGGCGGCCCGGTCCCACAAGACCTCGGTGCGGTTTCCGGACAGATCCACGACGAAGAGCCGGACCTCCGCGTTCGCCGTCCCCGCCGCCGGGTAGGCGACCCGCTGCGGCTCGCGCCCCGGATGCGCCGGATCCGCGATCCACCAGCGCTTCACCGGCCGCTCGTCCACCCGCGCGACCAGGAGCCGGTCCGAGTCCGGCCCCCACCAGAAGCCCCGCGTGCGGGCCATCTCCTCCGAGGCCGCGAACTCCGCGAGCCCGTACGTGACGCCGTCCGCCTCCGTCGCCGGATCCGGCTCCGCGAGCGCCCGGTCACCCGTCCCGTCCGCCCCGGTCACCCGCAGCGCCCCGCCCGCCGCGTACGCCACGAAACGCCCGTCCGGCGACGGCCGCGGGTCGATCACCGGGCCCGGCACCGGCAGTTCGCGGGCCGTGCCCGCCCGCAGCTCCGCCGCGAAGAGCCGGCCCGACAGCGCGAACGCCGCCAACTCCACGGCCCCGTCCACCGCGTAGCCCACGACCCCCGCGGAACCCTCCCGGACGCGCTCCCGGCGCGCCCGCTCCTCCGGCGACAACTCCTCGGCCGCGCCCGCGAGCAGCGCCTCCGGGTCCGCCGCGAGCCGCTCCACGCCCTCCCTCAGGTCGAGCACCCACAGCCCGTGCGTCCGGTCCGTCCCCGAACCGGAGCGCACGAACACCACCCGCTCACCGTCCGGCGACACGCTGAACGCACGAGGCGCGCCCAGCGTGAACCGCTGTGTCCTGGCGTACTGGCGAGGAAACGAGATCTGTTCGTGAGACGAAGTCATGTGACCGAAACTAGCGTCCGTGCGCCCCCTCATGCCCCCGTACACCGATCGATGCGATGGCACGGATAGTTATGATCCGTAGCGCTAGGTGGGTAAGCATCCATCGGGCACATGCCAATCGAACGGCCAACCGAACGTCCGACCGAAGAAGTGTGGAGGTGAACCGCCGTGGCACTCTCGATCTCGGTGGTGGTGCTGCTGGCGATCGTCGTCTTCCTGCTGATCCGGAAATCCGGGCTCAAGGCCGGGCACGCCGCGATCTGCGCGCTCCTGGGCTTCTACCTGGCCAGCTCCTCCATCGCCCCCTCGATCAGCACGCTCACGACGAACGTGGCGAGCATGATCGGCGGCCTCAAGTTCTGACCTGTGGGCTTCCGCGTGGTCCCGCCTCGTAGGGTGGGGCCATGACGGATCTCCCAGCCCGTCGTCTGCTCCTCGTGCACGCGCACCCGGACGACGAGTCGATCAACAACGGCGCCACCATGGCCAGGTACGCGGCCGAGGGCGCCCTCGTGACCCTGGTGACCTGCACCCTGGGCGAGGAGGGCGAGGTCATCCCGCCCGAGCTCGCCCACCTCGCGCCCGACCGGGAGGACCGGCTCGGCGAGTACCGCGCCGGCGAACTCGCCGCCGCCATGAAGGAGCTGGGCGTCACCGACCACCGCTTCCTCGGCGGCCCCGGACGCTTCCGCGACTCCGGGATGATGGGCGCGGAGCAGAACCACCGCCCGGGCGCCTTCTGGAACACCGACGTCGACGAGGCCGCCCCGTACCTCGTCGAGATCGTCCGCGAGACCCGCCCGCAGGTCCTCGTCACCTACGACCCCGACGGCGGCTACGGCCACCCCGACCACATCCAGGCCCACCGGGTCGCCACGCGCGCCGCCGAGCTCGCCGCCGACCCCGCGTACCGCCCGGACCTCGGCCCCGCCCACACCATCGCCAAGATCTACTGGAACCGGATCCCGCGCCCGGTCGCCGAGGCCGGCTTCGCGCGGCTGAGCGCCGAGGGCTCCGTCTTCCCGGCCGCGGCCGAGATCGACGACCTGCCCGGCGTCGTCGACCCGTCCCGGATCACCACGGAGATCGCCGGCGGCACCGCGCACGCGGCCCGCAAGACGGCCGCCATGGCCGTCCACGCCACCCAGATCGCCGTCGACGGCCCCTTCTTCGCCCTCTCCAACAACCTGGGCCAGCCCATCCAGACCACCGAGTACTACGAGCTGGTGCGGGGCGAGTCGGGCGCGGCCGCCGGCGAACGCGAGACCGACCTGTTCGCCGGGCTCGCCGGGGCCGACGGGGCCACCGGGACCGGAGCGGGCGCATGAGCGGCATCAGCGCGGGCGCCCGATACGCCTGGTACGCGGGGCTGTTCGTCGTCGGCGCCCTCGTCGGCGCCGCCGGCTCGCTCGTCCAAGCCGCCTGGTTCCCCGCCGGTTTGCTCCTCGCCCTGCTCGCCACGGCCGCCGTCTTCTACGCCGGCCGGCGCGCCACCGGCAACCAGCTCGGCGTCGCCGCGGCGGGCGCCGGCTGGCTGGTCGCCATCGTGCTGCTCAGCTTCGGACGCCCGGAAGGCGACGGCCTGTTCGGCGGCGGGCTCGGCGAGATGGTGTTCCTGCTCGGCGGCATGGCCGTCGCTGTGATGTGCGCCACCATGAGCCGGCTGGCCCCGCCGACCGTGTGAGCGACCCCGCGACCACCCCTGCGAAAAGGCCGAGTTGGTCGTGGCCGAAATGACGGGGGAGTGTCTTGACTTCGGCCGGATTGCCCGTGGCGGATCCACGCCGGGTCGGGTGCGGATCGGCGGCGGCCAGTATGGTGGTGCGCGCCGCCGACCGCCCGGATCACCACGAGCGTCAGCAAGAGCGGGCGGCGGAGTCAACCGGGAGATCCTGCTTTGAGTCGTGAAACTGGTCGAGAGACAGACCGCTCGTCCTCCGGCGCCCAGGGGCGCGGCGGGGCCGCGTACCCCTCGGGCACTCCGCCGTACGGGTTCCGCCCGGGCCAGGAGGGCGCCGAGGACGCCGCCGGCGCGCTGCCGGAGGAGCCCAAGACGGAAACCACGCTGACCACCCGGATCCGGATCAACATCCCGGGTTCGCGGCCGATCCCGCCCGTCGTCGTCCGCAAGCCGGTCGGCGAGGGCGGCACCCCCGTCGACGACCGGGCCGTCGCCGCCGCGCGCGCCGCCGACGTCGAGCGCATCGCCTCCGGCGTACGGCCCGAGCCCGAGCCCGTCCGTCCGGAGCCGGCCGCCGAGCCGGAGCCGGCCGCGGTGGAGGAGAAGCCGGCCAGCGACTGGTTCGCCCCGCGCAAGTCCTCCCCGGCAGCGCCCGCGCCCGCCGCTCCCGCGCCGAAGCCCGCGCCCGCCCCGGCGGCCCCCGCGGCCCCCCGCGCCCTCGGCGCGGGCCCCTCGGCGTCCACCGGCGCCCCCGGCTTCACCGGCTCCGCCTCCGACGGCGTCCCGTCCGGCGCCGGCACCACCCAGAGCATGCCGATCGTCACCCTGCCGACCGGCCCCCAGCAGACGCCCGCGCACGGCAGCCCCGTCATCGACCCGACGGCCGCCGCGCCCGCCAACCCGCTGTACGACGACGGCCCCGGCCACACCCCGGCCGCCGGCACCCCCGTCCTCGGCGGCCCCGCGGCCCCCACCGGCCCCACCACCGGTCCCGTCACGGGCGGCAGCAGCATGGTCGCGGCCCCGGGCCGGCCGCGCGGCGGCGCGCCCCGTGGCGGTCAGCCGCAGGGTGAACGGCCGGGTGGCCCGCGGGGCGGTCAGCCCCAGGGCCCCCAGGGCGGTCAGCCGGGCGCGGGCCGGCTCGGCGCAGGCCAGCCCGGTGCCGGCCAGCCCGGTGCCGGTCCGGTGTACGCCGACGGCACGCCCCGCCTGTCCGACGACACCGCGGTCCTCACCCCGCAGCCCCCGGCGCCCGTCCCGGGCCCGGTCACCGGCCCGCTGACCGGTGGCGGCGGCAACGTCTCCGGCGCCACGCTGAACAGCGGCATGCCCTTCGTTCGCCCCGACGGCCCGGACCTGACGCCGCGTCTCCCCGAGCGCGACGAGGCCCCGGCCCCGGCCGCCCCGCGCCCGACCCCGGCGTCCACGGCCAGGCCCGTGAAGAAGCGCTCCAAGCTCGTCCTCGCCTGCGTCGGCGTCGTCGGCCTCGCCGGCGTGGCCTACGGCGCGGGACTGCTCCTCAACCACTCCGACGTCCCCAAGGGCACCACCGTGCTCGGCGTCGACGTCGGCGGCGGTACGAAGGAGGAGGCCGTCGCGAAGCTCGACGCGGCGCTCGGCAAGCGCGCCGACGCCCCGCTCCAGCTCAGCGTCGGCGGCAAGAAGGTCGAACTCGCCCCGGAGAAGGCCGGCCTCGCCCTGGACACCCAGGAGACCGTGCGCGCCGCCTCCGGCAGCGACTACAACCCCGTCTCCGTCATCGGCTCCCTCTTCGGCGGCGAGCGCGTCGCCCAGCCGGTCTTCCCGATCGACGAGGAGAAGCTGGCCGTCGCCCTCACCGACCTCTCCGGCAGCTCCGGCTCGGTCACCGAGGGCACCATCCTCTTCTCCCCGGGCAAGGTCACCCCGGTCGAGGGCAAGCCCGGCAAGGGCATCGACGTCCAGCGCGCCATCATCTCGGTCAAGGACGCCTACCGGGCCCAGGTCCAGACCGGTCTCACCAAGACCGTCGAGCTCCCCGTCGTCACCCGCCGGCCGACCATCACCAAGGCCGAGCTGAACCGGGCCATGGAGGAGTTCGCCCGGCCCGCCATGTCCGGCATCATCACCATCGAGGCCGGCGGCAAGAAGATCGACTTCGGCCCGAACCGCTCGCTGCCGAAGATCCTCTCCATGAAGGCCGTCGACGGGCGCCTGGTCGAGGTCTACGACAAGAAGGCGATCGACGAGCTCCTCGACGGCGTCTTCGACGGAGTCATGATCACCAAGGGCGACGGCACCAAGCACCAGGTCACCGCCGACGACGTCGCCTTCGTCATGCGCGACGCGCTGCGCGGCAAGACCAAGGCCGAGCGCACGAAGTCGATCGACCTCTCGGGCAACGGCTGACGGCCACCCGCCCGCACGCGTGGAGCCCCCACCCGCCCGGGTGGGGGCTCCACGCGTATCCCGGCAGTCCTGCCGTCACCACTCGCCGCCGTACCGCCGCTTCTTCGCCCGCAGCCACTCCTCGACCTCCCGCGTCTCGCTCACGGTCGCGGCGCGCAGATCCCCCGCCCTCACCGTCGCGACGAAGCGCACGAACCGCACCCGCCGGTGCTGTCCGTCCACGCCGATGACCTTGCCGGGACCGTAGACGTCGGTCCCGGTGTGGGCGACGAAGCTGCCGGGGGCGTGTGGGGTTGCCATGGGGGCCCTTCCGCTGTGTGTGCCGTACGTGTGCTGCTCACACAGTGGCGCGCCCGAGCCCGCCCCCACGAGGCGGACGCGCCCGAGCCGCCGAACGGCACGCGAAGGGACGCAAGGGCGTGTCGGTACGGCGCGGCCCACCCCGACCGCCGCAGTCCTCCGCCCCGCCCCCGCCGTCAGAACCAGTGCAGGCAGTGCGGTCGGTGGTCCGTGCGGAAGAGGGTGTCGGTCAGGGGGATCGCGGCCGGGTGGTGGGCGTGGAGGTGGCCGGCGCGGGCGAGGGTGCTCGGGGTCGTGCCGCCGAGGTAGATCGAGGCCAGGTCGCGCACGTCCAGGGACAGGTCGGGGGCGCGGTCCGTGGGGGTGCAGTCGGGCTTGCCGTCGCGGACGGTGAGGAGGTAGCGGTTGCGCTCGCCCAGGAACGGGTCGTCGACGTCGAGGACGAGCTCGCCGTCGGTGGACCAGCCGCGGGCGGTCAGGGCGCGCGGGACGTCGAGGAGCCGTACCCACAGCCAGTCGGTGTCGCCGCTCGGTTGACCGGCGCGGAAGTCCGCGAGCTGCCAGCGCAGCGGGTGTTCGGACGGGACGTGCTTGAACACGACCCGGCCGACCAGGTCGTGGCCGAGCGCGAACCGGGCCAGGGCCGTGAAGGCGGCGTCGTGCGTGGCGACGGTCTCGTCGACGGTCAGGGTGTCGCCGTCGAGCGCGTAGCTGGCGTAGCCGTCCGGGACGCCGTCGGCGTCGCGGTGGACGGCGACGTAGCGCGGGGCCGGAGCGACCGGCGGCTGGCCCGCGCCCCGGCTCCACCAGCGGTGCGGCCGGGAGAGCGCGCCGGGCTGGGCGCGGCGGTAGCGGTCGTAGACCTCTTCGAGGATGTCGCCGCACTCGGCGCGGCGCAGCACCTCGACCGAGCCCGTCGCGGGCGCCGCGGCGGCCCGGGGCGCGGCGAAGGCCGCCTGGAGGCGCGGCACCGTCAGCCGCCCCGTGTACGTCGCCGGCCCGTAGCCGTACCTGCCGTAGATCGGCGCCTCGGAGGCCAGCAGCACGGCGAGGAACTCGCCCCGTTCCCGCAGCTCCATGAGCTGGTGCCGCATCATCGCCGTGAGCACGCCCCGGCGCCGGTGCGTGGGCACGACGCCGACGGCGGTCACTCCGGCGGCCGGGGCGAGGAGCCCACCGGGCAGAGTGAGCTCGAACGCGTACGTGCCGCCGGTCCCTACGGGCCGGCCGTCCTCCGTGGCGGCGAGCATGCAGCGGTCCGGTTCGAGCGCCGCCCACCACACCCCGCCGCCGTCCTCGTCCGGGGTCTCCGGGAAGCGCCCGAACGCGGCGTGCAGCGTGTCGACGAAGACGTCGAAGTCCTGGTCGGTCGTGGAACGGATCCGCATGGCTGGCGCTGCCTCCCCGGCTCGTGGTCCCCCGCCACAGTGCAGCCCCGACCCGCCGGCCGGTCAAACGAATTACGGTCGACACGCCCGCCCCCGATCCGGTTGGCTGCGTGCCATGTCAGAGCTGCCTGAACCGCCAGAGCTGCCAGAGCTGCGCACCGATCGTCTCCTGCTCCGCCGCTGGCGGGACTCCGACCTCGAACCGTGGGCGGCGATGATGGCCGACCCCGAAGTCCGTGAGCACCTGGGCGAGTTGCTGACGCGTGAGCAGAGCGACGCCACGGTCGACCTCATGCGTGCCCAGTTCGACGAGCGCGGCTTCGGCTGGTGGGCGGTCGAACTCCGCGAGACCGGCGAGTTCCTCGGCCGGGCCGGCCTGGACCAGGTGGGCGCGTCCATGCCGTTCACGGCGGTCGACGTCGGCTGGCGGCTCAAGCGGGCGGCCTGGGGCCACGGTTACGCCACCGAGGCTGCCCGCGCCTGCCTGACGTTCGCCTTCGAGACCCTCCGACTGCCGGAGGTGATCGCGATGACGACCGTCCGCAACGTGCGCTCCCAGGCCGTGATGCGCCGACTCGGCATGACCCGCGACCCCGCCGACGACTTCGACGACCCGAGCGTCCCCGAGGGCCCGCTCCGCCGCTGCGTCCTCTACCGGATCGCCGCGCCGGCCAACCCTCCGGCGTAGCCCGGGCGCGGCTCAGTTCAGCCGCGCCCGCGCCGCCTTCGCCCGCTGCCTGATCGTCTCCGCCGCGCTCGGTTCGACCGCGTCCATCACCGTCGCGTACGCCTCCATCTCCGCCGCTCCCGTCAGGAAGTCCCCGCGCTGGACGAGGAGTTCG
This sequence comes from Streptomyces sp. NPDC101160, assembly GCF_044768205.1. Lineage (NCBI taxonomy): Bacteria > Bacillati > Actinomycetota > Actinomycetes > Kitasatosporales > Streptomycetaceae > Streptomyces > Streptomyces sp. NPDC101160. Next base: position 684,336 of record NZ_JBIWPJ010000004.1, on the reverse strand, counting down.
GCGCGCTCGTAGCGGAGGCGGGCCGGGTGGGAGGGGAGGAGGAGGGAGAGCTCGACGGCCCACAGGGCGACGTCGGAGCGCTCGGGGCGGGCGGCGGCCCAGGCGCGGATGTTGTTGAGGATGCGGAGCACGATCGCGGGGGCCGTCGCGGGCCGCAGCATCGTCGGGTCGAGGGCCTCGCCGGTGGCGCCCGCGACCAGGAGTTCGGCGTCGGTGGCGGTCATGGGACGCCCGCCCGCGAACGGGTCGGCGAGGTGCAGCTCGGCCGGGTCGCCGAAGCCGACGACGAAGTGGCCGGGCAGCCCGAGCCCGTACACCGGCGCCCCGGCCCGCCGGGCGACCTCCAGCCACACCACGGAGAGCAGGATCGGCAGGCCGCGCCGCCGCTTCAGCACCTCGTGCAGGAGCGAGGACTCCAGGCGCTGGTAGTCGGCGGTCACGCCCTGGAAGCCCTCGCGCCGGCCGAGCAGCTCGCCGAGGGCCGCGATCCACGCGTCGGCGCCCCGGGTCCCGTACGGCACGAGCCCGGCGAGCCGGTCGAGTTCGATCTCGGCCAGGTCCAGGTCGGCCTGCGTCACCGCGGGGTCGGCGACCGCGCCGACGAGCAGGCAGAGACGGGCGAGGTCGGGCCGCTCGGACCTGGCCTCCTCCGCGAACTCGCGCCGCCAGTCGGGCCCGGCCTCCTCGCCGGCCCCGCCCTCGCCGAATCCGCCCCCGCCGAATCCGCCCTCGCCCTGACCCCCGGCGCCCGCGTCGGTCACGCCTCGGTCCCGGGCCCGCGGTGGTGGTGGTAGTGGTGGTGCACGGTGAAGCCCATCCCGTCGTACAGCGCCCGCGCGCCGTCGTTGTCCGACTCCACCTGGAGCCAGGCCGCCGAGGCGCCCTCGTCCAGGGCCCGGCGGGCCAGCACGGTCATGACGGCCGTCGCCAGCCCGCGCCGCCGCTGCTCCGGGTCGACCTCGACCGCCATGAAACCGGCCCAGCGTCCGTCGACCACCAGGCGTCCGATGGCCGCCGGTATGTCTCCCGTGCCCGGCACGGACGCGAACCACACGCTCGGCCCGCTGCCGAGCACCTTCAGGACGTGCGGTCCGGGCTCGCCGAAGCGCTGGTAGCGCCGCAGCCACTGCTCGTCGACCGCGCGGGACAGCCGGACCTCCGACACGGCGGACGCGTCCGCGTCGAGGTCGCCGATCGGCGCCAGCGCCGCGGTCCGCAGCTCCGCCGAGACCTCGCGGACCCAGCCGCGCCGCTCCAGCTCGGCGCCGAGCACCTCCTGGGTGTCCTCCGCGCCCGTCGCGGTCTGGACGTACGGGGGCAGGCCCCGGGCCGCGTACCACTCCCGTACGCGGGTCAGCGCGGCGTCCAGCGGCATCCCGGGGTCGCCGAGCGGCAGCACCGAATTGGCCCGCCGGGTGAATCCTCCGGCCGCGCGCAGCGTCCACTCGCCCAGCGGCTCGCTCTCCACGGGCTGCCAGGCGCGCGCGGCGGCCCGGGCGAGCTCGGGGAAGCCGGCGGCGGGGCCGCGGCGGCGGGCCGGGGCGGCGGGGACGACCTTGCCGGCGGCGAGGGCGGATTCCGCGATCCGGACGGTCTGGCCGGTCCGGCGTGTGATCAGCAGCACACCCTCGTCCCATGATGTGAGAACGCCGACCGCGTCAGTGAATCGCTCCCCCGGCGCGGACGACTCCGTCACGTACCGAACTGAGACACGTTTTCCCACGTCAGCGGCGGTAATTCGCACTTCGAGGCGTCCGCCCTCGGTGAATTCCACAGCTTCTCAGCCCCTCCTGTTCGGATCGTCCCCAAGAACGGAGATACTAGGGGCGGGCATCGACGACACCGCGCTCCCGCGCAGACCAGCCCTATCGAGGAGGAACGACAGCGTGACCTACGTCATCGCGCAGCCTTGTGTCGACGTCAAGGACAAGGCGTGCATCGAGGAGTGCCCCGTCGACTGCATCTACGAGGGCCAGCGGTCCTTGTACATCCACCCGGACGAGTGCGTCGACTGCGGGGCCTGTGAGCCGGTCTGTCCGGTCGAGGCGATCTTCTACGAGGACGACACCCCGGAGGAGTGGAAGGACTACTACAAGGCGAACGTCGAGTTCTTCGACGAGCTCGGTTCGCCCGGTGGTGCCTCCAAGCTCGGTCTGATCGAGCGCGACCACCCCTTCATCGCCGCCCTGCCGCCGCAGAACGGCTGATCGGACGATCATCCACCCTCGGTCCCGTACGGCGACGCCGCCGCTGTACGGGACCGTTGTGTTCTCCGTGTTCTCCGTACGTACGAGGAAGTGAGCCCCACCGTGAGCGCCCCCGTCTCTTCACGTCTGCCCGTCTTCCCCTGGGACAGGCTGGAGCCCTACAAGGCGACCGCGGCCGCCCACCCGGACGGCATCGTGGACCTGTCCGTGGGCACGCCGGTCGACCCGGTCCCCGCGCTGATCCAGGAGGCCCTGGTCGCGGCGGCGGACTCGCCGGGCTATCCCACGGTGTGGGGCACCAAGGAGCTGCGGGACGCGCTCACCGGCTGGTGCGAGCGGCGCCTCGGCGCCGTCGGCTTCGCCCACGAGAACGTGCTGCCGGTCGTCGGCTCCAAGGAGCTGGTGGCCTGGCTGCCGACCCAGCTCGGCCTCGGCGCGGGGGACCGGGTCGCCTACCCGCGGCTCGCCTACCCGACGTACGAGGTCGGCGCCCGCCTCTGCGGCGCCGAGCCCGTCGTCTACGACACGGAGACATTTGCGAGTGACCCCGCGGGGACGGAGCTCGACCCGGCCGGCCTGAAGCTGCTGTGGCTCAACTCCCCGTCCAACCCGACCGGCAAGGTCCTCGGCAAGGACGAGCTGACCCGGATCGTCGCCTGGGCGCGCGAGCACGGCGTGCTCGTCTTCTCCGACGAGTGCTACCTGGAGCTGGGCTGGGAGGCCGACCCGGTCTCCGTCCTGCACCCGGACGTCTGCGGCGGCTCGTACGAGGGGATCGTCGCCGTCCACTCGCTCTCCAAGCGCTCCAACCTGGCCGGCTACCGCGCCGCCTTCATCGCGGGCGACGCCGCCGTCCTCGGCGAGCTGCTCCAGATCCGCAAGCACGGCGGCATGATGACCGCCGCGCCCGTCCAGGCCGCCACCGTCGCCGCGCTCGGCGACGACGCGCACGTGACCGAGCAGCGCGAGCGGTACGCGGCCCGGCGATCCGCCCTGCGCACGGCCCTGGAGGCGCACGGCTTCCGGATCGAGCACAGCGAGGCCAGCCTCTACCTGTGGGTGACCCGCGACGAGCCCTGCTGGGACACCGTGGCGTACCTGGCCGAGAAGGGCATCCTGGTCGCGCCCGGCGACTTCTACGGCGAGGCCGGGGAGCGCTTCGTGCGGGTGGCGTTCACGGCGACCGACGAGCGGGTCGAGGCCGCCGTCAAGCGTCTGGGCTAGGCCTTCACACGTACGGGAGGGCCCGGGGAGCGTTGTGCTCCCCGGGCCCTCCCTTTCTGCCCTGCGACCGGCAGGTCAGCCGCCGAGCGGCAGGCCGCCCATCAGCTGGCCGGTCGGCAGCTTGCCGAGCGCGCCGCCCGTGGGGGCCTCGGCCTGCTCGGTGACGGTGCCCGTGGTCTGGCCGACGGTGTTCGTCGCCTCGTCGGCGGTGTTGCCGGCGGTGAGCTTCTGTGCGGCCGGGACCTTGTTCGCGACACCGGTCGCGGTACCGAGGGCACCCTCGGCACCGGCCTTGTCCAGGGAGGTCAGACCCGTCAGGGCGCCGGTCGGCGCGAGCGACTGGTCCGCGGCGCACGCGGAGCCGGCCGCCGCGACCACGGGGGCTGCTCCGGCCGCGACGAGCAGGGCGGCCTGGGCGATCCGACGGGTCAGGGGGAGGGACATGGTGCTCCTTCGACGGAGAGGACGTGTACGCGGTGACAACCGGCCCCGGGGCGGGGGAGGTTGCGGACGCCGAAGGTAAAGACTGGGTAATGCGTCGTATTGTCGGGCGGGGAGGAAACCGGACGAACGGTTCAGTCGCCCCGCGAGTGCCGAACCGTCACTCCCCTTGCGCGACAAGGGCGTTGCCGTGACATGACAGCAGGCCGGAAGCCTGCTCGGCCGGCTCCGCGCCGCCGATGACGCATGACACCTTCGAGGGACAGGCCGTACGGCTGCCCGATGTCGCCTCCGGCCGTACGGCGCGGCCTGTACGGCGAGGTCTGCCCGGTAGTGCCTGCTCGGCGAGGCCCGTACGGTCCCGGGCCGCTAGCCCGCCGCCAGCCGCAGCCGCACCGACGAGCCGTCCGTCCCCTGGCCGCCGCCCCCGTCCGCCGGCTCCCACTCGCCCGACGAGTCGTCCGCGACCCACACCCGGTCCCCGTACGACACCTCGGCTATGCGCAGCTCGCCGGCCCGGGCCACGGCCCACTGCGCCAGCTCCCAGCCGCGCTGCTCGCGCGGGTCGCGGGACTCGCGCACCGGCAGCGCGAGCTCGGCGGCCGGCGCCGCCGCGTTCGCTCCGGCCGCGCCGCCGGCCGCCGGGGCGGGCCTGGGGGCGGTCTCCTTGCCGAAGGCCCTGACGACCTCGTCCCGGACCCGTCCGGGATCGCCCGGCCGGCCCTTCCTGGTGTCGGCCGTGCAGCTGAGCGAGGCGGGCGCGTGCCCGGTCAGGGCGGCGGAGAGGAGCGTGGCGTCCGGCTCGTGCTTCGCGTACGCCTGCGGGTAGCCGCTGCGCTGCACCTTCTGCGCCGCCACCGTCAGCGGCAGCCGTGAGTAGCCCGGGACCTTCTCCAGGCCCTCGTAGAACTTCGTGGACGAGTACACCGGGTCGAGGATCTGCTCCGGATCGCCCCAGCCCTGCGAGGGGCGCTGCTGGAACAGCCCCAGGGAGTCGCGGTCGCCGTGCTGGATGTTGCGCAGCCCCGACTCCTGGATCGCGGTCGCGAGCGCGATCGTCACCGCGCGCTCCGGCAGGCCGCGGCTCGTGCCGACGGCGGCGATGGTCGCCGCGTTGGACGCCTGCTCCGGGGTGAACTCGTACTGGTTCGCCCCGGTTCCCACCCGGCAGCGTGGCGCGCCCTTGCTGCCCGTGACGTAGTGCACGGCCACGTAGGCGACCAGGCCGAGGAGCACGGAGAACGCCGCCACGAACCGGGCGGCGCGGCCGCGGCGGGCGGGAGCGGGGACACGGCGGGGCTCGGACACGCGCCCCACCGTACTGGAGGCCGGGTTAGGGTCGGCACATGGCTGACACCGCTTCTCACCAGACCCCCGAAGGCCGTCCGCTGGACCTCGCGCTGGACGGCGCCGCGCTCACCGCGGCCCTGGTCGACTTCCCGTCCGTGAGCGGAACCGAGAAGCCGCTCGCCGACGCGATCGAGCAGGTGCTGCGCGAACTGCCGCACCTCACCGTCGACCGCTACGGCAACAACGTCGTCGCCCGCACGAACCTGGGCCGCGAGGAGCGGGTCGTCCTCGCCGGCCACATCGACACCGTGCCGATCGCCGACAACGTGCCCTCGCGCCTCGACGAGGACGGCATCCTGTGGGGCTGCGGCACCACCGACATGAAGTCGGGCGTCGCCGTGCAGCTGCGGATCGCCGCCACCGTGCCCGCGCCCAACCGCGACCTCACCTTCGTCTTCTACGACAACGAGGAGGTCGCCGCCCACCTCAACGGCCTCGGCAAGATCGCCGAGGCCCACCCGGAGTGGCTCGCGGGCGACTTCGCCGTCCTCCTCGAACCCTCCGACGGCCAGGTCGAGGGCGGCTGCCAGGGCACTCTCCGTGTCAAGCTGCGCACGGCCGGCGAGCGCGCCCACTCCGCGCGCTCCTGGATGGGCTCCAACGCCATCCACGCCGCCGCCCCCATCCTCGACCGCCTCGCCGCGTACGAGCCGCGCAAGCCGGTCATCGACGGCCTCGAGTACCACGAGGGCCTCAACGCGGTCGCCATCGAGGGCGGCGTCGCGACCAACGTCATCCCCGACGAGTGCGTCGTCACCGTCAACTACCGCTACGCCCCCGACCTCTCCCCGGCCGAGGCCCTGGCCCACGTCCAGGAGGTGTTCGCCGACTGCGGCGTCGCGGAGATGATCGTGGACGACGAGAGCCCCGGCGCCCTGCCCGGCCTGTCCCACCCCGCCGCCGCGGCCTTCATGAAGGCGGTCGGCGGCGCCGCGCACCCCAAGTTCGGCTGGACCGACGTCGCCCGCTTCAGCGCGCTCGGCGTCCCGGCGGTCAACTACGGCCCCGGCGACCCGTTCTTCGCGCACAAGCGGGACGAGCACGTGCACGTCGACCGGATCCACCACTGCGAGGCGCGGCTGCGCGAGTGGCTCACGGATCTCCACTGAGCGATTCCCGTAATTTCGCTTTTCTTCACCTCTGTGGACCTACCCTGACCGGGAAGATCAGAGAACGGTGAAAGGAGCGGACCATGGGTGTACCCGATGAGCCGAAGAAGCTGGAGGAGCAGCGTCTCGGTCCGGTGGTCAGGCGCCGTGACCAGGTCCAGCCCGGCACCACCGACCAGCGTCTGCTCGACACCGAGGGCGATTCGGAGTGGGTGCACACCGACCCCTGGCGGGTCATGCGCATCCAGTCCGAGTTCGTGGAGGGCTTCGGCGCGCTCGCCGAACTGCCGAGCGCGATCAGCGTCTTCGGCTCCGCCCGTACGAAGCCGGGCACACCCGAGTACGAGGCGGGCGTACGGCTCGGCCGCGCGCTCGTCGAGGCGGGCTTCGCGGTGATCACGGGCGGCGGCCCGGGCGCCATGGAGGCGGCGAACAAGGGCGCCAGGGACGCCAAGGGCGTCTCGGTCGGCCTCGGCATCGAGCTCCCCTTCGAGCAGGGCCTCAACCCGCACGTCGACATCGGCGTGAACTTCCGCTACTTCTTCGTCCGCAAGACGATGTTCGTGAAGTACGCGCAGGGCTTCGTCGTCCTGCCGGGCGGCCTCGGCACCCTCGACGAGCTCTTCGAGGCCCTGACCCTCGTCCAGACCCGCAAGGTCACCCGCTTCCCGATCGTCCTCTTCGGTTCGGAGTACTGGAAGGGCCTCGTCGACTGGCTCCGCGACTCGGTCGTCGCGGGCGGCAAGGCGTCGGAGCACGACCTGCTGCTCTTCCACGTGACGGACGACGTGGACGAGGCGGTGGCGCTGGTGTCGAAGGAGGTCGGCCGGTAGGCCGACACCGTGCCGGGGGCGTCCGCTCATGGCGCCCCCGCCCCGCCCCGTCCCACGCAGGCCCTCGCCCACGCAGGCCCTCGCCTGCGCCGGTCGCCGCCTGAGCCGGCCCCCGCCCTACGCCGGCCGCCGCCTGCGCCAGTCCCCGCCTACGCCAGTCCCCGCCGCGCGACGGCCGGTGCCCGGTGCCCGGCGATCGACGCGACCATGTCCAGCACCTGCTTCGTCTCGGCGACCTCGTGCACCCGGTACACCTGCGCCCCCAGCCACGCCGAGACCGCCGTCGTCGCCAGCGTGCCCAGCACCCGCTCCTTCACCGGCCGGTCCAGCGTCTCGCCCACGAAGTCCTTGTTGGACAGCGACACCAGGACCGGCCAGCCGGTCTCCGTCATCTCCCCGAGCCGCCGGGTCGCCTCCAGGCTGTGCCGGGTGTTCTTCCCGAAGTCGTGACCGGGGTCGATCATGATCCCGTCGCGTCGCACGCCGAGCGCGACCGCGCGCTCCGCGAGACCGACGGTGACCCGCAGGATGTCGGCCATGACGTCCTCGTACTCGACCCGGTGCGGCCGGGTCCGCGGCTCGACACCGCCGGCGTGGGTGCAGACGAGCCCCGCGCCGTACTTCGCGGCGACCTCGGCGAGCCGCGGGTCGACCCCGCCCCACGCGTCGTTCAGCAGGTCCGCGCCGGCCTCGCAGACCGCCTCGCCGACGTCCGCGCGCCAGGTGTCGACGCTGATGACGACGTCGGGATGGCGGCGCCGGACCTCGGCGACGAAGCCGACCGTGCGGCGGGCCTCCTCCTCGGCGGTGACCTCCTCGCCGGGACCCGCCTTGACGCCGCCGATGTCGATGATCGCCGCGCCCTCGGCCACGGCCTGCTCGACGCGGGCGAGCGCCGGCTCGTCCCGGAAGGTGGCCCCCTGGTCGTAGAAGGAGTCCGGAGTCCGGTTCACGATCGCCATGATCACCGGCTCGTGGGGTCCGAATTCCCGCCGTCCCAAGCGCAGCATCCCTTATGTCCTCCCTCGCGGCCGGTGCCCGGCATCGTCTGCGACCCTAACTGTCGGTGGCGCATGGCACGATCGGCACGGGACGTTTTCCGATGGCGGGAACGACCGGGAAGCTGACGGGGAAAGGCTCGCACGTGTTCTGGTTTCTGCTGATCACGATGGTCGTGGTCGTCGCGGCGGTCACGCTGGCGGTGGTGGGCGGCGGCGAGAGCGAGGTGCTGCCCGAGGTGGCCCCCGAGCAGCTGGTGGACCCGTTGCCCGCGACCCGGCCGGTCGACCGGGCCGATGTCGAGGCGCTGCGGCTGCCGGTCTCGGCCCGTGGCTACCGGATGACGGACGTGGACGACGTCCTGGACCGGCTCGGCGCCGAGCTGGCGGAGCGGGACTCCCGGATCGCGGACCTGGAGGCGGCGCTGGCCACCGCCCGGTCCCGGGACGAGCGGGGCGAGCGCGGCGAGGAGGACGAGGCATGAGCGACGCGACCGTGCGCGACACGACCGAAGGCGACGACACGACGGTGGGCGAGCAGGTCGTGGTGGGGCAGACCGTCGGCGAGCTCGTGGGCCGGGCCGTCGCGGGCCCGGACGGGCTGCTGCGCTGCCCGTGGGGCCTGTCGACCGAGGACTACGTGGCGTACCACGACGAGGAGTGGGGCCGCCCCGTCCACGGCGACGACGCGCTGTTCGAGCGGCTGTGCCTGGAGGCGTTCCAGTCCGGCCTGTCCTGGATCACGATCCTGCGCCGCCGGGAGGGCTTCCGGAAGGCGTTCTCCGGCTTCCGGATCGCCGACGTGGCCGGCTTCACCGATGCGGACCGCGAGCGGCTCCTCGCGGACGAGGGCATCATCCGCAACCGCGCCAAGATCGACGCCACCATGGCCAACGCCAAGGTGCTCGCCGAGTGGGCTCCCGGCGAGCTCGACGCGCTGATCTGGTCGTATGCGCCGGATCCGGCGACCCGCCCGGCCCCGCTCACGATCGGCGACGTGCCGGCGGTGACGGACGAGTCGACGGCCCTGTCCAAGGACCTCAAGAAGCGCGGCCTGCGCTTCATCGGCCCGACGACGGCGTACGCGCTGATGCAGGCGTGCGGCCTGGTCGACGACCACGTCACCGGCTGCATCGCGCGCGGCCGGAGCTAGCGCCGAGGCCGGGGGGAGAGCGGGGGGCTCAGCGCCCCAGGTACTTCGGCTTCTCCTTGGCGATGAAGGCCTGCACCGCGATCCGGTGGTCCTCCGACGCGCCGGCCTTCGTCTGGAGCTCGTCCTCCTTGTCCAGGGCCTCGGACAGCGAGCGGTCCGCGCCGTAGGCGAGGGACTCCTTCAGGGCCGCGTAGGCGACCGTCGGGCCCGCGGCGAGCCTGCGGGCGACCTTCGCGGCCTCCTCGGCGAGCGACTCGGCCGGCACGAGCTTGTTGACGATGCCCAGCTCGTACGCCTCCTGGGCGCTGATCGTGCGCGGGAAGAGCAGCAGGTCGGAGGCACGGCTGTGGCCGACGAGCCGGGGGAGCGTCCAGGACATGCCGGAGTCGGCGGTGAGCGCCACGCCGGCGAAGGCGGTGCTGAAGGAGGCGGTCTCGGCGACCACGCGGTAGTCCGCGGCCAGCGCGAAGCCGAAGCCGGCTCCGGCGGCCACGCCGTTCACACCCGCGACGACCGGCTTGGCCATCCCGGTGAGGGCCCGCACGATCGGGTTGTAGTGGTCGCGGACCGTGTTCATCGTGTCGGTGGTGCCGGCCTCCTGGTCCTGCTGGAGCAGCCCGACGTGTTCCTTCAGGTCCTGGCCCACGCAGAACGCGCGGTCGCCGGCCGCCGTGAGCAGCACCGCGCGTACGGCCGGATCGGCGGCCGCCGCCTCCGCGGCGTCGCGCAGGGCGACCTTGGCCGCCACATTGAGCGCGTTCATGGCCTCGGGGCGGTTGAGCGTGATCGTGGCGAGCCCGTCGCTCACGTCGTAGAGGACCGTGTCGGCCATCGAGGCTTCCCTTCGCGTCTTCGCTTCGTCTGACCCCTCAGCATGGCGGAGATCACCCCCGCCGCACATGTGAGCTGCGTCAAAGAATCGCCGTCCGGACGCCGACCGAGGGCGGCGAAGTATCGCAGGTGGATCGGCGAAATGTGCGGCTTTGTGAAAGCGCGTTGCGGAAGCGATGCCACCTGATGTTGGTCATCGGGTCCTCTGATGCGGGATAATGACCTGGAAGCAATCGTGTTCGATGCTGACGATGAGCTGGTTTCAGGAAGGGGAACGAGCATGGCGGCCATGAAGCCGCGGACGGGTGACGGCCCGCTCGAGGTGACCAAGGAGGGGCGGGGCATCGTCATGCGCGTTCCGCTCGAAGGCGGCGGCCGGCTCGTCGTCGAGCTGACCCCGGACGAGGCGAAGGCGCTCGGCGACGCCCTGAAGGACGTCGTCGGCTAAGGACGCGTCTGTCGCGAATTTCCGCTTCTGCCCCGGTACGGTACCCACCGCACCGGGGCAGCGGTGTTCCCGGGGGCGCACAGGGCCGAGCGGAAGCGGTACAGGTCGAGCGGTACGGGCCGAGCGCGGTACGGGGCCGAGCCCTACGCGCCCCGGCGCACCGCGCACAGCAGGCCGTCGCCCACCGGCAGCAGCGTCGGCAGCAGCTCCCGGCTCTCCCGTACCGTCCGCAGCAGCTCCCGTATCCGCTGCACCTCGGCCGGCTGGGCCGCCGAGTCGACCGTGCGGCCGTCGGCGAAGACGCCCTCGAAGCAGACCAGACCGCCAGGCCGGAGCAGGCGCAACGATTCAGCGAGGTAGTCCAGGAGCTCAAGCCGGTCGCCGTCGCAGAAGACCAGGTCGTAACCGCCGTCCGCGAGCCGGGGCAGCACCTCGAGCGCCCGGCCGGGGATGAAGCGGGCCCGGTTGCCGGCGAAACCCGCCGCGCGGAACGCCGCCTTCGCGTGCGCCTGCCGCTCCGGCTCCATGTCCACGGTGGTCAGGACCCCGTCCGGGCGCATTCCGAGCAGCAGATAGATCCCGGACACGCCCGTGCCCGTACCGATCTCCGCCACCGCCTTCGCGTCCGCCGTCGCGGCCAGCAGGCGCAGCGCGGCACCGGTGCCCGGCGACACCGAGGGCAGCCCCGCCTCATGGGCCCGGTCGCGGGCCCAGCGCAGCGCTTCGTCCTCGGCGACAAAGGCGTCGGCGAACGCCAGGCTCGTCTGCCGGTTGGCGGAAATGGCCCTCTCCTTGTTCCCGTGGCTGTCCCGTAGTTGACGCAGGCGTCGACTGTATCCGCTGGACGCGGGAACCCGCAGATGGGACCGCGCGTTCATACGGACAGGAAGCGAGCGGGACGTCCGTCGGGCCGGCCCCAAATTCGCGTAAAGATTCTTATCCGGAGCTAACGGGCGAGGTGGCTATGGTAGGGGCTCCACTGGACACCACCAGAGCCGACAGGGGAGGTGCGGCTGCGCCTGTGGATCGGAGAAGGGTGCTCAGGCGCCTTCTCGGATCGGCGGGTGAGCCGAAATCCGTGACTGACACAGCTGACCGTTCCCGCATCGCCGAATCCGCACCCACCACCGCGACCTTCGCTTCGGACGCGGAATCGCAGGCGTGGACTCCGCCCAGCTGGGAGGAGATCGTCAGCACCCACAGTGGCCGTGTCTACCGCCTCGCCTACCGCCTGACGGGCAATCAGCACGACGCCGAGGACCTGACCCAGGAGGTCTTCGTCCGGGTCTTCCGCTCGCTGTCGTCCTACACGCCGGGCACCTTCGAGGGCTGGCTCCACCGCATCACCACGAACCTGTTCCTGGACATGGTGCGCCGCAAGCAGCGCATCCGCTTCGACGCGCTCGCCGACGACGCCGCTGAGCGGCTGCCCAGCCGCGAGCCGTCCCCCCAGCAGGCGTTCAACGACACGCACTTCGACGCCGACGTCCAGCAGGCCCTCGACACCCTCGCGCCCGAGTTCCGTGCCGCGGTCGTGCTCTGCGACATCGAGGGACTGTCCTACGAGGAGATCGCCGCGACCCTCGGCGTGAAGCTCGGCACCGTCCGCAGCCGCATCCACCGCGGCCGCTCCCACCTGCGCAAGGCGCTCAAGCACCGCTCGCCCGAGGCGCGCGCGGAGCGGGCCCTCGCCGCCGTCGGCTGGGAGGCGAAAACGGCGTGAGTGGCACCAGTCCGTCACCGACCCCCGCGGAGCACCACCTCGGGGACCGGCTCGCCGCGCTCGTCGACGGCGAGCTCGGTCATGACGCCCGCGAGCGGGTCCTCGCCCATCTGGCGACCTGTCCGAAATGCAAGGCCGAGGCCGACGCCCAGCGCAGCCTCAAGAGCGTCTTCGCGTCCGCCGCGCCCCCTCCGCCCTCGGAGGGGCTGTTGGCGCGCCTCCAGGGGCTGCCGGGGGGACCGAGCGACCAGGGGGGTCCCTTCGACGACCTCCTGCGCGCCGGCGGCGTCCGCGCTGACGGCTTCGCCACGGCGCCCCGCATCACCCCCGACACCGGATTCCGCATCCACGGGGTCGCGGTCGCCGACCGCTCCTCCGGACGCGGCCGGCGTTTCGCGTTCGCGGCGGCCAGCGCCGTCTCGTTCGCGGCGATCGCGCTGAGCGGCTCCCTGCCCCTCGACGCGCGCGGCGGCCAGGGCAGCAACGTGACACCGCTGCGGGCGCCCGCGACCTTCGCGTCCGGCTCGCGCCGCGCCGACCAGACGCCGACGCCCTCGGCGCCGTCGGTCGTCCCGGCCCGGCTCGAACTGTCCCCGTTCAGCCGCTCGGTGAACCCGGCCCTGCGGATCGCCTACGCGCCCGCGCCCTCCCCGACCGCCACCCCTGCCCCCGGCCCCTCCCACCGCTGACCGGCGACCTGGTTGAATCCTGGGGCAGGGTCGCGCCGCCCGACGATCCGGGCGGCGCGGACAGGTCGTCTGTTGCGGGGAGAGCATGAAGAACGGGAAGCCGACATGGTGGAGCCGGCCGTCGACCACGTCCACCGGGACGCCCGCCGACACACCCGCCGGACCCTCTGAGCCGGCGACGGACGACAGCGACTTCACACTGGCGGCGCCGGCGTCGGCACCGGTGGACGTGACGAAGTCGGAGCCGGTGGAGCCCGCGGGGGCCGTGGAGCCGGCTGCCGCGCCCGTCGAGCCCGAGACCGAGGCGGAGGCCCCGGTCGTCCAGCCCGGTGCCCCGGCCGTCGCGCCCGAGCCGGTCCCGGAGGCCGTGGCGGCGCCCGCGCCCGAGGCTCCGCCCGTCGCGGCCCACGCGCCCGTCGCGGAGGCGGCGCCCGCGCACGTCCCCGTAACGCCGCAGACGGCACCTCAGGCGCCACAGGCACCTCAGGCGCCCCTGCACGCCCCCGACCCCTACGCGACGCCGCCGTACGGCGAGCCGGGCCCCTGGGCGCCCGCGCCGCCCGTCCAGCGGCCCGTGCCGCCGCCGGCGCCGGCGGCGGCCGCTGTGCCGCCCGCCGGCCCCGTACCGCCCGCCACGCCCGCGTACGACCCGTGGGGCGCGCAGCCCCTCGCACCGGCCGAGGGGAGCAAGGCGCCGCGGAAGCCGCGGCGCGGTCTCGCGCTCGCCGGGGCGCTGGCCTTCGCGCTGGTCACCGGCGTCATCGGCGGCGGCGTCGGCGCGTACATCGAGCGGAACGGCGGGCTCACCACCGTCGAGCTGCCGCAGGCCGACGCCAAGGACATCGGCCGCGCGCCCGACAGCGTCGCCGGGATCGCCGCCAAGGCGCTGCCGAGCGTCGTCACCATCCACGTGAGCGGCAGCGGCTCCTCGGGCACCGGCACCGGCTTCGTGCTCGACACCAGCGGCCACATCCTCACCAACAACCACGTCGTCGACGCCGCCGCGTCCTCCGGCGAGATCTCCGTCACCTTCAGCAACGGCGAGTCCGCCGCCGCGAAGCTCATCGGCCGCGACACCGGCTACGACCTCGCCGTGATCCGGGTGTCCGGCGTCTCCGGCCTCAAGCCGCTGCCGCTCGGCAACTCCGAGAACGTCCGCGTCGGCGACCCCGTCGTCGCCATCGGTGCCCCGTTCGACCTGTCCAACACGGTCACCTCCGGCATCATCAGCGCCAAGGAGCGTCCGATCACCGCCGGCGGCGAGAAGGGCGACGGCAGCGACGTCAGCTACGTCGACGCGCTGCAGACCGACGCGCCGATCAACCCGGGCAACTCCGGCGGCCCGCTCGTCGACACCAACGCCGAGGTCATCGGCATCAACAGCGCCATCCGCGCGGCCGGCAACGGCTCCGGCGGCGAGGGCGGCGGCGGTCAGGCCGGCTCCATCGGCCTCGGCTTCGCGATACCCATCAACCAGGGCAAGCGGGTCGCCGAGGAGCTCATCAACACCGGCAAGGCCACCCACCCCGTCATCGGTGTGAGCCTCGACATGCGCTACACCGGCGACGGCGCCCGGGTCGGCGACAAGGCGAAGGGCGGCACCTCGTCCGTCACCCCCGGCGGCCCCGCCGACAAGGCCGGCATCGAGCCCGGCGACATCATCACCAAGGTCGACGGCCAGCGCGTGCACAGCGGCGAGGAGTTGATCGTGAAGATCCGCTCGCACCGCCCCGGGGACACGCTGGAGCTGACCCTGACCCGCAACGGCAAAGAGCAGACAAAGACCTTGACCCTGGGCTCGTCAACGGGAGCCTAGGACCTGGCCAAGCGTCCATGTGGAGGACACCACCCCGTACCCGCCCGACAGTTTGGGCGGGTACCGTGGAGCGGGCCGCCCGGGACCGGCGAGAAGGAGCTACAGGGTGTTCAGCGACATAGGCGCACTCGAGCTGGTGACGCTCGTGGTGCTCGCCGTGCTCATCTTCGGCCCGGACAAGCTGCCGAAGGTGATCCAGGACGTCTCGCGCTTCATCCGCAAGGTCCGGGAGTTCTCCGACAACGCCAAGGCGGACATCCGCAGCGAGCTGGGCCCGGAGTTCAAGGACTTCGAGTTCGAGGACCTGAATCCCAAGAACTTCATCCGCAAGCAGCTCGCCGAGAACGCCGACCTGAAGGACCTCAACGAGCTGCGCTCGACCTTCGACCTCCGCAAGGAGATGAACGAGGTCGCGGACGCGGTGCACGGCCGCGAGACGTCCGCCCCCGCTCCGTCCTCGGTGCCTTCCGCCGTCAACGGGTCGCCCGACCTGCTGAAGAAGCAGGACAAGCCGGACACCCCGGAGCGCCCGCCGTACGACTCGGACGCCACCTGACGACGTCCTGTCACCGTCCCACTCCGCATAGGTGGCTATCCTCCCTCTGTTGACGAACGAGGAGGCGGCCGAGATGAAGACGACGAGTCGGGTGGAAGCCGACGGCTTTCTGCGCGCACCCTTCGCCTGGTACGGGCTCGACGAGGCGTTCACCGGCCCGCGCCGGCTGATGCAGATCGGCACGGCGGCGGACGGCACCGTGCAGCACGGCTCCATGGGCCACGGTGACGAGCCGTCGATAAAGTCCGAGGCGGGCGGCACGGAGAAGGAGCGGTTCGCGGTCGTCGTGACCGTCGCCGCCAACCCCGTACGCCGCAGCGGCGACGGTACGGGCGTCCTGGACGCCACCACGGTTTCCTCGGCCGCCTGGCTGGCCGGCTCGGGCCTCCTGGCCCACACCTGGCCCGCCCAGCTCGACCACGCCCGGCGTGACAACTGGCTGGACCAGCAGACCGAGACGGCCTTCGAGCTCGCCGACGACCTCGACGGGCCGGAGTGGTCCACGCTGTCGCTGCCCGTGGACGGGGTGCCGGTGCCGTTCCACTACCGCGAGTCGGAGTTCGGCTGGGTGCTGGCGGGGTCGGCGCCGGGGGTGCACATCGGGGCGTACGGGCGGGGGATGAGCGCGTACGGGCTGGCGTTCGCGCAGGTGAAGGACCTGAGCCTGTACGCGTGAGCCGCGCGTATGACGAAGGGCGCCCCGCGGTCGTGCGGGGCGCCCTTCGCTCGTGGAGCTCGGATCAGAACTTGTTCCGCGGGGTCAGGCCCAGGCTCATGCCCGAGAGGCCGCGCTGGCGGCCGCCGAGCTTGCCGGCGATGGTGCGGAGGGCCGCGCCCGCCGGGGAGTCGGGGTCGGCCAGGACGACCGGCCTGCCCTCGTCGCCGCCCTCGCGGAGGCGGACGTCGATCGGGATGGAGCCGAGGACCGGGACCGTCGTGCCGGTGGTGCGGGAGAGGCCGTCGGCGACCTTCTGGCCGCCGCCCGTGCCGAAGACGTCGACCATCTCGTCGCAGTGCGGGCACGGCAGGCCCGACATGTTCTCGACGACGCCGACGATCTTCTGGTGGGTCTGCACGGCGATCGAACCGGCCCGCTCGGCGACCTCGGCCGCCGCCTGCTGCGGGGTGGTGACGACCAGGATCTCCGCGTTCGGGACCAGCTGCGCGACGGAGATCGCGATGTCGCCGGTGCCCGGGGGCAGGTCGAGCAGCAGGACGTCCAGGTCGCCCCAGTACACGTCGGCGAGGAACTGCTGGAGCGCGCGGTGCAGCATCGGGCCGCGCCACACGACCGGCGCGTTGCCCGGCGTGAACATGCCGATGGAGATGACCTTCACGCCGTTCGCCGACGGCGGCATGATCATGTTCTCGACCTGGGTGGGCTTGCCGTCCACGCCCAGCATGCGGGGCACGCTGTGGCCGTAGATGTCGGCGTCCACGACGCCGACCTTCAGCCCGTCGGCCGCCATCGCCGCCGCCAGGTTGACCGTCACCGAGGACTTGCCGACGCCGCCCTTGCCGGAGGCCACCGCGTAGACCCGGGTCAGCGAGCCGGGCTTGGCGAAGGGCACCTCGCGCTCGGCGGTGGTGCCGCGCAGCGCCGAGGCCAGCTCCTTGCGCTGCTCGTCGCTCATGACGTCCAGGGAGACGTCGACGCCGGTGACCCCCTCGACCCGGGCGACGGCGTCCGTCACGCGCTGGGTGATGGTCTCGCGCATCGGGCAGCCGGAGACGGTGAGGTAGACCGTCACGGCGACCTTGCCGTCGTCACCGATCTCCACCGACTTCACCATGCCGAGCTCGGTGATCGGTTTGTTGATCTCGGGGTCGTTCACCGTCGCCAGTGCTTCGCGCACCGCGTCTTCCGTAGCCATAGAGAGATGGTACGGCGACGACCACCGGCTGATGAAAGCCCTGTCAACGGTCGGGTACGTCACTCCCGTGCGGACCGCCGTCCGGGAATAGATCCCGCCGCTCCTCCAGCTCCTTGAGCAGGTCCTGGAGCTCCGAGCGCATCCAGTCCCGGGTCGCGACCTCGCCCAGGCCCATCCGCAGCGCCGCGATCTCCCGCGTCAGGTACTCGGTGTCCGCGATCGAGCGCTCGTTCTGTTTGCGGTCCTGTTCGAGGTTGACCCGGTCCCGGTCGTCCTGCCGGTTCTGCGCGAGCAGGATCAGCGGGGCCGCGTACGAGGCCTGCAGCGACAGCATCAGGGTCAGGAAGATGAACGGGTAGTTGTCGAAGCGCAGCGCGTCCGGGGCGGAGATGTTCCACACCACCCACGCGATGATGATCACCGTCATCCAGACGATGAACCGCCCCGTCCCCAGGAAGCGGGCGATGCGCTCCGACAGCCGCCCGAAGGCCTCCGGGTCGTACTCGGGCAGGAACCGGGGCCGCCGTACGCGCGGCTGGTCGAGACGGATCCGGGGCAGCTGCCGCTCCCGCTCCCGCTCGCGCTCCTGTGCGCGCTCAGCCACGGTGCACCCCCTCCTCGTGGAACTCCGTCTCCCGCCAGTCGTCCGGCAGCAGGTGGTCGAGGACGTCGTCCACCGTCACCACCCCGAGCAGCGAACCGCTCTCGTCCACCACCGGCGCCGCGACCAGGTTGTACGCGGCGAAATAGCTGGTCACGGCCGGCAGCGGGGTGTCCGGGCCGAGCGGCGGCAGATCGCTGTCGACCATCCCGCCGACCAATGTGAACGGCGGGTCCCGCAGCAGCCGCTGGAAGTGCACCGTGCCCAGGTACTTGCCCGTCGGCGTCTCGTCCGGCGGCCGGCACACGTACACCTGCGCCGCGAGCGCCGGCGACAGGTCCTGCAGCCGCACCCGGGCGAGCGCGTCGGCGACCGTGGCGTCCGGGCGCAGCACGATCGGCTCCGTCGTCATCAGACCGCCCGCGGTCCGCTCCTCGTACGCCAGGAGCCGCCGCACGTCCGCCGCGTCGTCCGGCTGCATCAGCGTGAGCAGCCGCTCCTTGTCCTCCTCCGGCAGCTCGGAGAGCAGGTCGGCCGCGTCGTCCGGGTCCATCGCCTCCAGGACGTCGGCGGCCCGCTCCTCCTTCAGCTTGCCGAGGATCTCGATCTGGTCGTCCTCGGGCAGCTCCTCCAGTACGTCCGCGAGCCGGTCGTCGTCGAGTGCGGCGGCGACCTCGGCGCGGCGCTTGGGGGAGAGGTGGTGCAGCACGTTGGCCAGGTCGGCGGGGCGCAGCTTCTCGAAGGTGGCGACCAGGTTCTCGGCGCCCTGCCCGTGCTCCTCCAGGGAGAAGCCGGTGACGCCCGACCAGTCGACGGTCAGCGTCTCTCCCTTGCGGCGCAGCGCCCCGCCCTTGCCGCGCCGCACGAAGACCTTGTCGATCTCCCAGTCGCGGCGGGCCGGCAGCTGCTGAATGGCGACGTCGAGGACGGTGACCTCCTCGCCCTCCGAGCCGTCGGGTTCCACGAGCCGCACCCGCCGGTCGAGCAGCTCGCCCAGCACGAGCCGTTCGGTGGGGCGCTGCTCGAAGCGCCGCATGTTGACCACGCCGGTGGTGATGACCTGCCCGGACGCCAGGCCGGTGATCCGGGTCATGGGCACGAAGACGCGGCGCCGGGACAGCACCTCGACGACCATGCCGAGCAGCCGCGGCGGGCGCCGGCCCACGCGCAGCATGGCCACCAGGTCGCTGACCCGGCCGACCTGGTCGCCGACGGGGTCGAAGACCGGGACCCCGGCGAGATGGGAGACGAAGATGCGGGGGGCGCCTGCCGCCATGCCACGCGCCTCCTCCGTGCCGCGCGATCCGATTGGTTCTGCCGTCGGTCGCCGTCAGTCGCCGTCTGTCCTTGCCGATTGTCGGGGATTCTCCGAACTTGCCGGATTCACCGGCTTCAGGCTAGCCGGTGCCGCCCGGAGCCGCTCCGTCAGGGCCGCCCGTACGGCTGGCCCGCGGGCGGCTGCCCGCAGGCGCGTCATCCGGCCCGGGTACGCTGCGGTCTGCCGTCCCCACCGGCCTCCGGTTCCCCCGCCGGCCCGTCCCCCCCACCGACCAGAGAGGCGCCCAGGTGACCGCTCTCCGCCCGTCCCCGCGCATCCGCCGGGCCGCTCTGCCGCTGGCCCTCTGCACCGGTCTCGCGGCGGCGCTCACCGCCTGCGCCGGCGATCCGGACGAGGGCACCAACGGCGTGGGCAAGCTGACCGCGCCGGCCATCGAGCAGCAGGCCCAGTCGGCGGCGGACGCGGCGAAGGCGGTGCGGCTCTCGGGCACGCTGGTCAGCAAGGGCGGCACGTTCAAGCTGAACATGCGGCTGAAGCAGGACGGCGCCTCGGGCTCGGTGACGACGAAGAACAGCACCTTCGAGCTGCTGCGGGTCGGGGACGCGCTCTATCTGAAGGCGGACGCGGGCTTCTGGTCGCACGAGGAGTCGTCGACGCAGTCGCCCTCGGACTCCGGTTCGGGATCCGGCTCCGGTTCGGACTCCGGTTCCGGTTCCGGTTCTGCTTCGGACACGGGATCCGAAGCGGCCGACAAGCTCGACGACATGTACGTGAAGGTGCCGCAGAACGACCCCTCGTACAAGCAGCTGCGCGGCTTCACCGACATGGGCGTGCTGCTCGACGGCCTGATCGGGCTCCACGGCGAGCTGGTCAAGGGCGACCACGGCAAGATCGGCGGCACCCGCACGATCACCATCAAGGGCGGCGAGAGCGGCGACGGCGGCTCCCTCGACGTCTCCCTGGACGGCACCCCGTACCCGGTGCGCTTCGCGCGCGGTGGCGGCGCGGGCGTCGTGATGCTGTCCGAGTGGGACAAGGACTTCCCGCTGGCCGCGCCCGCCAAGGGCCAGACCGTCGACTACGGCAACCGGCTGCCCCGTACGTAACCGCTCCCGGCGCCGCCCCTCGCACCGTCCACGCTCAGCGGCGCTTCTTCCGGCGGAAGAGGAGCTTCGGCAGCGCCGGCGGCACCGCGCGCCGGGTCGTCGCGTCCGACGGCAGCGGTACGGCGGCGAGCGAGCCGTCCGGCAGGTCGGTCGTCGAGGTGCGCGGTTCCAGCCGCACCACCCGGCACTCGCGCGCCCAGCGCTCCGGCATGGCCTCGCCGTCGGGCGCGTTCAGCCGCTTGCCCTTGAGCTCGGCGACGGCGGCGTCCCACTCCTCCGTACCGGACGCGATCTCGCGCACGGCGGCGGTCCAGGCGACGATCCGGCCGCCCTTGTCCTTGCTGCGGACGGTGACCTCGGCGGTGCCGCCGTCGACCAGGCCCGGCAGCGGCTGCTCGCCGGGGCCGTCGCCGACGACCAGGGCGGCGCCGTCGTGCCACACGTGCCAGAGCGCGCGGGCGGCCGGGGCCTCGCCCCGCACCCAGATGAGGCCGGACTTCTTGGTGGCCTCCTCGACGAGGGCGGGCCCGAGCAGCGCGTCTGTCATGCCCGCAGCCTACCGAGCGCCGTCGGTGCTACAGCCAGCCGTTCCGCTTGAGCGTGCGGTGGATGGCCAGGCAGGCGAACGCGATGCCCGCGAGGACCATCGGGTAGCCGTACTTCCAGTGCAGCTCCGGCATGTGGTCGAAGTTCATGCCGTACACGCCGCAGACCGCCGTCGGGACGGCGACGATCGCCGCCCACGAGGTGATCTTGCGCATGTCCTCGTTCTGGGCGACCTGCGCCTGCGCCAGGTTGGCCTGGAGGATCGAGTTGAGCAGCTCGTCGAAGCCGACGACCTGCTCCTGGACGCGGGCGAGGTGGTCGGCGACGTCCCGGAAGTACTTCTGGATGTCCGGGTCGACGAGCCGCATCGGGCGCTCGCTGAGCAGCTGCATCGGGCGCATCAGCGGCGTGACGGCCCGCTTGAACTCGAGCACCTCGCGCTTGAGCTGGTAGATCCGGCCGGTGTCGGCGCCGCGCGTGGAGCCCTTGGCCGGCGGCGAGAAGACGTCGATCTCGATCTGGTCGATGTCGAGCTCGACGGCGTCCGCGACCGCGATGTAGCCGTCGACGACATGGTCGGCGATGGCGTGCAGCACCGCCGAGGGGCCCTTGGCGAGCAGCTCGGGCTCGCCCTGGAGGCGGTGGCGCAGGTTGCGCAGCGAGCCCTGGCCGCCGTGCCGGACGGTGATGACGAAGTCGGGGCCGGTGAACACCATCACCTCGCCGGTCTCCACGACCTCGCTGGTGGCGGTGAGTTCGGCGTGCTCGACGTAGTGGATCGTCTTGAAGACGGTGAAGAGGGTGTCGTCGTACCGCTCCAGCTTGGGCCGCTGGTGGGCGTGGACGGCGTCCTCGACGGCGAGCGGGTGCAGCCCGAACTCGGCGGCGATACCGGCGAATTCGGCCTCGGTCGGCTCGTGCAGCCCGATCCACGCGAAGCCGCCGCGCTCCCGCACCTGGCGCATCGCGCCGCGCGGCGTCAGGCAGGTGCGGTCGTCGACCCGGCGGCCGTCGCGGTAGACGGCGCAGTCGACGACGGCGGTGGGGGCGGCGGGGTCGCGGGTGGGGTCGTACGGTGGCGCGACGACGGGCTTGCGGAGGGAGTGCCGCAGGGACGGACGGACGGCGGCGCGCAGGTCACGGATCATCGACATGGGCGTGCTCCTTCACGGATCGGCCGTCGGCGACCGTGGCACAGCCCGGAATGGGGACGTGGAGGTACGTCGTCCACAAAGCGGGCGGCACCGGGGGATCGCGGTGACGGCGTTCGCTACTGACGGGGCAGAGAGCGCCGCTCTCGGGCAAGAGCGCTGCTCTCAGGCAACAGAGGGAGCTCTTCCGTCGTGCGAGATGCCGGAGAGGAGGGACCTTCGAGACGGCCCTGGAGTCACCGGAGGGAGAAACGCGCCCGGCTGGTGCTGGTGTTGCTCGGATTACTGCCGGTGCGGCTCGGCGGAAGAGCGGCTGGTACTGCCCGATCGACTTCGATCCATCGCAGTCCCACCTCCTCCGGCCGGTCCCTCGTGAGGGATGACGTGTGACGAGCAGTCGGGTAATCCATCCCGACCAGTGGCCAAGACTATCAGCCGACTGAGGGTCAATCCCTTACTTTGCCCGTTCCATACGCGCTTTATGCTCGCCGCATGGCAGAAATTCTCGCTCTCGTCGAGGCCCGGCTCCGCACGGCCCTCGGCGAGCCGGACGCCCGCGCCGCGATCACCTTCCTCGGCACCGACCGCATCGAGGTGCTCCGCTTCGTCGACGCGGACGCCGGCCTGGTGCGTTACGCGACCCTCGGGATGTCCGCCCAGCCGATGGCCGACCCGACGGCCGTGCTCGCCGACCCGGTCAAGGGCCCCCGCGCCGAACTGGTCCTCTCCGTACGCGCCGGCCTCGCCGACACCGACAAGGTGCTCCGCGCGCTCGCGGTGTTCGCCGCCACCCCGCAGGTCGAGGGCGTGGTCGTGGCCCCGGGCGCCTCGCTCGACGTGGGCGAGCCGCTGTGGCCGGGCGCGCCCTTCAGCTCGGTCCTCGTCGCCGAGCCGGGCGGCCTGGTGGAGGACCTGGACCTCGACGACCCCATGGACCCGGTCCGCTTCCTGCCGCTGCTGCCGATGACGCAGAACGAGGCCGCGTGGAAGCGGGTGCACGGGGCGCAGGCCCTGGAGGAGCGCTGGCTGGCGAACGGCACGGACCTGCGCGATCCGCTGCGCAGGTCCGTGCCGCTGGACTGAGCCCGCGCTTCCGGGTCAGTCGGCGAAGACCGTGACGCCGTCCTCCGTCGCGTGCCGCGGGGCCAGTTCCGCCGCGTCGTGCGTGAGGGCGGCGCGCCTCACCCACACGATGCCCGCGCCGATCACGGCGGCGACGGCCGCGATCACGAACGGCATGTGGATGTCGCTCCACTCCTCGATCTTCGGCGCGAGGTACGGGGCGGCCGCCGCCGCGAACCAGCGGACGAAGTTGTAGCCCGCGCTCGCCACCGGGCGCGGGGCGTCCGAGACGCCGAGCGCCAGCTCGGTGAAGACGGTGTTGTTGACGCCGATGAACGCGCCCGACAGGACCGTGCAGACGACGGCCGTCGTGTGGTTCCCGTAGCCGAGCACCGCGACGTCGAGCGCGAGCAGGACCAGCGAGCCGCCGAGCACCTTCAGCGAGCCGAACCGCCGCTGCAGCCGGGGTGCCACGAGCACCGAGAAGACGGCGAGCAGCACGCCCCAGGCGAAGAAGACGGCGCCCGACTTGTACGGCGTCATGTTCAGCACGAACGGCGTGAAGGCCAGCACCGTGAAGAAGCAGTAGTTGTAGAAGAACGCGGATGCCGCCGCCGAGGCGAGCCCGCCGTGGCCGAGTGCCCGGAGGGGGTCGAGCAGCGAGGTCTTCCGGGCAGGCTTCGGCTGCTCCTTCAGGAAGACCGTGATGCACAGGAAGCCGATCGCCATCAGGGCGGCGGTGCCGAAGAACGGGTAGCGCCAGCTCGCGTCGCCGAGGACGGCGCCGAGCAGCGGGCCGCACGCCATGCCGAGGCCGAGCGCCGACTCGTAGAGCAGGATCGCCGCCGCGCTGCCGCCGGCCGCCGCGCCGACGATCACGGCGAGCGAGGTCGAGACGAAGAGCGCGTTGCCGAGGCCCCAGCCGGCCCGGAAGCCGACCAGCTCGCCGACCGAGTCGGAGGTGCCGGCGAGTGCGGCGAAGACGACGACCAGCGCGAGTCCGGCGAGCAGCGTCCGGCGGCCGCCGATGCGGCTGGAGACGAAGCCGGTGATCAGCATCGCGACGGCGGTGATGAGGAAGTACGAGGTGAACAGCAGCGACACCTGACTGGGGGTGGCGCGCAGGCCCTGTGCGATCGAGGGCAGGATCGGGTCGACCAGGCCGATGCCCATGAAGGCGACGACGGACGCGCCGGCCGTGGCCCAGACGGCGGGCGGCTGGCGCAGGATGCCGCCGCCGGCCGCCCCTTCGTCGAAGGTGTCTTCCGCTCTCTTCATTCCTCACCCTCCGCAGATGGTTGCGATATACACAGAATAAGTTAGGCGAGCTAATGAGTGCAAGCTACATGTATTTGGGCGGGTGATGCTCTCCGTCCGGACGGGTGATCGTCGGTGATCGTCCTTGACGGGGCGCTCCCGGGGTAGGACCGTTGAGCCCTATGAGGGGCGAACCCAGTTGCCCGAAGTGCGGTGGCCGGGTCAGGGCGCCCGGTCTCTTCGCCGACTCCTGGCAGTGCGATGTGCATGGCTCGGTGCACCCGCTTCAGCCCGTGATCCCGCCCAGCGTCGAGGCCCTCGGTGCCGTCGTGCACCGGTCCCACGTGCCGGTGTGGATGCCGTGGCCCCTGCCCGTCGGATGGCTTTTCACCGGGGTGGCGTACGCCGGTGACGACCGCAACGGTGGACGCGCGACCGTCGTCGCCTGCTCCGGACCCGGTCCGCTCGGCGGCATCGGGGAGCTGCTGCTCGTCGCCGAGGAGCTGGGCGTCGGCCTCGGCGCCCGGTACGCCGGCATCGACGGCCCCGATCCCGGATCCGGCATGGCCATCGACAAGCCGCCGCAGGTCAAGGTGCTCGCCGCCGGCCGGCCGACGCCGCTCTGGCATGTCACCGGCGCCCCGCAGGACCGCGCGGTCTTCGCGGGCGAGGCGCGCGGTCTGTGGCTGTGGGCGGTCGTCTGGCCCGAGCAGTCCGGCCTGCTGATGTACGACGAGCTGGTCCTCACCGATCTGCGGGACGCGGGCGCGGAGGTCGAGCTGCTGCCGTGCGGGGCGCTGACACCGAGGCTGCTGACGTAGCGGGGCAAGGCGGGGGATGGGGCTGACGTAGCAGGGGGCGAGGTAAGGGGCGGACCGGTTTCGCGGTTCCGTACACGGGTGTTCGATTCGCCCGTTATGCTGGATCGTCCCTGTCGTCCGCCCCGAGCCCTTTGGAGTCCTGCGTCGTGCGCATCGATCTGCACACCCACTCCACGGCCTCGGACGGTACGGACACCCCGGCCGAGCTGGTGCGCAACGCGGCCGCCGCCGGGCTCGACGTGGTCGCGCTGACCGACCACGACACCAGCCGCGGGTACGCGGAGGCCGTCGCCGCCCTGCCCGAGGGGCTGACCCTCGTCACCGGCGCCGAACTCTCCTGCCGCTACGACGGCGTGAGCCTGCACATGCTGGCCTACCTCTTCGACCCCGAAGAGCCCGCCCTGCTCGCCGAGCGCGAGCTGGTCCGCGACGACCGCGTGCCGCGCGCCCGCGCCATGGTCGGCAAGCTCCAGGAGCTCGGCGTCCCCGTCACCTGGGACCAGGTCGCCCGCATCGCCGGCGACGGCTCCGTCGGCCGCCCGCACGTCGCCGAGGCGCTCGTCGAGCTGGGCGTCGTGCCCGACGTCTCCGGCGCCTTCACGCCCGAGTGGCTCGCCGACGGCGGCCGCGCGTACGTCGAGAAGCACGAGCTGGACCCCGTCGACGCCATCCGCCTGGTCAAGGCCGCCGGCGGCGTCACCGTCTTCGCCCACCCGCTGGCCCTCAAGCGCGGCGAGTGCGTGCCCGAGTCGGCCATCGCCCGGCTCGCCGAGGCCGGCCTCGACGGCATCGAGGTCGACCACATGGACCACGACGAGCCGACGCGGGCGCGGCTGCGCGGCCTCGCGAAGGAGCTCGGTCTGCTGACCACCGGCTCCAGCGATTACCACGGCAGCCGCAAGACCGTCGGCCTCGGCGACTTCATGACCGACCCCGAGATCTACGGCGAGATCACGCGCCGCGCGACCGGCGCCTTCCCGGTGCCGGGCGCCGGCGGACGCGCCTGATCCACGCAG
This sequence comes from Streptomyces sp. NPDC101160, assembly GCF_044768205.1. Classification (NCBI taxonomy): domain Bacteria; kingdom Bacillati; phylum Actinomycetota; class Actinomycetes; order Kitasatosporales; family Streptomycetaceae; genus Streptomyces; species Streptomyces sp. NPDC101160. The sequence continues at coordinate 658,245 of NZ_JBIWPJ010000004.1, read as the reverse complement.
CACACAGGCTCCGCCCGTCGCCCACCGGTGACCGGGCGGAGCGAGGTGCGTCGCATGACTTCCTCCTCAGGCATGGCTTCCGCCTGCCCTTCTCTCGGAACCTCTGGTTCCGGATGCTCTTGTACACCCCTTTCGCGCAAGGCCACACCGTGTTCGACGTCGCCGTCTTCGGCTCGCTGTTCCTCACCCTCTTCGTGATCATGGATCCCCCGGGGATCACCCCGATCTTCCTCGCCCTCACCGGCGGCCGCCCCGCCAAGGTCCAGCGCCGCATGGCCTGGCAGGCCGTCGCCGTCGCCTTCGGCGTCATCACCGTCTTCGGCATCCTCGGCCAGCAGATCCTGGCCTATCTGCACGTTTCCGTCCCCGCGCTGATGATCGCGGGCGGGCTGCTCCTGCTGCTCATCGCGCTCGACCTGCTCACCGGCAAGACCGACGAGCCGAAGCAGACCAAGGACGTCAACGTCGCCCTCGTGCCCCTCGGCATGCCGCTGCTCGCCGGCCCCGGTGCGATCGTGTCCGTGATCCTCGCCGTGCAGAACGCGAACAGCGTCGCCTCGCAGATCTCGGTGTGGACCGCCATCGCCGCCATGCACCTCGTGCTGTGGGTGACCATGCGGTACTCGCTGCTGATCATCCGGGTCATCAAGGACGGCGGCGTCGTCCTGGTCACCCGGCTCGCCGGCATGATGCTGTCCGCCATCGCGGTGCAGCAGATCGTCAACGGCGTCACCCAGATCATCCAGGGCTCCTGACGCGCTCCGGGGCCGGCGAACCGGCCCCGGACACCACTGCGCCCCCGTACGGATTCCGTTCTGCGGAGTCCGTGCGGGGGCGCGGTGCGTGAATGAGGTGTGCCGGTTACGAGGCCGAGGCGTCGGCCGGCCGGATCCAGATGCGCTGGCCGATCGCGGCGGCCTGCTGCACGATCCCGTTGACGGAGGCGGCGTCCACGACAGTGGAGTCGACGGGGGTGCCGTCGATGTCGTCGAGGCGCAGGATTTCGAAGCGCATGGGCTTCTCCCTTCGTCTGAGTTGATCCTCCAGGGCGGAGAACTGCGTTACGTAGGGGTACAACGAGGCCCGTCCGAGAAACATTCCCTACGCTAAGGAAATTTTTCGGATGGCTAACTAGTGCCGGTGGAGCCTTGCGACGATCCTCGCAGAGCGCGGTTACGACGAGGCTTCCGCCGCGTTGCGACCGGCGGCCGCGCGGGGCGCGCGCGTCTGCGCGCTGAGGTCCCAGAACGCGGTGAGCCGCGCCGCCAGCTCCTCCGGGTGCGAGACGTTGGGGGAGTGGCCCGCGCCCGCGACCACCGTGTGGTGCGCGCCGGTACGGGCGGCCGCCGCCGCGAGGGCCTGCACCGGCCAGACCGTCTCCTCGTCGCCGTACGCGATGTGCAGCGGCATCGGCAGCGCGCCCAGCGCCGCCGTGCCGTCCGGGTCGCCGAGGATCAGCCGGCCCGCGCCCGCGAGCTGAGCGATCCGGGTCCGCATCCAGCGGCGGCGCAGGAAGGCCACGATCTCCGGCGGATCCGTCACGCCCGGCTCCTCGCCCCGGCTGTCCAGCCAGCGGGTCGCCTGCCACACCCGCTCCTTCGACAGCAGCGCGAACGCGGTGCGCAGCGCGCGGACCCGCACCCGCTGGGAACGCGCGACCTTCGTCGGGCCCGAGGCGAGCAGGGTGAGCGAGAGGAACGCGTCCGGCGCGAGCTCCGCCGCCGCGCGCGCCACCAGGCCGCCGAAGGAGTGCCCGAGCAGATGCACCGGCCCGTCGCCGAGCGCTGCCGCCTGCGCCACCACGTCGAGCGCGAGCGCCTTGCGGCGATAGGCCGCCCGGCCGCGCGGACCCGGCGTCTCGTGCTGGCCGCGCCCGTCGACGGCGACCGCGCGGTAGCCGGCGTCGCCCAGCGGGCCGAGCAGCGCCAGGAAGTCCTCCTTGCTGCCGGTGAAGCCGGGCAGCAGCAGCACGGTCCCGTGCCGGGGAACGGCGGCGGGTGCGGGCGCGGCGTCGAGCACGGCGAAGTCGCCCCGTGCGGTGGAGAGGCGGTAGGCACGGGTGCGGGGCGGCAGCGCGAGGGAGCGGGGCTTGCTCATACAGGGACTGTAACCGCAGGCCGTGACACCGCAGAACGCACCGCGGCCCGGCCCCTCGGGGAGGGACCGGGCCGCGATACGCGGGTGACTACGCCTCCGGTGCGGCGGCGGCCTTCTTGGTGGCGCGCTTGCGCGGCGCCGCCTTCTTCGGGGCCTCGGCCTCGGCGGCCTCGGCGACCGGCTCGGCCGCCTTCTTCACCGTACGGCGACGGGTCGTCGTCTTCGGCTCGGACGCGTCCGGCGCCACGGCCGCGACGGCCTTCTTGGCAGCGGCCCGCTTGCGCGGCGCGGCCTTAGGGGCCTCGGTGGCCTCGACGGTCTCGGCGACCGGCTCGGCCGCGGCCACGGCCTTCTTGGTGGTGCGCTTGCGCGGGGCCGCCTTCTTCGGGGCCTCGGCCTCGACGGTCTCGGCGACCGGCTCGGCGACGGCCTTCTTCGCGGCGGCCCGCTTGCGCGGAGCCTTCGGCGCCTCGGCCTCGACGGTCTCGGCGACCGGCTCGGCCACGGCCTTCTTCGCGGCGGTGCGCCTGCGCGGGGCGGCCTTCTTCGGCTCCGCCACGGGCTCGGCGACCGGCTCGGCGACCGGCTTCGGCTCCTCGACGGGCGCGGCGGCGATGATCACCACACCGGCCTCGGCGGAGGTCGACGTCACCGGGCTCGACACCCGGCGGGTCGCCCGCCGGCGGACCGGCTTCGGCTCCTCGACGGGCGCGGCGACCGGCTCCTCGACCGTGACCTTCGGCTCCTCGACGACGGTCGCGACGCTGTTCGTCGCCGGACGCGTCGCCCGGCGGCGGACCCGCGGGCCGGCCGTCGGAGCGGCGGCCGGGGCGACAGCAGGAGCGGTGGCGGGAGCGGAGACCGGGGCGGTGGCCTGCGCGGGCACGGTGGCGGCAGCCGCACGCACCGGCTTCGGCTCCTCGGTCGCCTGGGCCGGCACCGTGGCGGCCAGCGCGGCCGCGGCCGTCTCCACCGTCTGGAACGTCACCGTCTCCTCGGCGGCACGCGGCCGCACCCGGCGCCGACGCGGCGCCGACGCCTCGGCCGGAGCGGCCACGGCGACGGAAGCGGCGGCCTTCGCGGCCACCGGCGCACCACGACCACGACGACGGCGCGGGGCCTCCTCGGCCTCGACGACCGAAGCCTGGGCGACCGGGGTCTCGACGACCGGGGTCTCGGCGTCGGCGGACCGGCCGCGGGTGCGGCGGGTACGGGTCTCGGCGGCCGGTGCCTCGGCCGCGGGGGCCTCGACGACCGGGGTCTCGACGACCGGCGCCTCAGCCTCAGCGGACCGGCCGCGGGTGCGGCGGGTACGGGTCTCGGCGGCCGGTGCCTCGGCCGCGGGGGCCTCGACGACCGGGGTCTCGACCGCGGCGGGCTTCGCCGCAGGGGTCTCCGGTACGGCGGTCTCGACCGCGGCTTCGGCGGTACGGGCCTCGCCGGAGCGGCCGCGCGCACGGCGACGGGAGCCCGACTCGGCGGTGGCGCCGGCGGCGTCGGCCACGGCGGTCTCGGCCGTCTGGGCGGCCTCGGTGTCGGCGTCCACCGTCACCTGGGTCTCGACCGTCGCCTCGACCGTACGGGCCTCACCCGAGCGGCCGCGCCGACGGCGGGTCCGGGCGCCCTCGGCCGCCGGAGCGCCCTCGGCGGCCGGAGCCTCGGCGGCCGGAGCGGCCTCGGCGGTCTCCGTCACGACCGGGGTCGCACCCGCGACCGGAATGCCGGCGCCGGCTCCGCCGCGGGTGCGGCGGCGGCGCGGGCGGCGCGGGCCGGCGGACTCGGCGGCGTCCGTGTCGGCGGTCTGCTCGGTGGTGGTCGCCGGGCTCGCCTGGTCGGCGAGCTCGCCGCCACCGCGGGTACGGCGGCGCTGGCGCGGCGTACGGGCCGGGCGCTCCTCGGCCTGCTGCTGCTCGCGGCGCGGGGCGCGGCCACGACGGCCGCCGGGCTCGCCGAGGTCCTCGATCTCCTCCGCGTCGAGGCCGGCGCGGGTGCGCTCGGCGCGCGGCAGGATGCCCTTGGTGCCCTCGGGGATGTCGAGGAGCTCGTACAGGTGCGGCGAGCTGGAGTACGTCTCGACCGGGTTGCCGAAGTCGAGCTCCAGCGCCTTGTTGATCAGCTGCCAGCGCGGGATGTCGTCCCAGTCGACCAGCGTGATCGCCGTACCGCTCGCGCCCGCGCGGCCGGTGCGGCCGATGCGGTGCAGGTAGGTCTTCTCGTCCTCGGGGGACTGGTAGTTGATGACGTGCGTGACGCCCTCGACGTCGATGCCGCGCGCGGCGACGTCGGTGGCCACGAGCACGTCGACCTTGCCGTTGCGGAAGGCGCGCAGCGCCTGCTCGCGGGCGCCCTGGCCGAGGTCGCCGTGGACGGCGCCGGAGGCGAAGCCGCGCCGCTCCAGCTGCTCGGCGATGTCGGCGGCGGTCCGCTTCGTACGGCAGAAGATCATCGCGAGACCGCGACCGCGGGCCTGCAGGATGCGGGAGACGAGCTCCGGCTTGTCCATGTTGTGGGCGCGGAACACGTGCTGCGTGATGTTCGCGTGGGTCGCGCCCTCGTCGTCCGGCGAGGTGGCGCGGATGTGCGTGGGCTTCGACATGTAGCGGCGGGCCAGGCCGATGACCGCGCCCGGCATGGTCGCCGAGAACAGCATGGTCTGGCGCTTCGCCGGAAGCATGTTCATGATCTTCTCGACGTCGGGCAGGAAGCCCAGGTCGAGCATCTCGTCGGCCTCGTCCAGGACGAGCACCTTGACGTGGGACAGGTCGAGCTTGCGCTGCCCGGCCAGGTCGAGCAGCCGGCCGGGGGTGCCGACGACCACGTCGACGCCCTTGTTCAGCGCCTCGACCTGCGGCTCGTACGCGCGGCCGCCGTAGATGGCGAGGACGCGCACGTTGCGCACCTTGCCGGCGGTGAGCAGGTCGTTGGTGACCTGCTGGCACAGCTCGCGGGTGGGGACGACGATGAGCGCCTGCGGGGCGTCGGTCAGCTGCTCGGGCTTGGCCCGGCCGGCCTCGACGTCGGCGGGGACGGTCACGCGCTCCAGGATCGGGAGGCCGAAGCCGAGGGTCTTGCCCGTACCGGTCTTGGCCTGGCCGATGACGTCGGTGCCGGAAAGGGCGACCGGAAGGGTCATCTCCTGGATGGGGAAGGGGGTGACGATGCCGACGGCTTCCAGGGCCTCGGCGGTCTCGGTGAGAATTCCGAGCTCTCGGAACGTAGTCAGGGTGCTGCCTCTTCTGTGAGACGCGGCGCGAGGCGAACGAGGGGGGTCTCACCGTGCCGGGAACTTCCTGCGGGATCGGGAAGATCACCGCCGGGTGGCGCGGGACCGCTGCCTTCGCTCGAGCGTCGTGCCGCTTGAGGGACCCTTCGGCAGGCCGCCGGAAGGGCTGTCGGGCCGGAGCCGATCGGGCCACCGACCGGGCATCCTCATTCATGAGTCGGCCCACCGGGTACGTCCGAACGTGCGAAAGCATGTCCGCATACTCAGCAGGCGCCTTACCACTGTACCCCGGAATCGCGCATGTGTGTCGGGAGAATTCCCGCCGAGGTCACGGTCACAGTCACTGACCAGGGCCCTTGGCGGACGACGGAGCGGGCTATTGTGCGCTCATGGAGACGCCCGACAACGCCACACCCACCGGTATCGCCGCCCAGGACTGGGCCACCGCCTCCGCCGTGCCGCAGTACCGCGCCGCCGTGATCGACCTGCTCGGCGCCCTCGCCTACGGCGAGCTCGCGGCCTTCGAGCGGCTCGCCGAGGACGCCAAGCTGGCGCCGACCCTCGCGGACAAGGCCGAGCTGGCGAAGATGGCCTCCGCCGAGTTCCACCACTTCGAGCAGCTGCGCGACCGGCTCGCCGCCGTGGACGCCCCGCCGACCGAGGCGATGGAGCCGTTCGCCAGGGCGCTGGACGAGTTCCACCGCCAGACCGCCCCGTCCGACTGGCTGGAGGGCCTGGTCAAGGCGTACGTCGGCGACTCGATCGCCAGCGACTTCTACCGGGAGGTCGCGGCCCGCCTCGACTCCGACACCCGCGCCCTGGTGCTCGGCGTGCTCGACGACACCGGCCACGGCAACTTCGCCGTCGAGAAGGTCCGCGCCGCGATCGACGCAGACCCGCGGGTCGGCGGCCGCCTCGCCCTGTGGGCGCGCCGGCTGATGGGCGAGGCCCTGTCGCAGGCGCAGCGCGTGGTCGCCGAGCGCGACGCGCTGTCGACGATGCTCGTCGGTGGCGTGGACGGGATGGCCGCGGGCTTCGACCTCGCCGAGGTCGGCCGGATGTTCTCCCGCATCACCGAGGCGCACACCAAGCGCATGGCCGCGCTCGGCCTCGCCGCGTAACTCCTCCCCGCGTGACTCCTCGCCGCGTGACTCCCTCCGGGGAAGTGGCCTCAGACCGCCGCTGATCGGCGCAGTCGTCGCGAGGCGGGCCGGATCAGCAGCGACAGCAGCACGGCCGCGATCGCGACGGCGCCGATCAGGGTGGCCAGGAAGTGGCCGGGCCCGAGGGCGCCGTGGGTGACCAGGGCACCGAAGACGCCGCCGAGCGTCCCCGTGGTCAGGACGGCGCCCCGTGCGGGGAGGCGGTCGGAGAGCCGGTGCACGGCTGCCCAGGCCAGGGCGAAACCGAGCAGAGCGGAACCGAGGGCTTCCAGGAACACGGCGGATCACCTCGCGGGGGTGTGCGGGGCGGGCGTTCGGTCACACCCGTCCTACCCGGTCACTCGTGATGACAATCCTCCCCATACGCCCTGACGTGGGCAGACACGGACAAGAGAAGGGGCCCGGCGGACCGAAGTCCGCCGGGCCCCTGCCCGTCTGTGTGTCGCTCAGAGCGCGCCGAAGCCCACCCGACGCACCGCCGGCTCGCCGAGCTCGACGTACGCGATCTTGTCAGCCGGCACCAGGACCTTGCGGCCCTTCTCGTCCGTCAGGCTGAGCAGCTGCGCCTTGCCGGCCAGCGCGTCGGCCACCGCGCGCTCGACCTCCTCGGCGGACTGTCCGCTCTCCAGCACGATCTCCCGGGGTGCGTGCTGCACGCCGATCTTGACCTCCACGGCTATGTCCCTCCGAACGGTCAGCCTTGCGCGTGGGTCCCGCGCCGTACTCGCCCACATTAGCCCGGTGAGGGGACGGACACGGCGCGCGCAGGGAACGCCAAGAGCGAACAACCGCGAGCGCCGAGCCTCTCGTACCGCCGTCCGCCGTCCGCACCGGACGGCGACCAGTCGTACGGGGTGGTGCTCAGTGGCCCTCGGCGCTCAGCTGCCCGTCCGCGCCGTGCAGCGGGAAGCCGGCGATGCCGCGCCAGGCCAGCGAGGTCAGCAGCGCCACGGCCTTGTCGCGCGGGATGGCGGACTCGCTGGACAGCCAGTAGCGGGCGACGACCTGCGAGACACCGCCGAGGGCGACGGCGAGCAGCATCGACTCGTCCTTGGCCAGGCCGGTGTCCTCGGCGATCACGTCGGAGATCGCCTCGGCGCACTGCAGCGAGACCCGCTCGACGCGCTCGCGCACGGCCGGCTCGTTGGTGAGGTCCGACTCGAAGACCAGACGGAAGGCGCCGCCCTCGTCCTCGACGTACGCGAAGTAGGCGTCCATGGTGGCCGCGACGCGCAGCTTGTTGTCCGTGGTGGACGCGAGGGCCGCGCGCACCGCGAGGAGCAGGGCCTCGCAGTGCTGGTCGAGCAGCGCCAGATACAGCTCCAGCTTGCCCGGGAAGTGCTGGTAGAGCACCGGCTTGCTGACGCCGGCCCGCTCGGCGATGTCATCCATGGCGGCCGAGTGGTACCCCTGGGCGACGAACACCTCCTGGGCCGCGCCGAGGAGCTGGTTCCGTCGGGCACGGCGCGGCAGGCGCGTGCCCCGAGGGCGTGCTGCCTCTGTCTGCTCGATGGCGCTCACGCCGCCTCCCAAAAATCGATCCATGCGCGCTCTGACGTCGCGCCGCCATCGTACTTTTGGGTAACCCGGCAGTGCGCGGTGCGAACGCAGAATTTCACGGACCGGACGCCTGGGGCGAGAGGCGACGGCCAAGTAGTTGGACGGTAAACCGAACAAATCAATGAAGGACCACGGGGCTACTCAGCGGTAGTCGTCCTCGTCGAGCGTGACGACCCGCGCCTGCTCGATGGCGTCCGCGTCGTTCGCGGCGTCGTGCTTGATGTGGTTGAGCGGCTCGTCCTCGTGCGGCTGCAGCTCGGTGTGCTGCTCGGCCGCGTCGGCCTCCGGGGTCTCCTCGTCCAGCACGACGTCCTCTTCTTCCTCGGCGAATGTGTCCGGCTCGTTCGGGTCGACAGTCATGCGGTTCCTTCCGGCGAGCGGGTCTGTCCGTCCCTTCCGGCGGGCGGGTCCGCGGGTGCTGTCCGAGGGCCGTGCCCGGCTCTCACTCCGAGCGTAGGAGTTCCTCCCGTGCACCGCACCCGATCCGGCACGCGTATGCGCGCCCTGCACCCGATCGTGCGAGCAGCCGCACCCGCGCGACGCGGATCCGGCGACGCGACCGATCAACCGGGCGACCGCGACTGTCCATCGACCGATCGATGGATCGCGCGAGCGACCGCTGCGGTCGCTCGACACCGTGCCGCGACCGGTCCCACGAGCCTCCGCTGCAGCCCTTCGGCCCGGCGCCGCGACCGGTCCTGTGACGCCACCCACATGTCTGTGACGCCACCCACACGCGTCCGGGCGTGATCGTCTCGTAATATCGCTGCCATGTCCTCGACCGAGCTGCCGGAAACCCGGACCGCCGCCTCGCCCGCGACCCGGCCGCCGCGCACCGTACGGGTCGCCGACGGCGAGGAGCTGCGGTCCGTCGCGCTGCCCGGACTCACCCTGACCGTCCGCGCGCGGCCCGCCGGCCGGACCGGTCTGCCGCCCGCGCTGTACGTGCACGGGCTCGGCGGCTCCTCGCAGAACTGGTCGGACCTGATGCCGCTGCTCTCCGACCTCGTCGACGGCGAGGCGGTCGACCTGCCCGGCTTCGGCGACTCGCCGCCGCCCGACGACGGCAACTACTCCGTGACCGGCCACGCCCGCGCGGTCATCCGGCTGCTCGACGCCGCAGGCCGCGGCCCGGTGCACCTGCTCGGCAACTCGATGGGCGGCGCGGTCGCCACCCGGGTCGCCGCCGTGCGCCCCGACCTGGTCCGCACGCTGACGCTGATCTCCCCGGCCCTGCCCGAGCTGCGCGTCCAGCGCAGCGCCTGGCCGACCGTGCTGCTCGCGGCGCCCGGCATCGCGTCGCTGTTCGCGAGGCTGACGAAGGACTGGACGGCCGAGCAGCGGGTCAAGGGCGTGCTCTCCCTCTGTTACGGCGACCCCGGCCGGGTCTCCGAGGAGGGCCTGCGGCACGCCGTCGAGGAGATGGAGCGGCGCCTGGAGCTGCCGTACTTCTGGGACGCCATGGCCCGCTCCTCGCGCGGCATCGTCGACGCGTACACGCTCGGCGGCCAGCACGGACTGTGGCGGCAGGCGGAGCGGGTGCTCGCGCCGACGCTCCTCGTGTACGGCGGGCGGGACCGGCTCGTCGGCTACCGGATGGCGCGCAGGGCGGCCGCCGCCTTCCGCCGTTCGACGCTTCTCACGCTCCCGGAGGCCGGGCACGTGGCGATGATGGAGTATCCGGAGACCGTCGCCGCGGCGGTACGGGAGCTGATCACCGGGGCCGCCGACGCGCGGCCGGTGGCGGCCGAGGGCGGGAGCTGAGCCGGACCGTGGGACGACATAGTCGCAAGGGCCCCGCCGCCCCGGTGAACGACACCGGGCAGCGGGAGGCCGAAGGGCCGGGGCCGGGGACGGGGCGACGCAGGCGGACCGGTGGGCAGCAGCCCCCGGCGGCACCGCAGCCCCCGCGCCCGTACGACAGCCCGTACGACAGTACGTATGACACGCCGGGCCAGGGCCGCCCGTATCCGCCGCAGGGCCAGGGCCGCCCGTACGAGACGCCGGACCGTGGCACCCCGGCACACGGCACGCCGACCCACGGCACCCCGGCGTACGAGACGCCGGCGCACGGCACCCCGCGCCACGCCGGGGCGTACGAGACCGCCGGCCGGCCCTTCGTGCGTGGCGGGCACCCGGCCCACCCCGAGACGGCGGCCCCGGCGGCCCGCTACCCGTACGCGAAGCCCTCAACCGCCGGTCCCGCCCGCCCCGCGGCCCCGTTCATACCGGCACCGCGCCGGGAGACGCCTCCCGCGCAGGAGCAGCCCGCACCGGCCGCCGAGTCCAAGGCGCAGGCCAAGCCGGGCGCCGCCCTCGGCCGTACCCTCACCGGGATCGTCGCGGCGGCGATCACCACCGTCCTCGCGGTCGTCATCGCAGGTCAGGTCGCCGAGAGCGACGGTGACGGCTCGCGCACGACGCACGCCGCCGACGACTCCGCCGACCGGATCGGCGCGGAGAGCCCGGCCTCGCGCTCCGACGACCGGGCCGCGCCGTCGAAGCCGCCGCCGGCCGCGCCGCCGACGTACGAGCAGCTGATGGCCCGCCAGTTCCCCATCGACCCGCACCTGAAGGGGTCGGGGGAGTTCGAGACCGTGCCCGGTCTCGACAAGGCGCCGGGCAAGGGGCGCACGTACCGCTATCGGGTCGACGTCGAGAAGGGGCTCGGCCTCGACGGGACGCTGTTCGCGCAGGCCGTGCAGAGAACCCTCAACGACCGGCGCAGCTGGGCCGGGAAGGGGGAGATGACCTTCGAGCGGATCTCCACCGGCGACCCGGACTTCGTGATCACGCTGGCCAGCCCGGGCACCACCGGCGCCTGGTGCGCCAAGTCCGGTCTCGACACGACGGTCGACAACGTGTCCTGCGACTCGGCCTCCACGCAGCGCGTGATGATCAACGCGTTCCGCTGGGCGCAGGGCTCGGTCACCTTCGGGCCGCACGCGATGCACGCGTACCGCCAGATGCTCATCAACCACGAGGTCGGGCACCGACTGGGGCACAGCCATGTGAGCTGCCGTACGCCGGGCGCGCTCGCGCCGGTGATGCAGCAGCAGACGAAGTCGCTGGACATCGACGGGATCAAGTGTCGGCCCAACCCCTGGGTGCACCCCGAGGGTTGACGGCCCGTCACCGTCTCTGCGGTCCACATGTCGAGACGGGCGTCTCGGCGCGTGTCTTGCGCGTTGACATCGTTCAGGCGTTCGTCCATATTTCTCGGCATGTCGAACCGAGCCGTCACCACCGAGCGCGCCGCCTTTGAGCTGGCGCTCTTCGGCGTGACCGGGCACGCGGTCGCCGACATCCTCTGTCGCTGACGCAGCCCGCGCGCTACGTCGGCCTCCTTTCGCACGCCGCACCCGCACGGGTTTCCCTCCGCAGGTGCGTCGCGCTCTCCTTCCGGTTTCCGGAACGTCTCCCCGTGCCTGCGGAACTCCCTTGCTCCTTCCCGCAGTTCACCCCGAGAGGTTCCTCCGATGCGTCCATCGTCCGTGATTTCGCGCCGCGTGGCGGCCGCCGCCGTCAGTCTCGTCCTGGCCTCGGGCGCCGTCGCCTGCGCCGGACCGCAGGACGCCGCCGGCGGAGGATCCGCCGGCAAGGGCGCCGGCAGCGCCCCGAAGAAGGGCGGCACTCTCACCGTCCTCAACAGCGAGGCGCAGAGCGACTTCGACCCCGCCCGGCTCTACACCTCCGGCGGCGGCAACATCCCGTCCCTCGTCTTCCGCACGCTCACCACCCGCAACCGCGAGGCGGGCGCCGCCGGCACCGAGGTCGTCCCCGACCTCGCCACCGACACCGGCCGCCCGAACAAGGACGCCACCGAGTGGACGTACACCCTCAAGGACGGGCTGACGTACGAGGACGGCACGCCCATCACCAGCGCCGACATCAAGTACGGCATCGAGCGCTCCTTCGCCGCCGAACTCTCCGGCGGCGCCCCCTACCTGCGCGACTGGCTGATCGGCGGCGAGACCTACCAGGGCCCGTACAAAACTGCGCCCGATGGAAAGAAGGGCAAGGGCCTCGCGTCGATCGTCACGCCCGACGCCAGGACCATCGTCTTCAAGCTGCGCAAGCCCGAGGGCGAGTTCCCGTTCGTCGCCACCCAGACGCAGTTCGCGCCCGTCCCCAAGGCCAAGGACACCGGCGCGAAGTACGAGGAGCACCCGGTCTCCTCCGGCCCGTACAAGGTCGTGAAGAACGACAACGACGGTGAGCACCTCGTCCTGGAGCGCAACCCGCACTGGGACCCGAAGACCGACGACGAGCGCAAGGCGTACCCCGACCGGATCGACGTCAGGTCCGGGCTCGACGAGGCCGTCATCAACCAGCGGCTCGCCACCTCCTCCGGCGCCGACGCCGCCGCCGTCACCACCGACACCAACCTCGGCCCCGCCGAACTCGCCCAGATCGGCTCCGACAAGGAACTCGCCGCCCGCGTCGGCACCGGCCACTTCGGCTTCACCAACTACATCGCCTTCAACCCGAAGGTGAAGCCCTTCGACAACCCCAAGGTCCGCCAGGCGATCTCCTACGCCGTCAACCGCACCAGCGTCGTCAACGCGGCCGGCGGCTCCGCGCTCGCCGAGGCCGCCACCACCTTCCTGCCCGAGCAGAAGTCCTTCGGCTACACCCCCTACGACCACTTCCCGGCCGGCAGGACCGGCGACCCGGCCAAGGCCAAGGCGCTGCTCAAGGAGGCCGGCTACCCGAACGGCCTGACCGTCACCCTGCTGCACTCCACCGCCCAGAACCGCATCACCAGCCCCGAGATCGCCACCGCCGTCCAGGAGGCGCTCGCCAAGGCCGGCATCACCGTCAAGCTCGACGGCCAGGAGCCCAACGCCTTCAACGAGAAGCGCTGGAGCGTCAAGGACGCACCCGGCTTCTTCCTCTCCCGCTGGGGCGCCGACTGGCCGGCCGGCGGCCCCTTCCTCGCGCCGATCTTCGACGGCCGGCAGATCGTCACCAACGGCTCCAACTACAACCACGCCCAGCTGAACGACCCCGCCGTCAACCACGAGATCGACGAGATCAACAAGCTCACCGACCTCAAGGCCGCCGCCGCCCGCTGGGGCGCCCTCGACAAGAAGATCGGCGAGCAGGCCCTCGACGTGCCGCTCTTCCACCCCGTCTACAAGCGGCTCGTCGGCAAGGACGTCAAGAACGTCGTCATCAGCGACTGGACCGGAGTCCTCGACGTCTCGCAGGTCGCCGTCAAGTGACCGCGCTGACCGACCTCCCGGCACCCGTGGCGGGCGGCGGCCCCGCCGCCACGGGCGCCGCCCGGCGGGTGTGGCAGCGGCTGCGCACCCGCCCCGCCGCCCTCACCGCAGGCGCCGTCCTCGTCCTGCTCGTCCTGCTCGCCGCGGGCGCGCCGCTGCTCGCCGCCCTCGCGGGCCAGGACCCGCACAGCTACCACGACGACCTCGTCGACTCCGCCCGCGGCGGCGTCCCGTACGGCTCCTTCGGCGGGATCAGCGCCGAGCACTGGCTCGGCGTCGAACCCGGCACCGGCCGCGACCTGTTCGTCCGGCTCCTGTACGGCGCCCGGATCTCGCTGCTCGTCGCGCTCGGCGCCACCGCCGTGCAGGTGCTCATCGGTGTGGCACTCGGCCTCGCCGCCGGGCTCGGCGGACGCTGGGCGGACGCCGTCATCGGCCGGGTCACCGACGTGTTCGTCGCCCTGCCGTTCCTCGTCCTCGCCATCGCGCTCACCGCCGTCGTCCCCCGCGACTTCCCGCGCCCGCTGCTGCTGATCCTGGTCATCGGACTGATCGGCTGGGCCGGCACCTCCCGGATCGTGCGCGCCCAGACACTCACCCTGAAGAGCCTCGACTTCGTCTCCGCGGCCCGGCTGGCCGGCTCGGGGCCCTGGCGCACCGCCCGGCGCGAACTGCTGCCGTCGCTGGCCGCGCCCGTGCTCACGTACGCGGCGGTCCTCGTGCCCTCCAACATCGTCACCGAGGCGTCGCTGTCCTTCCTCGGTGTGGGCGTCACCCCGCCCACGCCGTCCTGGGGGCAGATGCTGTCCACCGCGCAGACCTGGTTCCGGGCCGATCCGGCGTACGTGCTGCTGCCGGCCGGAGTGCTCTTCGCGACCGTGCTCGCCTGCACCGTCCTCGGCGACGCCGTGCGCGCCGCACTGGACCCGCGCGAGGCTGCCCGCGTGCGGGCACCGCGCAAGGTCCGCAAGGAGAAGACCCCATGACCCGCTACGTCCTGCGGCGGCTCGCGGGCGCCGCCCTCGTCCTGCTCGCGCTGTCCGTCCTCGTCTACGCGCTCTTCTACGTCGCCCCCGGCGACCCCGCCCGGCTCGCCTGCGGTGAGCGCTGCAACCCGCAGCAGATCGCCCAGGTGCGTGAGCAACTCGGCCTGAACGAAAGTGTGTTCGCGCAGTACCTGCACTTCGCCCAGGGCGTCGTGGCCGGGCGGGACTACTCCGGCGGCACCGGCGTGCTGAACTGCGACGCGCCCTGCCTCGGCCTGTCGTACCAGACCGACCAGCAGGTCACCGACCTCATCCTGGAACGTCTCCCGGCCACCGCCTCGCTCGCGCTCGGCGCGATGGTGATCTGGCTCGTCATCGGCGTCGGCACCGGACTCCTCTCCGCGCTGCGGCGCGGCGGACTCACCGAGCGGGCCCTCACCGTGCTGACCCTCGCCGGCACCGGCACGCCCGTCTTCATCCTGGGACTGCTCCTCCTCATGGCCGTCTGCGCCTATCTGCGCTGGCTGCCCTTCCCGACCTACGTGCCGCTCGGCGAGGACCCCGAGCAGTGGGCCTGGAACATGCTGCTTCCCTGGCTCACCCTCGGCTTCTTCGAGTCCGCGAAGTACGCCCGGCTGACCCGGAGTTCCACCCTGGAGACGCTCGCCGAGGACCACATCCGCACCTTCCGCGCCTACGGGGTGGGGGAGCGGGCCGTCGTCACCCGGCACGCGCTGCGCGGCGCCGTGCCGCCCGTCGTCGCGCTCAGCGCGCTCGACCTCGGCTCGATGTTCGGCGGCGCCGTGCTCACCGAGTCCCTCTTCGGCATCCCCGGACTCGGCAAGACCCTGATCGACGGCGTCCGGCAGATCGACCTGCCCGTCGTCGTGGGCGTCGTGCTCCTCATGGGGGCCGCCGTGGTCGTCGCGAACGTCGTCGCGGACCTCCTCTACGCCGTCGCCGACCGAAGGGTGGTCCTCACGTGAGCGTCCCCGTCGCCCCCGTCGCCCCCCTCGTCCCCGTCCTTCCCGTGGTCACCGTGGCAGGGCTCACCGTCGCCTTCGACGACTCCGTCACCGCCGTCGACGACCTCTCCTTCACCCTGGACGCGGGCCGCGCCCTCGCCCTCGTCGGTGAGTCGGGCAGCGGCAAGTCCACCGTGGCCGGCGCCCTCCTGGGGCTGCACCACGGCACCGGCGCCCGCGTCGACGGCCGGGTCACGGTGGGCGGCATCGACGTGGGGTCGGCCGGCCCGGCCGAACTGCGCGAGCTGCGGGGCGGGGTGGCGGCGATGGTCTTCCAGGACCCGCTGTCCGCCCTCGACCCGTACTACGCGATCGGCGACCAGATCGCGGAGGTGTACCGGGTGCACCGGCCCGGCACCACCCGTGGCGCCGCCCGCGCCCGCGCCGTCGAAGTCCTCGACCGCGTCGGCATCCCCGACGCCGCCCGCCGCTCCCGCTCCCGCCCGCACGAGTTCAGCGGCGGCATGCGCCAGCGCGCCCTCATCGCGATGGCGCTCGCCTGCGAGCCGCGGCTCCTCGTCGCCGACGAACCGACCACCGCCCTCGACGTCACCGTCCAGGCCCAGATCCTTGACCTGCTCCACGAGCTGCGCCAGGAGACCGGCACGGCCCTGCTGCTCGTCACCCACGACGTCGGCGTCGCCGCGGAGAGCGCCGACGACATCCTGGTCATGCGCGGCGGACGGGCGGTCGAACGCGGGCCCGCGGCGCGGGTGCTCGCCGCGCCCTCGGAGCCGTACACCCGCGAGCTGCTCAGCGCCGTGCCCCGGCTCGACGGACCGCTGCGCCCCGCGCCGGCGGCGCCGCCCGTCGGCGAGCCGCTGCTCGAAGCAGTCGGGCTGCGGCGCGAGTTCGGGCGCGGGAAGGCGAAGGTCACGGCCGTCGACGGCGTCTCGCTGACCGTACGGGCCGGGGAGACCCTCGGCGTCGTCGGCGAGTCCGGCAGCGGCAAGACCACCCTCGGCCGGATGCTGGTGCGCCTGCTCGACCCGACCGACGGCCGGCTGCGGTACGCCGGGACGGAGATCGGCCGGCTGTCGGAGAAGGAACTGCGCCCGCACCGGCGCGAGCTGCAGATGGTGTTCCAGGACCCCGTCTCCTCCCTCAACCCGCGCCGCTCGATCGGCGAGTCCGTCGCCGACCCGCTGCGCGCGGCGGGCGAGCGCGACGACCGGCTCGTCCGGAGCCGGGTGCGGGAGCTGCTCGACCGGGTGGGGCTCGACCCCGACCGGTACGACGCCTACCCGCACGAGTTCAGCGGCGGCCAGCGCCAGCGCGTCGGCATCGCCCGCGCGCTCGCCGCCCGGCCGCGCCTGATCGTCTGCGACGAGCCCGTCTCCGCGCTCGACGTCACCACCCAGGCCCAGGTCACCGCCCTGCTCGCCGACCTCCAGGCCGAACTCGGCCTCGGGCTCGTCTTCATCGCCCACGACCTGGCGGTGGTGCGGCAGGTCAGCGACCGGGTCGCCGTGATGCGGGCCGGGCGGATCGTCGAGCAGGGCACCGTCGAGAAGGTGTACGGAGCGCCCGAGGACCCGTACACGCGACGGCTCCTGGCCGCCGTCCCGGCCCTGGAACGGACGCCCGCGGCCGCCTGAGGTGATCACACGGACAGTGACGTGACGATCTCGTAGCGCGACAAAACGCGACCGCGGTGCGAAAGTTACGAGCATTCACCCCTTCCGGTGGCGCGATGGACAACCGTCCGTCGCGCCACCGTCATATCCGCTTACGTTCTTCCCGCCGCGGGACACCAGTCACGGCAGACGTCACGGGAGAACGGGGGTGTTGCTCATGCGGATCGGACTGCTCACGGAGAGTGGCTATCCGTACGCCACGGGTGAGTCCGGCCTCTGGTGCGACCGGCTCGTTCGCGGGCTCGCGCCGCACGAGTTCGACGTCTACGCGCTCAGCCGCGACGCCCGCCAGGACGCCACCGGCCGCGCGCACCTGCCGCCCAACGTGCGCGCGGTGCGCACCGCCGCGCTCTGGGACGGCGGGAGCGAGGGGGCGCCCCTCGCCCGCCGTACGGGATACGGGCGGCGCGAGCGCCGGCGCTTCGAGACCGCGTTCGCGGAACTCGCGCACGGCATCTGCGCCGAGGACGGGCAGACCGCGGCCGGCCGGACGGCGGCCGGGGGCGCCGGGGCCGAGCGGTTCGCCGCCGGGCTCTACGGGCTCGCCGAACTCGCCCGCGAGCACGGCGGACTGCCCGCCGCGCTCCGCTCCGAGCCCGCCGTCCGGATCCTGGAGGCCGCCTGCCGCGCGCCCGGCGCACGCCGCGCCGTCGCCGGCGCCACCGTGCCCGACCAGCTCGCCTTCACCGAACAGCTGGAGCGCGCGCTGCGCCCGCTCTCGCTGGACTGGTACGACGAGACGGAGCCCGGCACGGACGGCGCCGACGGCGCGGCAGCCGGCGGCCTCGCGCTCGTCGACCTCTGCCACGCCGCCTCCGCCGGCGCCGCCGCGCTCCCGGGCCTGCTGGCCAAACGCTTCTTCGGCACCCCGCTGCTCGTCACCGAGTACGGCGTCCAGCTCCGCGCCCACTACCTCGCCGCCACCGGCGCCCCCCTCGCCACCTCCGTCCGCGCCCTGCTCGCCGCCTTCCACGGCCGGCTCGCCGGCGAGGTCTACCGCCAGGCCGCGCTGCTCACCCCCGGCAACGCGCACGCCCGCCGCTGGCAGGAGAAGTGCGGCGCCGACCGCGCCCGGCTGCGCACCGTCCACCCCGGCATGGACGCCGACCGCTTCGCCGAGGTCGGCGAGGACGAGGAGAGCGGCGACCCCGCGACCCTCGCTTGGATCGGCCGCGTCGAACCCGCCAAGGACCTCGTCGCCCTGCTGCACGCCTTCGCCGAGGTGCGGCGCCGGCAGCCCGACGCCCGGCTGCGGATCATCGCCGCGCCGGTACGGGAGCCGGGCGCCGCCGCGTACCTCGCCCACTGCCGGGGCCTCGCCGAGCAGCTCTTCCCCGACGAGGCGAGCGGGGTGCACGCCGTCGGCGAGAACCCGGTCTCCTTCGAGGAGCTGGGCGGCCCCGAGGCCCCCACCCTGGAGGACGCGTACGCCGCCAGCGCCGTCGTCGTCCTCTCCAGCGTCGTCGAGGGCTTCCCCGTCGGCCTGGTCGAGGCCATGTTCTGCGCGCGGGCCACCGTCTCCACCGACGTCGGCGCGGTCGTCGAGGTCATCGGCGGCACCGGACTCGTCGTCCCGCCCCGCAACCCCAAGGCGCTCGCCGACGCCTGCCTCGCGCTGCTGCGCGACCCCGAGCGGCGGTACCGCCTCGGCGCCGCCGCCCGCGCCCGGGCCCTGGAGCTGTTCACGGTCGAACAGAACCTCGCGGCGTTCCGCGGCATCTACCTCGAACTCCTCTCCCACTCGCCGGTCCGCCGCCGGACCAGCTGCGGCGTGCCCTTCGCCCACCCCGCCGAGGCCCATGTGCCGGGCAGCTGGGCGGACCAGCCGGTCACCGCCGCGGCCGGAACGGGTGATCCCGATGCCTGAAGGAGGCACAGCCATGCGCGGCCCCGCCGCTCCCACCAGCCCCGGCCCCTGGGACTCCCGCTCCGAGGCCCTGCTCAAGGCCGCCGCCCTCGCCCCGGCACCAGGACCCGCGGAAGCGCTTGCCGAAGCGATTCAGCAGCCGGAGCCGCAGCCGCAGCCGGTACGGCCATCCGTGTCGGAGTCCGCGCCGGAGTCCGCCCCGGGGTGCGTTTCGGAGCCCGCCCCGGAGCCCCTGCCGCCGCTCGCGCCGCAGCCCCTGCGGACGGCCGCCCGGCGCGGACCCGCCGACCCCGTCAAAGCGCTGATGCACCGCCACCGCGAGCTGTGCGAACGGGCCGTCGACGCCCTGGAGATCGCCGCCGGACTCGAAGCGCACGGCGTCACCGACCGGACCGCCGCCCGCTTCCGGCACCGGGACGTCTTCTCGCTCGCCGAGGAGCTGTACGCGCGCGTGCCGCGCGACGAGACCCCCCGTACCCGTACCGAGCCCGCCGCCCCGCCCCGTACCCCGTGGACCGCGTGGGCGCTCACCACCTGCGCGCCCGGCGCCGTCGCCGCCCTCGCCGTCACCGGGCTCGCCCTCACCACCGGGGCGGCGCGGACCACGGCCGGAGTGCTCGGGGCGCTCGGCCTCGCCGCCGCCGTGCTCGCCGCCGTCCGCCGCGGCCCGCTGCGCGCCACCGGCCGCCTCGTACCCGGCACCCCGCTGTGGGTCCTGTGGCTCCTCGCGTACGCGGCCGCCGGCGACGGCCTGCTCGACCAGGTGCTCACGGGCGGGCCCGACGGCGCCCCGACCGTCGTCACCCCGCTCGACGGCCCGGCCGGCACCAGCTGGCTCCTCGACACCGGACCGCTGCTCGCCCTCGCCCTCTCCGTCGCCCCCGCCGCCTGGTGCGCCCACCTCTTCGCCGCCCGCGCCCGACGCAGACTCGCCGCCAGCCGCGGCCTCGCCGACTTCGCCGCCGGCACCAGACCGCTGCTCCTCGGCTGCGTCGCCCTCCACCTCGCCGCCCTCACCGGACTGCTCGTCCTCACCGGCTTCCACCCCGGCGCCCTCGCCCTCGGCACGCTGCTGCTGCTCGCCCGGCTGCTCGCCGTGCACGGCTTCGCCGAGGCCGCCGACAGCGTCCTCATGGCCACCGCCTCCGCCGAGGCCCTCGTCCTCGCGAGCGTCCTCGCCGCCCGCCTCCCGGGCTGCGACCTCCTCGGCGCCCCCGTCCGCGCCGTCGTCGCCCTCTGGGGACCGGCGGCCCTGCCCGCCCTGCTCTGCGGCACGGCGGCCCTCGCCCTGCTGATCCACGCCACCGGAGCGCTCTCCCGCGCTTCGGCCCACGCCTGACCCGTACGCCCCGCCCCACGACCCCTGCCCGCCTGACCCCCCCACCGGTGCACCCCGCGCACCCCGCGGAGCCGACGCCGCGGGCGTGCCTCCCCGTACCCGATCCCTCGCCACTCGCAAGGAGACGAAAAGACATGAAGCGCCACCTCCCCACCACGGCCGGTCGGCACGAAGGGGCCGCACGATGAGGGTGCTGCTGCTCGGAGCCAACGGATTCATCGGCCGGTTCGTCGCCGACCGCCTGCTCGCCGACCCGGCCGTCCACCTCACCGCGCTGGGCCGCGGCGACGACGCCGACGTGCGGTTCGACCTCGCCACCGGCAGCCCCGGCGCGCTGACCCGGTTCTTCGACGCCGTCCATCCCGGGGTCGTCGTCAACTGCGCCGGCGCCACCCGCGGCGGCGCCCGCGACCTCACCCGGCACAACACCGTCGCCGTCGCCACCGTCTGCGAGGCGCTGCGCCGCAGCGGCTGCGGCGCCCGGCTCGTCCAGGTCGGCTGCGCCTCCGAGTACGGGCCCAGCCAGCCGGGCTCGTCCACCGCCGAGGACGCGGTGCCGCGGCCCGGCGGCCCGTACGGAGTGTCCAAGCTCGCCGCGACCGAGCTGGTCCTCGGCTCCGGCCTCGACGCCGTCGTCCTGCGGGTCTTCTCGCCCGTCGGCCCCGGCACCCCGGCCGGTTCCCCGCTCGGCCGGCTCGCCGAGGCGATGCGGCGCGCCATGCAGGCCGGCGACGGCGAGCTGAAGCTCAGCGGCCTCGGCGTGCAGCGGGACTTCGTGGACGTCCGGGACGTGGCCCGGGCCGTGCACGCCGCCTCGCTCTCCGCCGCCCAGGGCGTCGTCAACATCGGCACCGGCCGGGCCGTGAAGCTCCGCGACGCCGCCGCCGTCCTCGCCCGGGTCGCCGGATACGCCGGCCAGCTCCACGAGCTCGACGGGCACCCGCCGCGCCCGGTCATCGGCGCCCCGCGCACCGAGGCCACCATCGCCGAGCAGCTGGCCGCCGCCCCCTACCCGTACCCGGACGGCTGCGGCCCCTGGCAGCAGGCCGACGTGCGCACCGCGCGCGACCGGCTCGGCTGGCGGCCCCGGATCAACCTGGAGGAGTCGCTGGCGGACATCTGGATGGAGGCGGCATGCCGCATCTGACCGCCACCGGCACCGGGACGGTCACCGGGATGGGGGTGGGCGTCCCCGGCTACGCCCACCCCCTGCTCGCCCCCGTCGAATGGGCCGAGCTGACCCGCCCCGGCGCCCCCGTCCACTGGGCCGTCCTCAACGTGGCCGACGGGCCGGGCGACCGGCCCGACCCGCACTGCCTGGAGGCCGCCGGCAAGCTGCGGAACGCGGGCGTCCGGGTGCTCGGGCACATCGACCTGTCGCACGGTTCGCGTCCCTTCGGCGAGGTCGTCTCGGACGCCCAGCGCTACCTCGACTGGTACCGGGCCGACGGCTACTACCTGGACCGATGTCCCTCCGACCGGGCCGACCTGCCGGGCGTACGGCGCATCGCCGGCACCCTGGAGGCGCTGCACGACGGCGAGGCCGGGGACGGGGGCGGCGGCGAGAACGGCGTCCACCTCGTCCTGGGCCACGGCACCCATCCGTACCCGGGCTACGCGGAGACCGCCGACCAGCTCGTCACCTTCTCCGGCGCGTGGGCCGACTACCGCTGGTCGCAGGTGGCCGAGTGGACGGCCGATTATCCGGCCGCGAAGTTCGTCCATCTCGTCCACGGAGTGCCCAGGACGCACCTGGACGAAGCCCTGCGGATCGCCCGCTGGCAGGGCGCCGCCACGGTCTTCATGACCGATCGGCGGGCCCGCCAGGGACAAAGCGACCAATTCCACACTCTGCCCGGTTACTGGGACGAAATCGTCTCGCGGATCGGACGGGGTGTCTCGGAATGAGGAGGGCCATGGCAGTGTTATGAGGAGAACAACCGTCGTAAAGACATCCCGACCAGCTGTATTGATGAGGTCTCCGTGTCGCTGCCACCCCTGGTCGAGCCGGCTGCCGAGCTCACCGTTGACGAGGTCCGCAGGTACTCCCGCCACCTGATCATCCCTGATGTCGGGATGGACGGGCAGAAGCGGCTGAAGAACGCCAAGGTGCTCTGTGTGGGCGCCGGCGGGCTCGGCTCCCCGGCCCTGATGTACCTGGCCGCGGCCGGCGTGGGCACGCTCGGCATCGTGGAGTTCGACGAGGTCGACGAGTCGAACCTGCAGCGCCAGATCATCCACAGCCAGTCCGACATCGGCCGCTCCAAGGCCGCGTCGGCGCGCGACAGCGTGCTCGGCATCAACCCGTATGTGAACGTGATCCTTCACGAAGAGCGGCTCGAGGCCGAGAACGTGATGGACATCTTCAGCCAGTACGACCTGATCGTCGACGGCACGGACAACTTCGCGACCCGCTACCTGGTCAACGACGCGTGCGTGCTGCTCAACAAGCCGTACGTGTGGGGCTCCATCTATCGCTTCGACGGCCAGGCCTCGGTCTTCTGGTCCGAGTACGGCCCCTGCTACCGCTGCCTCTACCCGGAGCCCCCGCCGCCGGGCATGGTCCCCTCCTGCGCCGAGGGCGGCGTCCTGGGTGTGCTCTGCGCGTCCATCGGCTCCATCCAGGTCACCGAGGCCATCAAGGTCCTCGCGGGCGTCGGCGACCCGCTGGTCGGCCGCCTGATGATCTATGACGCCCTGGAGATGCAGTACCGCCAGGTCAAGGTCCGCAAGGACCCCAACTGCGCGGTCTGCGGCGACAACCCGACCGTCACCGAGCTCATCGACTACGAGGCCTTCTGCGGCGTCGTGTCCGAGGAGGCCCAGGAGGCGGCGCTCGGCTCCACGATCACTCCGAAGCAGCTCAAGGAGTGGATCGACGCGGACGAGAAGATCGACATCATCGACGTCCGCGAGCCGAACGAGTACGAGATCGTCTCCATCCCGGGCGCCCGCCTGATCCCGAAGAACGAGTTCCTGATGGGCAACGCCCTCCAGGACCTGCCGCAGGACAAGCGGATCGTCCTGCATTGCAAGACGGGTGTCCGCAGTGCGGAAGTCCTCGCCGTGCTGAAGTCCGCGGGCTTCGCGGACGCGGTGCACGTGGGCGGCGGCGTCATCGGCTGGGTCCACCAGATCGAGCCGGAGAAGCCGGTCTACTGATCGCGCGAAGACGAGTGGGGCAGGGCCCGGATCCGTACGGCGGATCCGGGCCCTGCCGCGTGCGGCCGCGGGCCCGGCGATGGCGGGCCCGGCGCGGTGGCTAGCCGCAGGTCGTGCCGGACGCCGGCACCTTCCCGTTCAGCAGGTACGCGTCGGTCGCGGCCTTCACGCACTTGCTGCCGCTGCTGTACGCGCCGTGGCCCTGGCCGTTGTACGTGAGCTCCACGCCGACGCCCTTGCCGAGCGCCTCCACCATCGAGCGGGCGCCCGCGTACGGGGTGGCCGGGTCGCCGGTGTTGCCGATGACCAGGATCGGGGCCGAGCCGGAGGCCGAGACGTCCGGGTGGTCCCAGGCGCCCGGCACGGGCCACTGGCTGCAGCTCGCGAGGCCCCAGCCCATGAAGTCGCCGAAGACGGGCGAGGCGGCGCGGAACTCGGGCAGGCTCCCCCTGGCCTGGTCGAGGGTGAAGCGGTCCTTGAAGTCGACGCAGTTGATGGCGGCGTTGGCGGCCTGGATGTTGCTGTAGACGCCGTTCTGGTCACGGCCGTTCATCGAGTCGGACAGCGCGAGCAGCAGCGCGCCGTTGCCGGCGTCGGCCTCGTCGAGACCCTGCTCCAGATACGGCCAGAACTCCTTGGAGTAGAGGGCCTGCGCGATGCCGTTGGTGGCCTGCGTCTGCGTCAGCCTGCGGTCGCCGATGCCCGCGATCGGCTTCTTGTCGAGCGACGCCAGCAGATCCGTGATGAAGCCCTCGATCTCGGCGGGCGACGAGCCGGGCAGCACGCACTCCTCGGCGCGCGCCACGCAGTCCTTCGCGAAGTTGTCGAGCGCCAGCTGGAAGCCCCTTGCCTGCCCGAGCGCGCCCTCCTTCACGCCCGCCGCCGGGTCCACGACCGCGTCGAAGACGGCCCGGCCCACGTTCTTCGGGAACAGGTGGGCGTAGACGCCGCCGAGCTCCGTGCCGTACGAGATGCCGAAGTAGTACAGCTTGTCGTCGCCGAGGACCCGGCGCATCAGGTCCATGTCGCGGGCCGCGTTCTCGGTGCCGACGTAGGGCAGCTGGGCGCCGGACTGCTTCTCGCAGCCGTTGACGTACTTCTTCTGCGCGTCGGCGAGTGTCTTCTCCTCGGCGGCGTCGTCCGGCGTGAAGTCCAGGGCGTAGTAGACGTCCAGCTGCTTGTCGGAGAGGCACTCCACGGGCTTGCTGCGGCCGACCCCGCGCGGGTCGAAGGAGACCAGGTCGTAGCGGGAGCGCAGCGACTCGAAGTCGTTCGCGAAGCCGGGCAGGCCGGTGACGCCGGAGCCGCCCGGCCCGCCGAAGTTGAAGATCAGCGAGCCGATCCGCTGCCCCTGGTCGCGGGCCTTGGCGCGGATCAGGGCGAGGTCGACGGTGTCGCCGTCGGGCTTGCCGTAGTCGAGCGGCGCGGCGAGGAAACTGCACTCCCAGCCCGTTCCGCCCGGCAGCGGCGTCGGCGCCGGCCCGCCGCCCTCCGCCGCGTTCGGCGGCAGACACGGCGCCCATTCCAGCTTCTGCGCCGCGAGCCGGTCCAGCCCGGTGGGCCCGCTGGCCTCGGGGACCGCCGCCTCGCCCCCGTCGTCGGAACACCCGGCGGTCAGCAGCAGGGCGGTCGCGGTGAGCGTCGCGGTGAGCAGAGCGGCGCGGTGGCCGGCGGAGATCGGCATGACCCCATCCTGGTTCGGCGGCCGGGGCGCCGCGCGGGAGGAGGGCCATGCGGGTGGCGCACGGGACGCCGTGCTCGTCCGGGTCCGCGCCGCCGGACACCCCCTGGGCGGCGCCGGCCGGGCACGGCGCCGGTCAGCAGGTCTTGCGGTAGGGCACGTCGGGGATGTGGGCCTGCCACTCCTCCTCGGTGAGGCCGCCGGAGCGGGCGCAGAGGTCGCGGATCAGGCGTTGCGGGTCGAGGGGGTAGGTGATGGTGCGGCCCTTCGCGTCGACGGCGGTCAGCGTCTTGCCGTCGGGCGCGAACACCATCGCCACGATGTCCTCGTGCGATGCGGTCATCGGGACGCCGAGCTGGATCCGGCCGCGGCTGTCCCACAGCTTGATCTGTCGGAGGACGCCGGCCTGGTGGGCGGTGGCGAAGAGACGCCCGTCGGACGAGACGGCGGTGGCGTTCTCCGGATTCAGCACGGAGCCCGCCACGATTCCCGTGCGCAGGTCCTCGCCCATGGGCGTGAGCCGCTGGGCGTCCCAGGTCCGGATCGTGGGCCGGGAGCCGCGGGCGTGGCCGTAGAGCTTCGTACCGTCGTCGCTGAGCGAGTCCGCCTGCAGCCCGGGGGAACCCTTCGTGAGGACGGCGCCGGACGGGAAGGCGACCCGGCCGAAGTTCGGGGCGGCGACCAGGCTCCTGCCGTCGGGCGCGAAGAGGACCGCCCCGCCGTTGGGCGCGGGGCCGAGGTCCGCCTTGGTCTCGTGGCTCGGGCGCATGGTGGTCAGGTCCCAGAAGGTGAGCCTGTTGGTGCCGTCCGTCTTCACGACCTGCACGGCGAGCGTCCTGGCGTCCGGCGAGAAGCCGAATGCCACGTCCGTTCCGTTGCGTTCGCTCGCCTGGATCACGGTCAGGGTGCCGCGTGCCGTCGCCTTCCCGGCCGACTTCCCTCCGAGGTCCCAGATCTCGATGCCGGTGTACCTGAGGGCGGCCAGCACACGGCCGTCGCGGCTCAGCCGGACGTCTTCCACGGCGTTCATCGCATCGGCCGGGGCCGGGGTCACCGTGAGCTTCCTGGTCCGTGACTCCAGGGACATGATGTCGACCTCGGGGCCGTGGACCAGGGCGATGGTGCGCCGGTCCGCGCTCACGACGGTGTCGTCGTAGGTCCGCTCGGTGTCCTTGGGCGGATGGGTGAAGAAGCCGACGTCGAGCGACCGGACGACGCCGTCGGTTCCGGCGCAGCGGAGCTTGGAGCGGCTGACGGTGAAACGCAGGGCCGTCGTGGGAGCGCACTCGCTCGCGGTGGTCGAGAAGCGCAGGACGGGGTCCTCGGAGCCCGATCCCGTCGCGTCCCAGATGACGGCGCCCTGCACGAGGTAGCGGCCGTCCTGGCTGAAGAGGAGCGGATAGTCCGTGTCCCACTGGGCGCCCTTGCGCGAGATGCCGTAAGCCCCGTAGGCGCGGTCGAACACGCTGATCGCGCCGCTCTTGGTGAGGACGGCCGCGTGGGTGCCGTCCGGGCTGAAGACGACGGGGCCCTTGATGTCGGCGGCTTTCACACCGGCGCTCGGCAGGGGGACGGGCAGTCGCTTCTTCGTGCGCGTGTCGAACCAGGCGAAGCGGTGCACGGGGTCGCCGGGGAGTGAGAGCACCGCCTCGTCGGGGGAGAGCGAGGTCTCCCTGAGCAGGAAGCCGTCTCCGGGCGTGGTCACGGTGATGATGCTCCGGGCCTCGCGGGTGTCCCAGACGGTCAGGGTGTTCTGCGGCCCCGACTGGACCATCAGATAGGTGCCGTGCGGGCTGAGCTTCATCCTCGAATACGGCGGGGCCGGGTAGGTGTGCGTGTCGCGCGGGCGCGCCGTGGCGGTGTCGACCAGGCGCGTGGAGCCGTCGTCCGTGCTCACGGCGGCCGTCCGGCCGTCGTCGGAGAGGGCCAGCCGGCTGACCCGGGCCGGGGCGGTGTACGAGCTGATCCGCTTGCGCGCGTCCACGTTCCAGAACTCCACCCGGGTGCCGTCCGCGGCCGCCAGCGTGTGCCCGGTGGCGTCCAGGGCGGACTGCGACGGCGAGACGCCGGGCAGCGTGAGCGCGTCGTCCTCCCACTGGTTGCGCAGGGCCAGGAGGGCCGAGTGCGACTCGGACGTGTCGCCCAGCCGCGCCGACGCTATCGCCAGCCGTCGCGCCAGCTGGGGGTCGTCGCGGCGGACGGCGAGCGCGGCGCCGGCGACCTGGGCGGAGGCGGCGCGGTCGCGTTGGGCGACGGTGGTCTGCCACTGGTCGACGGCGACGACCACGCCGCCGGCGGCGACGACGGTCAGGAAGGCCAGTGCGGCGCTGAGCCAGACCCGCAAGCGGCCGCGGCGGCGGGCGAGTTCGGCAGCGGCGGCCAGGAAGCCGCGTTCGACGCGGTTGAGGGTGAGGTGGCGGCGGCCGGTCGCGGCCCAGTCGCGGGCGCGTTCCAGGGCCGTGCCCTGGAACAGGTCGCCGCTCTTGCGGCCGTTGGTGTCCCAGTCGCGGGACGCCTCGGACAGGCGCTGGTGCAGGGCGAGTCCGGCGCGTTCGGCCTCGACCCAGTCGCGCAGCCGGGGCCAGGCGCGGATGAGGGCGGCGCTGCAGAGACCGACGGCCTGGTCCTCCCAGACCAGGATCCCGGCTTCGGTGAAGGCGCGCAGGACCCGGTCGAGGACCGGTTCGGGGGTCAGGCCATCGGTGAACTCGGCACGGTGTGCGGTACGGAGGGTGTCCTCGGCGCGTTCGCCGGGCGCGACCAGGCGGAGCAGCACCGACGAGACGGCCTCCTGGGCCGCGACGTCCAGGCTGCCGAAGGCCGCCTCCGCGAGTTCGGCGCGGGACGGCTCGGCGGGGCCGGGCGTGATGCCGAGGGGGACGCCCTCGACGACGTCGGCGAGGTCGGCGCGGCCGACGAGGGAGAGGAGCAGCTGCTCCGAAGTCGGCCGGTCGACCGGGTCCTTGGCGAGCGAGGCCGTCACCAGGGAGCGGAGTGGTTCGTCAAGGGCCGAGGTGTCGGGCTCGTGCGAGGCGACCTGGGTGACGAGCGCGCCCGCGCTGTCGGCGTCGAAGGCGTGCCGGCCGGTCGCGGCGAACAGGACGACCGCGCCCCAGCCCCACACGTCGACCTTCGCGTCGCCGTT
Source organism: Streptomyces sp. NPDC101160 (assembly GCF_044768205.1). NCBI lineage: Bacteria > Bacillati > Actinomycetota > Actinomycetes > Kitasatosporales > Streptomycetaceae > Streptomyces > Streptomyces sp. NPDC101160. Next base: position 630,132 of record NZ_JBIWPJ010000004.1, on the reverse strand, counting down.
CTCGCCGCGGTATCGCTCGGGCGGCATGTAGCGCAGGGTGCCCATGGGCACGCCGGCGGTGGTGGTGCCCTCGACGATGCGGGCGATGCCGAAGTCGATGACGCGCGGGCCGTCGGAGCCGAGGAGGATGTTCTCGGGCTTGAGGTCGCGGTGGACCACGCCGGCCCGGTGGATGGCCACCAGCGCCGTGGCCACGCCGATCGCGAGGCGGCGCAGCTCCTCGGGGCCGTACGGGGCTCCGCCGTCGACGGCACGGCGCAGGTCGGGGCCGGCGACGTACTCGCAGACGATGTACGGGACGGGGCCGTCGAGGTCGTCGGCCAGCACCTTCGTGGTGCAGAACGGCGCGACGCGGCGCCACGCCTCCATCTCCTTGCGGAGCATGGCCCGGTCGCCGAAGCTCGCCTCGTGCAACGCCTTGACGGCCACGCGCCGGCCGTCGGCGCCGTACCCCTCGTACACCACGCCCTGGCCGCCGGCGCCGAGCCGCCCGTCGAGGTAGTAACCGCCCAGCTGCCGTGGGTCGGTGGGAAGAAGCGGTGTCGCCAAGACCTTGCCTCCCAGGGTGTCGGTGGGTGGTGGTGCTGGACGGGGTGTTCCGGACGGGTGCCGGACGGATGTGGCCCTCGTGCCACGACGGGAAGACGTGGGGCACGGCGAATCGGTTCGGCGGCGGGGGTGCGGGGTCCGTAAGGCGGCTGGAAAGCGACGGTGGCGGGGGGCGGACGCTCCCGCGGCGGGCTGACCAGCAAAATCCACCTCGCCTGCGACGGCCAGGGCCGGCCGCTGGCCTTCCTGGTCACGGCTGGCAACCGCAACGACTGCACCCAGGCCGAGACGGTCATCGGCTTGATCCGTGTGACCCATCCGGGTCCGGGAAGGCCCAGGACCCGGCCCGACCACGTCGTCGCGGACAAGGGCTACTCGGCCCGCACGTTCCGGGCCTACCTCCGACGGCGCGGGATCAAGGCAACGATCCCCGAAGGCATCGACCAACTCGCAGGCCGGAAACGGCGTCGTGAACGGCCCTGCGGGTTCGACAAGCAGGCCTACCGGCGCCGCAACGCCGTCGAGCGCTGTTTCCACCGCCTCAAGCAATGGCGCGGCATCGCCACCCGCTACGACAAGCGTCCCGACCGCTACCTCGCCGCCGTCACCCTCGCCGGCACCCTCATCTGGCTCGACACATGATCGACAAAACGCCGCCTAGAGCGCCTCCCGCTTCGTCAGCCAGTTGAAGCACAGCCAGCCCGGCAGCACCGGCAGCCACAGCGTCAGGAGGCGGAAGAGCAGCACCGCGGGCGTGGCGACCTCCAGCGGGAGGCCCACCGCCACCAGGCCGAAGGTGAGCGCGCCCTCGACCGCGCCGACGCCGCCCGGCGTCGGGGCCGCCGAGCCGAGCGCGTTGCCGGCGAGGAAGACGACGGCGACGCTCGCGTAGCTGAGCGTCGTGTCGCCGTGCCCGAAGGCGCGGACCGAGGCGTCCAGGCAGAAGACGAAGCAGGCGGTGAGCAGCAGCATGCCGCCGATGCCCGTGGCCAGCTTCACGGGCCGCTGGAGCACGTCCAGCATGCGCGGCACGACGCCCGCGAAGAGCGACCGCAGCCGGGTCGACACGAACTTCCGCATGAACGGGATGGCCGTCACGACGAGCACGAGCACCGCGACCGTCAGCAGACCGGCGATCACCGTCCTCGACGGGGTGAACGACTGCGACCGTTCCGTGCCGGTGAGATAGCCGAAGGACAGCAGGAGCAGGATGTGGGCGCCGAGACCGAAGAGCTGGGAGGCGCCGACGCTCGCCACCGCGAGCCCCGGGCGCACGCCCGAGCGCTGGAGGAAGCGGGTGTTCAGGGCGACGCCGCCGACCGCCGCCGGGGCGACGATCTTCACGAAGGAGCCGGCGACCTGCGCCACCACCGTGCGCCAGAAGCCCACCCGCTCCGGCACGAAGCCGAGCAGGCTCATCGCGGCGGCCACATAGCTGAGCGCCGAGAAGACGACGGCGGCCGCGACCCAGGCCCAGTCGGCCTGGCTGATCGTCGACAGCGGGGTGCGGGCGATCTGCGAGAGCAGGAAGTACGCGGCGACCGCGCCCGCGATGAGCGAGACGAGGGTGCGCGGCTTGATGCGTTCGAGCCGGACCGGCTCCACCGGCGCCTGCGGCCGGATCCGCAGCACCTGCTGCCGGATCTGGGCGAGCAGGTCCTCCTCGCGGGCCTCGTCCAGGGCCGAGTCGAGCGCCCGCTTCTCGGCCTTCTTGTCGGCCTGCTTCTCCGCCCGGGCCGCCTTCCGGTCGGTCTCCAGATTGGCGTGGGCGCGCGCCTCCGCCCGGGCCTGCTTGGCCGCCTCGGAGGCCGCGAGGACCGCCTCGCGCTCCCGCTTGGACCGCTCGCGGGCGAGCCGGCGCAGCTCGGCGCGGGTCGACCGGCTGAGCGCGATCGGCTGGAGCAGCGGCAGACAGTCGGCGATCGCGTCCGGGCCGAGCACCTCCACGGCAGCGGCGACCGCCCGCTCGGCGCCGACCCGCAGTCCGAGCGTGGTGAGCAGCTGGGCGATGTCCATCCGCAGCACCAGATCGCCGGCCGCGATCTCGCCGCCCCGCAGGTCCGTGAGGATCACCTTGCCGGAACGATCCACCAGAATCGCGTCGCCGGCGAGCCTGCGGTGCGCGATCCGGCGCGACTGGAGCGCCTTGACCTGCCGGTACGCGCTGCGCACCAGGTCGTCGGTGATCTCCTCGTCGTCGAGCGAGTCCAGGGTCCGGCCGCCCAGGTGCTCGTACACGAGCATCACGGCGTCCGGGCCGAGCTCGGAGGTGGCGATCAGCTTCGGCGCGTTCGCGCCCGCCGCGATCGCCGCGTACGCGAGCAGCGCCTCCTGCTCCAGGGCCTGGCGCAGGGACACGATCGAGCGGCGGGTGGTGATGGTGCGCAGGGTGATGCGCCGCCAGGCCCGGTAGAAGAAGCCGTGCGCCTGCTGCTCCCGGTCGACGACCGTGACGTCGAGCGGCGGCCCGTCCTCCAGGGTCACGATGTAGCGGCGGCCGCGGTCACCGGCGTCCTTGTCCCGGTCCTTGTCCTTGTCCGTGGTCTCGGGCACGCCCTCGGCGCGCAGCGCCGTCACCGGCCGGAAGCCGACCCGGCGGAGACCGGCGAGGAGCGTCTGGCCGGTCGGCCGGACGTTCGGCGAGCCGACCGCGTACAGCGTTCCGTACGCCACCGTCCAGCCGATCAGCACGGTCAGGATGATCGAGAAGGCGGTGGTGTAGCCGGCCACCAGCATCGTGAACGCGTCGAGCAGCAGCACGCCCCACAGCGCCACCCGCCAGCGCGGTCTGCGGGCCATGCCGACGGCGGTCATGTACGCGATGACCGGGGCGAGGTAGTTGTGTACGGGGTCGGTGAGCCCGCCGCCGGACTGCGGCTGCGTCAGCGCGTCCTGGATGGTGCCGGGCGCCGCGTTCGCCACCCACAGGTCGGTGGCGAGGGTCACGCCGTGCGCCAGGACGGCGGCGAGGACGCCGTCGGCGATCCGCAGCCCGTCCCGTTTGACCAGGCGCTCGATCGCGAAGGCGACCGGGACGCACAGGACGGCGATCGAGGACACCAGGCCGGCGATCTTGACGAAGACGTCCGGGGCGCCGCCGGCGCCCTTGTTGATGTCCTGCTCCAGGCCGGAGGTGGTGCCGTGGGCGAAGGCGGCGATGGCCAGGACGAGGGCGATGGCCAGGACGCCGACGAGCAGCCGCATCAGGTCGGACGGCCGGTGCACGCGGGCGGCGAGGAGCGGCTCGTCACCGGACACGCGCTCGGGGGCCCCGTCCGGGGCCGGCGCGGACCGCTCCGGCTGCCCGGTCCGTCCCGGCTGTTCCGGCTGGTGGGGCCGGCCGGGCTGTTCCGGACGCTTCGGACCGGGCTGCTGTTCCGGATCAGGCTGAGGACCACGCTCCCGAGCGGGCTCGGGCTCGGGCCCGCGCTCGGGCGGGCTGTCGTGCGTCATCACCATGTCCGTCTCTGCGTGCTGTGCCGTGGCCGTCGTGGCCGTCGTCTCCAGCGTGGTCTCTTGCTCTTGATCGCGTTCTTGATCTTGTTCTTGATCTCGTATCACCAGTCACCGCCCGGACGATGGTGGCACGAAGCGGGGCCGAACGGAGGCATCAGGGGGTTGTCGGTGGGGTGAGGCAGGATGACCCGAATGGAGACACAGGAGCTGCCCGAGCTGCCCGAGTACGCGGAACGGGTCCTTCAGGTCGCCGAGGAGATCCCGCCCGGCCGGGTGATGACCTACGGCGACGTCGCCGAATGGCTGGGCGAGGGCGGGCCGCGGCAGGTCGGCCGGGTCATGGCGCTGTACGGGGGCTCCGTGCCGTGGTGGCGCGTGGTGCGGTCGGACGGCGTGCTGCTGCCCGGACACGAGCGACGTGCGCTCGGTCACTACCGGGCCGAGGGCACGCCGCTGCGGGAACCCAGGGGAGGCCCGGTGAAGCTGGACATGCGGGCGGCGCGGTGGGACGGCGGAGCCGGCGCCGAGGAGTGAGGCGCGGGGCGAGGTACGGGGTCCGGGCGCGCGGAATCGCGTAACGTCGAGGTTCGCGTTTCCGCGCACCCCTACTCCGCAGACCCAGCAGGACCGGCGACCCACGTGACTTCCTCCTCCACCCTCGCGTCCACGCGGGGACCCGGTGCGTACCGGCTGGTGCGGGCCGTCCCGGCGCCGGCCCGGCCCCCTGTGCTTGACGCAGCCCAGCGGGCGGTGGTTGAGCACGCGGAAGGACCGCTTCTGGTCCTCGCCGGACCCGGCACCGGGAAGACGGCGACGCTGGTCGAGGCGGTCGCGGCGCGCTTGGAGCGGGGCGCGGACCCGGAGCGGCTGCTCGTCCTGACCTTCAGCCGCAAGGCCGCCGTGGAGCTCCGCGACCGGATGGCGGCCCGGCTCGGCGGCCGGCGCCCGCCGCAGGCCACCACCTTCCACTCGTACTGCTACGCCCTCGTCCGCGCCCACCAGGACGCCGACCTCTTCGCCGAACCGCTGCGGCTGCTCTCCGGCCCCGAGCAGGACCTGGCCGTGCGCGAGCTGCTCGCCGGGCAGATCGACCTGGAGAAGGCCGGGCTCGGCAGGGTCCGCTGGCCCGACGAGCTGCGTGCCTGCCTGACCACCCGGGGCTTCGCCGACGAGGTCCGCGCCGTCATCGCCCGCTCCCGCGAGCTGGGCCTCGGGCCCGGCGCCCTCGACGCCTTCGCCCGCCGGGTCGGCCGGCCCGACTGGCGGGCCGCGGCCGGCTTCCTCGCCGAGTACCTGGACGTCATGGACCTGCAGGGCGTCGTCGACTACACCGAGCTGGTGCAGCGGGCCGTGCGGCTGACCGAGTCCGCGGCGCCGGGGACGCTGCCCGCGTACGACGCGATCTTCGTCGACGAGTACCAGGACACCGACCCGGCCCAGGTCCGGCTGCTGCGCGGGCTGACCGCGGGGTCGGTGGTGGCCTTCGGCGATCCCGACCAGTCGATCTACGCGTTCCGCGGCGCCGACGTCAACGGCATCCTCGACTTCCCCGCCACCTTCGGGGGCGGCGTACGCGTCCTCGGCACCTCCCGCCGCTCCGGCGCGGAGCTGCTCGCCGCCACCCGCCTCCTCGCCGCGCGCATGCCCCTGCCCCGCCTCCCCGCCGACCGCGTCCGCGCCCACCGCGCGCTCGCCCCGGTCCGCGAGGGCGGCCACGCCGAGGTCTACACGTACCCGACGCCCTCCACCGAGACCGACAACATCGCCGACCTCCTCCGCCGCGCCCACCTCGAAGACGGCCTCCCCTGGCACACCATGGCCGTCCTCACCCGCTCCGCCACCCCCCTCCCCGTCCTCCGCCGCGCCCTGACCTCGGCCGGCGTCCCGGTGGAGACGGACGCGGCGGACATCCCCCTGCGCCACGAGCCCGCGGTAGCGGCCCTGCTGCTCGCGCTGAGGGCGGTGGCGGGCGGCGCGGGGCCGAACGCCGCTGACGCCGACGCGCCTGATGTGCCCGAGGCGCCGGACGCCGCTGACGCCGACGCACCCGAGGCACCGGACGCCGCTGACGCCGACGCACCCGAGGCGCCGGACGCACCCGAGGCGCCGGACGCACCCGAGGCACCGGAAGCGCCCGAGGCGCCGGACGCGCCGGACGCACCCGCCACTGAAGACGCCGCCCCGGCCGCCCCCGACGCCCCCGCCCCTGACGCCCCCGCCCCCGACGCCCCCGGCCCCGACGCCTCCGCGCCCGTCTGGCTCGACACCGAGACCGCCGTCGCGTTGCTCGCCTCGCCCCTCGCCGGGATGGATCCCGCCGATCTGCGGCGGCTCGGGAGGGCGCTGCGGGACGAGGAGCGGGCCGGGGGGAACAAGGTGCCCGCGCCGTCGGACGTGCTGCTCGCGCGGGCGCTGGCCGAGCCGGAGCGGTTGGTGGCGCATGATCAGGCGTACGCGCGCGGGGCGCGGCGGCTGGGCGAGCTGTTGCGGGCCGCGCGGCACCGGCTGGCCGGGGGCGGCACCGCCGAGGAGGCGTTGTGGCTGCTGTGGGACGGCACGCCCTGGCCCGGGCGGCTCGAACGGGCCTCGCTGCGCGGCGGCCCGGCGGGCCGGAACGCCGACCGGGACCTCGACGCGGTGTGCGCCCTGTTCGAGACGGCCGCCCGCGCCGAGGACCGGGTCGGCGGCCGAGGCGCGCTCAACTTCCTGGAGGAGCTCGACGCGCAGGACATCGCCGCCGACACGCTCACCCGCCGCCACACCCGCCCCGACGCCGTACGCCTGATGACGGCGCACCGGGCCAAGGGCCTGGAATGGGACCTGGTCGTCGTGGCGGGCGTGCAGGAGGGCGTCTGGCCCGACCTGCGGCGCCGCGGCTCGCTCCTGGAGGCCGACCGGATCGGGCGGGACGGGCTGGCCGAGCCGCTGACGCCCGGCGCGCTGCTCGCCGAGGAGCGCCGGCTGTTCTACGTGGCGGCCACCCGCGCCCGCGAGCGTCTCGTCGTCACCGCCGTCAAGGCGCCCGCCGAGGACGGCGACCAGCCCTCCCGCTTCCTCACCGAACTCGGCGTCGAGCCGAAGGAGGTCACGGGCCGCCCCCGCCGCCCCCTCGCCGTCTCCGCGCTCGTCGCCGAACTGCGCGCGACCACCGTCGACCCCGACGCCTCGCCGGAGCTGCGCGCCGCCGCCGCCGAACGGCTCGCGGCCCTCGCCGCGCTCGCGGACGAGGACGGCAACCCGCTCGTCCCCGCGGCCCACCCGGACCGCTGGTGGGGACTCGCCGAGCCGACCCGCAGCGAGGCCCCGCTGCGCGACCGCGACCACCCGGTCGCGCTGTCCGGCTCCGCGCTCGACCAGCTGGCCAACACCTGCGCGCTCCAGTGGTTCCTGGGCCGCGAGGTCAAGGCGGACGCCCCGGCCACCGCCGCCCAGGGCTTCGGCAACGTCGTCCACGTCCTCGCCGACGAGGTCGCCTCCGGCCGTACCCCCGCCGACCTCGACGTCCTCATGGCCCGCCTGGACTCCGTCTGGGACGCGCTCGCCTTCGACGCGCCCTGGAAGTCCGCGCAGGAGAAGGAGAACGCCCGGATCGCCCTGGAGCGCTTCCTCCACTGGCACGTCCTGAACCGGGGCGCGGGCCGCACGCCCGCCGCGACCGAGCACGACTTCGACGTGACCCTCGAGGCCGGCGCGTACCAGGTCCGCATCCGCGGTTCCATGGACCGCGTCGAGGCCGACGAGCACGGCCGCGCCTACGTCGTCGACTTCAAGACCGGCAAGTCCGCGCCCACCAAGGACGAGGTCGCCCACCACCCGCAGCTCGCCGTCTACCAGCTCGCCGTCCGCGAGGGCGCCGTCGACGAGGTCTTCGGCGGCCGCACCCCCGAACCCGGCGGCGCCGAACTCGTCCACCTCCGCCAGGCCGCACCCAAGAAGGAGGGCGGCGACGCGCTCCCGAAGGTCCAGGCCCAGGAGCCGCTGTCCGGCGAGTGGGTCGGCGACCTCCTCGCCACCGCCGCCGGCCGCGTCCTCGACGAGCGCTTCACCCCGACCACGGGCCAGCACTGCACCACCTGCGCCTTCCGCGCCTCCTGCAGCGCCCGCCCGGAGGGCCGCCACATCGTGGACTAGACGTGCCGGCCGACGCCCCGCACCGGCGCCCGAAGTGACGCGCGCCCTTTCCTCGTACACCTCCTGTCGCATATGACTTAACCCTTCTGTAAACAAAGCCTGCGAGGAGTACGGGAGTGCGCATGGCCGCAGTACGCATGGCCGCCGGCCGGAAACCCTGGATCACGGCACTGGTCTGCGCCACCGCCGCCACCGCCGCCGTCGGTGTGACCGGCTGCGCCGCCGGCGCCGCCACCGGGGCGCCGGGCCACCACGCCCCGGCCGCCGCCCCCGACCCGCGCACCGGCGCGGACGCCGACGCGATCGCCGAGCAGGCCGTCCAGGTCACCAAGGAGGCCATCGGCCTGCACGTGACCGGCGGCCCCGACGAAGACCTCCAGGACGGGCTCCGGATCGACGTCGCCGCCGACGAGCGCGGCGCCTGCGCCGGCACGATGGACCGGCAGGGCACCACCGCCGACCTGATCGCGGCGGACGGCGCCCTGTTCCTACGGGCCGAGGAGCCCTTCTGGCGGGCCGCCGTCGCGGCCGGCAAGCACGGGGCCGACCCGGCGGAGACCGAGGCCATGGTCGGCTACCTCAGCCTCCCGGGCCGCTGGCTGAAGGTCGCCGACGCCGACCTCACCCGGGACCTCGACCTCGGCACCGTCTGCGACCTGGACACCCTGCGCGACCGCGTCGACCAGGACCGCTCCGCGCGCACCGGGCTGACCCGGGTCGACGACGCCAGCGTGAACGGCCGGAAGGCCATCGTCCTCAAGAACCGCAGGCTCACGCTGTACGTGGCGAAGGAAGGCGTGCCGTACCTCCTCAGGTCCGTCCGGACCGACGACACCACGCCGGCCACCGCGACCCCGGCCACCACCACCTACACCTTCAGCGACCACGGCAAGTCGGTCGTGGCGGGCCGGCCCGCCGAGCACGACATCGTCGACCTGCAGCGGCTCGACGCCGGCTTCTGAGGCCGACCGCCTCCCGCCGGGCGGCCCGAGCGGTGGGGCGGGCCGAGCGGTCGAGCCGGCCGAGCGGTCGCGCGGGTGCGTCCGCTCCGGCACGCTGGAAGATCGGGGACACGTCCGGGGTCCGGGAGAACCGCGAGGAGGCTCGCATGGCGTCCCACACCAAGCTGCCGAGGCTGCCCAGGCTCCGCGCCGCCGCCGTCACCACCACCCTCTGCGCCGCCCTGGTCGCGGGCGCCGGGCCCGCCGCCCTGGCCGCCGCCGCCCAGGCCCCGCCGCCCGACCCCTTCAAGGGCCTCACCGCCGACCAGATCGCCGACAAGGCGGTCACCGCCACCCAGTCGGCGACCTCGCTCCGCCTCGCCGGCCGGGTCGTCTCCGGCGGTCAGCCGCTGGACGTCGACTTCTCCGTGAACGACCACCACCAGTGCGCCGGCGTGGTCAGGCTCCAGGGCGGCGCCGCCGAACTGCGGCAGACCGGCACCGTCACGTACATGAAGGGCGACGAGGCGTTCTGGCGCGCCTCCCTGACCTCCCAGGGGATGCCCGAACCGCAGATCGAGGCCACGATCGAGCTGCTCAAGGGCCGCTGGCTGAAGATCCCGCAGGGGCAGCCCGGCACCGAGAACCTGAGCGGCGTCTGCGACCTCAAGGCCCTCCTCGCCGACCTCGGCCGCAACAAGGCCGAGCGCACCGGACTGACCCGCGGCCCGGACGCCCGGGTCAAGGGCACCCCGGTCGCCACGCTCGTGAAGCGGAAGGCCGAAGGCACCGCGGTCCAGACCACCACCGTGTCCGTGTCGGAGCGCGGCAAGCCGTACATCCTCAGGATGGTCAAGCGGGGCGGCCCCGAGCCCGGCGTCGTGGTCCTCTCCGACTACGACAAGCCCGTGAAGGTCGTCGTCCCGCCCGCCGACCAGACCGTCGACCTCTCCAAGCTGGAGCAGGGCAGCAGCACCCCGGTCTGACCCGGCCTGACGGGGTCTGACCCCGGTCTGACCCCGGCCTGCCCCCGGCCTGACCGGCCTGACCCCGGCCGGGGCCGACCGACGTCTGCCGGGGCGGGACTGTCAGTGCGGCCCGTTAGCCTTTTTCGAGTGACCGCACGCATCACCGACCCCGAGCAGCTCAAGGAGCTGCTCGGCATCCCGTTCACCCCGGAGCAGACGGCCTGCATCACCGCGCCGCCCGCGCCGCAGGTCATCGTGGCCGGAGCCGGTTCCGGCAAGACGACGGTGATGGCCGCCCGGGTGGTCTGGCTGGTCGGCACGGGCCAGGTCGCCCCCGAGCAGGTCCTCGGCCTGACCTTCACCAACAAGGCCGCCGGCGAGCTCGCCGAGCGCGTGCGTACCGCCCTCGTCCGCGCCGGCGTCACCGACCCGGACCCGGCCCCCGGCCCGGCGTCCGATCCGGCGCACCCGGACGACCCGCCGGGCGAGCCGCGCATCTCCACGTACCACGCCTTCGCCGGACAGCTCCTCACCGACCACGGCCTGCGTATCGGCCTGGAGCCCACCTCCCGCCTCCTCGCCGACGCCACTCGCTACCAGCTCGCCGCCCGCGTCCTGCGCGAGGCCCCCGGCCCGTACCCGGCGCTCACCCGCTCCTTCCCGACCCTCGTCGGCGACCTCCTCGCCCTCGACGCCGAGCTGGCCGAGCACCTCGTACGGCCCGAGCGCCTCCTCGCGTACGACACGGAGCTGCTCGCCGACCTCGCCGGCGCCAAGCTCACCAACGCCGACCTGCGCAAACTCCCCGAGGCCGGCGCCGCGCGCCGGGAGCTGCTCGACCTCGTCGTGCGCTACCGCGCCGCCAAACGCTCCCGCGACCTGCTCGACTTCGGCGACCAGATCGCGCTCTCCGCCGAGCTCGCCACCACCCGCCCCGAGGTCGGCGCGATCCTCCGCGACGAGTTCCGGGTCGTGCTCCTCGACGAGTACCAGGACACCTCCGTCGCCCAGCGGCTGCTGCTCTCCGGCCTCTTCGGCCAGGGCACCGGGCACGCCGTCACCGCCGTCGGCGACCCCTGTCAGGCCATCTACGGCTGGCGCGGCGCCTCCGTGGCCAACCTCGACGACTTCCCCGAGCACTTCCCGTACGAGGACGGCCGCCCCGCCACCCGCTTCGCGCTCTCCGAGAACCGCCGCAGCGGCGGCCGCCTCCTCGACCTCGCCAACGGCCTCGCCGCCCCGCTGCGCGCCATGCACGAGGGCGTCGAGGCGCTGCGGCCCGCGCCCGGCGCCGAGCGCGACGGCAGCGTGCGGATCGCCCTCCTGCCCACCCACGCCGAGGAGCTCGACTGGCTCGCCAACTCCCTCGCCCACCTGGTCCGCACCGGCACCCCGCCCGGCGAGATCGCCGTCCTGTGCCGCACCGCCACCGACTTCCCCGCGATCCAGGCCGCCCTCGTCGCCCGCGACGTCCCCGTCGAGGTCGTCGGCCTCTCCGGCCTGCTCCACCTGCCGGAGATCGCCGACCTCGTCGCCGTCTGCGAGGTCCTCCAGGACCCGGGGGCCAACGCCTCCCTCGTCCGACTCCTCACCGGCCCCCGCTGGCGCATCGGCCCCCGCGACCTCGCCCTCCTGGGCCGCCGCGCCCGGCTCCTGGTGCACCGGCCGGGCGAGGAGGCCGCCGACGCCGACCAGCGGCTCGCCGCCGCCGTCGAGGGCGTCGACCCGGCCGAGGTGGTCTCCCTCGCCGACGCGCTCGACACCTTCCTCGACTCGGGCGGCGGCGAGGACGACGGCCTGCCGTTCTCCGCCGAGGCCCGGGTCCGCTTCGCCCGCCTCGCCGCCGAGCTGCGCTCGCTGCGCACCTCGCTCGCCGACCCGCTGATGGACGTGCTGCACCGGGTCCTCGCCGCCACCGGCCTGGAGGTCGAGCTGTCGGCCTCCCCGCACGCCCTGGCCGCCCGCCGCCGCGAGACCCTCGGCAACTTCCTCGACATCGCCGCCGGCTTCGCCTCCCTCGACGGCGAGGCCACCCTGCTCGCCTTCCTCGGCTTCCTGCGCACGGCCGCGCAGTACGAGAAGGGCCTGGACAACGCGCTCCCCGGCGGCGAGGACACCGTCAAGGTGATGACCGCCCACAAGTCCAAGGGCCTGGAGTGGGACGTCGTCGCGGTGCCCGGCCTGGTCACCGGCCAGTTCCCGTCCACCCGCGCCCGCGAGTCCTGGACCGCCCAGCCCCAGGTCCTCCCGCACGCCCTGCGCGGCGACGCGGCGACCCTGCCCGCGCTCGACGCCTGGACCCCGGCCGCCATGAAGTCCTTCAAGGAGGACCTCCGCGCCCACCAGCACACCGAGGAGCTCCGCCTCGGTTACGTGACCTTCACCCGCCCCCGCTCCCTCCTCCTGGGCTCCGCCCACTGGTGGGGCCCCTCCCAGAAGAAGCCCCGCGGCCCCTCGGACTTCCTCCAGGCCCTCTACGACCACTGCGCCGCCGGCCACGGCGAGATCGAGGCCTGGGCGGACCAGCCGGACGAGGGCGAGGAGAACCCGCTCCTGGCGGCGGAGACGAGAGACCAGGCCTGGCCGCTGCCCTTGGACAAGGAGTCCCTCGACAGAAGACGAGAGGCAGCAGACGCGGTTCTGCGGCGTTTGTGGGCATACGTTCCGCCGGCGGTCCCCCCGGCGAAGCCAGGGGGAGGAACGGGTGGGCACACACCCACGAGCACGGCGCCCGTTCCCCAGGACCCCGACCCCGACGACCTCTGGCTCCCGGAGGACCTGGAAGAGCCTCCGTACGACGCCGAGTGGGACGTGCCCCCCGCGCACGCGGGGATCCCCGCGCCCCGCGCGGACCTCACTCCCGAAGACGCCCGAACGATCGCCTCCTGGGACCGCGACCTCACCTCCCTCACCGCCGAGCTCCACCGCTCCCGCGCCACCACCCGTGACGTCCTGCTGCCCGCGTACCTGTCCGCCTCCCAGGTGCTGCGGCTCGCCGCCGACCCCGACGGCTTCGCCAAGGAGCTGGCGCGGCCGATGCCGAAACCGCCGCAGCCCGCGGCCCGGCGCGGCACGCGGTTCCACGCCTGGGTGGAGTCGCGGTTCGACGAGCTTCCGCTGCCGATGCTGGGCCCGGACGAGCTGCCCGGCGGCGAGGAGTTCGCCGGTGAGCCGGAGATCCTCGACGAGCGGGACCTGGAGGCGCTGAAGGAGGCCTTCGACCGCACGCCGTACGCCCGCCGCACCCCGTACAAGGTCGAGATACCCGTCCACCTCTCGCTCGCGGGCCGCGTGGTCCGGGGCAGGATCGACGCCGTCTACCGGGACGCGGACACCGGCGCGTACGAGATCGTCGACTGGAAGACCAGCCATCTGCGCAACGCCGACCCGCTCCAGCTGGCGATCTACCGCCTCGCCTGGGCCGAGCAGCACGGTCTGGACCCGGAGGAGGTGGCCGCCGCGTTCGTGTACGTACGGACCGGAGAGGTCGTACGGCCGCGGCGGCTGCCCGGCCGGGCGGAGCTCGAGGCGCTCCTGCGCGGGAACGCCCCGGCCGACGACGGGGCGCCTTCCGGCGCCGGATAGGCTCGTGGGCATGAGCGAGACCCCGGACAACGCCGTCCACACCGCTGCCGTGCGCGCGTACATCGAGCAGCACCGCGCCGCCTTCCTCGACGACCTCGCCGAGTGGCTGCGGATCCCGTCCGTGTCGGCGCAGCCCGAGCGGGCCGGGGACGTGCGGCGCAGCGCCGAGTGGCTCGCCGCCAAGCTGGCGGACACCGGCTTCGCGACGGTCGAGGTGTGGGAGACGGACGGCGCTCCGGCCGTCTTCGCCGACTGGCCGTCCGGCGAGCCGGACGCGCCGACGGTCCTGGTCTACGGGCACCACGACGTGCAGCCTGCCGCCCGCGAGGACGGCTGGCACACGGAGCCGTTCGAGCCGACGCTGGTCGACGGCCGGTTGTACGCGCGGGGCGCGGCCGACGACAAGGGCCAGGTCTTCTTCCACACGCTCGGTGTGCGCGCGCACCTCGCCGCGACCGGCCGCACCGCGCCCGCCGTCAACCTCAAGCTGCTCGTGGAGGGTGAGGAGGAGTCGGGTTCGCCGCACTTCCGCGCCCTGGTGGAGAAGCACGCGGACCGGCTCGCCGCCGATCTGGTGATCGTCTCCGACACCGGCATGTGGTCGGAGACCACGCCGACCGTGTGCACCGGCATGCGCGGGGTCGCGGACTGCGAGATCGACCTGTTCGGGCCGGACCAGGACATCCACTCCGGTTCCTTCGGCGGCGCCGTGCCGAACCCGGCGACCGTCGCCGGCCGGATCGTCGCCGCGCTGCACGACGCCGACGAGCGGGTGGCGATCCCCGGCTTCTACGAGGGCGTCACCGAGCTGTCCGAGGCCGAGCGGGCGCTCGTCGCGGAGCTGCCCTTCGACGAGGCCGGCTGGCTGTCCACGGCCAAGTCGCACGGCACCCTCGGCGAGGCCGGCTACTCCACCCTGGAGCGCGTCTGGGCCCGCCCGACGGCCGAGGTCAACGGCATCGGCGGCGGCTACCAGGGCCCCGGCGGCAAGACGATCGTCCCCGCCTCCGCCCATCTGAAGCTGTCGTTCCGGCTCGTCGCCGGCCAGGACCCGGCGCGCATCGAGACGGCCGTACGGGAGTGGCTGGCCGGCCTGGTGCCGGCGGGCATCCGGTACGAGATCGTCTTCGGCGCCCCGACCCGGCCGTGCCTCACCCCGCTCGACCACCCGGCCCTCAAGGCCGTGGCCGGCGCGATGAGCCGCGCCTTCGACGGCGCCAAGGTCCGCTACACCCGTGAGGGCGGCTCGGGGCCGGCCGCCGACCTCCAGGAGGTGCTCGGCACGCCGGTACTGTTCCTGGGCATCTCGGTCCCGTCCGACGGCTGGCACGCCCCCAACGAGAAGATCGAGCTCGATCTCCTCATGAAGGGCGTCGAGACGACCGCCCACCTGTGGGGCGACCTGCCCGCCGCCGTCCGCTGAACTTCGTCTGCACTGACACCGATCCGGGGGAGCTGGAAGCACCTGTGAGCACCTTGAACAACACGTTCGCGGACCGCCCGATCTCGCTCACGGCCCCGAGCGGGATCGACCGGGCCGCGCACCACCGCCTCGACGAGGCGTGGCTCGCCGCCGCCTGGAGCCACCCGACGACCCGGGTCTTCGTGGTCTCGGGCGGCCAGGCGCTGATCGACGACACGCCCGACGGCCGGACCGAGCTGGTCATGACCCCGGCCTTCGAGGCCCCGCTGACCGAGACGCACCGCTACTTCCTGGGCACGGACGAGGACGGCGTCTCCTACTTCGCGCTGCAGAAGGACAGCCTGCCGGGGCGCATGGACCAGTCGGCGCGGCCGGCCGGGCTGCGCGAGGCGGGGCTGCTGCTCTCGGCGCGGGACGCCGGTCTGATGACGCACGCGGTGGCCCTGGAGAACTGGCAGCGGCTGCACCGCTTCTGTTCGCGCTGCGGCGAGCGCACGGTGGTCGCGGCCGCCGGGCACGTCCGGCGCTGCCCGGTGTGCGGCGCCGAGCACTACCCGCGCACCGACCCGGCGGTGATCATGCTGGTCACCGACGACCAGGACCGGGCGCTGCTCGGCCGCCAGGTGCACTGGCCGGAGGGCCGCTTCTCGACGCTCGCGGGCTTCGTCGAGCCGGGCGAGTCCATCGAGCAGTCCGTGGCGCGCGAGGTCTTCGAGGAGGCGGGCGTCACGGTCGGCGAGGTCGAGTACGTGGCGAGCCAGCCGTGGCCGTTCCCGTCCAGCCTGATGCTGGGCTTCATGGCCCGGGCGACCTCCTCGGAGATCAACGTGGACGGCGAGGAGATCCACGAGGCCCGCTGGTTCTCCCGCGAGGACCTGGCCGCGGGCTTCGAGTCGGGCGAGGTGCTGCCGCCGTACGGGATCTCGATCGCCTCGCGGCTGATCGAGCTCTGGTACGGCAAGCCGCTGCCGAAGCCCGGCGACGCGGCCTGACGCCGTCGACGGCCGCGGCTCCTCAAGCGGAACCGGAACAGCCCCCTCCCGAGACCTCGGGAGGGGGCTGTTTTCGGCCAGGCGGCCGCCGTGGGTGCCGGCGGTCAGACGGCCAGGGCCTGCTTGACCTGGGCCAGGCTCGGGTTCGGCATGGCGACCTGCTCGGCGCCGGACGCCGGGACCACGACCACGGTCGGGACGAGCTGGTTGCCGTTGTTGACGCTCTCGACGAACTTCGCCGACTCCGGGTCCTGCTCGATGTTGATCTCGGTGTACGCGATGCCCTCCCGGTCCAGCTGGCTCTTCAGCCGGCGGCAGTAGCCGCACCACGTCGTGCTGTACATCGTCACAGTGCCCTGCATGGCCTGGCGCTCCTCGTGTAGGGGTTGCTCGGGGTCGGTGCCGAGAGGAAGAACGTACGCCGTCACCCGGCCATTCCCGGAACGCGGATACCCCGGATTCGTATGACTACTGCCTCACGCCTGTGGACAACGCGCCGCACCGACCCCGCCCGACCTGGCAGCATGGCGGGGTGACAGCAGCAACGCACTCCACTCTCTTCCCGCAGGTCCCGGACTCGGCCGACGCGGTGCTCGACGGGCTCGACCCGGAGCAGCGCGAGGTCGCCCTGGCCCTGAGCGGCCCGGTGTGCGTCCTTGCCGGAGCCGGTACGGGCAAGACGCGGGCCATCACCCACCGCATCGCCTACGGGGTGCGGGCGGGCGTACTCGCGCCCTCCAGTGTGCTTGCCGTCACCTTCACCAACCGCGCCGCCGGCGAGATGCGCGGCCGGCTGCGGCAGCTCGGCGCGGGCGGGGTGCAGGCCCGCACGTTCCACTCGGCCGCCCTCCGCCAGCTGCAGTACTTCTGGCCGAAAGCAGTCGGTGGCCAGCTGCCCCGGCTCCTGGAGCGGAAGGTCCAGCTGGTCGCCGAGGCCGCCGCGCGCTGCCGCGTCCGGCTCGACCGCAACGAGCTGCGGGACGTCACGAGCGAGATCGAGTGGGCCAAGGTCACCCAGACCGTCCCCGCCGACTATCCGGCCGCCGTCGCCAAGTCGCTGCGCGACGCCCCGCGCGACCCCGCGGAGATCGGGCAGATCTACGCGATGTACGAGCAGCTGAAGCGCGACCGCGACGTGATCGACTTCGAGGACGTGCTGCTGCTCACCGTCGGCATCCTCCAGGAGCGGCACGACATCGCCGACCAGATCCGCCGCCAGTACCAGCACTTCGTGGTCGACGAGTACCAGGACGTCTCGCCGCTCCAGCAGCGGCTGCTCGACCTGTGGCTCGGCGACCGGGACAACCTCTGCGTGGTCGGCGACGCGAGCCAGACGATCTATTCCTTCACCGGCGCCACCCCCGAGCACCTGCTGAACTTCCGCACCCGCCACCCGCACGCGACCGTGGTCAAGCTGATCCGCGACTACCGCTCCACCCCACAGGTCGTGCACCTGGCCAACGGGCTGCTCGGCCAGGCCAGGGGCCGGGCCGCCGAGCACCGCCTGGAGCTGGTCTCCCAGCGCGACCCCGGCCCCGAGCCGGTCCACACCGAGTACGCGGACGAGCCCGCCGAGGCCGAGGGCACCGCCCGCCGGATCCGCGACCTCGTCGCCGCCGGCGTCCCGGCCGGCGAGATCGCCGTGCTCTACCGGGTCAACGCCCAGTCGGAGGTCTACGAGCAGGCGCTCGCCGACGCCGGCGTGCCCTACCAGCTGCGCGGCGCCGAGCGCTTCTTCGAGCGCCAGGAGGTGCGCGAGGCGGGTGTCGCCCTGCGCGGCGCCGCACGCGCCGGCGGGAACGACACGCTGCTCGACAACGCCGAGGACCTGCCCGCCCAGGTGCGGGCCGTGCTCTCCACCAAGGGCTGGACCAGCGAGCCGCCCGCCGGCTCCGGTGCCGCCCGGGACCGCTGGGAGTCGCTGGCCGCCCTGGTCCGGCTCGCCGAGGACTTCGCCCGGGCCAAGCCCGGCGCGACCCTCTCCGACCTGGTCGCCGAACTCGACGAGCGGGCCGCCGCCCAGCACGCCCCCACCGTCCAGGGCGTCACGCTCGCCTCGCTGCACGCCGCCAAGGGCCTGGAGTGGGACGCCGTGTTCCTGGTCGGCCTCACCGAGGGCATGATGCCGATCACCTACGCCAAGACCGACGAGCAGATCGAGGAGGAACGCCGGCTGCTCTACGTGGGCGTCACCCGCGCCCGGGTCCACCTCTCGCTGTCATGGGCGCTGTCCCGCTCCCCGGGCGGCCGCGCCTCCCGGCGCCCCACCCGCTTCCTCAAGGGCCTGCGGCCCGGCTCCGGCTCCCTCGGTGCGGCCGGAGCGGGCGGCGGCGGAGGCGTCGAACGGGGCATCGGCGGGGGCTCCACGCGGCGCAAGCGGCGCGGACCGGTGCTCTGCCGGGTCTGCGGCGCCACGCTCACCGAGGCCGGCGAGATGAAGCTGATGCGCTGCGAGGACTGCCCCTCGGACATGGACGAGGGGCTGTACGAGCGGCTGCGGGAGTGGCGCGCGGAGCAGGCCCGGGCGCTCGGCCAGCCCGCCTATTGCGTGTTCACCGACAAGACGCTCATGGCGATCGCCGAGCAGCTGCCGGGCTCCGGCGGCGAGCTCGCGGCGATCTCCGGCGTGGGCGCCCGCAAGCTGGACCGCTTCGGCACCGATGTTCTCGCCATCTGCGCAGGTGAGGAGCCTGGCGGAAGCGACGACGAGGTCTGAGGAAAACTCGTCGGAAAAATAGTTTGCGCCCGCCCCGTCAAGCCCCATAGGTTCTTAACCACGGAAACAGCGGCTTCTTGGAAGCCCTGTCTTCGTGCTGTACTTGTCCAATCGAACATGAGGGTCCGGCTCACCCCGAGCCCTCCGAGACGCCGAAGGGAGGCGATTCCAGTGATCAGCATCAAGAACATCAAGACCAGCACCGCCAAAATGACCGATCTCTCGGTCGTCGCCTCCGCATGCTCGCTCGGCCTCTCCGCCTTCGCGTCCTCCAGCCTCCGTGGCACCGGTCTGTCCGGCGCCGGACTGCCTCTTGGCATGTCCGGTCTGCTGATGGATCGCCCGGAGCGCAACGAGCGACCGACCAAGGCACTGGAAGCAGGAGTAGTGGGCAAGGCCCAGGCCACGGCCTATGGCTTTGCGGCCATCGCGACCGGTGCCGGTATCCAGCAGCAGACGACGCAGCACCACACGATGTGGGCCTTCCGTGGGCTCGAACCCTGGAGTGATCCAGCCTGATCGACGATCAGGCCGGCGCCTTCAGGGCCGCGGAACCCCACCCGGGATCCGCGGCCCTTCTGTTTGTCCCCGAACGGGGCTGACGGAGCGAAGGGGCCTCGGGACCAGCAGCGACCGGTACCAGCAGAAACCCCGGCCCAACAGGCCGGAACGACAAGACGAGGAAGAAAACCCGTGCAACTCGAAGCGCACGCCCCGTCCGTACCGCCTTCCGAAACGATCCCCCCGCCCGGCCTCACGGAGGACTCCGCCTTGACCCCCCTCGCCCCCCTCACCGCGCTCACCGCGCTCGACGACGCCATCGAGAACCTCGGCGTACCGGTCCCCTGCCGCTCGTACGACCCCGAGGTCTTCTTCGCCGAGTCCCCGGCCGACGTCGAGTACGCCAAGTCGCTCTGCAAGACCTGTCCGCTCATGGAGGCCTGCCTCGCCGGCGCCATCGAGCGTCGCGAGCCCTGGGGCGTCTGGGGTGGCGAGCTCTTCGTCCAGGGCGTGGTCGTGGCCCGCAAGCGGCCCCGCGGCCGCCCGCGCAAGAACCCGGTCGCGGCATGAACGCCCTCGGAACCATCGACCGTCCCCTCACGCACGATCCCCAGAAGCAGGCCCCGATGACCTCGTCCGCCCCCGAGCCGGTCGGCTCCGCGACCCCAGAACTTTCGATGAACGGCGCGATGCGCTCGCGTCAGAACAGGACCCGTGAAATGCAACTCATCCCAGAAGCCCTGGCCCGTGCCCATATGCATGAGCGCCTGCGGGAAGTCGACGCGGAACGCCAGGCCCTGCGCCTGGTCGCCGCCCGACGGATGCAGCGGCGCGCCGAGCGCGTGTCGCTGCGCGCCCGCCGCGCGCTCGCCATGGCCGTCATGCACTGAGCCAGGCAGCCACCGATCCGCGGGGGCCGGTCCGAACGGACCGGCCCCCGCGGTGCGTTGCACCGGTCGCGGCTGCCCGCCGGGTTATCGTCACCAAGGTGAACGACGACCCCGCCCCCGAGCCCCGCTACGTCTGCGCCCGCTGCGGCAAGACCGCCCGGGAACTCCCCGTCACCTGGACCTGTTCGGTGGAGAACGGCAGCCGCCGCTACTTCTGCGAGGAGTGCGCCCGCGCCAACATCAGGGCCATCGAGGGCCGCCTCGACTCCTCCTGGTGGTGACCGGGCGCCCCCTCAGGACGCCTCCGGCGGTTCCGTGAACCCGGGCAGCCACCGCGCCAGCTCGTCCCGCAGCCGTACGGTCGCGCCCAGCTGGCACAGCACCCCGATCGTGCTCAACGTCACACGGTGTATCAGCAGATACGAGGGCGGCAGGTTCAACTGCCTGCCCAACTGGTGGGCGGGCGAGCGCGGATCGGCGATCCGGGCCGCCTGGGCGCGCATCCAGCCGCGGGTGAAACCGAACGCGTCCACCTCGGCCGGCTCGATGATCGGCAGCAGGTACTCCAGGACCGCGTCCGGGTCCAGCGCGATCGACTTCTTCACGAAGCCCTCCGCGCACAGCAGCTCGTACACGGTCTCCGCCTCGCCGGCCAGCGTCAGCCGCAGACAGCTGCCGATCGTCTCCGGCAGCCCGCCCGGCAGCCGGTCCACCGTGCCGAAGTCCAGTACGCCCAGCCGCCACGAGCCCGCACCCTCGCCGTCCTCGGGGCCGGGCAGCAGCCGGAAGTTCCCCGGATGCGGATCGGCGTGCAACAGCCCGGTGCGCGCGGGACCCGAGAAGAGGAACCGGGCGAGCAGCTGCCCGGCCCGGTCGCGCTGCTCCGGCGTGCCGTCCGCGATGATCTCCGACAGCGGCACCCCGTCCAGCCACTCTGTCACCAGGACCTGCTCCGACTGGTGCACCACCGCCGGCACCACCACGTCCGGGTCGCCCGCGAACTCCTCCGCGTGCCGGCGCTGCGCCTCGGCCTCCAGGCCGTAGTCCAGCTCCTCCGCGACCCGGTCCCGCAACTCCGTGATCAGCGGCTTGAGGTCCATGCCGGGGATCAGCGGGCCGAGCAGCCGCGCGAAACGGCTCAGCTGCGTCAGATCCGAGAGCAGCGCCGCCCCGGCCCCCGGGTACTGCACCTTCACCGCGACCTCGCGGCCGTCGTGCCACACCGCCCGGTGCACCTGGCCGATCGAGGCCGCCGCCGCGGGCTTGTCCTCGAAGTCCAGGAACAGCTCCCGCCACCCCTCGCCGAGCCGCTCCGCGAGCACCCCGTGCACCGTGGCCACCGGCAGCGGCGGCGCCGCCTCCTGCAGCTTGGTCAGCGCGGCCCGATAGGGGCCGGCGATGTCCTCGGGCAGGGCCGACTCGAAGACGGACAGGGCCTGACCCAGTTTCATGGCCCCGCCCTTCAACTCGCCCAGCGTCCGGAACAACTGATCGGCCGTCCGCTGCTGAAGCTCCCGCGCCACTATCTCCGCGGACTTCCCGCCGATCCGCTTCCCCAGGCCCCAGGTCGCGCGCCCGGCGAAGCCCAGCGGCAACGCGGCCAGCTTGGCGGTCCGGGTGACCGCCTTCCGGGGAAGATCAGACATGCGCCCTCCAAGTCCCGTGTGCCGTGAAGTCCCAGATTCCGTGCCGCACAAGCTCGTTACCCCGCCATTGTGTCCTGCCTGCCCTTCCGGCACGGCACGGCCGCCGAGGCATGCTCCCCCCGCGCGGCGAGCCGCGCCCCGCACGGACACGCCGGGTGCGGCCGGACCGGCGCCGAGCGCCACTCGAGCAGCGGCAGCGAAACCTCCCACCGGGCCCCGGTGCTCGACGGCAGATCGCCGTCCAGGAACGCCAGGGCGTGCGCCGCCGCGAGCCCAGCGACCGCCGTCGCGAGCGACACGTCGCAGGCGGGCAGCGGATGCGGCGCGCCCGAGCGCCACTGGGCCGGAAGCCGCGGCCAGACGGGCTCGCGGTCGGCCTGTTCCCGCTGTATGCAGCCCGCACAGGCCGTCCCGCCCGGCAGCACCAACGGCCCCACCACACCGGTCGCTTCGAGCACCCCCGCGTAGAGGTGCGGAGTGCCCGTGGCGAGCCAGCTCTCCGCCGGCAGCGGGTCCGGCACATAGGCGCCCAGCCCGTCCCGGGGCGTCACCACCACGAGCGAGAGCCCCGGCTCCTCGCCGCCGTCCGGGCTCCTCGGCGACCGCCCGCCCGGCCGCGACCGGCCCACCAGTCGCCGCGCCGCCGCTGCCCGGCGCTCGCCGACCGCCTCGGCCGGCAGCCCGCCCGGCGAGACCTCCCACGGCGCGACCGTGCCGGAGTCCAGGACCTCCACCCGGCCCACGCCCGCCGCCGACAGCAGCGCCGCAACGGCCGCGCCCACCCGCCCCGCGCCCCGCACCTGCACCCGCTGGGCCCGGCGTGCCGCCAGCGCCCGCGCCGCACCGTCCGGCGCCGGGTGTACCACCGACAGCGAGGCCAGGTCCGCCCGCACCGCGTCGAGTTCCGGGTCCGCCCGCCCGGGCGCCGCGTCCGGTGGGCCGCCGCCCGGTGGCAGTACCGACGCGTCGGCGATCAACCCGGCGGCCGCGAGCCGCCCGAGCAACTCCTCCAGATGCCCCTCTCGCAGTCCGAGCCGCTTCGCCTCCGCCGCGAGGAGCTCCATTCCGCGCGTCCCGTCGAAGAGCCCGATCAGACTGCCCGTCGTCGGGTCCACCGGCCCGAGGACCACCGCGTGCGCGGGCGTCACCCCGAACTGCACGTACTGCAGATTCCGCCAGGCGCGCCGCAGCGCCGGCTTCACCATCGGATGCACGACCCACCCCCGTGAACCACGTGAACGATCTCCGTTCGTCGTTCCCGCGATCAGGTTGCCCCGGCCGCGCCGGCGGTGCGGAGAGTTGTCCACAGGCACTGGCGTTCATCATCCGAATGCGGGGGTGCGGGACTTCCGCCGCGCGCAGCGGGTAACGTCGGGGCCGTGCCGGCCGACCCGAAGCCCAGCGTGACCAGCAGACCGCCCCGCGGCTCGGGGACGAGCGCGGTCGAGGTGCGCAGAAGTTCCCGCCGCAGCAGGACGGTCTCCGCCTACCGCGAGGGCGACCGGACCGTCGTGCTCATCCCGGCCCGGATGTCCGAGGCGGAGGAGCGGCGCTGGGTCACCGTCATGCTGGACAAGCTGGCGGCCCAGGAGAGCAGGCGCGTCCTCGGCGACCAGGAGCTGACCGAGCGCGCCGCGCGCCTGTCGGAGCAGTACTTCGGCGGCCGGGCCCGCCCCGCCTCCGTGCGCTGGGTGACCAATCAGAACACCCGCTGGGGCTCCTGCACTCCGGCCGAGGGCAGCATCCGGCTCTCCCACCGGCTCCAGGGCATGCCCGAGTACGTCGTCGACTACGTCCTGTGCCACGAGCTCGCCCACCTCCTGGTGCCCGGTCACGGGCCGCGGTTCTGGCGGCTCCTGGAGGCGTACCCGCGCACCGAGCGGGCCCGCGGCTACCTGGAGGGCGTGGCCGCCGCCGCCCGCCTCCCGCAGCTGCCGCACGCGCGCGAGGAGTGACACCCGCCGGGCCGGCCCGCGAGTCGGTCCGGTGCCGGTTTCGTACCGATCGGGTACGCGCCTGCCCCGTTGTCACGACCAGCCGTTAGCCTGGCGCGACGCACTCGTACATTCGGGATGGGGGACGGTCGTCACACATGGCCAGGGAATTCCAACGCGGCCACAAGGCCAAGATCAGCGATCTCACGGCGGGGACCGATCTGTACGTGGGCGTGCAGATCGCGGCGCCCGGCCTGACCTTCGACATCAGCTGCTTCGGCCTCGACGCCGACGAGCGGCTCTCCGACGACCGCTACTTCGTCTTCTTCAACCAGCCGAAGTCGCCCGAGGAGTCCATCCAGCTGCTCGGCGCGCAGGCCGGTGACACCGAGTCCTTCCGCGTCACCCTGGACCGCGTTCCGGCGCACATCCACAAGCTGTCGTTCACCGCGACCATCGACGGCGCCGGGCAGATGTCGCAGATCGGCCCCGGCTGGATCCGGATCGTCGCGGGCGGCGAGGAGGTCGCCCGCTACGCCTTCACGGGTGCGGAGTTCTCCACCGAACGCGCGGTCATGCTCGGCGACTTCTACCTGAAGGACGTGTGGCGTTTCGCCGCCGTCGGCCAGGGCTTCGACGGCGGCCTCGAAGCGCTCCTGAAGAACTTCGGCGGCGAGGTCGTCGAGGAGGAGCAGGCCCCGCAGCAGCAGCCTCCGGCCGCCGCCCCCGGCTTCGCCCCGCCCGCCCAGGCCGCCGCGCCGCCCGCGTTCGCCGCCCCTGCCGCACCCCCGGCCCCCGTTCCCGCGCCCGCTCCGGCCCCCGCCCCGGCGTTCGGCACCCCGCCCGCCGGGGTGCCGGTGCACGCCGCGCCGACCATGGTCGGGCCCCTGACGCCCCCGGCCCCGCACGCGCCGACCCCGCCGCCCGCCCCCGCGCCGCCGGCCCCGCCCGCTCCCGCCCCGCACGCGCCGACCCCGCCGCCCGCCCCGTACGGACAGCAGCCGCCGGCACCCCCGCAGTACGGGCAGCAGCCGCAGCCCCCGCAGTACGGCCGGCCCGGCCCGGCCCCGTACGGCCAGCCGCCGCAGTACGGGCAACCCGCGCCGTACGGGCAGGTCCCGGGCCAGCAGCCCTACGGCATGCCTCAGGGATCACCCCAGGCTCCCGGCGTCGCGGCCGCGCTCCAGACGTTCAAGGAGACGCCGACCGGGCAGCGGTGGACGCCGCAGAACGCCAAGCTCGTCCGCGTCGACCTCGGCGTCGGCGGCCAGCCCGTGCTCGCCAAGCAGGGCAGCATGGTGCTCTACCAGGGCAAGGTCGACTTCAGCTACAAGGGCGCCGGCTTCGCCGGACGCATCGTCGGCGGCGCCACCGGCCAGGAGATGCAGCTGATGCGCTGCACCGGCCACGGCCAGGTGTTCCTCGCCGAGCAGGCCACCCACCTGCACCCGGTCGAGCTCCAGGGCGACGCCATCTGCGTGTCCGCGGAGAACGTGCTCGCCTTCGACGAGTCGTTGCAGTACGAGGTCCGCCGCATCGAGGGACACGGCATCCCCGGCGGCGCCCTGTTCACCATGCAGTTCCAGGGCGTCGGCACGGTCGTCGTGAAGACCCACGGCGTGCCCGTGGTCCTGCCCGTCACGCCGACCACGTTCGCCGACTCCAACGCGGTGGTCGCCTGGTCGGCGGCCTCCCAGGTCGTCGTCTCCAGCCAGGTGCGCATGCGCCGCAACGCCTACCCCGGCGACACCGGAGAAGGCGTCAACCTCCAGTTCCGGGGCGCACCCGGCAACTTCATCGTCGTCCAGCCGTACGAGGTCTGAGGGAGCCCGTCATGAACCAGTCGATCGCGGGATACGCCCCCGCACCCGTCACCGCCCGCATGGAGAACCACGGCAACCACATGCTCAAGGTCGCCCTCCAGACGGGACACGACCTCCTCGCGCGCGTCGGGTCGATGGTCGCCTACGAGGGCTTCGTCCAGTACGAGCCCAACCCGCCGGCCGTGCGCCAGATCGCCCGTGACTGGATCACCGGCGAGGGCGCGCCCCTGATGAAGTGCTCGGGCGACGGACTGCTCTACCTCGCCGACTACGGGGCGAACGTCGTCGTCATCCAGCTCAACGGCGACGGCATCTCCGTCAACGCCACCAACCTCCTCGCCTTCGACGCCCATCTGACCTGGGGCGTCGAGCGGGTGAAGGGCCTCGCGAAGTTCGCCGGACAGGGGCTGTGGAACACCACCATCTCCGGACAGGGCTGGGTCGCGCTGACCTCCCGGGGCAAGCCGATCGTCGTCGACTGCGGCGGCGGGGAGGACGAGACGTACGTCGACCCGGACGCGCTCGTCGCCTGGTCCCCGAACCTCAAGGTGAAGGGCAAGCGCAGTTTCAAGGCGCAGTCGCTGATCGGCCGCGGCAGCGGTGAGGCGTTCCAGATGGCCTTCTCCGGCCAGGGCATCGTCGTCGTCCAGCCGAGCGAGGACAGCACCGACCGTCTCCGCGTCCGGGGCTGAAGGGGGAGTCAGAGATCATGCAGAGCCCGCTTTTCGCCTTCAACGACCAGCAGACCCAGGAACGCTGGAGTCTGCAGAACAAGCAGATGCTGCGCGTCACCCTGCAGGGCCACGACGACGTGCTCGCCCGCAAGGGCACGATGGTCGCCTACCAGGGGCTCGTCGAGTTCGACGCCGAGTACCGCAGCAACAGCCAGGCGCGCGCCCGCGCGCACACCGGTGAGGGCCTGGACCTCATGCGCTGCCACGGGCAGGGCACCGTCTACCTCGCCAACCTCGCCCAGCACGTCCATGTGATGGACGTGGAGCAGGAAGGGCTCACCGTGGACAGCAGCTACGTGCTGGCCATGGACTCCTCGCTGCACCACGAGGTCATCGCGGTCGACAGCCTGTACGGCATCTCCGGCTCGGGGAAGTACCAGCTGAACATCACCGGCCAGGGCAAGGTCGCTCTCATGACCTCCGGCGCGCCGCTGCTCATGCGGGTCACACCGGACCGGTACGTGAACTGCGACGCCGACGCGATCGTCGCCTGGTCCACCGGGCTGCGCGTGCAGATGCAGGCACAGACGCACTCCTCCGGCGTGTGGCGGCGGCGCGGCAACACGGGCGAGGGCTGGGAGCTCAGCTTCATGGGCACCGGCTTCGCGCTCGTCCAGCCCAGCGAGCTGCTTCCGCCTCAGAACGCGGTGATCGGCCAGGGCATCGCCGCCCAGTTCGGCATGGGCCAGCACGGAGCGCACGCCCAGAACCAGGGCAACGTCTGGAGCTGACGCGGAGGGCCGCGGAGTGACGGGTAAGGGGCGGTCGCCCATGGCGACCGCCCCTTACCCGTGTGTCACAGGCGCTTCAGCGTGCGCTCCAGGAGCCGCACCACCGACGTGTCCGCCACGTCCGCCACCTCGTCGTACGCGAACCAGCGCAGGTCCAGCGACTCGTCGCTGATCTCCGCCGCCGCCCCGGCCGGGGCGAGCGCCGCGTACTGCACGTCCAGGTGCCAGTGGCACGGCGCCGGGATCGGATGCCTGTCGAGGCGCACCGGGCCACCCGGCAGCAGCGTCAGACCCGCGATGCCGGACTCCTCCGTCGCCTCGCGCAGCGCCGCCGCCTCGACCGTCGGGTCGCCCGGCTCGCAGTGGCCGCCCATCTGCAGCCACATGTTCAGCTTCTTGTGCAGGGTGAGGAGCACCTGCCCCCGCGAGGGGTCGATCACCAGCGCGCTGCTGGTGAGGTGACCGGCCCCGCACGGCTTGTACATGCCGTCGGGGTGGGCCGCGAGGTGCTCCAGATAGACGTCACGAAACTCCGGCTGGTCCTCGTACTCCTTCAGCACCAGGACCGCGTCGTCGTACAGGCTCACTTCTGGGTGTCGTCCTTGCCCTCGTCGTTCTTGCCCTCGTCCGTGCCGGCGTTCCCGCCGTCGGCCTGGGAACCGCCGCCGGCCGCCGCCTCGCCGAGCATCCTGTCCAGCTCGGAGAAGTCCAGCTGCTCGCGGTGGACGAAGCCGTCCGGGTCGTCCAGGTCCGTCGCCGTCGGCAGCATGTCCGGGTGCTCCCACAGGGCGTCGCGGCCGTCCATGCCACGCGCGTCGGTGAGCGAGGCCCACAGGCGCGAGGCGTCCCGCAGCCGGCGCGGACGCAGCTGGAGGCCGATCAGGGTGGCGAAGGTCTGCTCCGCGGGGCCACCGGTCGCCCGGCGCCGGCGCAGCGTCTCGCGCAGCGCGTCCGCCGAGGTCAGCCGGGCCTTCGCGGCCTCGTGCACGACCGCGTCAACCCAGCCCTCGACCAGCGCGAGCGCCGTCTCCAGACGGGCCAGGGCGGCCTTCTGCTCCGGGGTCTCCTCGGGCTGGAACATGCCCTGCTGGAGAGCCTCCTGCAGCTGCTCCGGGTTCGTCGGGTCCAGCTGCCCCACGGCCTCCTCGAGCTTGGAGGTGTCGACCTTGATGCCCCGGGCGTAGCCCTCGACCGCGCCGAACAGGTGCGCGCGCAGCCACGGCACGTGCGCGAAGAGACGCTGGTGGGCGGCCTCGCGCAGGGCCAGGTACAGCCGGACCTCGTCCGCCGGGACGCTCAGGTCCTTGCCGAAGGCCTGGACGTTCAGCGGCAGCAGCGCGGCCTTGCCGGCCGGGCCGAGCGGCAGGCCGACGTCCGTCGAGCCGACGACCTCGCCCGCGAGCACGCCCACGGCCTGCCCGATCTGCTGGCCGAACATGGCGCCGCCCATGGAGCGCATCATGCCGATCAGCGGGCCCGCCATGGCCTGCATCTCCTGCGGCAGCACCTCGCCCATCGCCGAGCCGACCCGCTCGGCGACCGGGTCCACGAGCTGCTTCCAGGCCGGCAGGGTCGCCTCGACCCACTCGGCGCGGCTCCACGCCACGGCGGTGTTCGCGCCCGAGGGCAGGGAGGTCACCTGGTCCAGCCACAGGTCGGCCAGGCGCACCGCCTCCTCGACCGCCGCCTTCTCGGCGGGGCCGACGCTCGCGTCCTTGGTGCCGTCGGGCGTGCCCTGCGCCACCACCTGGCGCGCGATCTGCTTGGCCATGTCCCAGTTGACCGGCCCGCCCTCGTAGCTGAGCATCTGGCCGAGCTGCTGGAAGGCCGCGCCAAGGTCCTGGGGGTTCATCGAACCGAACATCGCGGCGAACGGATTGTCCGCGCCGCCGGCTCCGCCCATGCCCGGCAGCCCGCCGAAACCGAACGGGTTGCCGCCCTGGCCACCGGACCCCTGGCCACCTCCGGCGGGGTCCTTCTTCTTGCCCTCGTCGCCGTTCTCCGGCTCCTCCGGCGGAAGGCCGAATCCGAATGGGGTGTCGCTCACAGGTTTCCTCGGCTCGTAGGGCCGCCGGCTTGCTGCCGACGGCGGACTCTCACCACCAGCGTAGGCGGTGGCCTGCCGGTCAGGCCGGGCCGACCGGCGGGCCGCCGCCCCGACATCCGCACCGGATCCGGGCTCGGTGCTCCGCCGGGCCGTGGCCTGGGGCAGGATGGACGCCACCTGGTACGTACGCGTCATTCGGGTACGTACTGAAGACAACCGCTGGAGACGCCCGGTGAGTTCCCCAGATCCTCAGGTTCGCGCAGCGCGAAACCCGTCAACCCGCCCCGCCGCGCGCGGGCCCGTCGTCGCGGTCACCGGTGCCGCGTCCGGCATCGGCGACCTGCTGACCCGGCGACTCGCCGAGTCCGAGGAGGTCAAGCAGGTCATCGCGATCGACGAGCGCCGCGGTGAGGTGTCGGAGGCGCAGTGGCACATCCTCGACGTGCGCGACCCGGCCATCGCCGAGAAGCTGCGCGGCGCGGACGTCGTCGTGCACCTCGCGGTCGACCTCGACCTGGAGACCGACCCGGCCGCGCGCACGGCGTACAACGTGCGCGGCACCCAGACCGTGCTCACCGCCGCCGCGGCGGCCGGGGTGCACCGGGTGGTGCTGTGCACCTCGGCGATGGTCTACGGGGCGCTGCCCGACAACGACATCCCGCTCTCCGAGGACGCCGAGCTGCGCGCCACGGCCGAGGCGACCGGTGTCGGCGACCTCCTGGAGATCGAGCGCCTGGCCCGCCGGGCGCCGCGCGCCCACCCCGGGCTCAACGTGACCGTGGTCCGGCCGGCGGTCCTGGTCGGCGGTACGGACACGGCGCTGACCCGCTACTTCGAGTCGCCGCGGCTGCTGGTCGTCGCCGGATCGCGTCCGACCTGGCAGTTCTGCCACGTAGAGGACCTGGTCAGCGCGCTGGAGTACGCCGCCCTGGAGAAGGTCGACGGGGAGTTCGCGGTCGGCTGCGAGGGCTGGCTGGAGCAGGAGGAGGTCGAGGAGCTGTCGGGCATCCGGCGCATGGAGCTGCCCTCGGCGGTGGCCCTGGGCGCGGCGGCCCGGCTGCACCGGATCGGGCTCACCCCGTCGCCGGCCGGTGACCTCGCGTACACGATGCACCCCTGGGTGGTCAGCGTCGGACGCCTGCACGACGCGGGCTGGCGGCCGAAGTGGACCAACGAGGAGGTGCTCGCCGCGCTCCTGGAGGAGGCCGCGGGCCGGCACACGGTCGCCGGCCGCCGCCTGGGCCGCAAGGACGCGACGGCGGCGGGCGCGGCCGGTGCGACGGTGGCGCTGCTGGGCACGGCGGCGCTGGTCCGGCAGATGCGGAAGCGGCGCGGCCTGTAGGACCCTCCTACGGAGGGTCCGTCTCGCCGGGCGAAATCTCTCTTCCGGCCTGTCGGTGCCGTACGGCACGATGGGTCCATGGCAGAGAACCACGCGCCCGGCGACCACCCCGGCGAGCAGGCGGCCGCGGACCCGATCAAGCTCCTCGCGATCCGGGACACGCCGCTCTCGGTCGACGAGGTCTTCCGCGCGGTCGGCGACGACGCGGCCGGCGGCACCACCCTCTTCGTTGGCACCGTCCGCAACCACGACGGCGGCGCGGACGTCGACGCGCTCGGCTACTCCTGCCACCCCACCGCCGAGGCGGAGCTGCGCCGCGTCGCCGAGAAGGTCGTCGCCGACTACCCCGTCCGCGCCCTGGCCGCCGTGCACCGAGTGGGTGACCTCCATGTGGGTGACCTCGCGGTCGTCGTCGCCGTCTCCTGCCCGCACCGCGGCGAGGCCTTCGAAGCCTGCCGGAAGCTCATCGACGACCTCAAGCACGAGGTCCCGATCTGGAAGCACCAGACGTTCTCGGACGGCACCGAGGAGTGGGTCGGCGCCTGCTGAGACCTTCGCCCCGAGTCTGGGGGTGCCCCCGGCCGAAGGCTGGGGGAGGGTGGGGGCCTGCTGAGGGTCTGACCTTCTGGCAAGGCGCCACGCCGACGACTCGTAGTCGAACGCCCCGATTTGCGTAACCGGCCCCCAGGCGTGAGCGTTGAGGACGCGGATGAATAATCTGCTGATCAACTCACTGGGGATCATTGGGGATGGGAGGTCGGGATGGCAGCGCTGGCCTGGTTGCTGATTCCGGTTTTCGCAGTCGTCGGCGCGGCGATATGGGCGAGCTGGGCATCGAGGAACAAGACCATCGGGGACGTCGCCGAGCTCGCGGGCTACGCGCGGTTCCGGGACGCCATGGAGCGGTCCCACCCCACCGCGTCCGCCGAGCCTCCCGCTTCCGTGCGGGCGGAGCGTGAGACCTCGCCCGCGACCACCGTCGGCTGATCCTCGTACGGACCGCCCCGCGGGTGCACTCACAGGCCGGTCCCGTACTGTCGTTCCATGCCACGCCGCACCGCGACGATGCTCGCCTCCACCCTGGTCCTGATCACGCTGCTCTGTGTCGGCGTCCTCATTCCGGTGCCCTACTCGGAGATGAGCCCCGGCCCGACGGTGAACACCCTCGGTGAGGCGCGCGGGGAGCCGGTCCTGAGCATCTCGGGACACCAGACGTACCCGACCACCGGCAACCTCAACATGACGACGGTCCGGGTCACCAGCGCGGACTACAAGATGAACGCGGTCGAGGCCGTCTACGGCTGGCTGGCGCACGACAGCGTGATCGTCCCGCACGAGACGCTCTACCCGGACGGCAAGACCGAGGAGCAGTCCAGCCAGGAGAACGCCGAGGAGTTCAGCCAGTCGCAGGAGAGCGCCAAGGTCTCCGCGCTGCGCGAGCTCGGCATCCCGGTGACCACCCGGGTCGTCGTGGCCACCGTCGTCAAGGGCACCCCCGCCGAGGGCCGGCTGCACGCGGGCGACGTCATCCGGGCCGTGGACGGCACCGCCGTCAAGCAGCCCGGCGACGTGGCCAAGCTCGTCACCAGGCACAAGCCCGGCGAGAAGGTGGTCTTCACGATCGTCCCGGCCAAGACGGCCGCCGCCGCGGAGAAGGCGCACAAGGACGCCACCGAGTCCGAGAAGGTCGTCCTCACGACGGCCAGGTCGGCGGAGGGCGACCGGGCCATCGTCGGCATCCAGGCCGGCACCGACCACGTCTTCCCGTTCACCATCGACATCAAGCTCGCCGACGTCGGCGGCCCCAGCGCCGGCCTGATGTTCTCGCTCGGCATCCTCGACAAGCTCACCCCGGACTCGCTCACCGGCGGCAAGTTCATCGCCGGCACCGGCACCATCGACGACGACGGAAAGGTCGGCCCGATCGGCGGCATCGAGATGAAGCTGGTCGGCGCGCGCAACGCCGGCGCCCGGTACTTCCTCACCCCCGCCGACAACTGCGCGGCCGCCGCGGCCGACACCCCCGACGGCCTCACCCTGATCAAGGTGAACACCATCGACGACGCGACGAAGTCCCTGGAGAAGCTGCGCAAGGGCGACACGGCGTCCCTGCCCAGCTGCTCCAGGAGCTGATGCGGAACGGGGCGCCCCGGGGCGCCCCGCGCATCACGACGCGAACGTCGCCGCCAGCGCCTCCGCGAGCCCCGGCACCAGGTCCGGGCCGGTGAGGACCTCGTTCGGCGAGTCCTTCTCGCGCAGCCGGATCGCCGCCTCGCGCTTCCCGTTCCGCAGCACCGCGACGGTCATCCGGACCTCCTGGCGGTCCGGGTGCGCGGCCACCCACTTGGCGAGCGCCGCCTCGTTCAGGCCCTTCGGCACCGACGCCTCCGCCGACGGCGGCAGCATCAGCCGCTCCACGGTGAGCGCGCAGCCCACCACCGCCTTGGGCCAGGCGATGGTGCCGAGGAACTCGTCCAGCGGCTTGCCGGCCGGCAGCTGGTCCTGCTCGATCGGGGTGTAGCCGCCGGCGGCGTCGTCCTTGCCGCCGAGCTGGCCGGCGAGGGACGGCGCGGACTTGCGCAGCTCGGCGGTCTTGACCAGGGCGAAGAGCCGGGCCGGCCGGTCCCAGCCGAGACCCGAGGCGTACTCGTCGATCTCGAGCACGGCACGGGTGAGGGGGTTCGCGGCCATCGGGGGACCGGAGGGGGAAAAGTTGGACATGGGCAATATCCTGCCTCGTCTTCACCGGAAGTCGGGAACTAGGTAAACCCTCAGTAAGTTGCATCAGTGGGCTCTACGATCGCGGAACGGTCGCCGGGCCCGCCATGGACGCGTCGATCGCCTTGACCGACGCATCTCAGCTTCAACCACGAGGGGCGCACGTTGGCTTTCCAGATGCCGGACCGCGGAGGCGGCACAGGTCCTTCCGGACCGAGGACGAGAGTCGGCCGGCCGTCCCGCCGCGCCCGTACGCTGCTGATGACGCTGGGCGTCCTGGCCGTCCTCGGCATGGCGTTCGTGATGTTCGCCGGCTTCTGGACGGACTGGCTCTGGTTCCGCTCGGTCCACTACTCGTCGGTGTTCACCACGACGCTGTGGACCAAGATCGGCCTCTTCCTGGTCTTCGGTCTGCTGATGGCGCTGGCCGTGGGGCTGAACATCTGGCTGGCCCACCGGCTCCGGCCGCCGCTCAGCGCGATGTCCATGGAGCAGCAGAGCCTCGACCGGTACCGGATGGGCATCGCGCCCTTCAAGAAGTGGCTGCTGCTCGGCATCACCGTCCTGGTCGGCCTGATCTCCGGAGCCTCCGCCTCCGGCCAGTGGCGCACCTGGCTGATGTGGGTGAACGGGGTCTCGTTCGGTGAGAAGGACCCGCAGTTCCATCTGGACGTGTCGTTCTACGCCTTCGACCTGCCCTGGTACCGCTTCCTGCTGGCCTTCGGCTTCGCCGCCACGATCCTGTCGCTGATCGCCGCCGTCCTCACGCACTACCTGTACGGCGGGCTGCGCATCACCAGCCCGGGCGCCCGCGCGACCGCCGCCGCGACCGGCCATCTCTCCGTGCTGCTCGGCGTCTTCGTGTCGCTCAAGGCCGTGGCGTACTGGCTCGACCGCTACGGGCTCGCCGTGAAGTCCAGCGACTTCAAGGCGACCGGCAACTGGACGGGTCTGCGGTACGTGGACGCCAACGCGTTCCTGCCGGCGAAGACGATCCTGTTCTGCATCGCCGTGATCTGCGCGCTGCTGTTCTTCGCGACGCTGTGGCGGCGCACCTGGCAGCTGCCGGTGATCGGCTTCGGCCTGATGGTGCTCTCGGCGATCCTGATCGGCGGCCTGTACCCGGCCATCGTGCAGAAGTTCCAGGTCCAGCCGAACGAGCAGGCCAAGGAAGCGCCGTACATCCAGAAGAACATCGACGCGACCCGCAAGGCGTACGCCATCGACTCCACCAGGCCGGAGGAGTACTCGGGCAAGTCGACGGTCAAGGACAAGAGCCGGCTGCGCGCCGACGCCGACACGGCCGCCGCCTACCGCCTGATCGACCCGAACATCGTCTCGCCGACGTTCCAGCAGCTGGAGCAGAAGCGGAAGTACTACCAGTTCCCGCTCACCCTCGACGTCGACCGGTACCAGGGCAAGGACACGGTCATCGGTCTGCGTGAGCTCAACATCAAGGGCATCCCGAAGCGGAACTGGATCAACGACCACTTCACCTACACCCACGGCTACGGCGCCATCCTGGCGGCCGGCACGCAGACGGACGCCAACGGTTCGCCGGTCTTCACCGAGGCGGGGCTGCCGACGACCGGCCAGCTCCCCCCGTACGAGCAGCGCATCTACTACGGCGAGAAGACCGACCAGTACTCGATCGTGGGCGGGCCCCAGAAGGAGCTCGACTACGAGGAGAACGGCGAGAAGACCACCAGCTACCAGGGCACGAGCGGGGTCAGCCTCTCCAGCGCCTTCAACCGCGCCGCGTACGCGGTCGCGTTCAGCGAGCCGCAGATCCTCTACTCGGGGGCCATCGGCGACGGCTCGCGGATCCTCTACAACCGCACCCCCAAGGAGCGGGTCGAGGCCGTCGCGCCCTGGCTGACCATCGACGGCGACGCCTACCCGGCGGTCGTCGACGGCCGCATCCAGTGGATCGTCGACGCGTACACCACCACCAACGGCTACCCGTACGCCTCCCGTACGACGCTCGGCGAGACGACGGCGGACGCGCTGACGGTCGGCAACCAGCAGCGCGCGGTGGTCGCCCAGCAGAACCAGGTGAACTACATCCGCAACTCGGTGAAGGCCACCGTCGACGCCTACGACGGCACGGTGAACCTCTACCAGTGGGACACGAAGGACCCGGTCCTGAAGACCTGGATGAAGGCCTTCCCCGGCACGGTCAAGGAGCGTTCGGAGATCAAGCCGGACCTCCTCGCGCACCTGCGCTACCCGCAGGACATGTTCAAGGTCCAGCGCGAGCTGCTGACCCGCTACCACGTGACCGACCCGGCGCAGTTCTACAGCGGCTCGGACGCCTGGCAGGTGCCGGACGACCCGACCAACAAGGACGGCAACGCGGTCCCGCCGTACTACCTGAGCATGAAGATGCCCGGCGACCCGGCGGAGCGCTTCTCGCTGACCACGACGTTCACGCCGAACGGCCGGCCCAACCTGGGCGGGTTCATGGCCATCGACGCCGACGCCACCAGCAAGGAGTACGGCCGGATCAGGCTGCTCCGGGTCGGCGAGGACGTGCCGGGGCCCGAGCAGGTGCAGAACAAGCTCAACGGCCTGCCCGAGGTGGCGACCTTCGTCCGCGACATGAAGGGCGCCGACTCCGACATCGAGTACGGCAACCTGCTCACCGTCCCGCTGGACGGCGGCTTCCTGTACGTCGAGCCGGTGTACGCGCAGGGCCGCAACGCGCACTACCCGCTCCTGAAGAAGGTCGCGGCGTCCTACGTGGACGCGGACCAGCCGAAGGGCGACACCACCAAGGACGTCACGGTCTTCAAGGACACCCTGGCCGAGGCGCTGAACGCGGTGTTCGGCGTCGAGGGCACCACCCCGCCGCCGGTCACGCCGCCGGGCACCACCACCCCGCCGACGCCGACGACCGCCGACGCCGCGCTGAAGCAGGCCATCGCGGACGCGCAGAAGGCGTACGACGACGGCCAGGAGGCGCTCAAGAAGGGCGACTGGGACGCCTACGGCAAGTCGCAGGCGGCCCTGCAGCAGGCGCTCCAGCGGGCGGCCGACGAGGGCGCGAAGCTCAAGAGCCCGTCCCCGGCACCGTCCACGGCGCCCTCCACGGCACCGTCCGCCCCGCCCTCCGCGGCACCGTCGGCGAAGCCGTCGGCTCCTTCCGGGAGCCCGTCCCCGAGCCCCGGCGGCTGACCGTCGCCATGGCTTCACCCCATGTCGTGATACGGTTGGTTTACCGACGCGGGGTGGAGCAGCTCGGTAGCTCGCTGGGCTCATAACCCAGAGGTCGCAGGTTCAAATCCTGTCCCCGCTACTGAAGTTCGAGGGCCCGAATCCGGATGGATTCGGGCCCTCGGCGCGTTCCGGACCACGCCACGCGCCCCGAAGAGCGCCTCGCATGGGGCGAGTTGGGGTGAGACGTGTTTGACTTATCTCCCTGTGGGCATGTCGACAAAACGCTGAAGTGACCTCACTGGCTGCGGTATACCAGGTGTACGCGGGTTGCAGGTGGTGCGACGATGGTATTTATGGGGGACAGGGCAACTCTGTTGGAGACAGGGCGGTTTGTGCAGCGGCATTCCAAGAGCGCCGCGGACGAGATCATCGAGGCCGTACCGGCCGTCGGTGCAGCTGTCGACACCACCACCGCCGAGCAGGAGACCGAGGCCGAGACCGAGGCCCGCCACCGCCTCGCCGCCGAGAAGGGCGACGCCGGCTCCATGAGCGTCCTCGGCGCCATGCTGCTGCGCCGCGGCGACCTCGACGGCGCCGAGCGCTGGCTGCGCGCGGCCAGCGCCCACGGCGACCGCGCCGCCGCCAACAACCTGGGCGTGCTGCTGCACCAGCGCGGCTACCCCGACGAGGCCGCCGGCTGGTGGCGGGTCGCCGCCGTCGCGGGCTCCGCGCCGGCCGCGCACGCCCTCGGGCGCCACCACCGCGAGCGCGGCGACGAGCCCGCCGCCGAGTACTGGCTGCGCCAGTCCGCCGAGCAGGGCCACGCCCTCGGCGCGTACGCGCTCGCCGACCTCCTGGAGCACCGCAGCGACGTCGGTGCCGAGCGCTGGCTGCGCGCCGCCGCCGAACAGGGTCACCGCGAGGCCGCGTACCGCCTCGCCCTCGCCGTGGAGCGGCGCGCGACGGCGCCGGCCCGCGGCCCGCACGCGTACGACACGGGCACCGGGCTGCGCACCGCCGTGGCCGGACTGGCCGCGGACTCCGGCACGGGGACGGGCCCGGACGGTACGGGTACGGGCTCCGGACCGCGTGCGAGTGGGGCGGCCGGGCCCGCCGACGGCGCCGGCCGGCGCACCGGTACGGGCCCCGGTCCCGGGACCGGTACCGGGCTGCGTGCCGCGGACGCCGCCGGCGCCGCCGGTGGCAGCGGCTCCGGCGAGCGGCCGGCCGTGGCCAAGGACGGGCTCGGCGAGGCCGAGCAGTGGTTCCGGCAGGCCGCCGCGCGCGGGCACCGCCGGGCCGCCCTGCACCTCGGCGCGATCCTGGAGAAGCGCGGCGAGCTCAAGGAGGCCGGCCGCTGGTACCTGATGTCCGCCAAGGACGGCGAGGCCAAGGCCGCCTGCGCGCTCGCCTTCCTGCTGCGCGACGCCGGTGACGAGGAGAGCGCCGCCGTGTGGTGGCTGCGCGCCGCCCAGGACGGCGACGGCAACGCCGCCAACGCGCTCGGCGCGCTGCACGCCGCCCGTGGCGAGCAGCAGACCGCCGAGCGCTGGTACCGCGCCGCCATGGACGCGGGCGACGTGAACGGCGCCTACAACCTCGGGCTGCTCTGCGCCGCCCAGGAGCGCACCGCGCAGGCCGAGCAGTGGTACCGCCGGGCCGCCTACGCCGGCCACCGCGAGGCCGCCAACGCGCTCGCCGTGCTGCTGCTCCAGGCGGGCGACGCGAACGGCGCCGAGCCCTGGTTCTCCAAGGCCGCCGAGGCCGGCAGCGTCGACGCCGCCTTCAACCTCGGCATCCTGCACGCCGGCCGCGACGACGACCGCACCGCGCTGATCTGGTACGAGCGGGCCGCCGCCGCCGGGCACACCGAGGCCGCCCTCCAGGTCGGCATCGCGTACCTGCGCGACGGCGACGAGCAGGCCGCCGAGCGCCATCTGCGGTGCGCGGCGGGCGGCGGCAGCGCCGAGGCCGCGTACCGGCTCGCCACCGTCCTGGACGCCCGCCGTCCGGAGCCCGGCCCGCCGGAGCTCGGCGCTCCGCGCGCCGAGAAGAGCGAGTGCGAGGAGTGGTACGAGCGCGCCGCCCAGCAGGGCCACCGCCGTGCCCAGGTACGGGTCGGGATGCTCGCCGCCGCCCGCGGCGACGTGGCCGAGGCGGCCCGCTGGTACCGGGAGGCGGCCGAGGCGGGCTCCCGCAACGGCGCCTTCAACCTCGGGCTGCTGCTCGCCCGCGAGGGCGGCGAGCGCGAGGCCGCGCTGTGGTGGACCCGTGCCGCCCACGCCGGCCACGGCCGCGCCGCGCTCCGGCTCGCCCTGCTCGCCGCGCGCCGCGGCGAGCTCACCGAGGGGCGCCGCTGGTGCGCCCGCGCGGTCGAGCTCGGCCCGGCGGAGGTGGCGGAGCGGGCGGCGCGGCTGAGCGAGGCGCTGCACCAGGAGCTCACCGCCTAACGGATTTGCGCTGGTCCGAGGGGTCCCGTAAGGTTGGGTTCACCGACGCGGGGTGGAGCAGCTCGGTAGCTCGCTGGGCTCATAACCCAGAGGTCGCAGGTTCAAATCCTGTCCCCGCTACTCAGTAGCACGAAGGCCCGGATCGTTTCGACGATCCGGGCCTTCGTCGTGTACGCGCCGGTCGTGTGCCATCGTGTACGCGCCCGTCGTGTGCGCGGCGGGCGGACACGGGCATGCGCCCATGAAGAAGGCCCCCGCCGGCAGGCAGGGGCCTTTCTCGCGCTCAGTCGTCAGGCGGTCGTCGCGCAGCTCGGGCAGATGCCCCGGTACGTGACCTCGACGTCCGAGATCGTGAAGCCGAAGCGCTCCGAGGCGGGCAGGTCCGCCAGCGGGTCGCCCGCCGGGTGGACGTCACGGATCGCGCCGCAGCGGGCGCAGACCAGGTGCTGGTGCGGACGGTGCGCGTTCGGGTCGTACCGCTTGGCGCGGCCGTCCGTCGCGACCTCGATCACCTCGCCGAGGGTGACCATCTCGCCGAGCGTGTTGTAGACGGTCGCCCGGGAGATCTCGGGCAGCCGGGTCACGGCTCGGGCGTGGACCTCGTCGGCGGTCAGGTGCACGTGGTCCCCGTCGAGCACCTCGGCCACGACACGACGCTGCGCGGTCATCCGCCAGCCGCGGCCGCGCAGTCGTTCCAACAGGTCACTCATGGGGGTCAGCCTAACAGTCGGCGCAAGAGTGTCCCGAATCGGTGTGAGTTTGGACCTTAGATGATCCTGGATCCCTACTTGACTTGGACAGTGTCCACTGTAGGGTCGGGGAACTTCGGCAGGCGGCTCGACGCCGCGCTCCAGGCCCTGCGTGGCCGACGGCCGCCTGCCGTAGGTGGCGAGATCAGGCCACGAGCCGCGCCGGGACCCAGCAGCGGATGATGTCGCGCACGGAGACGATGCCGACCGGCCCGTGGTCGTCGAGGACCACCAGGTGGCGGAAGCCGCCGCGGGTCATCGCCTCCGCGGCCTCCTCCAGGGTCCAGGTCGGCGCGGCGAAGACGACGTCCCGGGTGGTGTGGGCGTCGGCGGTCTCCAGGTCGGGGTCCCGGTCGAGGCCGATGGCGTCGAGGATGTCGCGTTCGGTGAGGATGCCGAAGCCGCCGGAGTCGCCGTCCTGCACGATGGCGGCGCCGACGCGGCGCGCCGACATGAGGCGGGCTGCCTGGCGGAGGGTGTGGGCGGGGCCGATGGTCACGGACACGGAACTCATGGCGTCGCGGACGAGCATGAAACGACCACCTCCTGATCGGGGGAGGGCTTTGTGGACTTCGCGGACTTCGAGAACGAATTCACAAGTTCACAAAGTGGGGGAGTCTCAGAGTGACACCGGTGGAGAGGGTCGACAAGGGGGCGCGCGGAGCGCCCCCGGGGGCACTGAGGGGCGGTCAGTCCTCCGTGGTCGTCCGCTGGTTGAGATAGCTCAGCAGCTCGCCGTGGAGCAGACCGTTGGACGCCGCCGCGTTCCCGCTGTGCGGGCCGTGCCGCCCGTCCAGGCCGGTGAAGGTGCCGCCGGCCTCCTGCACCACGATCGCCGTGGCCGCCATGTCCCAGAGCGACAGCTCGGGCTCCGCGCACATGTCCACCGAGCCCTCGGCGACCATCATGTACGGCCAGAAGTCGCCATACGCCCGGGTCCGCCAGACCGCCCGGGTGAGGTCGAGGAAGCCGTCGAGCCGGCCGCGCTCCTCCCAGCCGCTCAGGCTGGAGTACGCGAACGAGGAGTCCTCCAGGCGCCCGACGCGGGACACGCCGATCCGGGTCGCCGAGGCCAGGCTGCGGCCGGTGTACGCACCGAGCCCCTTCGCGGCCCACCAGCGGCGGCCGAGCGCGGGCGCGGACACCACGCCCACCACCGGCTGGAAACCGGTGTCCCCGGCCTCCATCAGTGCGATCAGGGTCGCCCACACCGGCACCCCGCGCACGTAGTTCTTGGTGCCGTCGATCGGATCGATCACCCAGCGGCGCGGGCCCGAGCCCTCGACGCCGAACTCCTCGCCGAGGATCGCGTCCCGCGGCCGGGCGCGCTGCAGCTGCCCGCGGATCAGCTCCTCGGCGGCCTTGTCGGCCTCGCTCACCGGGGTCATGTCGGGCTTCGTCTCGACCTTCAGGTCGAGCGCCTGGAACCGGTCCATCGTGGCCGCGTCCGCGGCATCCGCGAGGACATGGGCGAGACGCAGATCGTCGTGGTAATCGGCCATGGTCGAAACTCTATCCCCCGAAGGTGCCCCACCCGGCGGCGGGCCTTGACAGTGCGTGGCCGGCTGCCGACGCTGAGCACAGTTCCGCTGCACATGTCCCGCTGCACACCCTTCGGGGTGCGCACAGTTCCGTACGGTCCGGGGAGGCGCCCATGCCGACCGCCCGCGACGCGCTCATCGACGCCGCGCTCACCGCCCTCGCGCACGGGCCCTGGTCCGCCGTGCGGATGATCGACGTGGCGAAGGCCGCCCGGGTCTCCCGG
Source organism: Streptomyces sp. NPDC101160 (assembly GCF_044768205.1). NCBI lineage: Bacteria > Bacillati > Actinomycetota > Actinomycetes > Kitasatosporales > Streptomycetaceae > Streptomyces > Streptomyces sp. NPDC101160. The sequence continues at coordinate 588,882 of NZ_JBIWPJ010000004.1, read as the reverse complement.
CAGACCCTCTACAACGAGTTCGGCAGCAAGGAGGGGCTCGCCCGCGCGCTCGCCCGCCGCGAGGCCGACACCTACCTCCAGGGCGTACGGACGATGCTCGCCGCCCCCGCGCCGCCCGCGCGGAACCTGGCCGCCGTCGCCGAGTGGACCGTCGTCCGCGCCGCCGAGCGCCCGGTGCTCCGGGCCCTGCTCACCGACGCCTGGAGCGAGCGGCTGCCCCGGCCGCGGCCCGTCAGGCCGGGCTCCCGGCTCGCGCCCGTACCGGCGCAGCGGCGTGCCGACGCCGGACCGCCCGCGCCGGGCGAACTGGTCGCCGAGACCGCGGCCTGCGCCGGGGAGCGGTGGGCGGCCGGCTGCGAGCTCGCCGTACGGATCGCCCTCAGCCATGTCGTGGCGCCCGCGGTGATCTCCGCGAACGGTCAGTGCGCCGATCCGGAGAGCTGGAGGCCGATGACGCCGACGATCACCAGGGTGATCGAGACGATCTTGAGCGTGGACACCAGGTCGCCCAGGAACACCATGCCGTAGATCGCCGTCCCGGCCGCCCCGATCCCGGTCCACACCGCGTACGCCGGACCCACGTCGAGCTTGCGCAGCGCGAGGGTCAGCAGGCCGAAGCTGCCGAGGGCGAAGGCGGCGAACGCGATCGTCGGCCAGAGGCGGGTGAAGCCGTGCGACAGCTTGAGGCACACGGCGAAGCCCGTCTCAAGCAGTCCCGCGACCACCACGAGCAGCCACGCCATCGTCAGTGCCTCCCACGCCTCGGTGACTGCTTCGTGTCACTTGGTGCGATTATGCACTTACCGGCAGTCCGCGCTCGCAAACGTGAGCGACACGGGTGACGCGTCGTCAGTCGCCCTCGCGCCGCTCGCGCGTCGCGAGCAGCCGCCGCAGCGAGAACAGCCGCGCGGGATCGGCGTGGCCCTCCTCGACCCAGGCGTCGAGCGCGCAGTCCGGCTCGTCGTGCGAGCAGGCCCGCGGGCACTCCTCCGTGCCCGGCTCCAGGTCGGGGAAGGCGTGGATGACCCGGGACGGGTCGACGTGGTTCAGTCCGAAGGAGCGCACGCCCGGCGTGTCGACGACCCAGCCCTCGGCCTTGTCGAGCGGCAGCGCGAGCGCCGAGGTGGTGGTGTGCCGGCCGCGGCCCGTCACCGCGTTGACATGGCCGGTGATCCGCCGCCGCGACTCCGGTACGAGGGCGTTGACCAGCGTCGTCTTGCCCACGCCCGAGTGGCCGACGAACGCCGTCACCCGGCCGTCCAGATACTCCCGCACCCGGTCGGCCGCCCCGCCGTCGTACAGCTCGTCGCGGTTCACCACCACGTACGGGATGTCGAGGGCGCCGTACAGCTCGAGCAGCGTCGTGGGCGGCGCCAGGTCCGACTTGGTCAGCACCAGGAAGGGCTCGAGGCCGCCGTCGTAGGCCGCGACCAGACAGCGGTCGATGAGCCGCGGGCGCGGCTCGGGGTCGGCGAGCGCCGTCACGATCGCCAGCTGGTCGGCGTTGGCGACCACCACGCGCTCGTACGGGTCGTCGTCGTCGGCCGTCCGGCGCAGCACCGAGCTGCGCTCGCCGATCCGCACGATCCGCGCCAGGGTGTCCTTCTCGCCCGACAGGTCGCCCACCAGGGAGACCCGGTCGCCCACCACGGCGGCCTTGCGGCCCAGCTCGCGGGCCTTCATCGCGAGCACCTGCCGGTCGTCGACCAGACAGGTCAGCCGGCCCCGGTCGACGGTGAGGACCATCCCCTCGACGGCGTCCTCGTGCTTGGGGCGGATGTTCGTACGGGGGCGGCTGCCCTTGCGGTTGGGCCGCTGGCGGATGTCGTCCGCGTCCGTGTGCTTGCCGTAACGCCGCATGGCTCAGGCTCCGAGCATTTCGGTCCACATCCTCGGGAAGTCGGGCAAGGTCTTCTCCGTCGTCTTCACGTTCTCGATCTCCACGCCCTTCACCACCAGGCCGATCAGCGCGCCCGCGGTCGCCATCCGGTGGTCGTGGTACGTGTGGAAGACCCCGCCGTGCAGCGCGCGCGGGCGGATGTGCAGGCCGTCCTCGGTCTCCGTGACGTCACCGCCGAGACCGTTGATCTCCTTGGTGAGCGCGGCGAGCCGGTCGGTCTCGTGGAGCCGCAGATGGGCCACGCCGCGCAGGGTCGACGGGGAGTCGGCGAGCGCGGCGACGGCCGCGATGCCGGGGGTCAGCTCGCCGACCTCGCTCAGGTCGACGTCGATGCCGTGGATCTCGCCCGTTCCGGTGAAGGTCAGGCCCCGGTCGGTCAGCTCGCAGGAGCCACCCATCTCGGTGAAGATCTCCCGCAGCGCGTCACCGGGCTGGGTGGTCCTGGCCGGCCAGTCCGGCACGGTGACCCGGCCGCCGGTGACCAGCGCCGCCGCCAGGAACGGCTGGGCGTTCGACAGGTCGGGCTCCACCACCAGGTCGCGGCCGAGCAGCGCGGACGGGGTGACCCGCCACACGTCGGGCCGGCCGCCGTGCTCCGGCTCGTCGACCTGGGCGCCGACCGCGCGCAGCATGTCGACGGTCATCCGGATGTGCGGCATCGACGGCAGCCGGCCGCCGACGTGCCGCACCTCCACGCCGTGGTTGAAGCGCGCGCCCGACAGCAGCAGGGCGCTGACGAACTGGGACGACGAGGAGGCGTCGATCTCCACGACCCCGCCCTCCACACCGCCGCCGCCGTGCACCGTCATCGGCAGCGCGCCGCGCCCGTCGTCGTCGATCCGGGCGCCGAGCGCGCGCAGCGCGTCGATGACGCCGTGCAGCGGGCGCTCGTGCGAGCGCGGGTCGCCGTCGAAGCGGACCGGGCCGTCGGCGAGGGCCGCGACCGGCGGCAGGAAGCGCATGACCGTGCCGGCGTTGCCGACGTCCACGGTCGCCCCGCCGCGCAGCCCGGCCGGGATGACCCGCCACGCCTCGCCGGTGCCGCGCGGGCCGCCCGCGACGGAGGAGCTGGAAGACACGGTCTCCTCGATCTTCACGCCCAGGGTGCGCAGGCCCTCCGCCATCAGCAGAGTGTCGCGCGAGCGCAGCGGGCGGCGGATCCAGCCCGGCTCGGCGGCCAGCGCGGCCAGCACGAGGGCGCGGTTGGTGACCGACTTCGATCCGGGCACGGTGACGGTGGCGTCGACGGCGCCGCCCGCGTACGGGGCGGGCCAGAGGCCGGTGAGCGGATCGGTGGACGCGGAGCTTTCGGTCATGCCCTCACTTTACGGGGGTGAAGGGGACCCGCTACACGCCGAGCAGCCAGCGTCCGCCGCCGATCAGGCAGCAGATCGACACGGCGTGGAAGAAGAACAGCCACAGCGCCGGCGGCACGTGGGTGAGCCGGCCGAGCTGGTCGGCGTCGGAGTCGCCGGCGCCCCCGCGCCGGCGTCTGGCCTGGAGCTCGAAGGCCGGGCGGACGCCGCCCATGAGCAGGAACCAGACCGCCGCGTACGCGAACACGGACTGCACGTCCGGGCCGGCCAGCCAGGACACCATGACGAACAGACCACAGGTCAGCAGCACGGTGAAGATCCCGTACGCGTTGCGGACCATCACCAGGAGCGCGAGCAGCAGCGCCGTCGCCAGCCACAGCAGCAGCGTCACGTGGTGGGTGGCGAGCAGCGCGGCGCCGCCGAGGCCGAGCAGCGGGGCGGCGGTGTAGCCGGCGGCGGCCGTCAGGATCATGCCGAGGCCGGTGGGGCGGCCGCGCGAGACGGTCAGCCCGCTGGTGTCCGAGTGCAGCCGGATCGACTGGAGGCGGCGGTTGGTGGCGAGGGCGATCAGGCCGTGGCCGCCCTCGTGCGCGATGGTGATCGCGTTCCGGGACAGCCGCCATATCGGGCGGGGCAGCACCGCGAGGAGGGCCGCGACCGCCGTGGCGATCACGATCCACCGCTCGGGCGCGGGCTGGGTGCCGAGGACGAGGGTCATCGAGGTCATTTCCTGGACGGGCTCCTCGGGAGACGGGTGGGACGTGGCAGTGTGGCACTTATGTGCGGACGGTATGCGGCGAGCAGGCGCCCCGAGGACCTGGTCGGGGTCTTCGAGGTGGAGAAGTGGGAGCCGGAGGAGACCCTGGCCCCCGACTGGAACGTGGCCCCCACCAAGGAGGTCTACGCGATCCTGGAGCGTCCTCTGAAAGACGCGGAATCCCGGCGGCCGGTTCGCCAGATGCGCGTCCTGAAGTGGGGGCTCGTGCCGTCCTGGGCGAAGAACCCGGAGGGCGCCGCCCGGATGATCAACGCCCGCGCGGAGACCCTGCACGAGAAGCCGTCCTTCAAGCGGGCCTTCGCGCAGCGCCGCTGCATCCTGCCGGCCGACGGTTATTACGAGTGGGTGACCGGCTCCGACGAGCGCGAGCTCGAGGTCGAGGGCAAGAAGAAGCGGCCCCGCAAGCAGCCGTACTTCGTGACCCCGGCCGACGGCTCCGTCTTCGCGATGGCCGGGCTGTACGAGTTCTGGCGCGACCGGACCCTGCCCGACGACCACCCGCAGGCGTGGTGGGTGACCTGCTCGGTGGTCACCACGGAGGCGGAGAGCGGCCCGCTGGGCGTCGCCCCCGCCGAGGGCCCGCGCTCGCTCGCCGACATCCACCCCCGGATGCCGCTGATGCTCACCCCGGACCGCTGGGACGCCTGGCTGGACCCGGCCCGCACCGAGCTCGACGAGCTGCGCTCGCTGCTCGCGCCGCCGCCGGAGGGCCTGATGCGGGCCTATCCGGTGCCGACGGCGGTCAGCAACGTGCGGAACAACGGGCCCGAACTGCTGACGGAGCTGGCCGGCCCGGAGGTGGCCACCCTCTTCTGACCTCTCCGGAGGAGAGGATGGAGGAGTGACGAAGCGCGAGACGAAGAGCGAGAGCAAGAGCGAGCCCAAGAGCGAGATCGTCGCGACCGGAGCCGGGGACGCCCGGATCACCTGGATCGCCGCGAGGAAGCCGTGGACCGTGCTCGCCGTGAGCCACGGCGCCGGCGGCGGCGTCGAGGCCCGCGACCTCCAGGCGCTCGCCGCGGCCCTGCCCGCCGAGGGCGTGACCGTGGCCCTGGTCGAGCAGCCCTGGCGGGTCGCCGGCAAGAAGGTGGCGCCCGCCCCGAAGACCCTCGACACCGGCTGGCGCGGGCTGTGGCCCGCGCTCGCCGCGCCCGGCCTCCCGGTGATCGCCGGCGGGCGCAGCGCCGGCGCCCGGGTCGCCTGCCGCACCGGGCGCGAGCTGGGGGCGAGCGCCGTGCTCGCGCTGAGCTTCCCGCTGCACCCGCCGGGCAAGCCGGAGCGCTCCCGGGCCGACGAACTCCTCGGCACCGGGCTGCCCACCCTCGTCGTGCAGGGCGGCAGCGACCCCTTCGGCAGGCCCGCCGAGTTCCCGGCCGGCGACCACTCCCTCGTCGAGATCCCGTACGGCGACCACGGCTTCGCCGTGCCCAAGCGCGCCCCGCTCACCCAGGAGGAGGCGCTCGACACGATCGTGCGCGCGGTGTCGGAGTGGATCACGTCCCTGAAGTGACCCCGCGAAGTCGCCTTGCGAGGTCGCCCCGCGAAGTGACCCCGCGAAGTCGTCCTGCGGAGTCGCCCCGCGAAGTGGCCCCGCACGGCCGGGAGACGGGGCCGGGAATGTTGCGGGCGGGGCCGCTGTTGAGTCGGACATCGGTGCGTGAAGAGCGAAGGAAGAGGGAGTCCGTCGAATGGGTTCGATCATCTGCCCGCAGCGCCCGCAGGCGGCTGACCTGGACTGGACCGTGCTGCCGGCGCCCAGGACCAGTCCTATTCGGGCGGCGGGCGGAGCGGTTCCTCGTCTATCCTCCGAAGCGAGCGGGTCCGCCTTCGGATTCGCCGCAGCGCTGGAGGAGGTGGGTCCGGTCACTGGGACCGACACAGGGACCGACGACGGCCCCGAGGAGACGACCGAGGAGCGCAACGCGCGCTTCGAGCGGGACGCCCTCGGCTACCTCGACCAGATGTACTCGGCCGCGCTGCGCATGACGCGCAACCCCGCGGACGCGGAGGACCTGGTGCAGGAGACCTACGCGAAGGCGTACGGCTCCTTCCACCAGTTCCGCGAGGGCACCAACCTCAAGGCCTGGCTGTACCGCATCCTGACGAACACGTTCATCAACTCGTACCGCAAGAAGCAGCGCGAGCCCCAGCGCTCCGCCGCGGACGAGATCGAGGACTGGCAGCTCGCCCGCGCCGAGTCGCACATGTCGACCGGTCTGCGGTCGGCCGAGTCCCAGGCGCTCGACCACCTGCCGGACTCCGACGTCAAGGAAGCGCTGCAGGCGATCCCCGAGGAGTTCCGCATCGCCGTCTATCTCGCGGACGTAGAGGGCTTTGCGTACAAGGAGATCGCGGACATCATGGGTACTCCCATCGGCACGGTGATGTCCCGGCTGCACCGGGGTCGCCGCCAGCTGCGCGGAATGCTCGAGGACTACGCTCGTGAGCGCGGGCTGGTTCCCGCGGGCGCCGGAGAGTCGTCGCACGATCTGAAAGGCTCGGGCTCATGAGCTGCGGAGATCCGCACGAGACGGACTGCTCGGAGGTCCTGGACCATCTCTACGAGTTCCTCGACCGAGAGATGCCCGACGGTGAATGCACCAAGTTCGAGGTGCACTTCGAGGAGTGCTCCCCGTGCCTGGAGAAGTACGGCCTGGAGCAGGCCGTGAAGAAGCTCGTCAAGCGCTGCTGCGGCAGTGACGACGTACCGGTCGACCTGCGGTCGAAGGTGATGGGCCGGATCGAGCTGATCCGCTCGGGCCACGTGGTGCCCGAGCAGGAGCCCGCGGCGGGCCAGGTGACCCCGCAGGAGCAGTAGCCGGGGCAGGGGCCGGGGCGGGTCGCGCCCCAGGCGTCCCACCGGCGCAGGCACACGTACGGAAGGCCGGGCGACAGGCGTCGCCCGGCCTTTCGCGTGTCCATTCGTGTGCCCATCGGCTTGTATCACCCGATGGTGCGAATCGGCCCCCGGCGCGCCGGGTGCGGCCGCCCCAACTCGCTAGCGTGGCGGGCGTGATGGGCGTGAAGGTCATTCCGCGCGGACGGGGCGTTCCGCGAGCGGCGCGCGGTTACGTCGCCTGTGCCGTGCTCGCCGCCGCGGCGGTCGCCCTGCCCGCCCTGCGCCCCGGCGCGGCCACACCCTGGCCGACCGTGCTGCTGCTCGCCGCCCTCTACGCGCTGTGCGAGCGGCCCGTACACCTCCCGGCCCGGATCCGCCCGCCCGGTGGGACCCCCGTCCGGCTCGCCGACCGGGTCCTCGGCGGCCCCGTGCACCGGGCCGACGCCCCCAGGGGCGCGGGCTCCTTCTTCCCCGTGCTGCTCGCCGCCGCGCTGCTCCTGCCGCCGGCCGCCGCCGCGCTCACCGCCGTGCCCGGCGCCCTCCTCGCCCGCGTCGACGAGCCGCCCGCCGGACTGCGCCGGGCCTGGCGGGCCGCCCGACTCGCCCTCGCCGTCTGGGCCGCGGGCCGCACCGGCCGGCTCCTCGAATGCCCGGGCGCCCTCGGCCGCGGCCAGGTCATCCCCGACTTCCCGTACGTGCTGGTCCCGGCCGGGGCCGGGGCGCTCGCCTTCTGCCTGGTGCTCACCGCCCTCGACGGCGGCATCCGCGCCACCGCCGAGCAGCTGCCGCCGCGCACCGCCTGGCGCGGACTGCTCGGCCTGTCCCTCGCCCCGCACGCCGTGCACGGCCTCGCCGGACTGATGATGGCCGTGCTCTGGCGCAGCGGCTACGGGCCGGTCGCCGCGCTCTTCGTGCTGCTGCCCATGTACATCTCCTGCTGGGGCTTCGCCCAGTACCACCGCGAGCGGGCCGGCCACCAGGCCACCATCCGGGCCCTCGTCCAGGCCGTCGACATCAAGGACCGCTACACCCGCGGCCACAGCGAACGCGTCGGCCGGGCCTCCCTCCTGATCGCCCGTGAACTCGGCATGGCCGAGCCCCGTCTGGAGGTCGTCCGGTTCGCCGGCATCCTCCACGACGTCGGCAAGCTCGGCGTGCCGACCCGGGTGCTGCGCAAGGACGGGCCGCTCACCCCCGAGGAGCGCCGGGTGATCGAGCTGCACCCCGAGTACGGGCACGAGATGGTCCGCGGCATCGGCTTCCTCGGCGAGGCCCGCAGCGCGATCCTGCACCACCACGAGCGGATGGACGGCACCGGCTACCCGTACGGGCTCAAGGGCCACCAGATCCCCGAGTACGCGCGGGTGGTCGCCGTCGCCGACGCCTTCGACGCCATGACCTCCACCCGCTCCTACAGCCGGGCCCGCCCGGTCGGCGCGGCCCTCGCCGAACTGGAGCGGTGCGCCGGCAGCCACTTCGACCCGCGCATGGTCGAGGCGCTCGCCCGCGCGCTGGCCCGGCACGGCTGGCAGACCGAGGTCACCGCCGACGAGACCGCCGTGCCCGCGCCCCGTCCCCCCGTACCGGCGCCCGGAGCCGTACCGGAACCCGCGCCCGAAGCCGTACCGGAGACCGGGACCGCGCCCCTCCAGGAGCGGGCGTGAGTCCCCCGGCCGCCGCCTGCGCCACCGTCGGCACCGTCCGCGCGGCCGCCCTGCTGCTCACCCTCGGCGGCCTCGGCGCCACTCTCTGGCGCGGCCTCACCGACCCCGGCATCGCCGTCGCCTTCGGCGTCCTCATCGCGCTCGGCGAACTCACCCGGCGCGGAGCTCCACGAAATGTGGGGGCACCTCCCCTGCTCGAAGAGCCCGAGGAGCGGGAACCCGCGCCGCTCGCCTCCGCCGGCGCCCTCGCGTACGCGCTGCTCGGCCAGAACGGCGGCCAGGTCACCAGCCACGGCGTGCTCCAGACCGTCGCCGTCGTCGTCGCGGCCGGCCTCGTCGGCATCGTGCCCCACGTGGCCCGCGGCAACGGCCCCGACCTCGACCAGCTCGCCCGGCGCATCCTCACCGTCGGCTTCGCCGCCAGCTGCTTCCAGCCCCTCTACAACCAGGGCACCATCACCGCCCACCTCGGCCAGAGCCCCTCCTACCCCCTCTTCCTGGTCGCCCTGCTGCTCCTCACCGCCCTCTGCGACGCCGTCCTCGGCGCCGTCCTGCACCGGGCCCGCACCGGGCACCCCTTCGGTCCGCTGCTCCGGGACGAGCTGCGCGCGCTGCTCGGCATCGGCTCCGCCGTCGGCGCCACCGGCGCCGTCATGGCGCTCGGTGTGGCCGCCGCCGGACTGTGGGCGCTGCCCGTCTTCGCGGTGCCGCTGCTGCTCACCCAGGTCTCCTTCCGGCGGTACGCGGCCGTGCGCACCACCAACCGGGAGACCATCGCCTCGCTCGCCCGGGCCACCGAGATCGCCGGCTGCACCCCGCCCGGCCACGCCCACCGGGTCGCCGCGCTCAGCCGGGCGGTGGGCCGGGAGCTGGGCCTGTCCGGGCCCGACCTGACCGTCCTCGAATACGCCGCGCTGATGCACGACATCGGTCAGCTCTCCCTCGTCGATCCCGTCGACGGCGGCGCCACCGCGCTGCTGCCCGCCGAGGAGCAGCGCCGGATCGCCCTGCTCGGCGCGGCCGTGGTGCGCCAGACCGGCGTCCCGGCGGCCGTCGCCGTCGTCGTCGAGCGGCAGGCCGACCCGTACCGCGAGCAGCCGCTGCCCGCCCGGATCGTCCGGGTCGTCAACGCCTACGACGACCTCGCCGCGGGCAGCGCGGGCGGCGGCCTGGGCGCGCTCGAACGGCTCCGGCTCGGCACCGCCCGCGACTACCACCCCGACGTCGTCGAATCGCTCGCCCGGGTCCTCGCGAGAGGAGGCGTCAAGGGCGGCATCGCCCCCGTTCCGCCGGGGTAACCCACGGGTAATGAGCGCGCGTCCGACCGGGCATGGTTGGATGCGAACAAGAGGGTGAAGCGACCGGCAGGCGGGAATCGTGAGGATCTTCGGGAAGGTACGGCATCGGCCCTCCGCCTCGTGGCGGCAGGCCACCGACCGCGCGTTCACGCTGATCGGCGACGGCCGGTACGAGGACGCGGGCGCGCTGCTGACGCGCGCGGCGGACCTGGAGCCCTGGCTCTCCGAGTCCTGGTTCAACCTGGCCCTGCTGCACAAGTTCCGCCACGACTGGGAGCAGGCCAGGGCCGCGGGCCTGCGGGCCGTCGCGCTGCTCGACAAGGAGACCGGCGCCCCGGACTGGTGGAACGTGGGCATCGCCGCCACCGCCCTGCAGGACTGGCCGCTGGCCCGCCGCGCCTGGCAGGCGTACGGCCTGAAGGTCCCCGGGGCCTCCGCCGGCACCGGCGAGCCGGCCGGGATGGAGCTGGGCAGCGCGGCCGTGCGGCTCTCCCCGGAGGGCGAGGCCGAGGTCGTCTGGGGCCGCCGGCTCGACCCGGCCCGGATCGAGGTCCTGTCCATCCCGCTGCCGTCGTCCGGGCGGCGCTGGGGCGAGGTCGTGCTGCACGACGGCGTGCCCAACGGCGAGCGCACCACCAGCGCGGGTCCCTCGTACCCGGTCTTCGACGAGATCGAGCTGTGGGCGCCGTCGCCGGTGCCCACCTGGGTGGTGCTCCTGGAGGCCGCCACCGAGGCCGACCGGGACGCCCTGGAGCAGCTCGCCGCCGACGCGGGCTTCGCCGCCGAGGACTGGTCGTCCTCCGTACGGCTGCTCTGCCGCGCCTGCTCCGAGTCGACCATGCCCAGCGCCGAGGGCGAGGGCGAGCACCTCGACCCGCACGACCACAGCGAGCCGGGGCACCCCGGTCCGCTCGGCCACCGCTCGCCCGGCGAGCTGTGGGTGCCCGAGCGGGAATGCGGCATCGCGGCCCCCGCCGGCCTGGTCCGGGGGCTGCTGGACAGCTGGGTGGCGGACAGTCCGGACAGCCGGGAATGGCGTGATCTGGAGGAAGTCTGCTGACCGCTGCCCGTAGGCTGTACCCAGCCCCGTATCTACCGTCGGGGTGTACCGGGTCGAGGAAGAAGGCGTACGGCGGACATGTCGCAGCAGGGCACTGAGCAGGAGCAGACGGGCGTGTACGCGGTGGACGACGAGGGCTTCATCGTCGACACCGAGGACACCGAGGCCCGCGAGGCCGCCCACCGCGAGCGCGGCACCTCGCGCCCCATCACGGTCGTGGGCAACCCCGTCCTGCACCGGGAGTGCAAGGACGTCACCGACTTCGACGAGGAGCTGGCGCAGCTCATCGACGACATGTTCGCCAGCCAGCGCACCGCCGAGGGCGTGGGCCTCGCCGCCAACCAGATCGGCGTCGACCTGAAGGTCTTCGTCTACGACTGCATGGACGACGAGGGCAGGCGCCACGTCGGTCACGTGATCAACCCGGTCCTCGTCGACCTGCCGGCCGACCGGCGGCACCTCGACGATTCCAACGAGGGCTGCCTCTCGGTCCCGACCGCGTACGCCGAGCTCGCCCGCCCGGACTACGCCGAGGTCACCGGCCAGGACATGAAGGGCAACCCGATCAAGGTGCGTGGCACCGGCTACTTCGCCCGCTGCCTCCAGCACGAGACGGACCACCTCTACGGCTTCCTCTACATCGACAAGCTGTCGAAGCGGGACCGCAAGGACGCCCTGCGTCAGATGGAAGAGGGCACGCCGCGCTACCCGGTCGTCCCGAACGACTGACGCCCGCCCCTTCGCGCACCGACGGCGCGGTGGACGGCCCAGCCGACCGCCGCGCCGGTCGCGTACCAGAACAGGTCCGGCACGTTGAACGTCGTGCCGAGCACGAGGCGCGCGAGCGTGCTGCGCGCGGACAGCTCCGCCGGTACGCCGGTCAGTTGGAACAGCTCCACCGCCCAGCTGAACCCGAGGGCCACCCAGGCCGCCACGGCCGGCCGGACCCGCGGCGCGACCAGCACCACCAGGGCCAGGACGAGGAGCGTGTAGAGCGCGTCGCCCGCGTACTTCGCGACGACGCCCGACGCCGCGGACCTGATTCCCAGGCCCGCGGCGACGGTGAGCAGAGCGGCGGAGCACGCCATGAGCCGCGTGCCGAGCCGCGCGCGTAAGAAGATCCCCATGCCGGGCACCCTACGCGTTCGGAACCGAGGCGATCAGAAGTCCTCGTCGAGGTCGACCGAGCCCTCGACCGCCACCTGGTAGGCGGACGGCCGGCGCTCGAAGAAGTTCGTCAGCTCCTGGACGCCCTGGAGCTCCATGAACGCGAACGGGTTCTCCGAGCCGAACACCGGGGCGAAGCCCAGGCGGGTCAGGCGCTGGTCGGCGACGCACTGGAGGTACTCGCGCATCGACTCCGTGTTCATGCCCGGCAGGCCGTCACCGCACAGGTCCTGGCCGAACTGGAGCTCCGCCTCGACGGCCTCCTTCAGCATGTCGGTGACCTGCTGCTGCAGCTCGTCGTCGAAGAGCTCCGGCTCCTCCTTGCGGACGGTGTCCACGACCTCGAAGGCGAAGTTCATGTGCATCGTCTCGTCCCGGAACACCCAGTTGGTGCCGGTGGCCAGGCCGTGCAGCAGACCGCGGCTGCGGAACCAGTACACGTAGGCGAAGGCGCCGTAGAAGAACAGGCCCTCGATGCAGGCGGCGAAGCAGATCAGGTTGAGCAGGAAGCGGCGCCGGTCGGCGGCCGTCTCCAGGCGCTCGATCTTCTCCACCGAGTCCATCCACTTGAAGCAGAACTGCGCCTTCTCGCGGATCGACGGGATGTTCTCGACGGCCGCGAAGGCCGCCGCGCGGTCGTCCGGGTCGGGCAGGTAGGTGTCGAGCAGCGTCAGATAGAACTGGACGTGCACGGCCTCCTCGAAGAGCTGGCGGCTCAGGTAGAGGCGCGCCTCCGGGGAGTTGATGTGCTTGTAGAGCGTCAGCACCAGGTTGTTGGCCACGATCGAGTCGCCGGTCGCGAAGAAGGCGACGAGACGGCCGATCATGTGCTGCTCGCCCGGAGACAGCTTGGCGAGGTCGGCGACGTCCGAGTGGAGGTCGACCTCCTCCACGGTCCAGGTGTTCTTGATGGCGTCCCGGTAGCGCTCGTAGAAGTCCGGGTAGCGCATCGGACGCAGGGTCAGTTCGAAGCCCGGGTCGAGCAGGTTGTGAGAACGGGTGGAGCTCATTACTGGCATGCCTCGCAGGACTCGGGGTTCTCCAGGGAGCAGGCGACGGCGTCCGCGTCGGGCGTGGCCTGCTGGACGGGGATCGTGGTGGCCTGGGCGGCGCGGGCGATCCGGGTCGCCGGGCGCGAGCGCAGGTAGTACGTGGTCTTCAGGCCCTGCTTCCAGGCGTACGCGTACATCGACGACAGCTTGCCGATGGTCGGCGTCTCCATGAACAGGTTCAGGGACTGCGCCTGGTCCAGGAACGGGGTGCGGGCGGCGGCCATGTCGATCAGACCGCGCTGCGGGATCTCCCAGGCCGTCCGGTACAGCTCGCGCACCTCGGCCGGCACCCAGCCGAAGCCGGCCACCGAGCCGTTGGAGTCGCGCAGCGCCTCACGGGTCTGCGCGTCCCACACGCCGAGCTCCTTGAGCTCCGCCACCAGGTACGAGTTGACCTGGAGGAACTCGCCGGACAGCGTCTCGCGCTTGAAGAGGTTGGAGACCTGCGGCTCGATGCACTCGTAGACGCCCGCGATCGAGGCGATCGTCGCGGTCGGGGCGATGGCGAGCAGCAGGCTGTTGCGCATGCCGGTGGCGGCGATCCGCTCGCGCAGCGCGGCCCAGCGCTCCGGCCAGTTCAGCTCGACGTCGTAGTGGTCCGGGTGCAGCACACCACGCGCGGTGCGGGTCTTGTCCCAGGCCGGCAGCGGGCCGTTGCGCTCGGCGAGGTCGGCGGACGCCTCGTACGCGGCGAGCATGATCCGCTCGGCGATCCGGGTGGACAGGGCGCGCGCCTCGGCCGAGTCGAAGGGCAGCCGCAGCTTGAAGAAGACGTCCTGGAGGCCCATCGCGCCCAGGCCCACCGGACGCCACTTGGCGTTGGAGCGGCCGGCCTGCTCGGTCGGGTAGAAGTTGATGTCGACGACCCGGTCGAGGAACGTGACGGCGGTGCGGACGGTCTGGTCCAGCCGCTCCCAGTCGATCCCGCCCGTCTCCTGGAGCACGAAGGCGCCCAGGTTGACCGAGCCGAGGTTGCAGACGGCGGTCTCGCCGTCGTTGGTGACCTCGATGATCTCGGTGCACAGGTTGGAGGAGTGGACGACCGTGCCGGGCTCGGCGGTCTGGTTCGCGGTCCGGTTGGCGGCGTCCTTGAAGGTCATCCAGCCGTTGCCGGTCTGCGCCAGGGTGCGCATCATGCGGCCGTACAGGTCGCGGGCCGGCATGGTCTTGCGGGCCAGGCCCGCCGCCTCGGCCTTGCGGTAGGCGGCGTCGAACTCCTCGCCGTACAGGTCGACCAGCTCGGGCACGTCGGCCGGCGAGAACAGCGACCACTCGGCGTCCGCGTTGACCCGGCGCATGAACTCGTCCGGGATCCAGTGCGCGAGGTTGAGGTTGTGCGTACGGCGGGCGTCCTCGCCGGTGTTGTCGCGGAGCTCCAGGAACTCCTCGATGTCCGCGTGCCAGGTCTCCAGGTAGACCGCGGCGGCGCCCTTGCGGCGGCCGCCCTGGTTCACGGCGGCGACGGAGGCGTCCAGCGTCTTCAGGAACGGCACGATGCCGTTGGAGTGCCCGTTGGTGCCGCGGATCAGCGAACCGCGGGCGCGGATGCGGGAGTACGACAGGCCGATGCCGCCGGCGTGCTTCGACAGCCGCGCGACCTGGTGGTAGCGGTCGTAGATGGAGTCCAGCTCGTCCTGCGGCGAGTCGAGCAGGTAGCAGGACGACATCTGCGGGTGGCGGGTGCCGGAGTTGAAGAGCGTGGGGGAGGACGGCAGGTAGTCCAGGCGGCTCATCAGGCCGTAGAGCGCCGTCACCTCGTCGAGCGCGCGGACGGAGTCGTCCTCGGCGAGGCCGGCGGCCACGCGCAGCATGAAGTGCTGCGGGGTCTCGATGACCTTGCGGGTGATCGGGTGGCGCAGCAGGTAGCGCGAGTAGAGCGTGCGCAGGCCGAAGTAGCCGAAGCGGTCGTCGGCGGCCGCGTCGATCGTCGCGTCGAGCCGCTCCGCGTGCAGGGCGACGAAGTCGGCCGTGCGGTCGGCGATCAGGCCCTCGCGGTGGCCGACGGCGACGGAGGCGGCGAAGGACACCGCGCCCTGGCCGGCCGCCTCCTGGGCGATCGTGATCGTCAGGAGCCGGGCGGCGAGCCGGGAGTACGCCGGGTCCTCGGCGATCAGACCGGCGGCGGCCTCCGTGGCCAGCTCGCGCAGCTCCGCCTCGTCCGAGCCGGGGTGCCGGCCGCGCAGCGCGGCGGCGGCGACCCGGCCGGGGTCGGTGTCCGGGAGGTCGACGGTGAGGTCGGTCAGGGTCCGCAGCAGCGCGGTCCCGGGGCCGTCGGTCTCGACCGCGGAAGCCTCGGCCGAAGCCGGATCGGCGGGCGCGATGGTCACGTGGGGGCTCTCCCTCGCTCGGCACGGGGCCAGGACGGGAGGCGGCAACGGGCGCCGTACGCACGGCGGCGCCGCGTCCACCGGCCCACTCCGCGAGGCCCGGACGTCAGTGACACCCGGAACGGACGGACCGGGCGCGCTGTCGGCAGGTCCTCGGACTCACGTCGTACGGAAACGCACTTAGTACACCGTTGCGGGACAGTTCCGGATTTTCACCGGATTCCCCTGCGGCGACAGCGAGGACGAGCATACATGTGGGGGGCGCCCCTCGGAGCACCCCCCACATGTTGTGTGTCGTCAGTGTTCCGCCAACTCCAGTGCGTAGGTGCGCAGGAGGTGGTCGGGGATCGGTGCCCAGTCCCGCTCGGGGGTGCGGACGAAGCCCAGCCGCTCGTATATCCGGTGCGCGGAGACCATCAGGTCGGCCGTGGAGAGCACGAGCCGCGCGCAGCCGGGCAGGGCCCGCGCCCGGTCGACGCAGGCCCGCACGAGGGCCTCGCCGACGCCCCGTCCACGCGCGTCCGGCGCGACGACGAGCATCCGGAACTCCGCCTCGCCCTCGACCGCGATGTCCGCCCAGGCGGTGCCGCCGGCGGCGAAGGTCACTCCGCCGATGACCCGGCCCTCGGCGTCCACGGCGACGAGCACCTCGCTCTCGCGCGCCCGCCGGGCGGTGTCACGGAGCACGGCCAGGTAGAAGTCGTCCTCCCCGTGCACCAGGAGCCCGTCGTTCAGATAGGTCAGCCCGGTGAGGTCACCGAGCTCCTCGTACTCCTCGGGCCGTACCGCCCTGATCGTGAAGTCCATGCCCGGCAGTCTGCACCCGGCACGCCCGCGCCCGCCTCCCGGAATCCAGGGGGCGGGCGCAGCCGTGCGGTGGCCGGGTCAGTGGCCGGTGCCGACCTTCGGCAGTTCGGTGACGACGCCCGCGTCGCCCGCGTCGGCCGTGTAGTCCTCCGGCGAGGTCTCGTCGACTCCGTCGGGGGTGCCGACGGAGCGCAGGACCAGGGTGAGGGCGACGGTGACGAGGACGTTGAGGACGAAGGCGGTGAGGCCGATGTAGCCGATCTCGCCGATGCCCGGGATCTCGGCCGCGGAGCCGCCGAAGTGCTTCTGCGTGGGGCTCGCGACCCCGTACGCGGCGGCGGTGCCGTAGACCATGCCCACGGCCCAGCCGGCGAGCAGCGCCCAGCGGTGCGGCCAGCGCGTGAAGAGGCCGCCGACCAGGGACGGGAAGGTCTGCAGGATCCAGATGCCGCCGAGCAGCTGGAAGTTGATGGCGACGGTCTTGTCCATGGTGAGGACGAAGACCAGGGCGCCGACCTTCACCAGGAGCGAGACCAGCTTGGAGACCTTGGTCTCCTGCTCGGCGGTCGCGTCCGGCTTGATGAAGTCCTTGTAGATGTTGCGGGTGAAGAGGTTGGCCGCGGCGATCGACATGATCGCGGCCGGCACGAGCGCGCCGATGCCGATGGCGGCGAAGGCGATGCCGGCGAACCAGTCGGGGAACATGTCCTCGAAGAGCTGCGGGATGGCGAGCTGGCCGTTGGTCACCTTCACCCCGGCGGCGATCGCCATGAAGCCGAGCAGCGCGAGCAGGCCCAGCATCAGCGAGTACAGCGGCAGGATCGTGGTGTTGCGGCGGATCACGTTGCGGCTCTTGGAGGAGAGCGTCGCCGTGATCGAGTGCGGGTACATGAAGAGCGCGAGCGCCGAGCCGAGCGCGAGCGTCGCGTACGTCCACTGGCCGGCCTCGCCGGGCACCAGGGCGCCCTTGGGCTTGTGGGTCAGCGGGTTGACGGTCTTGTACGCCTCCGCGGCCTTGCCGAAGATCTCGTCGAAGCCGCCCAGCTTGATCGGGATGTAGATGATCGCCACCGCGATGACGATGTAGATCAGCGTGTCCTTGACGAACGCGATGAGCGCGGGCGCGCGCAGACCGGACGAGTAGGTGTACGCGGCGAGCACGCCGAAGGCGATGAGCAGCGGCAGGTCCTTCACGAACCAGTTGGTGTTCTCGCCGCCGCCGACGCCCATCACGTCCAGGACGGCCTGGATGCCGACCAGCTGGAGCGCGATGTACGGCATCGTGGCGAGGATGCCGGTGACGGCGACCGCGAGCGACAGGCCCTTGGAGCCGAAGCGGCCGCGGACGAAGTCCGACGTCGTCACGTACCCGTGCTTGTGCGACACCGACCACAGGCGGGGCAGGAAGGTGAAGATCAGCGGGTAGACCAGGATCGTGTACGGGACGGCGAAGAAGCCGGCCGCGCCCGCCGCGTAGATCGCCGCCGGGACGGCGACGAAGGTGTACGCGGTGTAGAGGTCGCCGCCCAGCAGGAACCAGGTGATCCAGGTGCCGAACGAGCGTCCGCCGAGGCCCCATTCGTCGAGGCTGTGCTCGTTCTCGGCCCGGCGCCACTTGGCCGCCAGGAAGCCCATGACCGTGACGGCCAGGAAGAAGAAGACGAAGACGCCGAGCGCGACGCCGTTCACGCCGTCCTTCATCGCGCGTCACCTCCCTTGCGGGCGCGCTGGTCACGCTGCCACAGCCAGTAGGCCACCACGGTCAGCGCGGTGGAGATGAGCACCCAGAGCATCTGGTACCAGTAGAAGAACGGGATGCCCATGAAGGCGGGGTCCACCTTCGCGTAGGAGCTCACCCAGAGCATCGCGACGAACGGCGCGACGAGGCAGACGGCGATCACCACCCTGAGGGGTGTGACGACCGGTTGTTTCCCTTGTGCGGCTTCTGACATGGCGATTCCGTCCCCTCGCTGATCACCTCGTAATGACCGGGAAATCTAGGGGAACGCCTCGATTCGCGGAACCCCTGTCCGTATAACGGATGAGACTCACAGCCAGCCCTCCTTCACCGCCCGCACCCCCGCCTCGAAACGGCTGCGCGCGCCGAGCCGGGACATCAGCTCCGAACTCATCCGCCGCACGGTGCGCAGGGAGACCCCGAGCCGGCGCGCGGCGATGTCGTCGGTGCAGCCGATGCCGAGGAGCATCAGCAACTCGCGCTCCTGCGGCGAGAGATCGTGCTCGTCGCGTCGCGGGGCCTCGCCGAAGGGGGTGCCCGCGTCCCAGAGGCGGTCGAAGAGGACGACGAGGGCGTGCACCAGGCCGGGGCTGCGGACCTCCAGGGCGCCCGCGCGGGCGTCCGCCGGGTCGACCGGGACGAGTGCGGCCTCGCGGTCGACGATCACCATGAGCATGGGGACGACGGGGACGGTACGGGCCTCGCCGCCGAGGCCGCAGTACCAGCGCACGTAGTCGGCGGTCGGCGGGTCGTTGCGGAAGCTCTCCTGGTAGATCGACCGGATCCGCACCCCGCGCTCCAGGGCGAGCTGGTCGAGCGGCTGGCTGGCGTCCATGGTGTCGGGCAGCTGGGCCCCGCCCGGGAGCAGCGAGAGGCACTCGGTGCGGGCGCCTGCCGCCAGGTCCTCAAGGCGTTCGCGGACGGCGTCGAGGCCGGTGATCCGGTGGACGACGTCGTGGCGGGCCGGATGGTCCGGGCAGTCGGCGTAGGTGGCGAGGATCCCGGCCACCGCCCGGCCCGCCTGTTCGACCTGGCGTCTGCGCTTGCTGAGTTCGGCCTCGGCGCGGGAGAGCAGGAAGGAGAAGCCGACGTCCGGGGAGTACGGCTCCACCTCGCCCGAGTCCTCGTCCATCAGGACGAGCCTGAGGTCGGCGAGGCAGAGCAGGGCCTCGCGCACCTCCGTCTCGGTGCGGCCCAGGTGGGCCGCCATCTCCGTCACCCCGTACTCGGGCCGCTCCAGGAGCAGACGGTAGACGGTCTCCGTCGGCTCCTTGATGCCGAGCGCCTCCAGCATTTCTGTCTCCCCCTCGCTGTAGCGGTCGTCGATGCTAGAGGGGTGCACCCGTCTAGGTCTAGACCAATTGGGGTGAACTCCAAGGAGTGAGACGGGAGCGGGCCGCCGGTGCGGCGAGGACCCGGCCGCCCACCGCGTCGAGCAGCGCGGTCAGCGCGAACGCCGAGACGAGCAGGGCCAGTTCGACCTGCGGGCCGATCCCGGCCGCGAGCACCGCGAGCGCGCCCGCGCCGGCCGCCAGGAGGCCGGCCGCGTCGGTGGCCCCGGCCGGCGACGAGGACGAGCCGGAGGAGGACGAGCCGGAGGAGGACGAGCCGGCGGAGGACGAGCCGGAGGAGGACGGCGCGGCGACGGTCGCCGCCGAGCGCTCCAGGGACACGCAGAACGCGAACGCCCCCACCACCAGCGGCACCCAGCCCGTCACCGCGCCCGTCCCGCCCGGCCCGAACTGCCACAGCAGCACCGGCCCGCCGGCCGCCGCGGCCGCGGCGAGCAGCGCGCCCAGGAGCGACCGGGCCGCCGTGCGCCGCTGCCTCCGTACGAGGACGCCGAAGGCGACGAGCGCGACCACCGGCACCGCGTACGGCAGCAACCCGTAGTCCCCGTCCACCAGATCCCGGTCCACCACCCCCGAACCCCCGACCAGCGCCCCGGTCCCGGCGAGCGCCGCCCGCACCGCCTCGACGGTCCGCGCACCCCCGGGCGTCATCGGCTCCTCCTCCGGCACGACCACGACCAGGGCCGTACCGCCCCGGCGCCACCCGGGCCCGCTCGGCGCCGCCGCGAACCGCACGCCCGGCACCACGGACGCCCGGCGCACCACCTCCCCGGCCGCGCCCGAAGGCACCAGGACCTCCAGCGGATTGAGCACACCGGTCGCGACCCCGGCCGCTTCGAGCCGGTCGAGTCCCTCCCGCGCCGGGCCGGCGGCCACGAGGGCACGGGCCTCGGGGTTGCCGACGCGGACCAGGGGCGCCGCACCCGCGCAGAGCAGGAGGAGGGCGAAGGCGACGAGCGAGACGGGGCGCGACCAGGCCCGACGGGGACCGGGGCCGGGGAGACGGCGGGAGGTGAAAGACCGGCCGGGGTCCGCCTGCGCGGCGGTGACGGCGACCCGCCGCGCGGCCGCGTGCCCGGCGGCCCCGCCGGCCGTCGGCGCCGCCATGCGCCCCGCCGCGCGTCGGCGCGACGCGCCGGAGCGACCGCTCCGCGCCGCTCCCGCCGCGGACCGCAGCAACGGATCCAGCGTCAGCGTCACCACCGCACCCACCACGCACACCGCCGCCCCCGCGATGCCGATCGAGCGCAGGAACACCGCGGGGAAGCAGGCCAGCGCGGTGAAGGCCGCCGCGCCCGCCGCGGCTCCCGTGACCGCGCCGCCCGGCGGACGCGCCCAGCGCCGCACCATGACCACCAGGGCCGTCACCGGGATCGGATAGACCACGACGAAGCTGACCGGAACGGCCGACGCCACCGCCTCGACCAGCAGCAGCGCGGCCACCGAGACCGTCGCGGCGAGCACCAGCGGGGCCAGCACCCCGAGCGGCGAGCGGAACGCCCACGCGAGGAGCCCCAGGAAGCCGAGCGCGCAGGCCCCCTTCAGGACGAGCGCCGGCGGGCCGGGGCCGGCCGCCGCGCTGTCCGCCGTCAGCGGCAGCACACCGGTCACCTCCACCCCGGCGGCCCGCAGCGCCCTCGCCGTGTCCTCGACGGCGGTCAGGCCCGCCAGGTCCGGCTTCCCCGCGCCCGGGTGGACCAGGGCGTACGCGGTGCCGCCCGCCGTACGCGTCAGGGTGCGGGCGTCCGGGCCCGCCGCCCGGGCGACCGCGCCGGCGAAGCGGTCGGCCGCGGCCCGGTCCCGTACCGCCGCCACGGCCACCAGCGGCGGGACGGCCGCCCCGTTGCCGTAGCGCGCGTGGATCTCCTGGTTGGCGCGGTGGCCGGGCCCGCCGGTGGCGGTGAAGGACTGGTCGAGCCTGCCGAGTCCCGCCACCGCGACCGCCCCGCCGACCAGCAGCGCCAGCAGCCACACCACGCCGATCGCGCCGAGGCGCCCCCGGTCAGTCCGCATCGTCGAGCCGCTTCCTCAGCTTCTCGTCGAGCCCCAGCCCCACCGCGCCCAGCGCCTCGTCGAGCTGCGCCGGCGAACTCGCCCCGATCACCGGCAGCACCGGCAGCGCCCCGCCCAGCGCCCACGCCAGGACCACCTGGTTCGCGGACCGGCCCAGCTCCGCGGCGACCTCGCCGAGCACCTTCAGGCGCCGCTCCGAACCGGCGTGCCGGTACTGCTCCGGCACCTCCTTGCCCGGGTCGGTGTAGGCGCCCGTCAGCTGGGTCGTGTACGCCGTGAAGGTCAGCTCGGGCCGCGTGCCCAGGTAGTCGAGCAGTTCCTCGGAGGCGTGCGGGTTCACCCCGAAGTCGGCGCCCGGGCGCGGCCGCAGATAGGTGTAGCGCTGCTGCACGGCCGCGTAGTCCGGCACCCCCGCGGCCCGGGCGGCGCCCCGCGACTCCTCGATCCGCCAGGCGGCGAAGTTGGAGCAGCCGGCCCGGCCGATCTTCCCGGCGGCGACCAGCTCGCCGAAGGCGCCCATCGTCTCGGCCACCGGCGTCGCCCGGTCGTCGATGTGCGCGTAGTACAGGTCGACGCGGTCCGTGCCCAGGTTCCGCAGGCTCTCCTCGACCTGGCGGCGCAACACCGGCGCCGAGAGCCCCTCCGCGCACTCCGGCCAGGCCGAGCCGGGCGGATCGGGCAGCGCGCCCACCTTGGTGGCGAGGACCATCTCGTCCCGCACCCCCCGGCTGCGCAGCCAGCGCCCGATGAGCAGCTCGCTCTCGGCGCCGGTGGCGCCCGGCTCCCAGAAGGCGTAGGTGTTGGCGGTGTCGAGGAACGTGCCGCCGGCCTCGTGGAAGCGGTCGAGGACGGCGAAGGCGGTCTCCTCGCCGATGCGGGTGCCGAAGGGCAGCGTGCCCAGGCACAGCGTGCTCACCCGCGGGCCGCCGGGCCCGCCGAGCGTCGTGTACTCCATCAGATCTCGCTTTCCGAACAGGGTGTGGTGACGGTCAGTTCCTGGACCAGGTGGTCGGAGAGGCCCTCGGCGTCGCGGAAGCGGTACGAGCCGACGCGGGCGCCGCCGCCCGTGAAGGCCCAGTCGATCCGCCACAGCCGCAGCCTGGAGCGGGCGTGCCAGCTCGCGGGCAGGAACGAGCGGCAGGCGCCGATCGCGTCGCGCAGCGAGCGGGGCAGCCGCCGGATGTCCCCGATGGCCGCGCTGGTGTTGAAGTCCCCGGTCACCAGGACCGGGTGCGGGTTGCCCCGCAGGTCGGCGACGAGCGCCGCGTACTCGGCGTCGCGGGCCGCCGCCCGGCGCCGCATGTCCCGGAAGAAGGCCGGGCGCAGCGGATTCATGACGGTGAGCTGGACCGGGATGTGCACGTTGTACGTGGACAGGGTCCCGGCGCCGACGCGCAGGTCCGCGCGGAGCGAGCAGGCGCCGACCGGCACCGGCGGCCCGGCGAGCGGGAACCGGGACAGCGTCACCGCGTTGTTGTCGACCGCCAGGTGGTGGCCCGGGAACGCGGCCCGCAGCCGCTCCTCGTCGTCGATGTCCCAGACCTCGCCGCCCTCGAAGCCGTTGAGGTACTCCTGCAGGACGTACACGTCCGCGTCGAGGCCGCGCAGGAAGCCGTAGAACCGGCCGGGGTCACCGCCCTGGTTCCAGTGCTGGGTGTTCCAGGAGACGAGCCGCAGCCCCGCCGGAGCCGAGCGGGGCCGCAGGGCCCGCAGGTTGACGCCGTTCTGCGGCCAGGCGACCAGCAGCGAGCAGGCCGCGAGCGCCGCCGCGCCCCATGCGCCGGTGACCGAGGCGGCGACGAGCAGCGCCAGCGGTACGGCGGCGAGGGCGACCGGCGGCAGCAACGAGACCGCGAGCCAGGCCCACCAGCGCCCGTTGAGCACGAGGTGCAGCGCGAGGAAGACCGCCCAGAGCAGCGCGCAGAGGAAGACCACGGCGTCAGCCCTCTCCCCGTTCCGTGCCCCTCGGCAGCCCGACCCACAGGTCCTGCGTCGCGTGGTCCGACAGCTTCTCCGGGTCGCCGAAGGAGTAGCGCTCGGCCCGCGCCCCGTTCCCGGTGAACGCCCAGTCGGTGCGCCAGAACGGCTTCCAGCCGCCCTCCTCCCAGCTCGTCGGGTACGGGTCGGTGCTCACGTCCGCCGCGTCGGCCAGCCGCTCGCGCAGCGGGTCCAGGTCCGCCATCGCGGCCGTCGCGTTGAAGTCCCCGGCGACGACCACCGGGTGGCGGTTCGCGGCCACATCGGCCTCAAGCCCTTCGTACTGCGCCCGGCGCGGCGCGAAACGCTCCCGCATGTGCCGGTAGAAGGCGGGCGAGAGGAGGCCGTCCGGCATGCTGTTCCACACCGGCATGTGCACGTTGTAGAACGACACCACCCGGCCCCTGACCAGCACGTCCGTGCGCAGCACCTTGCTCTCCCGGTACGTGGTCCGCCAGTCGGCGCCCGCCGGCACCGCCCGGGCCGGGCCGACGGCCGGCTGCCCGACGATCGGGAAGCGGGACAGCGTCACCAGCTCGCCGCGGACCGCGATCCCGTAACCGGGGAACTCCCGGCGCAGCCGCGCCAGATCGTCGACGGGCAGCCGGCCCTTCCGGTCGGCGGTCACGTGCTGGTACTCGTGCAGCAGGTACACGTCGGCGTGCTTCGCCTTCAGGAAGGCGTAGAAGTGGTCCTGGGTGCCGAGCATCTGGTTCCACGAGTTGGTGTTCCAGGCGAGGACCCGGACCGCGTCCGTGCCCGGCCGCGGCTTGGCCCGCCAGAGCGCGGCGGGGTCGACGCCCGACTGGCCGAGACCGAGGAGCAGCGCGAGGCCCGCGGCGCCGAGGCTCCGCCACCGCGCCGCGCCACGGGCGAGCGGCGCCAGGGCGGCGAGCAGCAGCGGGACGAGGACGAAGGCGGCGGGCGGCACGATGCCGACCAGGTTGCCCAGCCAGATCCGGCCGTCGGCCGCCCACTCGACGATCAGCAGCACCAGCCAGGCCACGGCCGCGCCCGCCACGAGCCGCCCCCCGCGACGCCCCCGGAGCCGTACCGGAGCCGGGGAGGACTCCCGTACGGCCTCGGGCGCGAGCGTGTCAGCCACGGCCCGCACCCGCCGGGGAAGGCGCCAGGTCCGGGCGCGGCCGCGGGTCGTACAGGTGCCGGAAGCGCGCCGAGCACAGCCACTGCACCCCCGCGACCGCGATCGCCGCGAACACCGTCAGGTTCACCAGGAAGTTGACCGCCACGAAGTACCCGAGGAAGAGCCGGCCCCGGTGCCGCCGCACCTCCCGGTACATGTCCAGGTCGCCGAGCACACCCAGGACGAACAGGGTCAGCGGCAGCAGCGCCCACACCGCGCCCCACAGCGGCGGCGCGGCCAGCGCGGCCACCGCGAGCGGCGCGGCGAGGCTGGCGCCGGCCCGCGGGCCGGTGACGAAGCCGCCCTGGAGGTGGCGGCGGCCGAGGATGAGCGGCACGGCGAGCCGGGCGCGGGCGAAGACCTTGTCGAGGACGATCCGCAGGGTGTCGTCGTGGTCGTGCCGGCCCCGCACCTCGAGGGAGCTGAGCACCGTGTACCGCTCGGAGATCCGGCGGCCGTAGTCCTGGTCCTCGGTGTGCCGCAGGATCGGGTTGAAGGGGCCGACCTCCTCGAAGACGCGGCGGGGCATGGCCAGGATCGCGGTGTGGACGGTGGTGATGACGCCCTCGGACCTCAGCAGCAGGTAGTACTGCTGGAGCGAGCGGTACTCCTCGACGAGGCTGTCCCGGATCAGCGGCTCCGGCTCGTACGTGCCGCAGATCGCCCCGTACCGCTCTCCTGCGCCGAGGAGCCGGACCGCGTTCGCCACGGCGTCCGGGTGCATGGCGACGTCGGAGTCGAGGAAGACCAGGATCTCGCCCGAGGTGAGCTCGGCGCCGAGGTTGCGGGCGACGGCGACCCCGCTGTTGACGCCGGTGGACACCACCCGGGCGCCCGCCTCGGCCGCGATCCGGGCGGAGTCGTCGGTGGAGCAGTCGTCGACCACGACGACCTCGATGTTCGGGTAGGTCTGCGCGAGGGCGGCCTCGACGCACAGGCCGATCGAGCGGCCGTAGTTGTAGTTGGGGACGATGACGGAGACCAGGGGGAGGGACATGATCGGGTTCTCCTAGAAGAGGACCTTGGCGAGGGAGAGGGCTCCCTGCCGCCACGGTTCGACACTGGTGACGCCCTCGCTCCGCTTCGCGGGGCGGGCGGACTGCCGGGTCTGCGCCTGCTGCTCGCGCCACCAGGCGTACGTCCGCAGGATCGCGTCCTTGTTGGAGTGCTTCGGCCGGAAGCCGAGCACGTCACGGGCCTTGTCGGTGGAGACGAAGCTGTCGTCGAGCAGCTTGTGGAGCAGCCGGCCGTAGACCGGGGAGAGTCCGGAGCGCTGGAGCAGGCTGAGCGCGGCGAGCGCGGGCCGGGCGGGCAGCGAGCGGACCCGCTTGCCGTGGCCGGCCGCGTCCAGGACGGCCTGGAAGTCCTCGCGGAGCGTGCCGAACTCGGTGGCGCCGAGGTTGAAGGTGTCGTCGGCCCGTTCGGCCGGCGCGTGCATCGCGGTGACGACGGCGTCGACCAGGTCGTCCACGTCGAACATCTGGATCCGCACGTCGCCGCGGCCGAGGACCGGGAAGTTCCGCCCTTCCTCGGCCCACTCGAAGAGCATGGCGAACAACCCCATGCGGCCGGGGCCGAGGAAGGTCTTGGGCCGCAGGATCGGCACGCACATGTCACCGCCCCGGAACCGCTCGGCGACCTCCTCGGCCTCCGCCTTGGCGGCGCTGTACGTGTCGACGGGCTCGCGCGGGTACTCCTCGGGCGTCGGCACCGTCTTCGGCAGCCCGTAGACGGCGGTCGAGGAGATGTGCACGACCCGCGGCACGGCGTTCGCCGCGGCCGCGCCGAGCACCGCCTCCGTACCGCCGACGATCACCGAACGTATGGTGTCGGCCGGGTAGCTGGGCAGGGCGGCGGCGCAGTGCACCACCACGTCCGCACCGTCCGTGACCCGTTTCATGGTGACCTCGTCCCGGACGTCCGAGACGGTGTGGGTGAGGTTCTCGTGCGCGGTGCCCGGCGCCCGCAGGTCCACGCAGTGCACCTGGTGGCCGTCGGCGAGCAGCCGGCGGACGAGCGTCGAACCGAGCATTCCGGCACCGCCGGTGACCACGGCCCGTGTTGTTCCAGCGCGGGTTACCACAGCGACGACACCTTCTCCTTGACGAAACGGGTGAGCAGACGGGGCAGACCCTGGGCGAGCGTCCTGTCGAGGCAGTCGAGGAAGAACTCGACCTCGTGCTGCTCGGCGACCAGCGAGGGCGCGACCATCAGCGGGTTGTCGCCGTTGAGCGTGTAGTAGGTGTAGATGCCGTGGTCCCGGTAGAGGGCGTTGACCACCGACGAGGTGATCAGCTTGGTGCGGAAGCGCGGGTCCTTCGTCATCGAGCCCGGCACCAGCTTCGTCACCAGCTCCAGGACCTTCGGGCCCTTGTGCAGGAAGACGCCGTGCAGCGCGCCCGCCCCGCGCACCTCGGCCACCACGTCCGGGTGCTCCTTGGCGATCCGCTCCAGACCGGGGCCGAGGATCCGCTCGATGGCCCGGGCACGCGCCGGATAGTCGTCCTCGACGGCCACGTTGACGGCCTCGATGGCGGTGACCGCCTCCTCGCCGAAGCCGTAGTAGGTGGTGGACGTCGACTGGAGCAGGGCGTCGGTGAGGTTGTCGTACGCCTTGCGGAAGACGGGCTCGCGGGCGACGAAGGCCGAGATGGAGGACTTGCCGCCGCCGAAGGACTTGGAGGTGGTGAGGATGTCGGGGACCAGGCCCTCGTACCGCATGAAGTGGAAGAGCGTGCCGGTCTTGCCCCAGCCGGTGTAGATCTCGTCGAAGAGCAGCACGATGTCCTCGGCCGTGCACAACTCCCGCAGCCCGCGCAGGAACTCCTCCGAGCACTCGTTCATGGTGGAGGCGGACAGCGGCTCGATGAGGATCGCGTACACGTCCGACTCGCCCCCGGCGGTGCGCAGTTCGGCGACCAGCTTCCGCACGGACTCCAGGTCGCCGTAGCGGAAGACCCCCACGCCCGGGATGCCGGGGAACTGGAACGTCGACTGGTTCTGCCCGGTCAGGCTGCCCGAGCCGAGCAGCTTGCCGTGGAAGGAGATGTCGGCCCGCAGCACCCGGGAGCGGCGCCCGCCGTGGTACTTGTACGCGAGCTTGACCGCGCCCTCGACCGCCTCCGCACCCGAGTTCGGGAAGAACGACATGTTCAGGTCGCCCGGGAGGAGCTGGGCGAGGTTGTGGCCGAGCGCGGCGACGTACGGCGAGAAGTACGTCTTGTGGACCTCCATGCTGCGGCGCTCCTGGAAGCGCTGCCGGGCGGCGAGGATCCGCGGGTGGTTGTGGCCGTGGTTGAGCACGCCGACGCCGCCGGTGAAGTCGAGCACCCGCCGGCCGTCGCGCTGGGTGATCCAGACGCCCTCGGCGCTCGCGACGAGCTCCTGGCCGAAGCCGAAGGAGGTCATCAGGGAGACCTGGGCCTTGTTGACGTGGTCCTTGTAGAGGCCGTGGACCTGCTTGGTGGTCAGCGACTCGCAGTCGTCGACGGTGTAGAGCTGCCTGGGCATGGGGTTCCTTCGGGTCGGTCGGAGGGGCGGGGGGAACGCGGGGAGCGCGGGGAGCCGGGTGAGGGGGGAGCGCGGTGGGGCTTGCGGGGCAGGGTGAGGAGCAGGGCGGCGCCGCCGACGAGGACCTCGCTGAGGGTGCAGACCACCCGGCTGGCGACCGCGACGGCGGTCGCCTCCTGCCAGGGCAGGACGGCGGTCAGCGACAGCAGCAGCAGGGCCTCCCGGGCGCCCCAGCCGTCCGGCAGGACGACCACGAGGCTGGCCGCGGCCGTGGCCAGGGCGAAGCCGCCCACGCAGACCGGCAGCGCGGTCAGCGGCGGCGCGCCGAGCATCACCGCGAGCGCCCACAGGTGGAGGCCCGACACCGCCCAGGAGGCGGTGGCCGCGGCGAGCGCCCGGCGCATGCCCCGGGCGCTCGCCCGGGCCTGCGGAGCCGGCCGGCGGGCCAGCCGGGCGGCGAACGCGGCCAGCCGGTTGAGCAGCCGCGGCTTCACGGCGAGCACGACGGTGGCCGCGCCGGGCAGCACCAGCCACCAGGCCCCGGTGCCGAGCGTCCAGGGCGCGGCGACGGGGCCGACGGCGAGGCCGGTGAGGACGGCGACGATCACGTTGAGCAGGAAGACGGTGAGCACGACGGGCGCGGGCACGCCGGCGGCGCCGCCCATCCGCAGCTGGGCGAGGACGCCCCAGACCGCGCCCGGCACGTACTTGCCGAGGTAGGACGTGAAGTAGATCCGGGTCGCGGTCCGGCCCGGCAGCCCCGGTCCGAGATCGGAGAGGAGGGAGCGCCAGGTGGCCATGGTGAACAGGACGGCGACGGCGTTGGCCGCGAGGGCGAGGAGGAGGTACGGGACGGAGCCGGGCCGCAGCACGAGCGCGGCGAGGTCGCCGGCCCGCTCGTACAGGGCGACGCCGACGCCGGTGCCGACGGCGAGCGGGAAGAGGACGCGGAGCAGGCGTTTCGGACCTCGCCGAACGGGCGGCGGGGGCGAGGCTGGTGTGGTCGTCGGGGTCGGCGAGGCCGGCGGGGGCGTCGGGGGCGTCGGGGTCAGCGGGGTCAGCGGGGTCGGCGAGGCCGGCGGGGTCGTCGCGGTCATGAGCCGGGCCGGCCGAGCAGCCAGGCGCCGGCCAGCAGCCCGGCCCACAGCAGCGCGTTGGAGACGGTCATCCGGTCGCTGAACAACGCGCGGGTGGGGTTGCCACCGCCCGCGTCGACGACGAGCAGCTGGAGGTAGCGGGCGAGCCCGAACAGCGCAAGCGGCGCCGTGAGGACGGCGACGAGCGGACCGTGCGTGCCGAAGACCGGGCTGGCCTGGACGTGCAGCACGTAACTCACCGCCGCGAGGACCGCGGTGAAGGCGAGCAGCTGGTCGAGGAAGCCCACGGTGTAGCCGCGCAATGCCGGCCGGTGCAGCACCCCGCCGACCGCCATCTCGTGCCGCCGCTTGCCGAGGATCAGCAGCAGGCAGAGCGAGAGGAGGCCGAGCGCGAGCCAGCTGGGCACCGGGTTCCCGGAGGCCAGGCAGCCCTGCGCGAGGCGCAGCACGAAGCCGAGGGCGACGATGAAGACGTCGAGCAGCGGTACGTGCTTGAGCCCCCTGCTGTACGCGGCGTTGAGCACCAGGTACGCGGCGACCGGCCACCAGTCGGCGAGCCCGGCGGTCCCGGTGGCGACGGTCAGGCCGACCGTCGCCAGGAGCAGCGCGGCGAGGACGGCGGCGAAGGAGACGGCGGTGGCCGTGCCGATCCGGCCGGCGGCGATCGGCCGGTGCCGCTTCTCCGGGTGGCGCCGGTCGCGGTCCCGGTCGCCGAGATCGTTGACCAGGTAGACCAGGGCGGACGCCAGGGTGAAGACGGCGAGAGCGGCGAGCGCGCCGCCGAGCGCGCCGGCGTCGGTGCGGGGCGCGCCGAGCAGCCCGAGGGGGACGACGACGAGGTTCTTGGTCCACTGTCCGGGGCGGACCAGAGCGGTGAGGTCGGCGAGCCGACTGGGCGGCCGGGAGGACGGCGGTCGGGCCGGCGGCGCCTGACGGCCGGTGAGCGTGGGCGTGGCCATGAACGGACTCCTGAGTCCTGAGGGTGGGGGGAGCGGCGGGGGCGTCAGACGGGGGTTTTGGGGCTCGTGGGGGCCGTGGCTGTGGTGGTGGCTGCGGTGGTGGTGGCCGTGGTCGCGGCACGGCGTCGGACGCTCGGTCCGAAGTCCGGCTCGGTGAGCCAGCGGACGACTCCGCGCGCCGCGCCGAGGACGATCGCCTGGTGGAGGACGAAGTGGACCGCGGTGAAGAAGAGGAGGAAGCCGGGGCCCCTCGTGCGCAGCGCGAAGCGGCTGAGTCCCGGGTCGGCGCAGGCGAAGAGCAGCGCGCAGAGCGCGGGTACGAGCAGCAGCCAGGGGGAGAGCAGTCCAAGGAGCAGGGTCGGCAGGGTGAGGGCCGCGGCGAGCACGCCGAGCGGCCGGTTGGCGGTGAGTCCGCCCTGCCGCATCTGGCCGAGCGCCGCGACGAGCAGCTGGGAGCGGCGGTACTGCTCCGAGAGCATCGCCCCGAGCCGGTCGACGTCGTCGTGCCGGCCGCGGATCGCCTCGGTCATCAGGATCCGGTGCGAGCGCACCAGCCGGCCGCTGTACTCGACGTCCTCCGAGTCGCGCAGGTTCTCGTCGAAGGGGCCGACCCGCTCGAAGACCTCCTTGCGGATGGCGCCGAGCGCGAAGAAGGCGGTGCGCACCTCGCCGGCGGCCCGGCGGCGCCAGAAGTGCGCGTGCAGGGCGTGGTAGCGCTCGACCGGGCCGTCGTCGAAGAGCGGCTCGGGGTCCAGGACGCCGTGCACACAGCCGAGTCCGGGGTCGGCTTCGAGCAGGTCGACGGCGTTGGCCAGGGCCTCGGGGTGCAGCGCGGTGTCCGAGTCGAGGAAGAAGAGGATCTCGCCGCGGGCCGCGGCGGCCCCGAGGTTCCGGGCCGCGGACACCCCGCGGTTGCGCGGGTTGGCGATGAGCACGACGCCGAACTCCCGGGCGATGTCCCGGGACCGGTCGGTGCTGGCGTCGTCGACGACGACGACGTCGAGCGGGGCGTGGGTCTGGGCGAGGACCGAGGCGAGACAGGCGCGCAGGGTCTTCTCGTAGTTGTAGTTGGGGATGATGACGGACACGCTGGGACGGGCCCTGGGCATGGCTGTTCCTCGAAGTGTGTCGGGTGTCGAGTGCGGGTTGGGGGGGCTCAGAGGAGCCGGAAGTCCGCGATGCGGTGGTGGCGGAGTTCGGGGGAGTGGCCGAGGAGGCGCCGGCAGAGCCGCAGCGCGTGGCCGACGGCCTCGATCTCGTCGGGGGCCCCGACGTACAGGGCGAGCCGGACCGAGCGGTCGAGGACCAGCGCCCGGGCGCACTCGAAGCGGTCCTGCGGCCGGGCGAGGCGGTGCAGCGTCTCGACGAGCCGGGACGCGGACGGCGGTGGTGGGGGTCGGTCGCCCGGGGCGGCTTCGTCGTCCGGCGCCCTCATCGAGATGCCGACGAGGTAGATGGCGCTCAGCCCCAGGAGAAGCCGTCGCCGGTGTCACCCGGCTGCGGGGTCTCCGTGACGACGCCCTCGGCGGTGACGCTGGTCTGCTCCGTGCTCGTCGTCCCGGCGCCGAGGGAGAGGACGAGCGTCGCCGCGACGGGGACGAGAAGGGCGATCGGTGCGAAACGGGCGAGCGTGCGCATGGCGGAGCAGCCTTCCGTGTAAGGGGGGTTCGGGGCCGGGCCCCGGCGCCGCTCCCTTGCTCCGGGGCGGCTTCGACGGGTTCAAGACTGGCCCGGCCGGGGCCCTGTGTCACCGGAAAACGGGTGGCGCCAACCGCGTGGCCGGTTGGGGACAGCGCGGCCCGGTGCGGCTCGCGCGCGGCTGACCAGCGCCTTCCGCGCGGGCGTCACGTTCCTGCCAGGCGAAAGGTGCCGGGCGGAACGACGGCCTCCCGCCCCGGGCCCGTACGCCCGCCCGGCCCCGTACGCCCGGCTCCTACGCCCGCCCGGTCCCGTCTCCCGCTCCCGTACGCCCTGCAACGCCGGACGGCCGCACCCCGTCGCGGGGTGCGGCCGTCCGGCGTTGCAGGAGAAGGGGTCAGCCGTTGGGGCGCTGGAGGCGGGCCACGAACTTGTAGCGGTCGCCGCGGTACACCGAGCGCACCCACTCGACCGGCTCGCCCTGGGCGTCGAGCGAGTGCCGGGAGAGCATCAGCATCGGCAGGCCCACGTCCGTACCGAGCAGGCCGGCCTCGCGGGGGGTGGCGAGCGAGGTCTCGATGGTCTCCTCGGCCTCGGCCAGGTGCACGTCGTACACCTCTGCGAGCGCCGTGTAGAGCGAGGTGTACTTCACCAGCGAACGCCGCAGCGCGGGGAAGCGCTTGGCGGACAGGTGCGTGGTCTCGATGGCCATCGGCTCGCCGCTCGCGAGGCGCAGCCGCTCGATGCGCAGCACCCGGCCGCCGGGGGAGATGTCGAGCAGTCCGGCGAGGGTGTCGTCGGCCGTCACGTATCCGATGTCGAGGAGCTGCGAGGTGGGCTCCAGGCCCTGGGCCCGCATGTCCTCGGTGTACGAGGTGAGCTGGAGGGCCTGGGAGACCTTGGGCTTGGCCACGAACGTGCCCTTGCCCTGGATCCGCTCCAGGCGGCCCTCGACCACCAGTTCCTGCAGGGCCTGGCGCACCGTGGTGCGCGAGGTGTCGAACTCCGCGGCGAGCGTGCGCTCCGGCGGGACCGGGGTGCCGGGCGGCAGGGTCTCCGTCATGTCGAGCAGATGCCGCTTCAGGCGGTAGTACTTGGGCACGCGCGCGGTACGGGTGGCTGCGCCGCCCTCTGTCTCCGTGCTGCCCGCGTCCGTGGCCATGGCCTGCCTTCCCGATGCCTGTGCTGCTGCCGTCACCGGCTCCTCCGTCTGTCGCGGCTCACATGGTGGCACGGACCGGTCACGGGTCGTCGCCCTCCCTCAGGTGTCGGTCCGATAACGGACCCGACTGCCCTTCTTATACACCCTTGACACCCCTAAAGGTCTAGGCCAAGCTCCGGGTACTGGTCTACACCATTAAAGACCAGGTCCCAGCCCCACAGCATTACTCGACGTATGTCTTCGCGTCTTCGCGCGGTGGGAGGGGGAGCAGGCATCCCTGAGGAGGGTGGCGTGAAGCGCAAGCTCATCGCGGCGATCGGCGTCGCGGGCATGATGGTCTCCGTCGCTGCGTGCGGTACGGACAGCGGCGACAAGGGTGACAAGGGCGGCAAGGCCCAGGGTGGCGACAAGACCCTGACCGTCTGGGTCATGGACGGCTCGGCGCCCGACGCCTGGATGGCGGGTGTCAACAAGGAGTTCGAGGCCAAGCACCCGGGCGTCAAGGTCAAGGTCGAGAAGCAGCAGTGGAACGGCATCCAGGAGAAGGTCACCACCGCCCTCTCCGAGGACACCCCGCCGGACGTCCTTGAGCTCGGCAACACCCAGACCGCCGGCTACGCGGTCACCGGCGGCCTCGCCGACCTCTCCGGCGACAAGGCCAAGCTGGGCTACGACGGCTGGAACAAGGGCATGACCGCCTCGGCCGAGCTCGACGGCAAGCTCTACTCCGCCCCGTGGTACGCCGCCAGCCGCGTCGTCGTCTACGACAAGGCCGCCTTCAAGAAGGCCGGCGTCACGCCGCCGAAGACCCGCGCCGAGTGGATCGACGGCCTGAAGAAGCTCAAGGCCGCCGACCCGAAGTCGCAGCCGATCTACCTGCCCGGCCAGAGCTGGTACGTCCTCGCGGGCTTCGTCTGGGACGAGGGCGGCGACCTCGCCGTCAAGGACGGCGACAAGTGGAAGGGCGCCCTGTCCTCCCCCGAGGCCCTCAACGCCATGAACTTCTACAAGGAGCTGGCGTCCTACTCCACCGCTCCGAAGGACAAGGACGAGGCGACCCCGCAGCAGTCCACCGACATCGTCCCCAAGGGCGGCGTGGCGTCCTGGATCGGTCTCGGCTGGGAGGCCGGCGGCGCGATCGACGCCATGAAGAAGGCCGGCAAGACCGCCGACTTCGGCTACTTCCCGATCCCGGGCAAGACCGCCGACAAGCCGGGCTCCGTGTTCTTCGGCGGCTCCAACCTCGCCGTGGCCGAGCGCTCCCAGAACAAGGACCTCGCCAAGGAGTGGCTGGCCCTCGCCGCCGGCAAGGAGCAGATGACCAAGTACGCCGAGGCCACCGCCGGCGCGCTGCTCCCGAACAACGACGCCGCGCAGTTCAAGCCGGCCGCCGGCTCCTTCGCCGAGGCCATGGCCCTGGCCGCCGGCGTCGGCAAGATCACCCCGGTGACCCCGGGCTGGGCGAACGTCGAGACCGCCCCGAACCCGATCAAGGACTACATGACCAAGGTCCTGAAGGGCGGCGACGCCAAGGCCGCCGCCGAGGCCGCCGACAAGGTCATCGGCGAGCGCGTCAACCAGCAGTAACGGCAGCAACTGCACCGCAGTAGTCACACGTAGCCCCGGCGGTGCGGCCCGGACCGGACCGCACCGCCGGCGCTCCGCAGTTTTCAGCGGCCCGCTCCCCCGGGCCGCGCCCCGGTGGGCACGGGAGCCCCAGAACCGCGAGGAAGAAGACCATGACCGTGGACTCCCAGGGGACGGCGACCGCCGGTCCCCAGGACGCGCCCGGGAGGGCGGCAGGGAAGTCACAGACCCCGCCGGCCAGTTCCGGCCCGAAGGAAGTCCTTCAGCCCTCGCGGGGGAGACGCTCCCTGCCCAGCGGGCTGCTGCCGTACCTGCTCGTCGCACCGGCCCTGCTGTCGATGGCGGCGCTGCTCCTCTACCCGCTGATCCGCAACGTGATCCTCTCGTTCCAGGAGCTGGGCCGGAAGGAGTTCATCACCCGCGAGACGGTGTGGACGGGCTTCGACAACTACACCGGCCTGCTGAGCGACTCGGAGTTCTGGACGGTCGTCGTCCGCTCCGTCGTCTTCACCGCTGCGAGCGTCCTGCTCACCATGGCGGTCGGCACCGGCATCGGCCTGCTGCTCAACCGGCTCGGCAAGAAGATGCGGCTGGTGCTCTCGCTGTCCCTGGTCTTCGCCTGGGCCATGCCGATCGTCGCCTCCGTCACCGTCTTCCAGTGGCTCTTCGACGAGCAGTTCGGCGTCGTCAACTGGCTGATGCGCACGCTCGGCTTCGCCGGCTACGAGCAGCACAACTGGTTCGAGACGGGCTTCTCCACCCTGGTGATCTCGATGATCCTGATCGCCTGGGGCTCCATCCCGTTCGTCGCCCTCAACATGTACGCCGGTCTGACCACCATCGGCACCGAGCTGTACGAGGCCGCCAAGATGGACGGCGCGAACGGCTGGCGCACCTTCTGGGCCGTGGTCTTCCCGAACCTCAAGCCCTTCTTCATGATCACCACGTTCCTCGAAGTGATCTGGATCTTCAAGGCGTTCACGCAGATCTACGCCCTGAACAAGGGCGGCCCCGACCGCGCCTCCGAGACGCTGCCCGTCTTCGCCTACATCGAGGGCGTCGGCCAGTTCCACTACGGCGTCGCCGCGGCCATCTCCGTCCTCACCATCGTGATGCTGATCGCGATCATGTCCTTCTACTTCCGCCTGATCCTGAAGCAGGAGGAGGAACTGTGAGCACCGTGAGCACCACCCGCCCGGCCGCCCCGGCCGCGCCCGCCGCCCCGAAGAAGTACCGCACCCGCAAGCGGCTCACGGCCGGCGCCGTCGTCAAGAACCTCTCCGCCCTCGTGATCGCGGTGGTGTTCGTCTTCCCCGTCTACTGGATGTTCGCGTCCTCGCTGAAGCCGCAGCACCAGATCATGACGAAGGACCCGGTCTTCGTCTTCAAGCCGACCCTCGAGAACTACTCGACCGCCACCGGCATCGACCTCTTCTGGACCTATGTCACCAACAGCCTCGTGGTGACCGTCGGCGCCGTGGTGCTCGCCCTCTTCGTGGCCCTGCTGGCGAGCTTCGCGCTCGCCCGGATGAGGTTCCGCGGCCGCAAGGCCATCGTGCTCGTCGTGATGATGGCGCAGATGGCCCCGTGGGAGGTCCTCACCATCGCGATGTACATGATCTCCCGCGACAACGACATGCTGAACAGCATCCCGGTCCTCACGGCGATCTACTTCGTGATGGTGCTGCCCTTCACCATCTGGACCCTGCGCGGCTTCATCGCCGCCGTCCCGGTCGAGCTGGAGGAGGCCGCCCAGATCGACGGCTGCACCCGCGGCCAGGCCTTCCGCAAGGTCATCTTCCCGCTGCTCGCCCCGGGCCTGATGTCGACCTCGATCTTCGGCTTCATCACGGCCTGGAACGAGTTCGCGATGATCCTCATGCTCAACAAGGACAAGGAGTCGCAGACCCTGACGCTCTGGCTGACCCAGTTCCAGACCGCGTTCGGCAACGACTGGGGTGCCACCATGGCCGCCTCGACCCTCTTCGCGCTCCCCGTCCTGATCGTCTTCCTCTTCCTCCAGCGCAAGGCCGTCGGCGGCATGACCGCCGGCGCGGTGAAGGGATAACGGCGCCCCATGACCACGCTCGCAACCAGCACGGACACCCTGACCCGGGACGCGCTCACCGTCCTGCAGCCGGGCTTCGTCGGCACCACCGCCCCCGACTGGCTGCTCCGCCGGATCGGCGAGGGCCTCTCCTCGGTCGGACTCTTCGGCCGGAACGTCGTCACCCCCGAGCAGCTCGCCGCGCTCACCGCGCGGCTGCGCGCCGAGCGGGACGACGTCCTGGTGGCCATCGACGAGGAGGGCGGCGACGTCACCCGCCTGGAGGTCAACGAGGGCTCCTCGTTCCCCGGCAACTACGCCCTCGGCCACGTCGACGACGTCGAGCTCACCCGGGCCGTCGCCCGCGAGCTGGGCCGCCGGCTCGTCGCCTGCGGGGTCGACCTCAACTGGGCACCCTCGGCCGACGTCAACTCCAACGCCGAGAACCCGGTCATCGGAGTCCGCTCCTTCGGCGCCGACCCCGACCTGGTCGCCCGGCACACCGTGGCCTACGTCGACGGCCTCCAGGCCGTGGGCGTCGCCGCCTGCACCAAGCACTTCCCGGGGCACGGCGACACCAACGTGGACTCGCACGACGCGCTGCCCCGTATCGATGTGGACCTCGCCACACTGCACGCCCGTGAGCTGGTACCTTTCCGCGCGGCCATCGCGGCGGGTTCCAAAGCCGTGATGAGCGCGCATATCCTGCTCTCCGCGCTCGACCCGGATCGTCCGGCCACCCTGAGCCCGCAGATCCTCACCGGTCTGCTGCGCCAGGAGCTGGGCTTCGAGGGCCTGATCGTCACCGACGGCATGGAGATGCAGGCCGTCGCGGCGACCTACGGCATCGAGCGCGGATCCGTCCTTGCGATCGCCGCGGGCGCCGACGCCATCTGCGTCGGCGGCGGGCTGGCCGACGAGGAGACCGTGCTGCGGCTGCGCGACGCGCTGGTGACGGCGGTACGGACCGGTGAACTGCCCGAGGAGCGGCTGGCAGACGCCGCCGAGCGCGTCCGCGCGCTGGCGGCCTGGACCCAGGCGCACCGGGCCAGGGGGGCTGGAACGGGGCCGGGCGCGGCGACACAGGAGGGGACCGCGCCCGGCACCGACGTCGGACTCGTCGCGGCCCGCCGGGCCCTCACGATCACCCCGGGCGAGCGGCCCTTCACCCCGGTGACCGACGCCCCCTACGTGGCCTCCTTCACGCCCGCCGCCAACTTCGCCGTCGGCGACGAGACCCCGTGGGGCATCGCCGCCGAACTGGAGCGGCTCCTGCCCGGCACCCGCACCGGCTCGTACGGGGCGGACGCCTCGGCCGACGCCGTGCTGGCCGCCGCGGGGGAGCGGCGCGTGGTCGCCGTCGTCCGCGACGCCCACCGGCACCCGTGGATGTCCGGCACCCTCGACGCCCTGCTCGCCGCCCGCCCCGACACCGTGGTGGTCGAGATGGGCCTCGACGAGTCGGAGCCCCGCGGCGCCCTCCACATCGCCACCCACGGCGCTGCCCGCGTCTGCGGCCAGGCCGCGGCGGAGGCGATCGCCGGCCGCTGAGCCCGGTCCCGTACCCCCGGTCCCGTACCGGAGCCGGTACGGCAGAGGGGCCCGGCACCAGATCCTGGTGCCGGGCCCCTCGCGTTCACGGGCTCGCGCGGGCCTCTAGATGCCTTAGATGCCCTGCCAGGACGGCTTGTTCGCGTAGGTGTGGCGGAAGTAGTCCGCCAGCTTCAGCTTGGAGGCGGCCGCCTCGTCCACGACCACGGTCGCGTGCGGGTGCAGCTGCAGCGCGGAGGCCGGCACCAGCGCGGCGACCGGGCCCTCGACCGTCTGCGCCACGGCCTCGGCCTTGCCCTCGCCGGTGGCGAGCAGCACCAGGTGACGGGCCTCCAGGATGGTGCCGATGCCCTGCGTGATGACGTGGTGCGGCACCTGCTCGATGTCGTCGTCGAAGAAGCGCGCGTTGTCGACGCGGGTCTGCTCGGTGAGCGTCTTGATCCGGGTGCGGGAGGCGAGCGAGGAGCACGGCTCGTTGAAGCCGATGTGCCCGTCGGTGCCGATGCCGAGGATCTGCAGGTCGACGCCGCCGGCCTCGGCCAGCGCCCGGTCGTACGCCTCGCAGGCCGCCTGGACGTCCTCGGCCGAGCCGTCGGGGCCCATGAAGGCGTCCTGGGAGAGCCCGAGCGGCTCCACGACCTGGCGCAGCACCGTCGACCGGTACGACTCCGGGTGCCCGGCCGGCAGCCCCACGTACTCGTCGAGCTGGGCGATCCGGGCCCGGGAGGCGTCCACGTCGCCCGCGGCCACCTTGGCGATCAGGGCGTCGTAGATGGGCAGCGGGGTCGAGCCGGTGGCCACGCCGAGCAGCGCGTCGGGCTTGCGGCGCAGGAGGCCGGCGATGCCGTCCGCGATGAGCT
Organism: Streptomyces sp. NPDC101160; assembly: GCF_044768205.1. Classification (NCBI taxonomy): domain Bacteria; kingdom Bacillati; phylum Actinomycetota; class Actinomycetes; order Kitasatosporales; family Streptomycetaceae; genus Streptomyces; species Streptomyces sp. NPDC101160. The sequence goes on along the minus strand of NZ_JBIWPJ010000004.1, from coordinate 550,039 downwards.
CGCCGCCCGCCTTGGCGTCCTTGACGATGACAACTTCCACGCTGTGCCTGCCGATCTGGTGAGGGGCTGCTGAGGGCCGATGTGGTCACCTATGTGGTATAGACCAATCTAGCCCCAAATCTAGCAGAGCGCAGGCCCTCGGCCCATGCCGTTCCGCCCCGTGAACAACCCCCTCTCATCGTCGGCCGCACCCGTCCCGCGGGCCACTCGAACCCCGCCCCCGCCGGCCGCCCGTCAGGCCAGCGAGCCCCCCGTCGCGTCGATCCACTGGCCCGTCACCCAGCGCCCGTCGTGCGAGGCGAGGAAGGCCACCACGTCGGCTATGTCCTCGGGGGCCCCGACCTTCCCCAGGGCCGACATCGCCGCCGCCCCCGCCCATGCCTCCGCGTTCCCCCGCAGCCAGCCCGCGTTGATGTCCGTGTCGACGATCCCGGGCGCCACCGCGTTCACCGTGATCCCGCGCGGGCCGAGCACCTTCGACAGATAGCGGGTGAACACGTCGAGCGCGCTCTTCGACATCGCGTACGCGATCAGGTCCGGCATCATCGCGGCATGCGAGAGCCCGGTCGACACGTTCACGATCCGGCCCCCGTCGCGCAGCCGCTCCGCGCCGAGCTGCGCAAGGAAGAACGGCGCCTTGGTGTTGACCGCGAAGATCCGGTCGTACTCCTCCTCGCCGATCGCCGCGAAGGGTGCCGAGGCGCCGATCCCCGCGTTGTTCACCAGGACGTCCAGGCTGGCGTCCGGGCCCACGGCCGCGTCGAACGCCGCCCACAGCGCCGCCGCGTCCCCCGCGACTCCCAGCTCCTGCCCGATCGCGAACGCCTCGCCGCCCGCCGCCTCGATCGCGGTGACCGTCTCCTTGGCCGCCGTCTCGTTGCTCCCGTAATGCACGGCGACCCGCGCCCCGTCCCGCGCCAGGCGCTCGGCGATCGCCCGCCCGATGCCCCGGCTGCCACCCGTGACCAGTGCCGTCTTCCCCGTGAGCGCACCCATGGCGGCGCCCCCCTCACTTCTGTAGTGGTCGTTACGAAAAGACCGTACCTCACTTTCCGTAGCGCGCGCTATAGAATTCACCTCATGACCACCAAGCAGCGCGGCCGCCCCCGCTCCTTCGACCGCCCGACGGCCCTGGAGCAGGCGACGATGGCCTTCTGGGAGCACGGCTACGAGACGACCTCGGTCTCCGATCTGACCCGGGCCATGGGCATCAGTGCGCCGAGCCTCTACGCGGCCTTCGGTGACAAGAAGACCCTGTTCGAGGAGGTCGTCGCCGCCTACGTGGAGTCGCACGGCGCCTTCGGCAGCCGCGCCTTCGAAGAGGAGGGGACGGCCCGCGAGGCGGTGGGGCGCATGCTGCGCGAGGCCGCCGCGCACTTCACCGAGCCCGGTCACCCGCATGGCTGCCTGGTGATCTCGGCCGGCGTGAACTGCTCCACACCGGAGGTCGCCGAGGCCCTGCGCGCCCGGCGCAACGCCAACCTGGACGCCATCGAGCAGCGGATCCGCCATGACGTCGAGTCCGGCGAGCTCCCGGCCGGCGCCGATCCCCGCACCCTCGCCCGCTTCAGCGGCGCCGTCCTTCAGGGCATGTCGCAGCAGGCCCGCGACGGGGCGACAGAGGAGGAGCTGGCGGCCGTGGCGGAGGCGGCGATGCGGGCCTGGCCGCACCGCGAGTAGGGGGAAGGCCCCGCCCGGCGAGCAGGGGGGCAGGCCCCGCACGGCGAGTAAAGGGAGAAGCCCCACGGGGCGAGCAAGGAAAGGCCCGGCGGGGCGAGTGAGGGGAAAGGCCCGCGGGCCGCGGCGCCGGGACGGGACCCTCAACCCGTCCGGCACCGCAGCCCGGAGTTGCCCGGCCGGGGATGTGCGGTCCCGCGGCCGTGTGGGAGGTCTCGGCGCAGTCAGGGCAGAGAGCGCCGGGTACCTCGTCCATCCTCCTGTGCGGGGAGGATGGAGGCTCGAATGTATAGCATTGTGGACTAGACCATTCTTGTCTGTCCATCCGCGTGCAAGCGGTCGTTTCGGGGCCCATCCTCCACCACGGACGCCCTGAGATCCAGGTTCACCGCCTGTTAATTCCGCGGGTACGCTCGCACACGTGCCCTCCATGAACGACCTCGTCCGCCAGCACACCGCTCTGAGCGAGTCCGACCTCGACTGGCTCCATCTGCTGGTGTCGGAGTGGCAGCTGCTCTCCGACCTCTCCTTCGCCGACCTCGTCCTCTGGGTGCCCACCCTCGACGGGGCCCGCTACGTGTCGGTCGCCCAGATGCGGCCGAACACCGGCCCCACCTCCTACCAGGACGACATGGTCGGCCACCTGGTCCCGCGCGGCCGCCGGCCGCTGCTCGACGCCGCGCTCGACGAGGGCCGGATCGTGCGCGAGGGCGACCCCGAGTGGCGCGAGGAGGTCCCGGTACGGGTCGAGTCCATCCCCGTACGGCGGGAGGGCCGCGTCCTCGGCGTCATCGCCCGCAACACCAACCTGCTCACCGTGCGGACCCCGTCCCGGCTGGAGCTCACCTACCTCCAGTCCGCCTCCGACCTCGCCCAGATGATCGCCGCCGGCGAGTTCCCCTTCCCCGGCGAGCAGGTCGACATGGACTCCTCGCCGCGGGCCGGCGACGGACTGATGCGCCTCGACGCCGACGGCATCGTGCAGTACGCCTCGCCCAACGCCCTCTCCGCCTACCACCGGCTCGGCCTCGCCGCCGACCTCGTCGGCCAGCACCTCGGCCAGGTCACCGCCGAACTCGCCCCCTCCCGCGGCCCGGTCGACGAGGCCCTGGTCAAGTTGGCCTCCGGCTACGCCCCGCGCGAGTTCGAGGTCGAGGGCAACGGCGGCGTGATCCAGCTGCGCGCGATCCCGCTCAAGCCCAAGGGCACCCGCATCGGTTCGCTCGTGCTGCTCCGGGACGTCACCGAACTGCGCCGCCGCGAGCGCGAGTTGATCACCAAGGACGCCACCATCCGGGAGATCCACCACCGGGTGAAGAACAACCTCCAGACGGTGGCCGCCCTGCTCCGGCTGCAGGCCCGCCGGATGGACTCCGACCGCGGCCGGGAGGCGCTCAACGAGGCCGTACGGCGCGTCGGTTCGATCGCCATCGTCCATGAGACGCTGTCCCAGAACCTGGACGAGCGGGTCGAGTTCGACGACATCGCCGACCGCGTGATCGCGATGGTCGCCGAGATCTCCCCGGGCAAGGTCACCTGCCGGCGCAACGGCCGCTTCGGCATCCTCGACGCCGAGGTCGCCACGCCGCTCTCCATGGTGCTCACCGAGATCCTGCAGAACGCCCTGGAACACGCCTTCGCGCCGGGGGAGACGGGAACCGTCGAGGTCACCGCCGTCCGCGGCGAACCACGGGCCGACGCCCGGCTGCTGATCACGGTCAAGGACGACGGCCGCGGGCTGCCCGAGGGCTTCGACCCGCAGCGGGCCGGCAACCTCGGCCTCCAGATCGTCCGCACCCTGGTCGAGGGCGAGCTCGGCGGCAGCTTCGACATGCAGCCGGGCACCGAGCGCGGCACCCGAGTGGTGCTCGACATCCCGGTCCAGCCGCAGAAGTGATTCGGCAGAAGTGATTCGGCAGAAGTGATTCGGCAGAGGTGATTCCGCAGAAGTGATGTGGCGGAACTGCTCCGGCGGAGCGATTCCGCCGGAGCAACCCTCTTCCCCTGTGGGGGAGTTCACAGCAGCGAGCCCCGGACCGAAGTGAATCGGTCCGGGGCTCGAATGCTGTGGGTTACTGCGCGCGCTGCGGCTCGGGGGCGGTGAGTGCGTACACGGTGTACGCGCCGCTTGCCTCAGGCTGTGCAGGTGGCTCAGGCGCTGGCGTTGCGCGCCCGGTTGCGGGCGGCGCGGCGCTTCATCGCGCGGCGCTCGTCCTCGCTGAGGCCACCCCAGACGCCGGAGTCCTGGCCGGACTCGAGCGCCCACTGCAGGCACTGCTCCATGACGGGGCAGCGGCGGCAGACGGCCTTGGCTTCCTCGATCTGCAGCAGCGCAGGACCGGTGTTGCCGATGGGGAAGAAGAGCTCGGGGTCTTCCTCGCGGCAAACGGCGTTGTGACGCCAGTCCATGGCTGCTACCTCTCTCAGGTGTTACGTGCGAGTTGCTTGTGAATGTGAACGCTTTCACGAATCCCCCCGCAAGGGAAGGTCCGACTGCCAGGTGAACTGGTGTGGTCCTTGTTACAGAGGAGGGGTTCTGGCTCTCAGTGGAGGCCGGTGTTGCGGGCCGTCCCGATCGCCAAGAAGAGACTCCCAAACCCCAGCAACGGATACAACCCCTTCCGGAAAGTTTTTTTTGATTCCTCGGTGTCGGCTCGGTCACAGCCGTACTTCTGGGGGGTGGAGGGCAGCCTAAACGTTCGAGTGGAAGGACTTTCGGTCCTTCTGGTCACACAATCACACGCAGTGCACGGCGTACGCCTGTGAACGTCACGCTCGTACGCAGTCCCAGGTGGTCTCCGTCCATCTGGAGGGGGAGGGGCACCTTCGAATGCAAGGTGAAGTCGGTCAGATCATGGAGAGTCAGCGCGTGCTTCCCGTGCGGCCCGCGCTCCGGGGTCGAGGTCAGCAGCTGGGTCGCGTACCGGGCCACCGACGGGGTCGACAGACGGGTCAGACCGAGCACGTCGAGAGCCGTCTCGAAGGACGCCTCCGGGGACGCGTACACCGGACGATTGCCCAGGTAGGTCCAGGGGGAGGTGTTGCAGATTATGGAGAGGACGAGATCCTCCACGGGATCCTCACCCGGGCGCTCCACGGTGATCGTCCCGTGCCGCCGGTTCCGCTCGCCCAGGAACTGGCGCACCACCTGACGCAGATACAGGGCGTGGGTCGAACGCTTGCCCCGCTCGCGCTGCTGTTCGACCCGACCGATCACGCTCGCGTCGAAGCCGAAGCCGGCGCAGAAGGTGAACCAACGTTCGGGCACCGCCTCGTCGTCCGTGCCCGGCGTCCCGGACGCGAGCCCGAGGCTCACCGTCCGTGTCCGCTGCTCGCGCAGCGCGTCGAGGAGCGCGCCCGTCGCCTCGACGGCGTCGTTCGGCAGCCCGAGGGCCCGCGCGAAGACATTGGTCGAGCCGCCCGGCACCACCGCGAGCCGCGGCAGCCGCTCCGGATCGGGCCCCGCGTGCAGCAGCCCGTTCACCACCTCGTTCACCGTGCCGTCGCCGCCGAGCGCCACCACGAGATCGACGTCGTCCGACTCCGCGGCCCGTCGCCCCAGGTCACGGGCGTGCCCGCGGTACTCGGTGGTCACCGCCTCCAGCTTCATCTCGCTGGCGAGTGCGTGGATCAGCACGTCACGGGTGCGGGCACTGGTGGTGGTAGCTGCCGGGTTGACCACGAGAAGCGCGCGCATGGTCGCCAGCGTACCTACCCGGCGGTACCGGACGCAGTCCCGGTCCAGGGGCCGGGCACCTCAGGGCGGGCCCCCGCTACCCTTCCAGCATGAGCAGTGCGAGCAGTGCCGACATGAGCAGTACGGAGCGGGGTACGGAGCAGGGCGCCCGGCCCGGGCGGCTCACCGCAGCCGCGGTGGTGGCCGGCGTGGAGGGCCTCGCCCTGGCCGCCGGCGGCCTCTACATGCTGGTGACCAGCCTCGTCCACCGGACCGGCGACCTCACCTCGGCCCTCATGGGCGGGGTCACCCTGGTCGCTCTCGGACTCATCCCGCTCGCCGCCGCCCGCGGCCTGCTGCGGCGCCGCTCCTGGAGCCGCGGCCCGGCGGTGATCACCCAGATCCTCGCGCTGCCGGTCGCCTGGCAGCTGCTCCAGGCGAACAGCGTCATGATCCCGGCGGGCATCGCCCTCGCGGTCCTCGCGGTGACCGGCCTCGTGCTCCTGGTGAACCCGGCCACGACCGAGGCGCTCGGCATCAAGCGCCCCGGCCAGGACAGCGCGTAGGCCCGTAGACCCGCCCCTTGGGGCCGGCGGGTCACTTCCAGGGCCGGCGGTCACTCCTCCACGAGCAGCTTCTCCCGCAGCTGCGCCAGCGTGCGCGCGAGCAGCCGGGAGACGTGCATCTGCGAGATGCCGACCTCCTGCGCGATCTGCGACTGGGTCATGTTCCCGAAGAAGCGAAGGAGCAGGATCCGCTTCTCCCGCGGCGGCAGGTCCTCCAGGAGCGGCTTGAGCGACTCCCGGTACTCGACGCCCTCCAGGGCCTCGTCCTCCGCGCCCAGCGTGTCCGCGACCGCCGGCGACTCGTCGTCCGTGTCCGGCACGTCCAGCGAGAGCGTCGAATAGGCGTTCGCTGACTCCAGGCCCTCCAGGACCTCCTCCTCGGAGATCCCGAGCCGCTCCGCCAGCTCGTGCACGGTCGGCGAGCGCCCGTGCTGCTGCGAGAGCTCCGCCGTCGCCGTCGTCAGCGAGAGCCGCAGCTCCTGGAGGCGGCGGGGCACCCGTACCGCCCAGCCCTTGTCTCGGAAGTGGCGCTTGATCTCGCCGACCACCGTCGGGGTCGCGTACGTGGAGAACTCCACCCCGCGGTCCGGGTCGAACCGGTCCACCGACTTGATCAGGCCGATCGTCGCCACCTGCGTCAGGTCGTCGAGCGGCTCGCCACGGTTGCGGAACCGCCGGGCCAGGTGCTCCACCAGCGGCAGGTGCATCCGGACCAGCCGGTCGCGCAGCGCCGCCCGCTCCGGCGATCCCTCCGGCAGGGAGCGCAGCTCGATGAAGAGGGCCCGCGCCCCGCTGCGGTCGTGCGGATCGGGAGCCCCGTGCGGGGCCTCGTCCGGCTCGGCCGCGGCCGGGGCCTCTTCGTGCTGCTCGTGCTCGCTCATGTGGTCCGCCTGCTCTGCGTGATCCGTAGCGACGTCGACCTCGACCTCGTCATCGACACCGGCGGCCCCGGCCTCGGCGTCGGCCTCCGGATGCGGCCGGGCCTGCTGCTCGGGGAAGCCGGCCGTCGCGTCCCCCCGCCTCACGCCGGGCCTGGCCCCGCGCCGCGCTGTTTGTACAGGCTGATGGAGACGGTCTTGTCGTCCGCCACGGACGACTCGACCTTCCCGGCCAGCGCCGACAGCACCGTCCACGCGAAGGTGTCGCGCTCCGGCGCCCGGCCGTCCGTGGTCGGAGCCGACACCGTGACGTCGAGCGAGTCGTCGATCAGGCGGAACACACAGCTCAGCACCGATCCCGGCACCGCCTGCTGGAGCAGGATCGCGCACGCCTCGTCGACGGCGATCCGCAGGTCCTCGATCTCGTCGAGGGTGAAGTCCAAGCGCGCCGCGAGGCCGGCCGTGGCCGTACGCAGCACGGACAGGTAGGCACCCGCAGCGGGCAGCCGGACTTCCACGAAGTCCTGGGTCCCGGGCTCGCCTGCGATCTGGGACACCCTCACCTCCAAGGTGGCACATGCTCTTCGGGGCCCGGGGAGAAGGCCCCCCGAACCAGGCGGTACGCAGTGGTTGCGCAGTCCGCCGAGACGCTATCGCGATCCGTCCCGCCGTGTCGCCGGGGGCCCGGAAGGACCGCCCCCCGCCCGGCGGCCGCGGAGAACCCGCGGAGGGCTGAACTACCCAGCCGTCAGACGATCGAACCGTCCACGAAGCACCATCGCCAGCGTTCGTTCGGTTCGAAGGTCCGCATCACCGGGTGACCGGTGGCCGAGAAGTGCGCCGTCGCGTGCCGTCCCGCCGAGGAGTCGCAGCAGCCGACGTGCCCACAGCTCAGACAGAGCCGCAGCTGGACGGGGTGTGTCCCGTCAGCCAGACACTCCGGACAGGTGTCGTGCAGCGGCGCCGGCTCGGGGCGCGGCAGTTCGGGAACGTGCAGGCACTCGCTCATGATGGCCAGGTTACGACGTGGCACCGACAGCGCCGGCACGGACGGATTCCGGCGGTGGCGCCGGCGGTGGCGGTCGCGGTGGCCAGGACGAGCGACGACAGGGGACGGGACGGGCATGGACGCACTGCAGCTGGTGGCACTGGTGGCGGCGAGCACCGCCGTGGCGGGCTTCGCCCGCAGGACACCGGTGCCCGCGCCGCTGCTCCTGGTCGCGGTCGGCCTCCTCGCCTCGTACGTGCCGGGGATGCCGGACTACACCCTCGACCCGCACATCGTGCTGCCGCTGATCCTGCCGCCGCTGCTCTACACGGCCGCCGTCGACTCCTCGTACCTCGACCTGCGCGCCAACATCCGGCCCGTCGCGCTGCTCTCGGTCGGTTACGTGCTCTTCGCGACCGTCATGGTGGGCTGGCTCGCGTACGTGCTCGTGCCCGACCTGCCGCTGACCGCCGCCCTGGTCCTCGGCGCGGTCGTCGCCCCGCCGGACGCGGTCGCCGCCACCGCCATCGCCCGCAGGCTCGGCCTGCCGAACCGGATCACCACGATCCTCCAGGGCGAGTCGCTGGTGAACGACGCCACCGCGATCACCGCCTACAAGGTCGCCCTCGCCGCCGCCGTGGGCGAGGGCATCAGCTGGGTCGGCGGCGTCGGCGAGTTCCTGCTCGCCGCGGTCGGCGGCATCGGCGTCGGCCTCGTCCTCATGGTGCCGATCCACTGGATCCGCTGCCGGCTGGGCGAGGCGCTGCTCCAGAACACCCTCTCCCTCCTCATCCCCTTCATCGCCTACGCGGCCGCCGAGGAGGTCGGCGCCTCCGGTGTGCTCGCCGTCGTCGTGGTCGGTCTCTTCCTCGGCCACAAGGCGTACCAGGTGGACTTCGCCACCCGGCTCCAGGAGGAGGCCGTGTGGAAGATGGTCGCCTTCGTCCTGGAGTCCGCCGTCTTCGCGCTGATCGGCCTCCAGCTGCCCTTCGTCGTCGAGGGACTCGGGCCGTACGGGATGGCGGAGGCGGCCGGGTACGCGGTCGGGGTCTTCGTCTTCGTGGTCGTCGTCCGCTTCGTCTGGGTCTTCCCGGCCACCTTCGTGCCGCGCTGGCTCTCCGCCCGGATCCGCGAGCGTGAGCCCGGGGTGGACTGGCGGGCGCCGGTGGTCATCGGCTGGGCCGGCATGCGCGGCGTGGTCTCGCTCGCCATCGCCTTCTCCATCCCGATCGTCACCGACGACGTCCCGTTCCCCGCCCGCAACCTGGTCCTCTTCCTCACCTTCACCACCGTCATCGGCACCCTCGTCGTCCAGGGCCTCACCCTGCCGCCGCTCATCCGGGTCCTGAAGCTGCCCGGCCGCGACCGCTACCAGGAGACCCTGGCCGAGGCGCAGGCCCAGAGCGAGGCGTCCCGGGCCGCCGAGGAACGCCTCGATGCCCTCCTCGCCGACCCGCGCAACGCGCTGCCCGAGCCGATCGCCGACCGGCTCCGCACCGTCATGGAACGGCGCCGCAACTCGGTGTGGGAGCGGCTCGGCGCGGTCAACGAGCTGACCGGGGAGACGGCGGACGACACCTACCGGCGCCTCGCGCGGGAGATGATCGACGCCGAGCGCGAGGTCTTCGTGAAGCTGCGCGACGCACGCCGGATCGACGACGAGATGATGCGCAGCCTGCTGCGCCGGCTCGACCTGGAGGAGGCGGCGGCCTACCGGGAGGAGGCCGGCTGAGCCCCTTCCCGCGCTCCTTCCCCGGCCGCGTCCCGCGCCCCTTCCCGGGGCTCCGGTGCGCCGGTGACGATCGCCGCGATCCGGGTGCCGGAGGCGAAGGCGCCCTCCTCGGCGAGCGTCAGCAGGCCGTGGAGCATTTTGGCCACATACAGGCGCTCGATGGCGAGTGCGTGCCACGAACCGTGCCGCGCCTCGAAATCCTGTGCGAAGGCGTCGAGCTCCGGCGTCGTACGGGCGTAACCGCCGCCGTGGAAGCGCTCGTCCAGCCACCAGTCGCCGCGCGGACCGCCGAACGCGGCCTCCTGCAGGGCCACGACCTCCGCGCCCAGGAAGCCGCCCTTCAGGACCGGCACGCCCAGCGCCCGCTGCCCGGGCCCGAGCCCGGCCGCGAGGCCCGCCAGGGTGCCGCCGGTGCCGACGGCGACCGCGGCCACGTCGGCCTCGCCCACGAGCTCCCGGCCGAGCTCCACGCAGCCCTGGACGGCGAGCGCGTTGCTGCCGCCCTCGGGGACGACGTACACGTCACCGGGCGCCTCGGCCCGCTCCAGGATCCGTGCCAGGGTGTCGGGCTCGTGCTTGCGGCGGTACGTGCCCCGGTCCACGAACACCAGCCGCATCCCGTCCGCCGCGCAGCGCGCGAGCGAGGGGTTCGGCGGGCGGCCGGCCAGCTCCTCGCCGCGCACGACGCCGATCGTGGCGAAGCCGAGGAGCCGGCCGGCGGCGGCCGTCGCCCGCAGGTGGTTGGAGTAGGCGCCGCCGAAGGTGAGCACCGGGCGCCCGGCGGCCGCCCGCAGGTTGAGCGCGAGCTTGCGCCACTTGTTGCCCGGCAGGTCGGGGTGGATCAGGTCGTCCCGCTTGAGCAGCAGCGTCAGGCCGTGCCGGGTGAAGCGCTCGTCCTCGACCGGCTGGAGAGGGGAAGGGAGCCGGGGCCGCAGGAGGGCGGGATCGAACGCGTTCACCCGGCCATTGTCGCTGTTCGGGGCGGTGTCCGGAGAGGCCGGTGCGCGGTCAGCGCAGCCGGTCGGCGATCTGCTCGCGCAGCCACCCCATGGTGAAGCCGCGCGGGTCCACCTTGCCCGGCTGCCACTCCTTGTGGCCGATGACCGAGCGCTGGGTCCAGCCGTGCACCCGGCACAGCGCCGCCGCGGCCTTGGTGATGGCCTCCAGCTGAACCTTGGGCCACGGGTCCTCGCCGTCGCCCAGGTTCTCGCACTCGAAGCCGTAGAAGTGCCGGTTGCCGTCCGTGGTGGCCTCGTCGTCGACCGGCAGCCGCTGCTCGGCGACGACCGCCCGCAGCACGTCGGGGTCGCCGAGGCCGGCGTGGTTGGCCCTGCCGTAGCCGACCAGGTGGACCGTGCCGTCCTTGGCGATCACGCCGTGGCAGAGCGGCCCGGGCAGGGACTCGTAGCCGTCCCGGCAGATGCGGACGGTGTTGTCGGTGCCGCGGGTGACGGTGTGGTGGATCATCACGCCGTTGACCGGGCCCCAGGGGCCCTTGTGGTTGCGGTTGTGGGTGCGCCAGTCGCCGACCTCGACGACCGTCAGACCCTCGTCGCGCAGTGCGTCGAGGAAGCGGCTCGCGGACATGGGTGGGGCCATGACCGGCTCCTTTCGGGCATGCGAAGTGCGGTGGTTCCGCAGGGGTTTCGCCGTGCTCTCGCAGTGCTTCCGGAGTACCGGAGGCACCGGCTCCGCTGCCATCCGTTCGTACGGTGTGCGAGCCGATCCGGACAGGAAGGCGACGGAAGGCGTGATCCGTTCGCGTGAAGGAACGCGCGCGATGCCCAGCCCGCCGCGATCCACACCCACTCTTTTGTGTAATGGCGCGGACACGCTCCGTGCTGAAAGGCTCTCTCTCGCAGCTTTGTCGTACGAGAGGGAGTTCCATGTCCGTTGGTTCGGTCGACGGCGAGATCCGCGCGGATCAGGCACCACCGCAGCAGAGCCTCGGCACCGCTGCCGCGCGGAACCTCGCGTCCACCACCAAGTCGGCACCGCAGATGCAGGAGATCACCTCCCGGTGGCTCCTGAAGGCGCTGCCGTGGGTGCAGGTGCAGGGCGGCACCTACCGGGTGAACCGGCGGCTCAGCTACGCCGTGGGTGACGGCCGCGTCACCTTCGTGCAGACCGGCGAGCAGGTCGCGGTCATCCCCGCGGAGCTCGGCGAACTCCCGGCCCTGCGCGGGTTCGAGGACGGCGACGTCCTGACCGAGCTGGCGGGCCGCTGCCGCCAGCGGGCGTACGCGCCGGGCGAGGTCATCGCCACCCGCGGCGACACCACCGACCGGGTCCACCTCCTCGCCCACGGCAAGGTCGAGCAGATCGGCGAGGGGCCCTACGGGGACGAGACGGTCCTCGGCCTCCTCGCCGACGGAGCCTACTTCGGCGAGGCCGCCCTCGTCGCCGCGGACGCGAGCTGGGAGTGGACCGCCCGCGCCGCCACGGCCTGTACGGTCCTGGAGCTCACCCGGGCCGACGTGCTGAGTCTCGCCGAGCGGGCCGGCGCGCTGGCCGGCCATCTGGCGGAGTTCGCGGCGCTGCCCCCGCGCGCCACCAACAGGTACGGCGAGGCGGCCATCGACCTCTCCGCCGGCCATGTCGGCGAGGCCGTCATCCCGCACACCTTCGTGGACTACGAGGCGTCCCCGCGCGAGTACGGGCTGAGCGTCGCCCAGACCGTCCTCAAGGTCCACACACGCGTGGCCGACCTCTACAACAAGCCGATGAACCAGACCGAGCAGCAGTTGCGGCTCACGGTCGAGGCGCTGCGCGAGCGCCAGGAGCACGAGCTGGTCAACAACCGGGAGTTCGGCCTCCTCGCCAACTGCGACTACGGGCAGCGGATCCAGCCCCACGACGGCGTGCCCGGCCCCGACGACCTGGACGAGCTGCTGTCCCGGCGGCGCAACTCGCGGCTGTTCCTGGCCCACCCGCTGGCCATCGCCGCCATCGGCCGCGAGCTCAACCGGCGCGGCCTGGTCCCCGACACCGTCGACGTCGACGGCACCAGGATCACGACCTGGCGCGGGGTGCCGATCTACCCGTGCGACAAGATCCCGGTCTCCGACGCCGGCACCACCTCGATCCTCTGCATGCGCACGGGCGAGTCCGACCAGGGCGTGATCGGCCTCAACCAGTTCGGCCTGCCGGACGAGATCGAGCCCGGCATGTCCTGCCGCTTCATGGGCATCGACGAGCAGGCGATCACCTCCTACCTGGTCACCGCCTACTTCTCGGCAGCCGTCCTCGTCCCCGACGCCCTCGGTGTCCTGGAGAACGTGGAGGTCGGCCGCCGGCGCTGAGCCGGCCATCCGGGTGCGGGGCCACGCCGACAGGCCCCGCCCCCGGACGCCCGACTCCGCGCGAGCCGCGGCCGCCCACCGCGCCGCCCGCCCACCGGCCGCGGCCGCCCACCGGCCGCCGCCCGCCCCGCACCGACCAGGCCCTGACGAAGGTGACCGCACACATGACCATGACCAGCGCGCACGCCGCGACCGGTACCGAGGGGCAGAGCGCCGTGCTGCTCCTGGACCGGACCCGCGGCGTCGTCGAACCCCAACTGCGCACGACCGTCGCGTCCCTGCCGGGTTCCATACGGCGTATCGCCGCGTACCACTTCGGCTGGGAGGAGGCCGACGGCCGCCCGGCCGACGGACAGGGCGGCAAGGCCATCCGGCCGGCCCTGGTGCTCGCCGCGACCCGCGCGTTCGGCGCGGACCCGGCCCCGGCCGTGAAGGCCGCGGCGGCGGTGGAGCTGGCGCACAACTTCACCCTGCTCCACGACGACATCGTCGACGAGGACCCCACCCGCCGTCACCGTCCCACCGCCTGGGCCGTGTTCGGCATCCCGGACGCGCTGCTCGCGGGCGATGCCATGAACGCGCTCTCGCTGCGGCTGCTCGCCGAGGACCCGCACCCGGCCGCCGCGGCCGCCTCCGCCCGGCTCGCCGCCTGTGTGATCGAGCTGTGCGCGGGCCAGCAGGCGGACTGCGCCTTCGAGCAGCGCGGGCCGCACGAGGTCACCCTGGACGAGGTGGTGGCGATGGCCACCGCCAAGACCGGCGCCCTGCTTGGCTGCGCGTGCGCGCTCGGCGCGCTGTACGCGGGGGCGGGGGAGGAGGCCGTCGCGGCGATGGACGCCTTCGGCCGTGAGGCCGGGCTGGCGTTCCAGCTGATCGACGACCTCATCGGCATCTGGGGCGACCCGGGCCGCACCGGCAAACCGGCCGGCGCCGACCTCGTCGCCCACAAGAAGTCGCTCCCCGTCGTGGCCGCGCTCACCTCCGGCACCCCGGCGGGCGAGGAACTGGCCGCGCTGTACGCCCGGCCGGTCCTGGACGCCGACGCGGTACGGGCGGCGGCGGACGCGGTCGAGCGGGCCGGCGGCCGGGACTGGGCGCAGAACCAGGCCGCCGAGCGGATGGCCCGCGCGGTGGAGCAGCTCTCCCGCGCGGTGCCGGACCTGTCGGCGGCCGGAGACCTGCTGGCGCTCGCGGAGTTCGTGACGCGGCGCAGCCGCTGAGCGCAGCCGCGGAGAGGACTCGCCGAGCAGAGTCGTACCGGCGTACGAAAGGGCTTGCGCTAACCACTACATGTGAAGCACTATGCATGCAGTGGTTCGCAGGTGCGGGCCGCATCCGCCCACGGAAAGAGATTCGGCTTGCGCAAGCTCACGTACTACGTCGCCTGCTCCCTCGACGGGTTCATCGGCGACCCCCACGGCGACGCCTCGTCCATGTTCCAGTTCATGGACGAGGAGTACGCCGCTTTCATGAACACCGAGTACCCGGACACGCTCCCGACCGCCTTCCGGGCGGCCGTCGGCCTCGCGGACGTGCCCAACAAGCGCTTCGACACGGTCATCCAGGGCCTCGGCTCGTACCGCCTCGCCCTGGACGCCGGCATCACCAGCCCGTACGCCCACCTGCGCGAGATCGTCGCGACCCGCTCGCTCACCGAGTCGCCCGACCCGAACGTCGAGCTCGTCGCCGGCGACCTGGCCGCCCGGGTCCGCGAGCTCAAGGCCGAGGACGGCTCGCTGGGCATCTGGCTCTGCGGCGGCGCGCAGGTCGCGGGGCAGCTGGTCGAGGAGATCGACGAGCTGGTCATCAAGTCGTACCCGCAGGTGTACGGCTCCGGCATGCCGATGTTCGGCGCGGACTTCGCCCTCCGGGACTTCGCGCTCGATGGCGTACGGACCTTCGGCAACGGGGTCGTCGTGCGCACGTACACCAGGAAGCGGTGACCGGGAGCTCGACCCGGCGTGGTGACGGGGGAGCGGCCCCCGGGCACCGGTCCTACCCTGGAGGCATGACCGAGGAGCTTCCCCGGACGACCCGGGACCCGCGGGCCGAGCATCCCTGCCCGGCCTGCGGACAGCCGCGCCAGGTCCTCGCGCGGCGGCACAAGGTCCTCGGGGCCTGGGTGCCGGAGTGGGAGGTGCAGCCGTGCCGCAACCCGGAGTGCGAGCTGTACGAGGCGCCTGACGACGGACCGCCGGGGACACCGCCGGGGACACCGTCGGACGCAGCGTCAGAAGTCGGCGCGGAAGCCACGACCACGCCCGTGACCGGCAAGAACGGCGAGACCGGGACAAGTCCGGCCGCCGGGTGACCGGCCGCGCGCCGGAGCTGGTCATACCGCTACAGTCCGCGCATGTCATCGGAGTCGACAGAAGTCTGGACCGGCTGGTACCGGGACCGCCGTGGTGCGGAAGCGATCGTCATCACGGCCGACGGGAGCCATGTGGCCACCCGCATCAGGGGAATCGAGTACACGGGCGCGAGCTTCGCCGCGCTCAGCGCCGCGGACGAGGGCGGGCAGGCCCTCGGCGGTTGCGTCCTGGAGTGGGACCTGCCGCTCCCCGTCGTCACGGACGGCGTCACCCAGCAGGCCACGCTCAGCTGTCTGCTGACCCTCGGCGACCGCGCCGACCTCAGCCTGACCCTGCACTACGGCGGCGCGGCCTTCGAGTCCGGCATCGCGGGCGGTGACTTCGAGGAGGCCCTGGCCCGGGTCCGGCGCCAGCTGCCGCCGGGCACCGAGTTCGGCCGCCGGCTGCCGCAGGCGGCCTGACCCCGTCTCGTCACGGAACGCGAGCAGGGCGACCCGTACGGGCCGCCCTGCCGCTGTACCGGTCCGGCCGCGATCAGTGCTTCATGGCCGAGGCGAGGCCGTAGCGCCACAGCTGGTCGACGCGGGAGCGCTCCTGGCTGTTCGGGTAGGCGTTCTGGCAGGACGTGCCGGGCCCGCCGCCGGACATCAGCTCGCTGCACGGACCGCTGTAGTGGTCGGGGAGACCGAGGACGTGACCGGTCTCGTGGGCGGTGACGCGGGTGGAGTTGTACTGCTGGTTCTGCTGGTAGTCGAGGAAGATGTAGCCGTTGCCGTGCCCGTCGGTGCTCGCGTACGAGCCGCGGGAGTCGCTGCCCTCGTAGTAGGCGAAGTCCGCGTTGGACCCCTCCGCCAGACGGACGTTGACCACCGAGCTGTTCCATATCTGCGCCGAGCGGGCGATCTGGGTACGGAAACTGGGTGCGTTGGCGGTGCTGTAGACCACGGTGACGGCGTCGGCACCAGGCGTGGCGGCCCGCTTCTTCGCGACCGACTTCATGACGGCGTCGAAGAACGCCTGGTTGGCCTTGGCCTCCGCGGCGGAACCGGCGTACGCCGCCGAGGGGGCGGAGGCGGCGGCCGGGGCGGCGGAGAGGGAGAGCGTCAGGCCGGCGCCGAGAGCGGCGGTCAGTAAGGACGTGAGCATCTTCGGGTGTCGCATGTGGGGGCTCCTCCTGTGGGGTTGAGGAGAGTGTCGGGGGAGCCGGGACGGCGGCGGAATGATGTCAATCGGCGATAACACCGTTGCATCACAGACCGGTTGACGCTCTGGTGCGCGCGCGAGGGCCGCCCTAACCTCGGGGCATGGAGCTGGAGGTGAGGCACCTGCGGGCGCTGTGCGCCATCGCCGACGCCGGCAGCCTGCACAAGGCCGCCCGCCAACTCGGCGTCAGCCAGCCCTCCCTGACCACCCAGCTGCGCCGCATCGAGAACGCGCTCGGCGCCGAACTCTTCTCCCGCGGCCGCACCGGCTGCCACCCCACCCCGCTCGGCCGCTCCGTGCTCAGCCGGGCCCGCCCCCTCGTCGACGGCATGGCCGCGCTGGTCACCGAGACCCGGGCCGCCGCCGCCCGCACCGGCGGCCCGGCCCTCCGGGTCGGCTCCACCGCCAGCCGCGCCCTGCCCGGCTGGCTGCGCCGGCTCCGCCGCGACATCGCCCCCGAGATCGCGCTGCGCGTCGACGTCTCCGCCCACACCCTGCTGCGCACGGTCGCCGCGGGCCAGCTCGACGTGGCCTTCGTCCACGAGGTCGAGGGCTGCCCCCTGCGGGTCCCGGACGGCCTGCGGGCGCGCGTCCTCGTCGAGCGCGAGCCGCAGTTCGTCTCCATGGCCCGCGACCACCCCGCCGCCGCCCACGAGGTCGTCGACCTCGCCGACCTGGCCCACGACCGCTGGACCGTCGACCCGGCCGTCGACGGCGAATGGGACGGCCTGCGCCGCGTCCTGACCGCCGCCGGCCTCGACCCGCCGGTGCTGCACGCCGACTACCACACGGCCGCCTCCCTCATCGCCCTCGGCGAGGCCGTCGCCCCCTGCCAGCCCACCTCCGGCCCACGCGACGACATGGCCGTCCGGCCCCTCCGCGGCGACCCCCTCGCCGTCCGCCTGCTCCTCTTCGCCGCCCCCGGCGCTCCCCTGGACCGCCCGTACGCGGCCCTCGCCGCCGCCTACCGCGAGGTGGCGCTGCGCGCGGCGCCGTACCGGAGGTGGCTGCGGGGCGGCGGGACGGCGGGGCCGTGCATGATGACGGCATGAACGATCACGCGGAGCAGCAGGCGGCGCCCGGGGCGGCAGCCATCCCCCTCGCCCGGCACGCCCACCCCGAGGACCTGCCCCGGGTCGCCGAACTGGCCGCCGAACATGCCGCCTACGAGCACGCCGCGCCCCCGCCCACCGACCTGGCCGCCCGCCTCCACCGCCTCCTCTTCGGCACCGAGACCCCGCGCCTGCGCTGCCTGGTCGCCGAACTCCCCGACGGCACCCTCGCCGGCTACGCGACCTGCGCCCCGGAAATCTCCACCTGGGACGCCGCCGAATACCTCCACATGGACTGCCTCTACCTCACCGCCGAAGCCCGCGGCCACGGCCTCGGCGCCCTCCTGATGTCCGCCGTCCACCGCGAGGCCCGCACCCTCGGCCTCACCGAGATCCAGTGGCAGACCCCCACCTGGAACGACGGCGCCATCCGCTTCTACGACCGCCTGGGCGCGACATCGAAGGAGAAGCGCCGGTACGCACTGCCGGTGGAGTGACGGACCGACAACCCGACGACCGGCGCCCGGAACGCGCCGAAGGGGCCCGGCCGCTGTGCGGTCGGGCCCCTTCGGGCAGGTGCGGAAGAAGGTCAGGCCTTCTTCGTCTCCCAGAAGATGCGGTCGATCTCGGCGATGAGCTCCAGCGCCTTCTCGCCCGTCTTCGGGTCCGTCGACGCCTTGGCGGCCGAGAGGGCCTTCAGGGTGTCGTTCACCAGCTGGTTGAGCTCGGGGTACTTCTCGAAGTGCGGGGCCTTGAAGTAGTCGCTCCAGAGCACCGAGACGTGGTGCTTGGCGAGCTCCGCGCGCTGCTCCTTGATGACCGTGGCGCGGGCCTGGAAGTGCGGGTCCTCGTTCGCCGACATCTTCTCCTGGACGGCCTTGACCGACTCGGCCTCGATGCGGGCCTGGGCCGGGTCGTACACGCCGCAGGGGAGGTCGCAGTGGGCGCTGACCTTCACCTTGGGGGCAAACAGGCGGGAGAGCATGCTGCTGTCCTTCCTCGTGATCGTCTTCTCAGGTGGGACATTACTCGGTGAGAAGCGGGATTTCGCGAGCGCCCCCAGGGGCTTAGGACAAAAGTCCAGGGTCACCATGGGACTCGTGGACGATCGGACCGGGAGGTGCCGAATGGTGGAATCGGGGCATGAGCCGGGGCGGGAGCCCGGGGCCCCGTTCGGGATCGCCGAGGTGACGGGGGTGTCGATGGTGCCCACGCTGCTCCATGGCGACCAGCTGTTCGTGCACTACGGGGCGCGGTTGCGGCCCGGGCAGGTGGCCGTGCTGCGGCATCCGCTGCAGCAGGACCTGCTGATCGTGAAGCGGCTGGTGGAGCGGCGGGACGGGGGCTGGTGGGTGCTGGGGGACAACCCGGCCGCGGAGGGCGACAGCCGGGTGTTCGGGGTCGTGCCGGAGCAGCTGGTGCTGGGGCGGGTGCGGGCGCGGTACCGGCCCGTCACGCCCGGGCGTCAGCGGTCGGCCGGTGTGGTGCTCTCCTGGCTGCTCACGGCCGTGCGGCCGGTGCGTTCGGCCTCCGCGGCCTCCTGGCGTTTGCGGGCCCGGTAGGCGGCCACGTTGGCCCGGGTCGCGCAGCGGTCGGAGCAGTAGCGGCGGGAGCGGTTGGTCGAGGTGTCGAGGTAGGCGTTGCGGCAGGGGGACGCCTGGCACAGGCCGAGCCGGTCCGCGCCGAACTCCGTCAGGTGGAAGGCGAGGCCCATCGCGGCGATGGCCGCGTAGCCCGCGGTCGCGTTCGACGGGTGATCGGCGAGGTGCATGTGCCAGCGCGGCCTGCCCTCCTCGTCGAGGTAGTCGTGGCCCGAGATCTGTGGGCTGACCGGGAACTCGAGCAGGAGCGAGTTGAGGAGGTCGACCGCTCCCGTGTGGTCGCCCTCGTCGGCCGCGGTGAAGACCGCGCGCAGCCGGGACCGTACCGAGCGGAAGCGGGTCACGTCGGCGTCGGTCACCCGCCGGGCCATCTGGGAGGCCTCCCCGAAGAGTTCCCGGACCGCGTCGACGGAGGTGAGGGAGTCCTTGCTGCGGGCCGGCTCCTCGGTGTTGACCAGACGCACGGCGTAGTCCGAGTAATAGGCCAGTTCCACTTGTAGTCCTTACTCCGGCGGGCTAGGGTCGAGGCGGGGGAGGGTAAGCGACGCTCTCCCTTTGAGGGTATTACGAAGAGGGTGGAGGCAGAAGCATGACCGACACGACCCGCACCGACTGGACGGCCTGGCAGCAGAGCTGGGACCGCCAGCAGGAGTGGTACATGCCGGACCGCGAGGAACGCTTCCGCGTGATGCTCGACATGGTCGAGGCCGTCGTGGGACCGGAGCCCCGCGTGCTCGACCTCGCGTGCGGTACGGGAAGTATCACGGACCGGCTGCTCCAAAGGTTCCCGAAGGCGACCAGCACCGGCGTCGACCTCGACCCGGCCCTGCTCGCCATCGCCGAGGGCTACTTCGAGGGCGACGAGCGCGTCACCTTCGTCACCGCCGACCTCAAGGACCCCGCCTGGACGCGCGAGCTGCCCCACGACTCGTACGACGCCGTCCTGACCGCCACCGCCCTCCACTGGCTGCACAGCGAGCCCCTGACGGCCCTCTACGGGCAGCTCGCCGGCCTCGTCCGCGACGGCGGCGTCTTCATGAACGCCGACCACATGATCGACGAGACCACCCCGCGCATCAACGCCGCCGAGCGGGCGCAGCGGCACGCCCGGATGGACGCCGAGAAGGCCGCCGGCGTGCTCGACTGGGCCGACTGGTGGGCGCTCGCCGCCAAGGACCCGGTCCTCGCCGGGCCCACCGCCCGCCGCTACGAGATCTACGGCGAGCACGCCGACGGCGACACGCCCTCGCCCCGCTGGCACGCCGACACCCTCCGCGCCGCCGGCTTCGCCGAGGCCCGGGCCGTCTGGGCCTCGCCCTCCGACACCCTCCTCCTCGCCGTGAAGTAAGACCACGGGGCGCCGAAAAGGGGCGGTGCGGGCTCCTGCTCGTACAGCGCCTTCCCGCCGTGAAGGAGGACCACGGGACGCCGAAAGGGGCGGTACCGGCTCGTGCCCGTACCGCCCCTTCTCGTACCGCTCAGAGGACCTTCGAAAGGAACGCCTTCGTCCGGTCGTGCTGCGGGTTCGTCAGGACGTCCCTCGGGTGGCCCGACTCCACCACCACGCCGCCGTCCATGAACACCAGCGAGTCGCCCACCTCACGGGCGAAGCCCATCTCGTGCGTGACGACGATCATCGTCATGCCCGACTCGGCCAGGTCCCGCATGACGTCGAGGACGTCACCCACGAGCTCCGGGTCGAGCGCCGAGGTCGGCTCGTCGAAGAGCATCAGCTTCGGCTCCATCGCCAGCGCGCGGGCGATGGCCACGCGCTGCTGCTGGCCGCCGGAGAGCTGCGAGGGGTAGTTCCCCATCTTGTCGCCGAGGCCGACGCGGTCGAGCAGGCGCTCGGCCCGCTCGCGCGCCACCGCCTTGGACTCGCCCTTCACCTGGATCGGCGCCTCCATGACGTTGGCCAGGGCCGTCATGTGCGGGAACAGGTTGAAGCGCTGGAAGACCATGCCGATGTCGCGGCGCTGGGACGCGACCTCGCTGTCCTTCAGCTCGTAGAGCTTCTCGCCCTTCTGGCGGTAGCCGACCAGCTGGCCGTCGACCGAGAGCCGGCCGCCGTCGATGCGCTCCAGGTGGTTGATGCAGCGCAGGAAGGTCGACTTGCCGGAGCCGGACGGACCGACCAGACAGAACACCTCGCCGTTCTGCACCTCCAGGTCGATGCCCCGGAGGATGTGCGCGGCGCCGTAGGACTTGTGGACGCCTTCGGCCTTGACCATGGGCTGACCGGTCATCGGGTCGCCTCCGGGGAACGCTTGAACGTGACGAGGTTCTTCTTGACGCGCTGCCACGGCGTGGCCGGCAGGTTGCGGGTCGACCCGCGGGCGAAGCGGCGCTCCAGGTAGTACTGGCCGACGCTGAACACGCTGGTGAGCGCGAGGTACCAGATGGAGGCCACGAAGAGCATCTCCATCACGGCGCCGGCGGTGGTGCCGATGTTGGACGAGGCACGCAGTAGTTCGGTGTACTGCACGGCCGAGACCAGGGACGAGGTCTTCAGCATGTTGATGAACTCGTTGCCGGTCGGCGGCACGATCACGCGCATGGCCTGCGGCAGGACGATCCGCCACATGGTCTTCGTCTGGGACATGCCGAGCGCGTGCGCCGCCTCGGTCTGGCCCTCGTCGACCGACTGGATGCCGGCGCGGACGATCTCCGCCATGTACGCGCCCTCGTTGAGGCCGAGGCCGAGGAGCGCGACCATGAACGGCGTCATGACGTCGACGGTCTCGTTCTTGTAGATCGGCCCGAGGTTGATGTACTCGAAGATCAGCGACAGGTTGAACCACACCAGCAGCTGGACGTACACCGGGGTGCCGCGGAAGAACCAGATGTAGAGCCAGGCGACCGCGCCGGTGACCGGGTTCTTCGACAGGCGCATCACGGCGAAGAGGATGCCGAGCACGAGGCCCAGCGCCATCGAGGCGACCGAGATGACGACCGTGCTCCACAGGCCGTGCAGGACCGAGGTGTCGAACAGCTTGTCCCACACCGTGGCCCAGATGATGTTGCCCTGAGAGAAGGCGTAGAGCAGCCAGCCGAGGAGCGCCACGACCACGACGGCGCTGATCCAGCGGCCGTAGTGGCGGACCGGGATGGCCTTGATCGCCTCGTAGGGGACGCCCGACGGGGGGCCGGCCGGGCCGGCCGGCGGGTTGTCCGTGGGGCCGGAACCGGCCGGAGCGGCGGCCGGTTCCTTGCGGATCTTGTCAGTCATACGACTGCCCTTCAGGTGGAGCGGGGGACGGCGGGGAGGCTCACTGGCCGGCGTTGACGGTCGCCTGCTTCACGGCGCTGCCCTCGACGTTCCACTGCTTCAGCGCCTGGCCGTAGGACCCGTCCTTGATGGCCGCGTCGAGCGCTTCCTTGATGGCGTCGCGCAGCTGGGTCTTGTCCTTGGAGACGCCGATGCCGAAGAGGCCGACGTCGCTCTGGTTGCCGGTGACCTCGAAGTCGTTGCCGCCGCCGGAGGTCTTCGCGATGTACGAGGCGACCGGGTAGTCGTTCAGGTCGGCGACCGCACCGCCGGCCTTGACGCGGGTCTGGGCCTCGGCGTCGGTGTCGAACGCCTGGATGGTCAGCTTCTTGTCACCGCACTTGGTGGCCTGGGCCTTGAAGGTGTCCTCGTAGATCGTGCCGCGCTGGACGGCCACGGTCTTGCCGCAGAGGTCGTCGAGGGAGTTGATGTGCTGCGGGTTGCCCTTCTTGACGAGCAGGGAGACGCCGGAGCTGAAGTAGTCGACGAAGTCGATGCCCTTGCCGATCTTCTTCCCGCTGTCGTCCAGGCCCTCCTGACGCTTCTTGTTGTCCGTCATCGAGGACATGATCAGGTCCTGGCGGCCGGTGTAGATCGAGGTGATCAGGCCGTCGAAGGTGCCGGAGGTGAACTCGAACTTGACGCCGAGCTGCTTGCTGAGGGCCTCGGCGATGTCGGGGTCGACACCCACGATCTTCTCGCCCTGGGTGAACTCCATGGGGGCGTACGAGGCGTCCGTGCCGACCTTGATCTTGCCGGCCTTCTGGATGTCGGCCGGGAGCTTGGAGAACAGCGGCGCGTTGGAGGCGACCGCGGAGGACGAGCCGCCCTCGGGCTTCTGGCTGTTCGTCTGGTCGCCACAGGCGGTCAGCAGCATGGAGCCGGCGACCGCGATGGCGGCGACCGCGGCAAGACGGGACGTGCGGGTCTTGGCGGCGGTCGTGCAGCGCGTGGAGCGTGCGGTCATGGTCGGGTTCCTCCGGCGGGTGAGGGGAGTTGCCTACGTTGCCTAGGGGGTCGTGCACGCAGCTTCGAGTGCCGCGACCTCGTGTGATTTGGCATCTTGCCATTCGGACTGCCCGAATCCGACGGCCAAGGATGTCAAAATCGGATAACGGGTGGCTTCGGAACGCGCTTGCCCAGTCCTCCCAAGCGAAATCTTCTGCGGACGGGTGGGGTCTGCACCGCAAAATCTTCCGTGCATCTCGCCATTCGGACGACATGAAGGCCGCTATTCGGGTCGGGAAAGTATGTTTCCGGACATGGAGTGACGTGTCGTTCTCCGTGCACGTCCGGTAGCGCTCGGTATGAGTCGCGTCACCGAGGCCGAATGGACTCGTCTCCGGACCCGTCCGTCCGGTAAGAAGGATCCTTACACCCCTCATCCGGGGCTCAGGGCGCGTTGTGCGGCGCGCCCGCGCGGCTGCCAGACACGGCGGCCGCGGGACCCGCCCACCCCTCCTTACCAGGGAGTGGCAACCCTCAAAATGAAGAAGACTTAAGGGGTCAACCCAATGGCAGCGGAGATCGTCAATCCTCGCAGCGAGAGCGGTACCGAAGGGGCTCCCGGCGAGCCCTTCGATCCGGTTTTCGCGCTGCACCGCGGCGGCAAGATGGCCATCCAGGCCACGGTGCCGGTGCGGGACAAGGACGACCTGTCCCTCGCGTACACGCCCGGCGTCGCCAAGGTGTGCACGGCAATCGCGGAGCAGCCCGAGCTGGTCAACGACTACACCTGGAAGTCCCAGGTCGTGGCGGTCGTGACCGACGGCACGGCGGTGCTCGGCCTCGGCGACATCGGCCCGGAGGCGTCGCTTCCGGTCATGGAGGGGAAGGCGATCCTCTTCAAGCAGTTCGGCGGCGTGGACGCGGTGCCGATCGCGCTCGCCACCACGGACACCGACGAGATCGTCGAGACCGTCGTCCGGCTCGCCCCGTCCTTCGGCGGCGTGAACCTGGAGGACATCTCGGCGCCGCGGTGCTTCGAGATCGAGCGCAAGCTCCAGGAGCGCCTGGACATCCCGGTCTTCCACGACGACCAGCACGGCACGGCGATCGTCACGCTCGCCGCGCTGCGCAACGCCGCGAAGCTGACCGGCCGGACCCTCGGCGACCTGCGCGCGGTCATCTCCGGCGCCGGTGCGGCCGGTGTGGCCATCGCGAAGTTCCTCCTGTCGGCGGGCATCGGCGACGTCGCCGTGACCGACCGCAAGGGCATCGTCAGCCAGGACCGCGAGGACCTGACCGACGTCAAGCGCGAGATCGCCGAGCTGACGAACAAGGCGGGCCTCTCCGGCTCCCTGGAGACCGCCCTCGCCGGCGCCGACGTCTTCATCGGCGTCTCCGGCGGTACGGTCCCCGAGGAGGCGGTCGCCGCCATGGCGCCGAAGGCCTTCGTCTTCGCCATGGCCAACCCGAACCCCGAGGTGCACCCGGACGTCGCGCACAAGTACGCGGCGGTCGTGGCCACCGGCCGTTCGGACTACCCGAACCAGATCAACAACGTCCTCGCGTTCCCCGGCATCTTCGCCGGCGCGCTCCAGGTCCGGGCCTCCCGGATCACCGAGGGCATGAAGATCGCCGCGGCCGACGCGATCGCCGCCGTGGTCGGCGACGACCTGTCCGCCGACTGCGTGATCCCGTCGCCGTTCGACGAGCGGGTCGCCCCGGCCGTCGCGGCCGCGGTCGCCGCCGCCGCGCGCGCGGAGGGCGTCGCCCGCCGCTGAGCCAGGGCTCGGCAGCACACCCCCGAGGGCCCCGCCAGGTTCGTGAACGCGAACCGGGCGGGGCCCTCGCGTGTGCGGGTGCGGTGGATTGGGCGGCCCTGGGGTGTGCGGGTGCGGTGGGCCGGGCGGGGCCCTCGGGCGTACGGGTGCGGTGGATTGGGCGGGGCCCTCGCGTGTATGGGGTGCGGTGGGCCGGGCGGGCCCTCGCGTGTACGGGTGCGGTGTACGGGCGGGGCCCTCGGGCGTGCGGGTGCGGTGGGCCGGGCGGGCCCTCGCGCGGGTGGGCGGCAAGATCGCCGCGAGGGACGTGCGTCACACCTCGGCGTGGTTCCGCGAGCTCCCCGTCCGCCCCTAGGGTCAGGGGCATGTTCGCTGCCTACGCTGCCCGAATCGACCGCGACCAGCCCCTGAACGGCCTCGAACTGGGCGAACGGCCCGAGCCCGAGGCACGGCCCGGGTGGACGACCGTCACCGTCAAGGCCGCCTCGCTCAACCACCACGACCTGTGGTCGCTGCGCGGGGTCGGACTGTCCGAGGACAAGCTGCCGATGATCCTCGGCTGTGACGCCGCGGGCATCGACGAGCACGGCAACGAGGTCGTGCTGCACTCCGTCATCGGCCAGACCGGCCACGGCGTCGGCCCCGACGAGCCGCGCTCCATCCTGACCGAGCGCTACCAGGGCACCTTCGCCGAGCGGGTCTCCGTGCCCGCCTGGAACGTGCTGCCCAAGCCCAAGGAGCTCTCCTTCGAGGAGGCCGCCTGTCTGCCGACCGCCTGGCTCACCGCGTACCGGATGCTCTTCACCAACGCCGGGGTACGACCCGGGGACTCGGTCCTCGTGCAGGGCGCCGGCGGCGGTGTCGCCACCGCCGCGATCGTCCTCGGCAAGGCGGCCGGCCTGCGGGTCTTCGCCACCAGCCGTGACGAGGCCAAGCGGAAGCGGGCCGTCGAGCTCGGCGCCCTGGAGGCGTACGAGCCCGGCGCGCGGCTGCCGCAGCGGGTGGACGCGGTCATCGAGACCGTCGGTGCCGCCACCTGGTCGCACTCGGTCAAGTCGCTGCGGCCCGGCGGCACGCTCGTCATCTCCGGTGCCACCAGCGGCGACCGGCCCTCGCACGCCGAACTGACCCGGATCTTCTTCCTGGAGCTGAAGGTCGTCGGCTCGACCATGGGCTCCAAGGACGAGCTGGAGGACCTGCTGTCCTTCTGCGCCGCGACGGGTGTGCGGCCGGTGATCGACGAGGTGCTGCCGCTGGACCGGGCCCGGGAGGGCTTCGCGAAGATGGCGTCCGGCGAGCTCTTCGGGAAGATCGTCCTGAAGACCTCCTGAGAACGTCCTGAAGACCTTCTGACCGACCTCTTGATGACCCGCCAGTAATACTGATGGGATCTCCGGCACGCGAAACGTGAACAACGCTCACCTCGTCGTGCCGGAGGCCCTCCTTGTTGCGAACCACCCTTGCCGCGACCGCTGTCGTCGCCGCGCTCCTCGCCCCGACCGCCGCCCGCGCCGACACCGGTGCGGCGACGGGTCCGACAGGTGGGGCGATACCGGCCCTCACCGACGCCCGGGGGCGCACCCTCCAGCTGCGGGGCTGGAACGTCGCGGACAAGTCCCACCGGGGCGAGCAGGCGCTCTCCGGCATCACCGAGAAGCACTTCCGCGACATGCGCGCCAAGGGCTTCAACCTCGCCCGTGTGCTGGTCTTCTGGGACGACCTGGAGCCCAGGCCCGGCCAGTACAGCAAGGACTACCTCCGCAGGATCGAACGGGTTCTCGACTGGGCCGAGAAGTACGACATGAAGGTCGTCCTCGACGCCCACCAGGACGTCTTCGGGCCCGCGTTCGGCAGCCGGGGCGTTCCGGCGTGGGCGACCAGGACCGACGGGCTGCCCTTCACCCCGCACCCCGACGACTGGTTCTCCGAGTACTTCGAGCCCGCCGTCCAGCGCGCCTTCACCCACCTCTACGAGGACCCCGACCTGAGGCTCGCCCAGGCCCGGATGTGGCGGGTGCTGGCCGACCGCTTCCGCGACCACCCGGCCGTCCTCGGCTACGACCCCATCAACGAGCCCATGGGCGAGATGCGGGAGGGCGAGGACCTGCCGACCGCCGCCCGGCGGATCGAGCGCGAGCAGCTCACGCCGATGTACAACCGCATCGCGGACGCGATCCGGTCGGCCGACCGGGAGGGCTGGATCTTCGTCGAACCGACCCCGATCGTCGGCGAGGGCGTGCCGACCGGCCTCGGCCGGATCGACGACCCGAAGATCGTCTACGCCCCGCACTTCTACAACTCCACCATGGAGGCGGGCGGGGACTACGACCCGTCGGCCCGCTGGGTCGAGAGCTACGAGGCCGCCGTCACCCAGTACCCGAAGCAGTACCAGGTCCCCGTGGTGGTGGGGGAGTGGGGCCCGCTCAACAACGCGCTGCCGAACATGAACCGCTTCTACCGCGAGGCCATGGCCTCGCTCGGCCGCTACTCCTCCGGCTGGGCGGGCTGGGAGTGGTGCTACGGCGGCGGCTACTGCGCGGTGGACGGCGCCGGCGCCTTCCGTACGAACAAGGAGCTCACCGCCGAGCCCTACGCCGAGGCCGTCGCCGGCACCGTGCGCGCCGCCGCGTACGACTCCGGGGCCGGCGTCTACCGCCTCGACTACGACTCCGCCCGCCGCGGCCCCCGCGCCACCGAACTGTCCCTGCCCCCGGGCGCGTGGCAGGTCGCGGCCCGGGGGAGGGCGGTCGTGCTGCGCCCGCGACCGGGCCGCGTGGTGCTCCTCGCCGCCCCCGGCGCACGGGTCACGGTCACGGTGACACGAGGCTGAGGCGAGGTGGCGCGGGGCGGGCGGCCCGTGGCCGGAGGCCCTGCGGGCGCTGGTCCGGCCTCGGGCCCTGGCCCTG